>JAFXZJ010000035.1 GCA_017541305.1 Clostridia bacterium | reverse complement strand
TATCATGCCGAGAACCCACAGCAGCGCGACTCTCCCCAGGACGTGCCTCCAGTAGGCGAGGCCCGCGCGCCCGCCTGCAAGCCGCCTGCCGAGCGCGAAGGGCACCGCCGCGCCGCACATGAATATGAACAGCGGCATGATCGCGTCCCAGAGCGTGAAGCCGCCCCAGTTGTGGCGGAACTGCCCCATGACGCACGCGGGGAGCGGGTGGGCGGCGTTGAGTGCGGCGAAGAGCGGGCCGACGACGACCAGGAGCAGCATGTCCAGGCCGCGCAGGAGATCGAGCGTCTTATAAGGTATCCGGGCTTTTTGAAGCGCGAGAAATTCGTGCACGGCAGGGTCGAGATAGTCGAGCTGCGCGTAACGGCGGGAAGCCCGCTGAACAACCTGCAGCTTATGCAGCTCCACTCCGTTGCAAAATGCAAGATACTGGTGTGCACCGTGCTGCGCAACGGCGAGGCCATCACCCCCAGGGGCGATTTTCTGCTGCAGGAGGGCGACAGGCTGTTCGTAACCGCGACCACGAGCGAGCTTGCAGTGCTCTTAAAGAATCTGGGTGTGATCACCCACAGGGTCAAGAGGGTGATAATCTGCGGCGGCGGCAGGATAACCTATTACCTGGCGCAGATGTTTGAAAAGAACGGCCCCGAGGTGCAGGTGGTGGAGCGCGACCGCGCAAAATGCGAGCAGCTTGCGGAGCTTTTGCCCCATGCGAGCATAGTCTGCGCCGACGCATCGGATCAGACCTTCTGGGAGGGCGAGCGGCTAAACAGCAACGACGCCGTTGTGGCCATGACGGGCCTTGACGAGCTTAACATGATAATATCGCTCTACGTCAAGTCCTGCGGAGTAGATCAGGTAATCACAAAGCTTTCCCGCACGGAGAGCAGTGTGATACTCGATAATCTCAGCTTCGGCAGCGTGATATGCCCCAAGGAGCTGTGCTCGAACACGATAGTTGGCTACGTGCGCGGCATGAACAACCAGACGGGCGCCTCCATTGCGGTGCACAGGATAGCCGACGGCAAATCCGAAGCGACCGAGTTCCACGTCACCAAGGACACCCAGAACTGCGGCGTGCCGCTCAAGGACGTTAAGCTTAAAAAGAACGTGCTGATAGCGTGCATACTGCATCTTTCGCAGATAGTCATCCCCAACGGCAATTCGTGCTTCTATCCCGGCGACACCGTGATAGTCGTTTCCGACGCCGAGCGTGCGATCTCGCGGCTAAACGATATCTTCGAATGAGGAAAGCAATATGAATTTCCGAATGATAGGCCGGATCATATCGTTTATACTGATCGTGGAGGCAGCCTTTATGCTCCCCGCGATGCTGCTCTGCGCCTTTGGCGGGCAGACGGGCTCTGCCTCGGCTTTCCTGATATCCGTTGGCATAATACTCACCGCGGCCTGCGGGCTGTGGCTGCTTTCACGCAATGCGAAGAAGGGCTTTTACGCAAGGGACGGCCTGGTGTGCGTGGGCTTTTCGTGGATCGTGATGAGCCTTTTCGGCGCTCTGCCCTTTGTGATATCGGGCGAGATACCGCATTATATCGACGCGCTTTTTGAGATCGCTTCGGGCTTTTCCACAACGGGCGCTTCGATACTGACAGACGTTGAGGCGATGAGCAAGGGCATGCTGCTGTGGCGCAGCACAAGCCACTGGCTGGGCGGCATGGGCGTGCTGGTGTTCCTGCTGGCGCTTGTGCCAATAAGCGGGCGCAGCGACGGTTACACGATGCACCTTCTGCGCGCGGAAAGCCCCGGCCCCGACGTGGGCAAGCTCGTGCCCCGCATGAAGCAGACGGCAACGATACTCTATGGGCTTTACATACTCCTGACCGTGCTGGATTTCATATTCCTCATCATCGGCGGCATGCCCGTGTTCGACGCCGTGTGTATCGCGATTGGCACGGCGGGCACCGGCGGATTCGGCGTGCTGAATTCGAGCATAGGCGGGTATTCCCCCTATATTCAGGTGGTATGCACGGTGTTCATGTTCCTGTTTGGCGTGAACTTCACCTGCTATTATCTGCTCTTCTGCGGCAAGATCAAAAACGTGCTGAAGGACGAGGAGCTGAGGTGGTATCTTGGCACGGCGTTCGTTGCGATCACGGCGATCACCGTAACGCTGCTCGTTGCCAAAACCTACTCCACCTTCGGCGAGACCCTGCGCCATTCCGCATTCCAGGTGGGCAGTCTTCTCTCCTCGACAGGTTTTGCGACTACGGACTTTGACCTGTGGCCATCGTTTGCCAAGGCGATACTGTTTGCTTTGATGTTCATAGGCGCAAGCGCGGGCTCCACGGGCGGCGGCTTCAAAATAGGCCGCGGACTGCTTATAATGAAGATACTGCGCAGGAACGTGCGTCAGGTGCTCTATCCCAACAAGGTGCAGGCCGTGCGCATGAACGGCAGGGTCGTGGACGAGAACGTGCTGAGAAACACCAACGCCTACCTGTGCGCCTACGTGATAATACTGCTCGTAAGCTTCCTGATCGTTTCGATCGACGGGTTTTCCACCACCACCAACCTAACCGCCGTGGTATCCTGCTTCAACAACATGGGGCCCGGCCTTGAGGGCATAGGGCCTACGCTCAACTATTCGGGCTATGGCGTGGCTTCAAAGATCGTGCTAATAATCGATATGCTCGCGGGCAGGCTGGAGATATTCCCCATACTCGTGCTGATGAGCAGGAGCGCTTGGAAAAGAAGGTAATGCGGATCTAAAGCTTAATACAGAAAAAAAGAGGAGCTCGCGGGCATTAAGCCACGGGCTCCCAGTTTTTTGCATATCCCCGTTATTCGGTCCACAGATACAGCCCGAACGCGGCGTCCTGTCCCCATGATCCGTCGGAGGCCTCGACAAGCCACGTCCCGCCGGCGGAATGAGATACCATCCTTATGAGCCTGTAGGGATCTGCCGGCGCGAAATCGAGCTTTACAAGCTCGCCGCCGATGATGCCGGCTATATAGGGTTCCTCAACGTCTTCGGGATCGAAATCCATCCTGTATATGCAGGGCAGGCCGCTTCCGACGGTGAAGGAACAGATATCATCCTTTGCCAAAACAGTTTCACCCGTCTGCAGGTCGACTACGAGGCGTGAAAGCCCGAAATTCTCATAGATCAGGTATCTGTCGTCCTCCACGTCGAACGTGCTCACGTTCATTCCCAGCTCGTTCAGCGCATCCTGACGGTTCAGGATACCGGGAATATCCATGACCGCCTTCACGAGCGTATCGTGCACGCTCAGCTCGGACGCCTTGACGCGGGCATTATCATAGCGGTCGAGGAACAGAGTGTTCCCGTCGCCGCCGATCCGCAGGCGGAGCAGGTAAAAGCCGTCCTTCGCGGAGCAGACGCCGCGCAGCGAGTCGGTATCGGAAGAGAACGAAAGCGCCTCGCTCACCGTTTCCGATACGGGATCGAACTCGTACAGCTTATCGAGCTTAGGCTCCGTCATTTTGTGGTTCATGACGAGCAGTTTTCCGTTCGATACCGCCATCGAGGCATAGGGGAAACCGGTTTTGGAAATAACGTATTCCTTCATTGAGCCCGATCCGGGGTCGGCCGCAAGCAGAACGAGCGTGACCGGTTCGCCGGACATGGGATTGCCCGTCACCGCGAGCGTGTATAGCTTTCCGTTATACTCGGTGCGCGAATAGACCGCTTCATAGCCCTGATCTTTAAGCGTGCCAAGCAAAACGTCCCGCCCGCTTTCCTTATCGAAGAATCGGTATTCCGCGTCTGCTGTAAAGCGGTTTTCACTCAGCGCGAATATGCTGTAGAATATGCCGTTGTCCGCAGCAGTGCAGACAGCGCGGGCGTCGATCCTGCCTATGATATCCCCGCCCTTATCGAGTATGGGCATAGTGTTTTCGGCCGCAGGCTGAGTTTCTTCGGGAACGCCGGACGCGCCTTTGGGCTCGGTTTTGCCGCCGCACGCGGCGGCCGTTATGACAAGAACAAGTGCCAGCGCTGCTGAAAGTATCCTTTTGATCATGTTTTTCTCCTTAGCTCCATCAGGAAATGTTTAGGGGAAAATCCCCCCCTCTGCTTATAAAGACGATTATTATTCGGAAAGGTAACACGAAATCAAAACGGATGCGTCCAATGGATACATCCGTTTTTATCTTCGCCGTTTGCTTATAATGCTATCGGATCGGAATGCTTATCTTTTTGATGAGCACCGCGCCCGCGGCGCCTATCGCCAGACCCGTAACTATGCCCGAGACCGCGAGCGCCGGCAGCCACCAGAGTATTTGGTCGGTACCCAAAAGCACCACCGCCATGAGGATCTGCCCGACGTTATGCGCGACGGCTCCCGACACGGATATCCCCACGGGTGAGAACGCCCCGGTTTTCTTCAGCAGAGCCATAACGACGAGTGAAAGCGCCGCGCCCGCCGCGGAATAGGCCAGCGATGCGGCGTTGCCGAAGAGTAGCCCCGAGAGCAGCACCCGAATGAGCGAGACGAGCCCGGCAGCCTTCCAATCGAGCCTGAAAAGCAGGAAGAGCGCAACGGTGTTTGCAAGGCCAAGCTTTATCCCGGGCACGGCAAACGGCACGGGGATGAGCGTTTCAACGTAGGACAGCACCATAGCGGCGGCGATCGATACGCCTATGAGAGTGAGCTTTTGAGTGGCTTTCATACCGTTCCGTCCACCCCGCTTTCACCCGAGATGCGTATTACGAGCTTGTGCGGAAGGCAGATTATGCTCTCCCCCGCTTTGGATATCGCACGCTGCTTTACGCAGAGCTTGTCGGGGCAGTCGGCGGCTTCGATACGCGCCCTGCCCCCCTCTATTACAAGCGTGTTCACGTGCCCGTCCTCGGTCACGATATCAATGCGGAGGTCGCGATCCAAGGGATAGCTTGCCGTGACCGATCCTTTGATCTCGACGAGCACCTCGCGCCCGGGCCTTTGGGTAAGCGCGATCACGCCCCATGCCGCGAGCGCGGCAATGAGGACCGCCAGTATCAGTATGATATCGTTTCTGAGTTTTTTCTTATCCATTATAAAAATCGCTGCTCCGACGTGCGGAGCAGCATTTTTCGTTTTAAGATCAGAACCTGTGACCGCCGGAGAAATCCGCGAATTTGATGGCATGGACGGGGCATTTGGATTCGCATATGCCGCAGCCCACGCATTTTTCGTAATCTATCACGGCAAGGTTATTGGCCACGGTGATCGCCCCCTGCGGGCAGTTTCTTGCGCAAAGACCGCAGGCGATACAGCCGGCGGAGCATTCCTGGCGCACTGCCGCTCCCTTTTCGCGGTTGGAGCAGACGACTACCACGCGCCTGTCATCGGGGAAGAGCTCGATAAGATGCTGAGGGCAGGTCTTGGCGCAGAGCCCGCAGCCGAGGCACTTGCGCGTGTCGACGTGAGCGATGCCGTTTTCGATGCAGATGGCGTTCTGTGAGCAGACCTTTTGGCAGTCGCCAAGGCCTATGCAGCCGAAGGTGCATTTGCCGCTGCCGCCGTAAAGCATTGACGCCGCGGCACAGGTCTGTATGCCCTCGTAGACGTGCTTGCGCTTTTGATTGATGCAGTCGCCGCTGCAGTGCACGAAGGCGACCTGCTCGATCACGTCCTCGCTCTCGACGCCCATGACGTCGGCGATCTTTTTGGCCACCGCGTCGGCGCCGGGCACGCAAAGATTGGTCTTGGTGCCGGGGACTTCGGCCAGCGCGTGCGCATAGCCGTCGCATCCGGTGAAGCCGCAGGCGCCGCAGTTGGCGCCGGGAAGGCATTCGCGCACCTTGACTTCGGTCTCATTGACGGGAACGCTCATGAAATGCGAGGCGACGGCAAGCATCACGGCGCAGAGCAGGCCTATGGCGGTAACCGAGATTATGGCAATAAGAATGGGGCTCATCGTAATCCTCCTTCCTTATTCGCCGAAGAGGCTCGTCACGATGCCGCCGAAGCCATAGAACGCCATTGAGACGATGGAGGCGGCAACGAGTGTGATGGGGACGCCTGTGAACGCCTTGGGAGGATTCGCCTCCTCCATGCGCTCGCGCACGCCCGCGAAGAGCACCATCGCAAGCAGGAAACCGAGGCCGCAGCCCAGGGAGCTTACCATGGACTCGAGGAAGTTGTAACCGTCGGTGATGTTGTTGATGGTGACGCCCAGCACGGCGCAGTTGGTGGTGATGAGGGGCAGATACACGCCCAGCGATTTATGCAGCGAGGGTATGTATTTTTTGAGCGCGATCTCGACGAACTGCACGAGGGCGGCGATGACGAGTATGAACACGATCGTCTGCAGATAGCCCATGCCGTTGGGATCGAGCAGATAGGTCTGTATGGGCCACGTAACGGCGGTGGCGAGCAGCATTACGAATATGACCGCGATACCCATGCCGGAGGCCTGATCGAGCTTCTTGGACACGCCCAGGAAGGGGCATATGCCGAGGAACTTGGAAAGCACGTAGTTGTTGACCAGCACGGAGGTCATTATTATCCTTAAGAGAACCTTATAAGTTTCCATTTATTTCGCCTCCGTTTCGGTCTTTTCGGCACAGCCCGCGCAGTCCTTGCGGCAGAAGGACGCCGAGGGGCAGCCCTCGCAGTCAAAGCTCTTTTTGAAGGGCGCCCTGCCCTTGGTGATGTGCGCGACGAGCGCGATCATGCACCCGAATACAAGGAAGCCGCCCGGAGGAGCCGTGAGTATGGGGATCTTGTAATTTTCAAGGAATCCGATCTTCATACCGGCAAAGCTTGCGTTGCCGAGCACCTCGCGCACGGTCGCCATGGCAAGCAGCGCCAACGTAAAGCCGAAGCCCATGCCCAGGCCGTCAAGCGCGGATTCAAGCACGCCGTGCTTGTTGGCGAACATCTCGGCGCGGCCGAGAATGATGCAGTTGACGACTATGAGCGCAAGGTAAACGCCAAGCATCTCGTAAAGATCGGGCAGATACGCTTCCATCAGCATCTGCACCAGCGTGACGAAGCCCGCAATTACGACTATGTAGCAGGGGATCCTGACCGTGTCGGGGATCACCTTGCGAAGGAGCGATATTACGATGTTGGAGCAGATGAGCACTGCGGTCGCGGCCAGGCCCATTGCAATGGCGTTTATGATGCTGACGCTCATCGCAAGGGTCGGACAGGTGCCGAGCACGAGCACCAGAACGGGATTCTCCTTCAGAAGTCCGTTCGTGAAAACCTTGGTCTTTTTCACTGCGCTCCACCTCCTTCCAGGATCTCGATAACGGCGAAGGCGTCGCCTATCGCAGCTTTAAGCGCTTTGGATGAATAGGTCACTCCGGCAAAGGAATCGACCCCGGCATAATCTGACGCGGTCCTGCCGACGTAGTTCTGCGGGTAAGTATCGCGCCCGAAATCCTTGGATTCCTGATAGGAGGTGAGCGTGATGCCCTTGATCTGCTTATCGGGGCCGACGCCGAGCGTTATGCCCATATCGCCGGAGGAATAAGCTGATCTGGCTGCAAGCACTACGGCATAGCTTCCGTCGGCGGCCCTATAAACTGCGCTGACCGTTGCCGGCGCGTTTTCGGGAAGAGCTTCGATCTCCTCGAAATCCCCCGCATCGGGCAGCACGGTCTTTAAGGATCTCTCCACCTTTTCGGCCCTTGCGGTGCTGATTATCGGAGCGGTGACGCTGTTAGTCAGCGCCAACAGTGCCGCGACAACCAGGCAGATGACGGTGAGCACGATGATGCTCTTTAGCTTTTCGTTCTTCATGCTTTCACCTCCCCAACGGGCTTTTTGCGGGTGAGCTTATCGATGAAGTTGCAGAGGATATTCATGAAGAGTATCGAGAACGACACTCCCTCCGGATATGCGCCGAGCCACCTGATTATGACCGTCATTACCGCGCAGCCGAGGCCGAAAACCGCCTTGCCCAGATTGGTGGTGGGGGTGGTGGCATAATCGGTCGCCATGAATATCGCGCCTATCAGCAGGCCGCCGGAGAGCACCTGATAAAGCGCGGTCTCGGCGGAGCCGTAGATGAGCCACGAAAGCAGGAATACGCCGCCAACGTAAACGACGGTGGTATGCCAGGTGATGACGCGGCGTATGAGCAGGTAAGCAAAGCCCAAAAGCAGCGCGACCGCGCAGGTTTCGCCGATGGCGCCGCCGCGAAGACCGAGCACCATGTCGATCAGCCTGGGAAGCGTGCCCTCGGCGCCCTTCATGACCGCAAGCGGAGTGGGCGACGCTACCGCGTCGGCATTGACCGCGATGCTTCCCACCTTGGTCATCGCGTCGGTGAAAGCGATCAGCATGAACACGCGCGCGGTGGCGGCGGGATTGGCAAAGTTCTTGCCGAGGCCGCCGAAGAGGCATTTGACTACGATTATCGCAAAGAGGCTGCCTATCACCGCGGGGTAGATATCTATCGCGGAGGGCAGGTTGAGGCCGAGTATCAGGCCCGTTACGACGGCGGAAAGATCGCCTATCGTGTGGGGGCGGCGGGTGATCAAGTTGAAGAGCGTTTCGCCGGCGAGACAGCTCGCCACGCAGACCGCGACGACGAGCAGGCTCCTGAGCCCGAATATCACCGTTCCGGCAATGAGCGCGGGGATGAGGGCTATTATCACGTCGAGCATGATGCCCTTTGTCGTGCGGCCGGAATTGATATGCGGCGAAACGGAGACTATGAATTTGTTTTCAATGGGCTTTTCCATTATTTTCTGTCTCCCTTCTGAGAATTCTGCCATTCGCGCAGGATCCCCTTTGCCAGCTTGTGCCGCTGGACTATGGGTTGATTGGCGGGACAGACGAACACGCACGCGCCGCATTCCATGCACAGGTTCACGCGCTGCTTATAAAGCGCTTCGCCGTCCTTATTGTTGAACGCCTTGGCTATGGCGGGCGGATTCAGACGCATGGGACAGTGATTGACGCAGCTGCCGCAGCGGATGCACGGGGTCTCCTTCTTCACCTCGGCGTCGTGGGCGTTGAAGGCCAGTATCGCGTTGGTGTTCTTGAGTATAGGCACGTCAAGATCGGGCACGGCGGTCCCCATCATGGGGCCTCCGTAAAGGAGCTTCTTGGGTTCCTCCTTGAAGCCTCCGCAGAAATCGAAAACGTCGCCTATGCGGGTGCCGATGGGCACGAACACGTTCTTGGGCTCCTTGACCGCAGAGCCGTCGACCGTGACGAGCTTTTCAACAAGGGGCATGCCCGTTTCGATGTAATGCTCGATATTGGCAAGCGTGGTGACGTTCATGATGACGACGCCCGCGTCCAAAGGCAGCTTGCCCTCCTGCACGATCCTGCCGGTCGTATTGTAGATCAGCACCTTTTCACCGCCCTGCGGATACATGGGCGGCAGTCCCTTTACGATTATGGTGGGATCGTCCTTGAAGCGTTCCTTAAGACCCTTTATGGAATTGGGCTTGTTCTTTTCGATGCCTATATAGACCGCCTTGGGCTTGAGGAATTCGGATATCCTCCTTGTGCCGCGCTCGACGAGATCGGTGTAATCGCGCATCGTGCGGGTATCGGACGTGATATAGGGCTCGCACTCCGCGCCGTTGATGACGAAATACTCCACCTGTTCGATATCCTTTATGGCAAGCTTAACGGAGGTCGGGAAGCCCGCGCCGCCGAGCCCCACAATGCCGCTGTCGCGGATAGCGGCGGCAAGCTCGGGAAGCGTATCGGCCTTGGGGGGCTTTATGCCCTCATAGGCGCGCATCTCGCCATCGGACTCTATGAATACGGCAGGCGCCTTGCGGCCGTTTGAAAGGGTGATATCCTCGACCTTCTTTACCTTGCCCGAGACCGATGCATGCACGGGAGCCGAAATAAAGCCGCCGGATTCCGCAATGAGCTGACCCACGGCGACGGTATCCCCCGCCTT
>JAFXZJ010000034.1 GCA_017541305.1 Clostridia bacterium | reverse complement strand
AATACTCCCAAGCCCACCGCCGCGCCCACCCGCACGCCCAAGCCCACGGCGGCGCCCACACCGGCCGCTCCTGCCGTGACGCCCATGCCCACGCCTGCGCCGGCGCAGACCGCGACGCCCAAGCCCACCGCGACGCCCTCGGCGGGGGACGATTCGATCAGGTTCTCCGAATCCGCCTCGCTGCCGCTTCCAAGCCTGAACGAGGACGTGCCCTGGGGCCAGCCCTTCACTTTCGGAGGGATCGTCAAGAGCGATACGCCCATACTTTCCGTCACGGCCGAGATAGTGTCCTCCGGCGGCAGCAGGTATTCGAGATCCGTCGAGTTCGACGCCTCCGACAACAAGACCTCGGTCGAGCTTGTGGACAAGACCTTCCCGTCCTCGGGCAACGCTTCGCTTACCGCAAAGGTCAAATTCCAGGATCTTGCCGCGGGGAATTACACGTTCAATCTCTATGCGCGCGCCGTCGGCACCGGTAACGTGATCCTTAAGAGCAGGCAGTTCAAGATCGTCAAGAACGAGTGGAATCAGCTCATTTCAAACAACCTGCGCAATAACTACGCCTATGCGCTGCAGTTCTTCGGCTCGCGCGGCGAGTTCATGTTCAAGTACAAATGGAAGGCGTCCACCGGCAGGGATATCATTATCGAATCGGATTGGGATTCCAAGCATCTCACCTCCGTCGTCAATCCCAACGGCAAGAAGTGGTACGTGCATAAGAAGGCCGCGCCCTATTACAACAGGGCGATAGAATACCTTGACGCCACCTACGTGCACGTCGGCGGCACTTACGACAGCGGCGTGATAAAGCTCTGGAGCCTCGTCGAGACATTCGACGGCACCGTGAACCACCGCTTCGTTTCCGACAGGAGCTTTGTGAGCCACCATGCCTTCGGTACCGCGATAGACCTGAACGCTTCCATGGACGCCAACGTGAACAAGCTTGCCAACCGCACCTTGATCAAGGAAGAGGTGCAGAACCACCTTGTTTACAACGGCATCAAGGAAAAGAACGGCGTTAGGTATTATGACTTTACCTATACGGGAAGCCACTCTTCAAGATACAAGAACGTGCCCACGACCATCATCAACTACCTGCTCTATGAGCTGGCATTCTACCGCGCGGGCTTCAACTGGGGGTATTATTATCCCCACACCTGCGACGCGATGCACTTCGGCGTTTCCGAGATGAGCTCGGATATCCACAACACCTCGGGCAGATCGCTGAGGAAGGTGTTCTCTTACATAGGCTGACGAGAAGCCTTATAAAATACGGGGGACGGAGCGTATTCACGTTCCGTCCCCTTGCTTTTTTATTCCGTTCGTGGTATCATTCAATAGAACTAATGTTTGCGACCCGGCCTCAGCGTGCAGCAGCGTGAAAGGTCGAAGGTCCTTATGAAGCCGGCGGCGTCAAGGCCATTCTGCCCGTAATCGATGAACAGCTTTGCGCAGGCAAGCGCGTCGCTGTCCGCGCGGTGATGATCGAGCGGGATATCGAGGAAGCGGCACATGGTGTCGAGCCTGTGATCGGGAAGACCGGGATAGAGCTTTCGGCCCATCTGCACGGTGCAGGCGTAATCCATGGTAACAGGCGCGTCGATGCAGTAAGCCCGCAGGCATTTTGCAAGCACGCTCATGTCGAACGGGGCGTTGTGCGCGATGAGTATGCCGCTCTCCATCGCGGGGCCGATCACGTCCCACACCATATCGAACGTGGGCGCGGCTTCCGCCATCTCGGGAGTGATGCCCGTCAGGGCGACGTTGAATGAGTTGAAGTAGGTCTCCGGGTTTATGAGCGTGGAGAAGGTGCGCTTAATACGCCCGTCCTCTATAACGGCCAGGCCGATCGCGCTCATGCGGTCGTTGCGTGAATTGGGCGTTTCGACGTCGAATGCGATGTATCGCTGCACGGCTTTCCTCCCGGGGATCGATATTAAAGGTATTTTAGCAGAGTTTGCGATGAAAGGCAACACCATGAAGGAACAGCTCAGTCTTTTCGGGGAGGAGACCCGTCAGCCGCTTGCGGCGCGTCTGCGCCCGCGCGATCTCGACGAGATAGTCGGGCAGAAGCACCTTATCGGCGAGGGGCGCGTTTTGCGGCGCCTTATCGACCGCGATCAGGTCTCGTCCATGATATTCTGGGGCCCGCCCGGCGTGGGCAAAACGACGCTGGCCTCGGTCATCGCCAACCGCACGAAGGCGACCTTCATTGATTTTTCCGCCGTCACGAGCGGCATCAAGGAGATCAAGCAGGTGATGCAGCAGGCGGACGAGAACACGCGCTTCGGCGAAAAGACGATAGTGTTCGTCGATGAGATACACAGGTTCAATAAGGCGCAGCAGGACGCTTTCCTGCCCTTTGTGGAAAAGGGGAGCATCATACTGATAGGCGCCACCACCGAAAACCCTTCGTTCGAGGTCAATTCCGCGCTGCTGTCAAGGTGCAAGGTGTTCGTGCTGAAGCCCCTTTCCGAGGAGGATATCGGGGAGCTGCTCGAACGGGCGGTCAAATCGCCCAAGGGCTTCGGCGGTCAGCCGCTTGAATTCGAGGAAGGCGTGCTCAAAGGCATAGCGCGCTTTGCCAACGGCGACGCGCGCACGGCGCTCTCCACCCTTGAGATGACGGTGCTGAACGGCGATATGGTGGAGGGGCGCACGCTCGTCACCAAACAGGATCTCGAGCAGTGCACCTCGAAAAAATCCCTGCTCTATGACAAGGCGGGGGAGGAGCATTACAATCTTATATCCGCTCTGCATAAATCCATGCGCAATTCCGATCCCGACGCGGCGGTCTATTGGCTGGCGCGTATGCTCGAGGCGGGGGAGGATCCCGTTTATATCGCCCGCCGCGTGACGCGCTTTGCCAGCGAGGACGTGGGCCTTGCCGATCCGAGGGCGCTGGAGCTTGCCGTGGCGGCTTTCCAGGCTTGCCATCTTATCGGTTATCCCGAATGCTCCGTGCACCTTACTCAGGCGGTGATCTATATGTCGCTGGCGCCCAAATCCAACTCCATGGAGGTCGCTTATAACAATGCGCGCGGCGATGCGCTGAAGCAGCTTTCCGAGCCTGTGCCGCTGAATATAAGGAACGCGCCGACAAAGCTGATGAAGGAGCTGGGCTATGGCAGGGGCTATGTTTACGCGCATGATACCGAGGACAAGATAGCCGATATGCAGTGCCTGCCCGATTCGCTGTTGGGCAGGGAGTATTACGTGCCCGGCACGCAGGGGCTTGAGGGGCGCTTTAAGGAAAGGCTCGAGGCCATAAAGGCATGGAAGCGCGGGCATGGCGAAACGGATAAATAATATTTCGGAAAAAGTTGCATTTTGCATCGGAAGATGTTATAATCAATATATTAAATTTGCCCGTCGGGCAGGAGGAATTATTCAATGGAAGAAACCAAGAAACCCAAGAAGGCTGCGGAGGAGGCCGTGACGGAAAAGGCCGCCGAGAAGAAGCAGCATTCCAAAGCCGCGCTTCAGGCCGCGCTTGCCCAGCTCGAGGAGCAGGAGACCGGCAAGAAGAAGAATACGGTCATATTCAGGATATTGGCTTTCGTGTGCTGGGCGCTTGCCGCCGTTGCGATGTATCTGCCCGATATCAATCTGAATCTCCCCTTCGGCGCGGTGCGCGTGCTGTTCCTTAACAACATCGTCGCCTGCGTTATAGACGTGATCGTTGCCGGCATACTCTGCGTAGTCGGCGCAAGGCTTTGGGTGCATGCCAACCACATCCATCCCACCAAGAGCCATAACAAGTTCGTCCAGTTCATCTGGAACCAGCTTGGCGTCATAATGGCCGGCGTCATATTTGCGCCTCTGGCGATCATCCTCATCATCAACAGGAAGGATCTTCCCCAGAAGACCAAGGCGATCGTCGCCGCAGTGCTTGCCGTCGTATTCGTCGGCGCATCCGCGGGTTCCGCCGATTACCATCCCGTCACTCAGGACGAGGTCGACAGCGTCGTTCAGCAGCTCACCGAGGAAGCCGAAGGCTATGGCTTTGTGGACGGCGACGGCGTAAGATGGACCAAGTACGGCAACTGCTATCACATCTTCTCCGACTGCCAGACCATACGCAACTCCAACCCCGATAACTGCACCGACGGTTCCATCGAGGACGCGATCGAATCCAACCGCGCAAGGCTGTGCACTTTCTGCATAAGGCGCTATGAGGAGGCAAAGGCCAACGGCGAAGAGCCCGCCCATATCGAGCTTCCGAATAAGATACCGGAGGGAGTGGACGATCTTAACGTGCTTCCCACCGCGGAGCCCGCAGGCGCCGGGGATTGATCGCCGCGATCGGACTGATACCCGAGCAAGATAACGAACCGCAATAAAGGCTCTGCAGAAGGCAGGGCCCTTTACAAATGCAACGAACGATATAAATTTATTGTAACACGGCAATAAATACTTGACATTCTGCAAATGCGCATGTATAATGTCTCCAATGAATCTCATTGGAGGCAGGAATGCGCATAAAACTCATACAGCCGAAGATGCTCATGCGGCCCATGGACACGGGCCTGAAGCTCCACATGGCGCCGCCGCTGGGGCTTTACACCGCGGCGCAGATATTAAGATACGATCACGAGGTCACGGTCGAAAACGAGAATATCGCGCCGGTTGAGCTTGACGATTCGCCCGACGCGGTGGGTATTTCGGTCACGGTCGACGCGCTCCCGCGGGCGATGGAGATCTCGGCGGCATACAGATCGCGCGGCATACCGGTCATTGCGGGAGGCATCCATATCACCACGGCGTATGAGACCGTGCCGGAGGACGCCTTCGATGCGCTCTGCATAGGCTGCGCGGAGGGGACGTGGCCGGAAATCGTGAAGGATATCGAGCGCGGAGAGCTCAAAAAACGCTATTTCTGCCCGCCCGACATAAAGGGGAGCGATATCGTTTCCCCCGCCTACGATATGATCAGGAAGCACAGCTATCTCTTCTGCAACGTGGTGCATACAAGCCGCGGCTGTCCGTACAGATGCGATTTCTGCTACAACAGCTCGGGCGCCCACCGCTTTATGAAGCGCCCGATCGGCGACGTGCTCCGCGATATAGAGGCCGTCGGAATGAAGCACGTGATGTTCATCGACGATAATCTCACCGGCGACCGCGAGTGGGCGCGGGAATTCTTCCGCCGCATAACGCCGCTCGGCCTCAAGTGGAACGCGGCGGTGTCGATCGACGCGGCACGGGATCCGGAGCTTCTCGATCTCATGAAGCAGAGCGGCTGCAGGAGCCTCTTCATAGGCTTCGAGAGCGTGGACCCCGCCTCGATAGGCTCGGTGCATAAGCGGCAGAACCTCATGCAGCCCTATGAGACCGCGGTGGAGGAGATACACAAGCGGGGGATAATGATAAACGCCAGCTTCGTTTTCGGTCTCGACGGGGACACGAAGGATACCTTCGGCGCAACTCTCGACTGGATCGTGAAGAACAGGATCGAGACCGTCACCTCGCACATACTCACCCCCTATCCCGGCACGGTGGTCTGCGAGCGCATGAAGGCCGAGGGGAGGATCACGAGCTTCGATCTGTCAAAATACAATACGGCGCACGTGGTATTCAAGCCCGCCGGCATGACCGCGGAGGAGCTTTACGAAGGCTATACGGATATCTACAAGCGCATATACAGCATCAAAAACATCATCCGCCGCATGCCCAAGGCGCGGGATCAGCGGGCGGCATACCTGCTCTTCAATCTCGTTTACAGGAAGTACGGGAAGCTGACGGATGCGGTGTGCAGGCTGATATCATATGAGCGCATTGGGCGCTTTGCGCAGTGGGCGGCGGGGTATAAAAAAAGACGCGCTCACCGCGCGCCTGTCGATTCAGATATCATGTCCGAGGAGCGTCCGCGCGTCCTCGATAAAGCCCCTTTCAAGCAGCTTGCGGATGAGTGTTGAAGAGATCTTCTCCCCGCCGCGAACGACCGGGGGGATTATGGTGACGCCTACGCCCTCATCGCGGCAGATATGCATCAAAAGATCGGTATCGCCCGCGCCGCCGGCGCCGAAACGGTGATCGTATCCGCACACGATATGCCCGGCGCGCAGACGCTTTATGAGCACTTCCCTTATGAAATCGGCCGGGGGCATCGTGCAGAGCGCCTTGCTGAAATCGGGAGCGAGCAGGAGCTGAACACCCATCTGCTCCATTAGCTGCGCCTTTTCGCGGAAGGTGCACAGCGGTGTGAGCCGCTTTTCGGGCGGGAGAAACGCGTTTTTGGGCAGCTCGGAGAACGTGAACACGGCGGGAGTAAGCCCCTCTGCCTGCGCGCTTTCCACCGCGGCGCGAATCACGGCGCGGTGACCCAGATGCACCCCGTCGAAGGTGCCCAATGCGACGGAGGTGGGAAAGGGGTATTCAAAATCCAAATCGGTTATAAGCTGCATATCGATATGAACGATCCTTTATCAGGCCCTTTCGGGGCTCTTTTTTGTGAGCGGGCGCATCGTGCGCTTGAGTGTGAACGAGAAGCAGGTGCGCCCCGGCTCGGACGCCGCGGTTATCTCCTGCTCGTGCTGGTCGATTATAAGCTTGGCGATGGATAGGCCCAGCCCCGTGCCGGACGAGCCGGAGGGCGTGTGCGCCTTCTGCGCCTTATAAAAGCGGTCGAACACGTGCGGCAGGGCGTCCTCGGGTATGCCGGGGCCGCTGTTGATTATGGAAACGCGCGCGACGTGCCGCTCGGGCGCGCATTCGATGGTCAGCTCGCCGCACTCGGGCGTGTATTTTACGGCGTTGTCGATAAGGTTGTGGAGCACCTGCGTTATCCTCACGGCGTCGCCCTCGACGTAGACCGCCTCTTCGGGCAGCTGCACGTTGACGGTGAACCGCTTGGAATGGATGCGCGCTTCGAAAGTGATTATCGCGCGGCGTATGAGCTCGCTTATATCAAAAGCGGTCAGATTCAGCTTGTACTGCCCCGATTCGATGCGGGCAAGATCCAGCAGATCGTTCACCATCACGGTCATGCGGCGGTTTTCATCAAGCACGATGTTGATATAGGCGTCCCTGTCCTCGGGCGGAATGGTGCCGTCGTTCATGGCCTCAAGGAAGCCGCGCATGGAGGTGAGCGGCGATCTGAGCTCGTGTGATACGTTTGCAACGAAGCTCCTTCGCGCTTCCTCAAGCGTGTTGAGCTCATCCGCCATGGTGTTGAAGGAGGAGCCCAGGTTTGAAAGCTCGTCCTTGCCGCGCACGGTGACGCGCCTTGAGAAATTGCCCCGGGTGAAATCCTTGACGACTTCGGTCATGTTCGAGATCGGGTGCGTGATGCCTCTTACGAGCAGCGTGACGAGAGGCACGGCAACGGCTATCGCAACAACGGAAAAAGTCGCCACGCTGGATATCGCGGTGCGGATCGATTTGTTTACGCCCGTCATATCGTAATGGAAGAATATCACGCCGGTGTCGCCGTCGTCGGTCGTGAGCGGACGCATAACGGTCAGCGTGTCAAAGCCCGTTAGCGATTCAAGCAGCCCATAGCGGCAGTATTCGCCGCCAGAGCGCTTAACGTCCGCGATCTGCTCCGAAAGATCGTATTCCTCGGCAACGGCCCAGCGCGCGCCGGTGGTCTCGTTATACACGCTGTAACGGCCCAACTCGCCCGAATCGAAGCAGATCTGCAGATACGCGTCATAAAGCCGCACGGCAAGCTGGAACGCCTCGCGCGCGGCGGGGCGCTTGTCCACGTCAAGGTATTGGCTTGCGGCGATCTCGTTGATATCCTCTACCTCGCGCTTCAGCCGGCTTTCGATCTCGTCGATATAGAACGAGCGGAACGATAACGAAACCGCCGCTCCGACCACCGCCAAAAGGCCCAGCACAAGCGCAAGGACCGAGGTCAGCATTCGGGAGTAGACGGTTTTGAACATTTTTTTAAGGTTATTGTTCCTTCTTGATATTGAGGCGGTAACCCACGCCCCAGATGGTCTCGATATCCCAATAGGGGTTTGTGCCAAGGCGGTCGCGCACACGCTTTATATGCACGTCCACCGTGCGGCTGTCGCCGAAATAGCCGGCGCCCCACACGTTCACAAGTATCTGCTCACGCGTGTAGACGCGATTGGGATGCGCCGCAAAGAAGAAAAGCAGCTCAAGCTCCTTGGGCGGCATCTCCTGCCGCTCTCCGTCGATGAACACGGAGTAGTTGTCAATGCTTATCTGAGTGTTGCCAATGGTCACCGTGCGCACCTCCTCGGGGGCCGCGGCCGTGCGGCGAAGCACCGCCTTGACCCTTGCCAGCAGCTCTTTGGGCTCAAAGGGCTTAACGATATAGTCGTCCGCGCCGCAGTCAAGGCCGTTTATGCGGTCGTTGGTGTCGCCCTTGGCGGTGAGCATTATTACGGGCACCGTGCTTGATTTGCGTATGTTCTTGAGCACCTCCCAGCCGTCCATGCCGGGAAGCATCACGTCCAGTATCACTATGCCCACGCCCGGATCAAGCGCAAGGTAAAGGGCCTCGTCGCCGTTCTCGCAGGTGGTCACCTCATAGCCGTCCTTGATGAGATAAAGCTTTAGTATCTGAAGGATATGCACGTCGTCGTCGACCACGAGCACCTTTATTTTAGATTCGGGCTTGGCGTCTGCTTTGGTATCCATTTTACACGCTCCTTACTGATGAATTATCGGGTCTCCACCTCTATGCCGGCTCTTTTGAAAAGCGCGGCGGTCACTCCGTCGCCCGCTGTAAGACGGCGGGAAAAGCTTCCGTCATAGATCTCGCCCGACCCGCAGGAGGGGCTTTTTGATTTGAGTATCGCTTTTTTTACGCCTGCTTCGTTTGCGATGCGCAGGGCTTTATACGCGCCGCAGACGTATTCCTTAGTAACGTCGCGCCCGTCTGCGGTGATAACGCGCGCACGCCCTTCAAGCACCGCGCTTCCGTCGCCCTGAAGCTCCGCGGGGGTGCGCGGCGTGGGCAGCCCGCCAAGCTGCTCGGGGCAGACGGGTATCGCCCCGCCCCGCTCGACAAGGGCGAGTATCTCGGGATCGGGCTTCGATTTGCCGTCATAGCGGCAGCATTCGCCCGTTAAGCACTTCGATACGACGATCATGATCGCCTCCGGATGATAATCGATCAACTTACATTATACTATATGAAACGCCGAATTGCAAATGCGGGATGAGCCGAAGATCGTTCGGTAAACAAACAGTGAATAAACGGAGCGATCCTGCGTTGAATATATACCCCCGGCTGCTTTACTTCGGCCGGGGCTTATGTTATAATCATTTCAATCCTGACGGCAAGGCGCGTATGCCCCGAGGCGGAAGGTGCGAATAATCGGCTTTATTATTTCGATAAGGTTTGTTCTGCCGCACCCCGTTTTGGGATGCGGCTTTTGCTTTGGGAAAACCCAAGATCAAGGAGTTAAATATGCAGACAAGAGTAGCCGTGATGTCCATAATCGTGGAAAACCCCGATACCGTTGAAAAGCTCAACGCCATGCTGCACGATTACGGCGAATTCATAATCGGCCGCATGGGGATACCCTACCGCCAAAGGGGGATGAACATCATCTCCATCGCCATCGACGCCCCGCAGGACGCGATCTCCGCGCTCTCGGGCAAGATAGGCAGGCTGGACGGCGTGAGCGTCAAGACGGCGTATTCCCCCGTCAAAACCGTGGAGGCGTGATGAAACCGGCCGAAAAAATAACGGATAAGCTCATCGGCGCGCATTCGCTCGAAACGGCGGAGTATGCCGCGCTCATCCGCGCCCGCGACGAGGTGCGCGATACGCTGCGCGGCGCGGCGGAGAAGGAGCGCAGGCGCTTCTACGGAAACACCGTGTTTACGCGCGGCCTTATCGAGATAAGCTCCTTCTGCAAAAACGACTGCCTTTACTGCGGCATTCGCAGATCGAACGCTAACGCGGAGCGCTATCGCCTGACGGAAGAGCAGATACTGGAATGCGCCGATAACGGGTATGAGCTGGGCTTTCGCACCTTCGTGCTGCAGGGCGGGGAGGACGCGTATTTCACCGATGAACGGCTCATTCCCCTCATAGGTGAGCTGAAACGCCGCCGGCCCGACTGCGCGGTCACGCTCTCCCTTGGCGAGAGGAGCTATGAAAGCTATAAGCGCCTGCGCGAAGCCGGCGCGGACAGATACCTCCTTAGGCACGAGACCGCCGACGAGGAGCATTACAAAAAGCTTCACCCCGACGAGATGAGCTTTCAAAACCGTATGCGCTGCCTTAAAAATTTAAAGGCGCTGGGCTATCAGGTCGGCTGTGGGTTCATGGTGGGCTCGCCCTTCCAGACGCCCGAAACGCTTGCGAAGGATCTTAAACTCATAGAGGAATTCAAGCCCGAAATGTGCGGAATAGGCCCCTTTATACCGCACCATGAAACGCCCTTTGCGAAGCACCCCGCGGGGACGTTGGAGCTGACCTGCTTCCTGCTGTCGGTGATACGCATCATACACCCGCCCGTGCTGCTCCCGGCGACCACCGCCCTCGGCACCATTGACCCGCTCGGCCGCGAACGCGGCATAAAGTGCGGAGCGAACGTCGTTATGCCCAACCTTTCGCCCGTTTCCGTAAGAAAAAAATACGCTCTCTACGACAACAAGCTCTGCACCGGCGAGGAGGCGGCGGAGTGCCGCCGCTGCCTTGAAAGGCGAATAAGGTCCATAGGTTACGAGACCGTAACGGCAAGGGGCGACTTCAAAAACACGAATAATAACTAACGGGGAAGTAAAACTGACCCGGAAGAAAGGAAATAACATGAATTACAAGTACGATCCCAAATCCCTCAAGGCCGAGGAATTCATCAACGACGAGGAGATCCGTGCTACCCTGGCCTATGCCGAGGAGCACAAGAACGATTTTGAGCTAATCGACGCCATTTTGGAAAAGGCCCGCCCCGTGAAAAAGGGCAAGGGCTACGTGTGCGCCGGCCTCACCCACCGCGAGGCGAGCGTGCTGCTTGCGTGCGAGGACGAGGAGCGCATAAAGAGGATGTTCGACATTGCCGAGGAGATCAAGCTGGCCTTCTACGGCAACCGCATAGTGATTTTCGCGCCGCTTTACCTTTCCAATTACTGTGTGAACGGATGCGTTTACTGCCCGTATCATTTGAAGAACAAGCATATCGCAAGGAAAAAGCTCACGCAGGACGAGGTGCGCGAGGAGGTCATAGCCCTTCAGGATATGGGCCATAAGCGCCTTGCGATCGAGGCGGGCGAGGATCCCGTCAATAACCCCATCGAGTACATACTGGACTGCATCAAGACCATCTATTCCGTCAAGCACAAGAACGGCGCGATACGCCGCGTCAACGTAAATATTGCGGCGACCACCGTTGAAAACTATCGCAGGCTCAAGGATGCGGGCATAGGCACCTATATCCTCTTCCAGGAGACCTATCACAAGGAAAGCTACGAGCAGCTCCATCCAACGGGCCCCAAACACAACTACGCCTATCATACCGAGGCGATGGACCGCGCCATGGAGGGCGGCATCGACGACGTCGGCCTGGGCGTGCTTTTCGGCCTTGAGCTCTACAAGTATGAATTCGCCGGTCTCGTAATGCACGCGGAGCATCTGGAGGCGGTGCACGGAGTCGGCCCGCACACGATAAGCGTTCCGCGCATAAAGCACGCGGATGATATCGATCCTTCGGCGTTCGACAATTCCATCTCCGATGAGATCTTCGAAAAGATCACCGCCTGCATCCGCCTGGCAGTGCCCTATACCGGCATGATCGTATCCACCCGCGAGACCGAGGAGGTCAGGAGTAAGCTGCTGCGCTGCGGCATATCTCAGGTCTCCGGCGGCAGCCGCACGAGCGTTGGCGGTTACGCGGGCTACACGCCCGACGAACGCCCGCACGATACCGAGCAGTTCGACGTTTCAGATCAGCGCAGCCTTGATGAGGTCGTGCGCTGGCTGATGGAAAACGGGCATATCCCCTCGTTCTGCACCGCCTGCTACCGCGAGGGGCGCACGGGCGACAGGTTCATGAGCCTGTGCAAATCCGGCCAGATACTGAATTGCTGCCATCCCAACGCGCTTATGACGCTTGCCGAATATCTTGAGGATTACGCAAGCCCCGAGACCAAGAAGCTGGGCTATGCGGTGATCGAGCGCGAGCTAAAGAAGATACCCAATGAAAAGGTCTGCGGCATCGCGGCGGAGAATATTCGCGAGATCCGCGAAGAGAACAAGCGCGATTTCCGATTCTGAGGAATGATGGGAGAAGCCATGTCACTTAACGAAACCGTTTCATCGGAGCGCGTGCATATAGCGTTCTTCGGCTGCCGCAACGCGGGCAAAAGCTCGCTGGTCAACGCCGTCACGGGGCAGAAGCTTGCCGTGGTTTCCGAAATCGCGGGCACCACGACAGATCCCGTGAAAAAGGCGATGGAGATACTTCCCCTCGGCCCGGTCGTTATCATCGATACACCGGGTATCGACGACGAGGGCGCTTTGGGTTCCCTCCGAGTTGAAAAAACCAACGAGGTGCTTGCTAAAACCGACGTTGCCGTGCTGGTGGTCGATTCCGAAAAGGGCCTTCGCGAGCCCGACCGCGCGCTTATGCGCGAGCTTGCCGCAAGGAAGCTGCCGCTCATTATCGCGTGGAACAAATGCGATCTCAAAATGCCCGCGGGACTTGCGAAAAACGCCGTTGCGGTCAGCGCGGCGACGGGCGAGGGCGTGAACGAGCTGAAGGAGCGCATAGCGGCATTGGGCCGGAAGGAGGAAAAGCTGATCGTCAGCGATATCCTCCCGCGGAACGCGGTCGTCGTGCTCGTGATACCCGTGGACGAATCCGCGCCCAAGGGGAGGCTGATACTGCCGCAGCAGCTGGTGCTTAGGGAACTGCTCGATGAACACTGCGCCGCGCTCTGCTGTCAGCCGCGGGAGCTGCCCGCGCTCCTCGATTCGCTCAGGGAGCCGCCCGCGATGGTGATAACCGATTCGCAGGCGTTCGGCACGGTCTCGAAGACGGTACCGGAGAGCATACCGCTCACCTCGTTCTCGATACTGATGGCCCGCTATCGCGGGGAGCTGCTTTCCCAGATCGAGGGCGTTAAGGCGCTGAAGGAGCTGAAAGACGGCGACCTTGTGATGATATCCGAGGGCTGCACGCACCACCGCCAGTGCAGGGACATAGGAACCGTGAAGCTGCCAGGCTGGATCGAGGCTTATTCCGGCGCCAAGCCCCGCTATGCGTTCACCTCGGGCGGCGAGTTTCCGACGGAATTTGAAGGCGTAAAGCTCATCGTCCACTGCGGCGGCTGTATGCTCACCCCGACCGAGATGCATTCCCGCGCCGAACGCGCAAAGAATGCCGGCGTGCCCATGGTGAATTACGGCATAGCGATCGCCGCGATGCACGGGATACTTCAAAGGAGCATCGCGCCGATCCCCGAAGTCAAAGGAATGCTGTGATCAAAAACGCTCCCGCCGCCGGATGGAGGTTCGGCGTCGGGAGCTGAATAAGTTCGGCCGTTTTGCCCGCGTAATGCGGGCTTTTTCATTTATTCGTTCGCGGCGTCGTCGTAATACGCGGGCTCCGTGCCGAAGGTCTCATGCGTTCTGCCGTCGGTGACGATCTCCGCGCTGATATTGCATTGTGCATCCATGCAGAGCTGAACGAGGCGGCATTCCATATCACAACGGAGCGTGTCGGGGCGATACAGGCCGTTCGGATCGTCGGTCAGCCTTTTGACGGTCTCCGGTCTGGTCAGATCCCATACTATCCCGCCGCCGATGTCATGATGCACGGTGCGGCCGCACGCGCCCTTCGAGCGGGTGATCTCCTTTACGGAACCGTCCGCGGGATCGTAAACGAGCAGCACGGCGGTGTGGTTCTCCCGCAGTATCCCGGCAAGCTCTGCGGCGCCCTCGTCGGTCAGCAGACCCCTTTCGGGATCGCGTGCGATAAGTCCGACAAGTTCTCCGTCATCCATATGGACGCCTCCTTTCATCGCCGCTCACCCTATAATTGGGGCGTTTGGGACGGAATCTTACGTGAGTTTATAAAAAAAGAGGCTCAACCTTTGCGGATGAGCCATAGTTTCATTTTTTCAGCAGCAGCCTAAGCGCCGTCGCCTGCAAGCCCATGGGGAGCGCGGAGAAGAGCCGGAGCTTTACTGAATTGTTCATGCGGTACCTGAATTTGGGACGGCGCTTTTCGGCTATGCGCAGTATGCGCTTTGCGAGCTTTTCCGGGGGCTTGGCGGAGCCCGTCTCTTTCATCACGATGCGGCGGAAGCGGTCGGCGATATCGGGATAGAGCTTTGACGATCCGCTCATGCGCTCCATGGAGCGGACGGCGGCGCGGGTCATGCCCTCGCCGTAAGCGCCGGGATAGAGCGTGACGACCTTTACGCCCAGAAGATCGAGCTCCAGCGCGAGCGAGTGCGCGTAGCCGTCCAGCGCGCGCTTGGTCAGGGAATAGATGCCGTTGAAGGGCAGGGGATCGAGCGGCGCAAGCTCCGAAGCGGTTATTATGATGCGGCCGCCGTTTTTCCTTATTAGCGGAAGGAACGCGCGGTTCACGCGGTAAACGCCCATAAGGTTCACTTCAAGCATTTCAGAAAGCGTTTCGGGCGGTATCTCTATGAAGGAATCCATCGTGTAGATCCCCGCCATGTGAAGGAGCGCGTCGAGCCCGCAGGCCTCGCTTCCGATCAGTTCCGCTGCGCGGGAAACGCTTTCATCGTCCGTCACGTCCATGACGAGAGGCGAAGCGCCTTCGGGAAGAGCGTCCGCCGCTTCGATATCCGCGGCGAAAACGCGCCAGCCGGCCGCGGCGAATCCGTTCACCGCGGCTTGGCCCAAAACACCGGAAGCGCCGGTTATCAGTATGGTTTTACGCGTATCGGGCATGGCTTCTGCTGCGGTTTACCTTACGAAAACAAGATCGGTGTGCTCCCAGGGCAGATCCACGTCCGTCCTGCCGAAGTGCCCATAGGAGGCGGTGGGCCTGTAAATGGGACGGCGCAGATCGAATTTCTCGATTATCGCCGCGGGACGGAAATCAAAGGAGCGCAGTATCATATCGGCAAGCTCGTCGTCGGGCATCACGCCGGTGCCGAATGTGTCGATCCGCACGGAAACGGGCTTGGCAACGCCTATCGCGTAGGCGACCTGTATCTCGCACTTGCGGCACCAGCCGCCGTATACGAGGTTCTTCGCGACGTAGCGGCAGGCATAGCACGCGCTGCGGTCGACCTTTGTGGGATCCTTGCCGGAGAAGGAGCCGCCGCCGTGGCGCCCGTAGCCGCCATAGGTGTCAACGATTATCTTCCTGCCGGTCAGGCCGCTGTCGCCCTGGGGGCCGCCTATCACGAACCTGCCGGTGGGATTGACGAGCACGCGGGTGCTTTCGTCGATAAGGTTTTCGGGCAGCACGTTGAATATCACCTCGCGCTTCACGTCATCGGCAAGCTTTGCCATGTCGATATCGGGATCGTGCTGGGTGGAAAGCACAACGGTATCGATCCTCTTGGGCCTGTCGCCGTCATACTCGATCGTGACCTGGCTCTTTCCGTCGGGACGGAGATAGGGGAGTACGCCGCTCTTGCGAACGTTGGTGAGCCGGCGGGTGAGCTTGTGAGCCAGCGAAATGGGCAGGGGCATAAGCTCCGGAGTCTCGTCGCAGGCAAAGCCGAACATCATGCCCTGATCGCCCGCGCCGATATCGAGGGGATCCGCCTCGCCCGCCTTGGCTTCAAGGCTCTTGTCAACGCCCATGGCGATATCCGCCGACTGGCCGTTGATTGCGCAGATGACGGCCAGGGAATGCCCGTCAAAGCCGTATTCGGGCTTGTCATAGCCTATATCGAGCACCACGTCGCGCACAAGCTTGGGTATGTCGACGTAGCAGTCGGTGGTCACCTCGCCCATCACAACCACCATGCCGGTGGTGGCGGCGCATTCGCATGCCACGCGCGAGGAGCGGTCGTTCGTCAGCATCGCGTCAAGCACGGTGTCGGCAATGGTGTCGCAGACCTTGTCGGGATGCCCTTCGGTGACGGATTCGGATGTGAATAATCTCTTGTTGATACTCATGGATACAGCCTTCCTTTTTTTTTATTAACAAAAAAGCGCTCATTCGAGCGCGAAAGCATTTCGTTCCCCGCTCATCTTTGCTCCAACAGGAGCCGGAATTGGCACCTTGCCTCAAAAGGAAACAGGTTGCCGTGGCGTCAAAGGGCCGGTCCCTCAGCCACTCTCGATAAGTCGCTTGATTGCTTGGCTTGAATATAACACAAAGCCCCCTTTTTTGCAATAGGGAGCTTTGAATTTTCAAGATTATATTTGAGCTTTTGCGCTTATTTGACGAACGTGACCGGGATGCGCGCATCCGGCCGGAAGGTGTTTGCGGCAAGCTCTATGAGTATATGCCATTCGGCCATATCGCAGGTGCCGACTTCAGGCACGAGGCGGCGGATGACGATGGAGGGTGAATCGCCCGCTGTGACGCTTTCGACTTCGTGACGGATGGAGCCGCTGCTCTCCTCAAGAAGCACTATCACGAGCTGATGGGAGGCGAACCAATCGTCGTCATATTTTTTTATCGCGCCGGCAAAGCCGGATGCGGAACCCGCCTGCTCCCCGTGGGAAAGCTCGTAAAGCCCGCGGTTCTCCTCAAAATAGGCGTCCAGCGCGGCCATTGATGAAACGACCGTCACGACGGGATAACCGACGTTTTCGTGATAGCCGTCCGTGCGGACGTACTGCGCCTCGAATGCGGGCGCGGCGGTACCGTCAAAGGGCTCCGAGCCGCCTTGGAGATCTTCGGGCGCGTCCCCGCCGCCGTTGGGGAATTCGGAAGGCGCCGCGGGAGCGCTCCCGCCGTCCGCGCTGCCGCCCTCCGCTCCCGCCGCCTCGGGCACGGGAGGACCGGAGCAGGCCGTAAGCGCGGCAAGAACGATGCAGAGAGCGATTATGATCAGCTTTTTCATAAGCGAGCCTCCTTTCGTGTTCTCTTCAATTATAAAGACGACAAAAAGCGGCAAAGGTAACGCCGCTTTTGAAAAACCGTATGGTTCATATCCTCATATGGCGGAGCATTTCCGCGTTGACCGACCGGGAATCGTATTTTTCCTCAGCATAGGCGCGGCTCACCGAGCCCATTTGCCCGATCAGCTCCGGCTCGTCTATGAAGCGGCACATGCGGTCCGCAAGCGCGGCAATATCCTTTACCGGAACGAGGAAGCCGTTTTTGCCTTCGATCACCGTTTCGCGGCAGCCGGGGGCTTGGGTGGTTATCACGGGGCGGCCCATTGCCATGGCCTCGAGCACGGTGCGGGGAGTGCCCTCACGGTAGGAGGGCAGAACGAATACCGAGCACATCGCGTAGTAGGGGCGCACGTCGTACGTCTCGTCAAAGCGCTCCACGATACCGTCCCTTATGAACTCCTCGACGTATTCGACATCGAGCGCATCCTGCATGGAGGGTTCGTATTTGCCGAGCAGCATGAAGCGCGCCTCGGGATGCGCGCGCTTTACGAGCCTTGCGGCCTCGAGGTATTCGGCGACGCCCTTGCTCTTTAAAATGCGTGAAAGCATGAAAAACACGGGCTTATCGGGCAGGGGAACGGGCGAGAACCGTTCAAGATCCACGCCGGAGCCGTTCACAAGGCGGCATTTATCGGCCTTGACCAGACGGCGGGAGATGAATTCATCCCTGTCGTCGGGATTTTGAAATATCACGCGGTCGGCCTTGCCAAGGCCGTATCTGTAAAGCCTGCGCACGAGCAGGCCGAGCAGCTTTGCCCTGCGGGAGCCGGACGAGAAGGTGTAGCCCGCGCCGGTTATGAGGCAGTTGACGTTCTTAACTCCTGCGCGCTTGGCGGCGATCGCGCCGTAGATCACGGGCTTAACGGTGTAGCTCAGGGTGACGTCGGGCTTGATCTCGCGCATGAGCGCGGTCAGCGCGGCGCAGTAGCGCATATCGCCCCGTATGCTCGTGCCGTTCTTATCCATGGGTATCTCAACGAAGTGCGCGCCGAGCGCTTCGATCCTGTCAACGTCAAGCGTATTGGGCCCGGTAACGAAAACCTCGCAGCCCTTTGAAACGATGAGCTTTATAAGCTCGCCGCGGAAATTATACACTGTGCGGTTTTTGGGAGAGACAAGCAGGAATCTCATTCTTTTTACGTCCTCGGAACGGAAGCCCGTTCGCTCGTGCCGCGGGGCTTTTCGCCCGCGCATCCCAATAATTATAACAGCCGAATATGCAAAAATCAAATGCTTTTTGAACGGAAAATGTGACAGTTTGGAGGCAGGCGCGGGAACCGCGAGGTTTTTCCTCTTGACTTATGCCCGGGGGTGGTGTATAAATGAAGCAGTGCATCATTCCATGGAGCTCGGCGCGATATGATAAAACGATTCGCATTCATCATGGCGGCTTTCGTGCTCGCGGTTTTTGCCGCGGGCTGCGCAAGGCATACTCATATAGTCATCGAATCCCGCAGGGTGGGGGATTATTTCTGCTCGATCTATGAGGACGGCACGGTGGATATCACCGCCTATTACGGGGACGCGCAGGAGCTCAAGCTGCCCGACCGCATCGAGGCGTCGACCGTCGAGGGCTTCGGCATGAAGGCGTTCAATTCCTGCGGGACCGTCACGGCGGTCTATATCCCGCCCACCGTCAAGAGCCTGCCTGCCAAGCTGTTCGATTCGTGCCCGAATCTTCGGACGGTCTATATCCCCAGGAGCGTGACCGTGATAGGCAAGAACGTGATATTCAACTGCCCCGCGTTCACGACCATACTCTATGAGGGCACCGAGCAGGAATGGAAGAGCATCAATATAGGCGAGGTGCCCTGGACGGATAATTACGTGCTGGTGAACGCCGAAGTGATATTCGAGCACAAGCTCGGATGAATACGGAAAATCAAAAAAACGGCCCGCGCGGGAGCTCCGCATAAGGAAGTATGAAGAAAAGGTGCAGTCCGATAACGGGCTGCACCTTTTTTGTTGTTTCACCTCCCGCGATAAGCGGCATACGTGGTCGGGGAATGCTCCGACAAGCAAAGTGTTTTGGTACAAAAAGGCGATGCTTGCAAAGACATCTTCCATTCACTGCTTTGGGTATGTTTGGTTTCTTTTCACATATATCATTCTTTTTTATCAGTAGTTTTCTCCAGGTAAACCCCAAAATTTAAATTTATCTTTTGTACGATTTAGGCGAATCAATTAACCCAATAATATAGTCGGCTGAAACATCATACAACTTACACAGAAGTACAAGATCGTCCATTTTTAACTCTGCACGTCCCATCTCTATGTGATTATACCCTTGTTGAGACTTGTTCAGTATTTCTCCTACTTTTGCCTGTGTTAAATCCCGGTCTTCTCTTAGCCCCTTTATTCTGTCACGATAACTCATTTGTGTCGCTCCTGTTTTAGTATTCCTCAATATATTGTAAAATACTCAGCATTAGAGTATTGACATTTACTCAATATCTGAGTATAATTGTCGTTAAAGGGGGGAAATGAAGTGCCTTATTTGGATTTTTCTAAAATTGAGGAGTTGGTAAATACTTCCACGACTTTTTCTCTTAGTGAACGGCAATACAAAGAGTTAACTGGGAAACCTCTTCCTAAAGATCGTAGTTATCTGGAAAAAAGATCTGCTTTGGCCAGGTTTGCGAACAATCACGGTTTGAAAATCATAGTTCAAGAAAGAACAATATCATTCGAAAGAAAAATATAGGAGGATAGACAAATGTTGCGAAGGATTCTTATTTTTTGTTTAGCATTACTGTTGTGTTTTTCGGCTTTATTTATGTGTGGATGTGTCGAAGAAGAGTGGCACACTTGCACGAAATGCGGCGGCTCGGGCTACATGACAAATTCTTTAGGGTACAAAGTTCGTTGTACTAGATGCAATGGCGTAGGAAAGCTGTATTATTAGAGCCTGGCAGGACAAGTAGTACTTTGAAAACATTTCGCAAAATCGTTCTCTAATACGTCATTCTAAAAACACGATATCCGACAGTGGCTGATTTGACAGATGTGAGAATAATAATCAAAAATGAAAACCGAGGTAAGCATGTTACTTATCTCGGTTTTCTTTGACATTTTAGATGGGTTGCTAGCGTATTAGCACTACTTCCTTATCAGGAGCCCTCCGCGGGCCGTTTTTGTTTACCTTCTCGGAAGGAGCTTGTTGCGCAGGGATGAATCGAATATGTATGTGAAAAGATGATAAAGCCCCATATAGACGATGAAGAAGAGCTCCATTGCGCCGACGAGCAGATAGGGCGGAAAGCCGGGAACGAACTGCATCAGATCGTATTGCAGCAGATAACGGGCGGCCGCGGCGCCTATCGCGGCGATGATATTGAAAACGAGCAGGCGGATGAGCACGGTGAGCAGCCTGTCGCGGACGTGTATGCCCAGGAAGAGGCGCAAAAAAGCATACGGCCCGAATACGCCTATATAGAGATAGGTCCATATGCCCCTGCATATGAGCAGCGTGACGCCCGTGACGATGGCGTATTCCACTGCGGCGAAAAGGAAACCGTGCTCCTCGCGGATGGGGATCCACGTCATGAGCGAGGCGACGAAAAGGCACAGCACCGAAAGCGGCGCGGGCGCGATATTGGCGGCAAAGAGGCAGAGTATGGATACCGCTGCGCTCATGCCTATTGTCGCGGCCATCAGGCCGGGTGAAAGTCGTTTCATAATTCCTTATCTGCTGCGGCAGCAGCAGTTGCACAAAAGGTTCATGCAGATCGCGGTGCCGCAAAGGCTGCAGCAGTTATAATCGCTTCCGGAGCTCGTCCACGATCTCTGCGTGGAGGACGCGCCGCGCATGGAGGCCAGCGCGCGCATGTATTCGTCGTTGGAGGGATCCATCTGGCAGGCGCGGGAGATGTATT
>JAFXZJ010000033.1 GCA_017541305.1 Clostridia bacterium | reverse complement strand
CTTTATACCTCCGAGTATAAATGCCGCGTGAACGATCTGAATCTTCGAGCCGAGCCCGATCTTGAAAGCGCGGTGGTCGGAAGGATCCATTTCGAAGACCGCATACAGGTGATAGGGCCCGAAAACGATCAGTTCGTAAAGGCGCTCTACGAAGGGCAGGTATGCTACTGTTATTCGAATTATCTCGTTCCGGCGGATCAGGAGCTCTACGGTTATATGCCGAAAAAGTTTGAGTATCAGCGTGACAGCAAGGGCAATATCGTCTATGAATCGGACGGCGTAACGCCCGTAACGCTGAAATCGGAGCTTATCGACATAAGGCTCGTGATCCCCGACGTCGAGATCTATCAGATATTCGGCACGGATAAGAACTTCACCGGCCAGGTGCTATATGAACGGCCCGTCCCCGTACTCCAGACCGCGACCGCAAAGAAGCTTGCCGCTGCCGCAAGAAGATTTGCGCAGGATGGCTACCGCATCAAGATCTATGACTGCTACCGCCCCAAATCCGTGCAGTATTTCCTCTATGATATAGTGCAGAATTCCGCATATATCGCAAACCCCTATAACAGCGCCTCCAATCACAACCGCGCCGCGGCGGTGGATATGACGCTTATAGGTCCCGACGGGAAGGAGCTTGAGTTCCCGACCCCGATGCACACGTTTACCAAGATCGTTTACCGCAGCAGCAGGGATCAGTGGACGGAGGAGCAGCGCAGGAACGTCGACTATATGACGAACGTGATGCTTGAGTCCGGCTTCAAGCTGATCAACACCGAATGGTGGCATTTTTCCGATACGGATTATCTTTCGTTCATCGTGCTGGACGTTAACATGAAGGATATTCCCCGATACACCGCAAGCCAGCTCGGCTATCCCGAGCCCTACAACAATAATTGATAAAAAGGAGTTACATATGAAAAAATCTTTTATAGCCATAGCGCTGATACTCGTTCTTGCCGCTGCCTGTTTCGCCGCCTGCGGCGGTGAAAGCGGCGCACCCGCCAATACCCAGGCTCCCGCCGACGTTACCGAAGCTCCCGCCGACGTCACCGAAGCTCCTGCCGACGTCACCGAAGCTCCCGCCGGGACAGAGCAGACCGCCGATTTCATGGGCAAGCCCTTCAGCAACGATTTCGACATGGCCGTTATGATCGGCGGCAAGGCCTATCCCGTGCGTGTTGACAGCGCCGAGGTGCTCTCCGTTCTGGGCGACGACTGCGAAAAGGACGAGCAGATCAGCTGCGTTTATGACGGCATGGATAAGACCTTTACCTATGACGGCATCATAGTCAGCACCGTGCCCGTTGACGGTAAGGACGTTATCGAGATGTTCACCATCACGAGCGCGGATTATTCCACCACAAGGAACATCACCGTCGGCGCTTCGAGGGACGATGTCATCGCGGCCTACGGCGAGAACTACTGGGATGACGGCTACGTTACCTACACCGAGTCCGGCGACGAGAACAATATCTCCGAAATGAGGATCCAGTTCCTCTTTGAAGGCGATACCGTTTCCGAGATCTACATTTATTCTCCCAGCTACGCCAACTGATGAGGGTCATTAAGCTTGGAATTCGCGTCCGCTAATTTCATATTCATATTTTTGCCCGTTGTGTTCCTGCTCCATCTCATATTGCCATGGAAGCAGGTGCGCAACTGGCTTTTGATATCGGCAAGCCTTGTTTTCTATGCATGGGGCGAGCTTTATTACGTCCTGCTCATGGTCTTTTCGGCGCTTGTCAATTATCTTATCGCGCTTTGGATGAAGAAGCGGGGAGGAAAGAACAAGCTCCTGCTGATAATTGCCGTCGTTTTCAATATCGGCCTGCTTGCCGTGTTCAAATACGCAGCGTTCGCCGTCGAAACGGTGAACGGCCTATTCGGAGCTTCGCTTGCTGTCCCCGGGATACCGAGCCCCCTTGGCATCAGCTTCTTCACCTTCCAGGCCCTGAGCTATATCATCGACTCATACCGGGGCGATATAACTCCTACGAAAAACTTCGGGCATTTCCTGCTCTATATTTCGTTCTTCGCTCAGCTCGTGCAGGGGCCGATCATACGTTACGGCAATATCGCCTCTCAGCTCGAGGAGCGAAAACTCACTGTGAACGGAGTTTCGGAAGGTCTTCGTCATTTCATAATAGGCCTTGCAATGAAGCTTATCATCGCAAACACCATGGGCAGGGTAACCTCGCAGGTGTTCTCGATGGATCCTTCCGCGCTCAACGCGGCCTATTCATGGGCAGGCGCCGTTTGCTTCCTCATGCAGATCTATTTCGATTTTGCGGGCTATTCGCGCATGGCGGTGGGCCTGGGCCTGATGTTCGGGTTCACCATACCCGAGAATTTCAATCACCCTTACGTGGCATACAGCATGACCGATTTCTGGCGCAGATGGCATATCACGCTGTCAAGATGGTTCCGTGATTACGTCTATATCCCTCTCGGCGGAAACCGAAAGGGCGCTTTCAGGACGGGTATAAACAAGCTCATAGTCTTCCTGCTCACGGGCCTCTGGCATGGAGCAAACTGGACGTTCGTGGTTTGGGGCGCATATAACGGCGCGTTCCTGCTTGGCGAGAACTATCTCAAAAAAACCAAATTCCGTCTGCCCAAATTCATAACGTGGATATACACGATCACAGCCGTTACAGTGGGCTTTGTGATATTCAACTCCCCCGATATGGGCTATGCGGTATCCATGATAGGCAGTATGTTCTCGCGCTTCGATATAGGCAGCGACACCGTTGCTGCTCTTTCGGCGCTGTTCAAGCCCACGGTAATCGCAGTGCTTACCGCAGCCGTTGTCTCGGCAACTCCGCTGTGCAGCATTATCTGCTCAAAGCTCGATAAAAAGCCCGGGCTTCAGGCTGCGCTGAAATACGGCTCGGCTCTGCTGCTTTTGGCGCTCTGCCTGTTCTTCATAGCATCGGGTAACTACAACCCTTCGATCTACACTAAGTTTTAAGGAGCGCGGAAATGAAAAAACTTCAGACAGTATTCATTTGCATAGTTCTTGCCGCGTTCATCGTGCCCTCGGCGCTTATGCTCTTCGGCTTTAAAAACGCCAACCGTGAGAACCGTCCGCTCGCAAAGCTTCCCGAGCTTGTCGGCGAGGATGGGCCCAATACCGAATTCGCGTCTGAGTTCGATGATTACGTTGACGATCATTTCGCGCTTCGGGAGTATCTTGTCACAGCCTTCAACGCCGCCGATATTGCGCTGCTGCGTGATTTCAACGGCACTAATGCGGTCATTGGCAAGAGCAATCATATATTCTATGCCGAGTCCGTCAATGATTATCTCGGAACGGATCAGCTTACCGAAAAGCAGATCGAGTCGGTTGCAAACTACCTTTTTGACCTGCAGACAAGGCTCGGTGAAAAGGGCGCCTCGTTCGCGTTCATGACCGCGCCGAACAAGGCCTCGATCTATCCCGAATACATGCCCGATTACCTGAAACCCACCGAGAACGCGCATAATATCGATATGCTTGCCGAAGCGCTTAAGGCAAAGGGCGTGAACTATATAGACGCAAAAGCGCTCCTGCTCGAGGCTAAAGAAAAACGCACGGTTTATTACGAGCATGATTCGCATTGGAACAATTACGGCGCGATGCTCGTTTATAACGAGATCGCTGACCACTTCGGGCTTGAAAAGTATGACGCCGAGGTTTACACGACCGTTTTCGACAGGACGGGGGATCTTCATAATTTCGTCTATCCCTCGACCGAATATCCCGAAGAGCGCATAGTTTATCCCGAGTTCCACAAATACTCGTCCAGGCGTCCCATCAATATGGACAGGGACAGGAAGACGGAGACCACCTGTGACGCGGATACGCACACCATGGTGGTGCTTCACGATTCGTTCGGAAAATCGCTGCAGCCGATACTGAGCCAGTCGGCAGGCAAGCTCTATATGAACAGCAGTTTTCCCTATAACGTCGACTACGTTGAATCCGCTGAGCCGGATATGGTGCTGATCGAGCTTGTCGAGCGCAATCTCGATCTGTTATACGAACACGCGGCGTCGCTCGGTTACTGAACAATTCGGCCGATGGCCGGGAAAGGGAGCCCAAAAGGGTTTTATAGTTATAATGAAAAGAACGCTCTGTATAATACTCATTGCGCTTATGACGGTTTTCGCGGCCGGCTGTCTGCCCGTCGGCGGGTGCGTGATCAACGTGCCCGGCACACCGGATCCTACCCAGGATCCTTCTTTACCGACCGCCGATCCCGCGGCAACGCAGGCGCCCGGGTTTACCGAAGACGCGTCCGTCACGACCGCGCCCGATGCTTCCGGTCAGCCTCAGAACACCGAGCATACCGCATCGAATGCCGACGAGGCCTTCGGGCAGCTCGATCTTGAGATATTCAGGACCCTTGCGACCTCGAGCTCGGATACGTATAATCAGTTCATAGTTTCCGATCCGGCAAGATTCGGTATCGACCGTGCTGACGTTACAAAGGGTTGGGGCGAGCTTACCTATGAGGCGCACGTCGAGTCCATGGATCATGCGCGGGAAATGCTCGGCAGACTTGCCGCCATCGACAGGAACGAGCTTTCCGAAAAGAACGTGCATGCATATGATATGCTCAAGCGCACCTATGAAACGCAGCTGCTTTACGAGGAATATTATTATTACGACGAGCCGCTCACTCCGCTGAACGGCTATCACACGATGCTCCCCCTGAGCATGGTATGCTATAACGTCAGGTCGCTCGAGGACGTTGAGGATTATCTCTTCCTTGTGGGAGATATGAGCAGGCTTATAGATCAGATAGGCGATTACGAATCCGAAAAGGCCGCACAGGGGCTCTTTATGAGCGAAAAAGCACTGGATCAGGTGATCGAATCCTGCCGTAATTTTGCAGGCAAGGGAGAGCGAAGCTTCCTTATCACCTGCTTTGATGACGTGACGGATAAGGCCAAGGAGCTTGGAGCCACTCCCGCTCAGTGCGCCGAATATACCGCGCGCAACAGGGATCTGGTGCTGAATGAGCTGCTGCCCGCTTATTCAAGGCTTGCGGATACCCTTGAATCTCACAGGGCGGATTGTTCGCCCTATGTTGGCGCGTCTCAAAGGGGTGAAAAGGCCAAGGCTTACTTTGAGCTTTCCGCTAAGGACGAGGGCGCCTCCATGGACGATTCCTCCACCATAATCCGGCTTTTGGAGCAGATGGGCGAGGACACGTATTATGATATGTGCATGGCGGTGCTTCACGGCGGCAACGAGATCATGAACGAATACGGCGATCCCATGACCATGGGCTCCGTTGAAAAGAACCTTGAATGGCTCAAGAAATTCCTCGATCAGTACTATCCCGACATGCCCGATTATTCGCTCAAATACGTCGACGTGCCCGAGGATATAGCCGATGATTTTAGTCCCGCGGCGTATCTCACTCCGTCCTTTGACGATTATTATGACAACCTTATGCTGCTGAACCGCACCTCCGATGGCTGCGACGATCTTCTTACGATCGCGCACGAGACCATCCCGGGTCATATGTATCAGCATCTTATGGCAAGGAACGATCCCGGGCTGTCGCTTGCTCAGCAGGTGTTCGAGCCGACGGGCTATGCCGAGGGCTGGACGGTATTCACCGAAAAATTCATCGCCTCAAAGTGCTTCGATCTGGGCAACAATTACTGCGTCATGATGAACTGCGAGAGCACATTCTGCAACGTGTTCCTTCCCGCCTATATCAGCTATATGGTCAATCTCAGGGGCTGGAACGAGGCTCAGGTAAGAAATTATCTGGATGAATACGGCATCGGCGACGCGGCTGATATCTATTATGAATACGCGGTTACAATGCCGGTTTACGCAATGAGCTACGGCGTGGGATATTCCTATATGTACGATATCTGGAAGACCTGCGCGCCCGATTCTCCCGCGGCGTATAAGGCGTTCTTTGAAAAGTATCTGAGCTTCGGGCCCAACTACATGGACATGATGCGGGACTATATGGAATAATGGCGATAGGTTATATGAGAGGCGCGGCTGAGGATATCGGCCGCGCTTCAATGCAGAGATTTGCATTGGATAACAACATAGAGCTTGAACGGATATTCGAAGACAGCCCCGGGCGCTTCGTAAACTTCAGGCTGGTCCAAACGCTCACCAAGCGCGGGCTGATAGATACGCTGCTGCTTCGCGGAACGGAGGACCTGGGCGACGACCGGTATATGGCGCTTGAAAGCAGACTGTTCTTTGAAAGAAACGGCATAAGGCTCATATTCATGAATAAACCCTCTGTTGACCGCAGACATGATATCGCCCTCGGTATCCATCGCTATTACAGCTTTATTACCGAAACGGATGAGAGCTATGGGCTGATGCTGCCGCTGAGGAACACAAGACACGTTTTCAGCCGAGTGCCGCCCTTTGGATATAACGTTGAGAACGGCGTTCCGGTGGTCAACGAGGCGGAGGCAGAACGCGTGAGGATGGTTTTTAAAAGCTATGCTAATGGAGCGTCGATCGTCGAGATAGTGAAGAGCATGGGAGATTTCACGTCGGCGCGCGGAAAGAAATTCAGCAATATGACCGTGAAGACGCTGCTGCGCAACGAAAGATACTTAGGGCGGCTTTCCAAGAAGGGCTATCATCTGCCCAGCCTGATCACTTACGATCTTTGGCTGTCGGCTCACGAAAGGCTCGAGCGCGAATACGCGCCGGACAGGGAGCCGGAGCCTTATTTCGATACCGTGCGCAGGTTGTGCCCGATCGTATTCTACCGCGGATCGGCAAATGAAAACTTCCGCCTTGGCGAATATTACCGTTCCGCGGTCGCCGTGGATTCGGACAGACTCGAATCAGCTGTTGAAAAGATAATAGCAGCATACTGTAAGCAGGAAAACGCCGATTCGTTTTATGAATACGTGCTTGAAGAGAAAAAGCAGGCGGAGATCGCTCTGTGTTCTGCCGAGAAGGAATACGATGCGGTATCGAAACAGTTTGGAATAAAGCTGAAGGCGCTGATAAAAGGCGCGCGCGAAGAAGAGGATCAGCGCGAGCTGGAGGATCTGACGGACAGAAAGAACATTTATGGGATGCGCAGAAGAAGGATCGTCTCCGAAAACGAACTGTTTTCGATCACAAAGGAACAGGTGGACGGGTTCTTCGAAAGGGCAAGGCGCATCAGCAAGCTGTCCGTTGAAGAACGAAGCTGGATCGCCGGGACTTTAGTGAGATATATCGCGATATCAAAAGACGAGATAGCCGTATTCATTTCCAACCCGCTTACGGGCAGGGTGAAAAGACGGATCTTAACGGAGATATAAAAACAGGGTGTGCCGCAGGGCACACCCGTTTGAATTTAAAGTATCACAGATTGAAGTAACACTCGAACTCGGCGGGATGGGGTATATTCTCGATGCGCCTTGCTTCCTTGCGCTTGCGGTCGATCCAGATCTTGATGAGCCTCTCGGGGAACACGCCGCCGCGGGTGAGGTATTCATGATCGTTTTCAAGGTCGGTAAGCGCTTCCTCAAGGGTGGTGGGCAGAGCGTCGATCTTGGCCTTTTCCTCATCGGAAAGATCGAAGAGGTTGAAGTCATAGGGGCCCCAGCCGCAGGCGGAGGGATCGATCTCGTTCATAACGCCGTCCAAACCGGCCATGAGTATGGCGGCATATGCGTAATAGGGGTTGCAGGTGCCGTCGGGATTGCGGAGCTCGAAACGCTTTGCCATGGGGCTCTTGGCATACGCGGGGATGCGTATGACCGCGGAGCGGTTGGCGGTGGCATAGCCGATAGTAACGGGCGCCTCAAAGCCGGGAACGAGCCTCTTGAAGGAGTTCGTGGAGGGGTTGGTGATGGCGCAGAGGGACTTGGCGTGCTTTAACAGACCGCCCATGAAATTGTGAGCGAGCTTGGAGAGCTGCGCATAGCCTTTCTCGTCATAGAACAGGGGCTTGCCGTCCTTGGTGAGCAGCATGTGAACGTGCATTCCGTTGCCTGCCTCACCGTAAATGGGCTTGGGCATGAAGGTGGCGGTGCAGCCTTCTTCAACGGCGGCGTTCCTGATTATGTACTTGGTGACCATGGTGTTGTCGGCCATCTTTTCGATATCGGCAAGCTCGACTTCGATCTCGAGCTGACCGGGACCGCCGACCTCGTGATGGTGATACTTCACCTTAACGCCCCAATCCTCCATAAGCATGCACATGCGGGAGCGGAGGTTGTAATACTTATCCTGGGGAGCGCCGATATGATAGCCGCCCTTGTGGGGGATCTGAGTGCCGTTGGTGCCGAGGCCGGTGTTCCAGTCGGCTTCGTCGGTGTCGATCTCGCACCTGACGCAGTTGGGACGGGATTCGAACTGGATCTGATCGAATACGTGGAATTCGAATTCGGGCCCGATTATCATCTCGTCGGCAATGCCGGTTTCACGCATGTATTCGACGGCGCGGCGGATCACGTTCCTGGGATACTGATCGAAGGGACGGTTGGCGGGGCGGTCGATGATCATCGCATCGCCGCTCATGGTGAGGGTGGCGACTTCCGCAAAGGGATCGACAGCTGCGGTGGAAAGATCGGGTATGAATACCATATCGCTGTTTTCAACGGGTGCGTAACCGTAATTGGAGCCGTCAAAGCCAATACCGTATTTCATGGTATCCTCGGTAAAACGCTCGGCGGGAATCGTGATGTGCCTCCAGCGGCCGTCTATATCGGTCATCTTGAAGTCCACCATTTCGATGTTGTTGTCAATAATAAATTCCTTAGCCTGATCGATGGTTTTAAACATAACTTATCCTCCGGATCTATTTTGGGGAATTTATCCCTATACGCTCATTTTGGCAGTAAATAATGTTAAAGTCAATAGATAATATGAATATATTTACTTTTCAAATATTCTTGGCGGTTTCACGTTCTTCTAAGTTTGTTGGTAACAGTATAACATACAGCCCCGGCAAATTCCATATAAATACCGGGATGGCGCTCCATCCCGGTCATGATCAGTCTTCCTTCTTTTCCCAATCGATATCGTCCTCGTCCTCCTCGGGTGGCTTTTCATGAACCTTGATGGTCAGGCGCGTCACGCGGAGGTTTTGGATCTGCTTGACCGTAACGGTAAGGTTCTCGAAATCGAAAGATTCGCCCTTTGCGGGATAGCCGCCAAGCTGTTCGATGGCCCAACCGCCCACGGTGGCGTTATCGTCGTCGAAATCGTCATCGTCGATATCGAATTCGTCGAGCAGATCGTAGATGCGCATATCGCCGTCGCACTCATAGGTGTCGTCGTCGATCTTGACCAACTCGTCCTCGATCTCATCCGATTCGTCCCAGATATCGCCCACAAGCTGCTCCAGTATATCCTCCATGGTGAGCAGGCCCATCGTGCCGCCGTATTCATCGGTGACTATGGCAAGATGAAGCTTCCTTTCCCTCAGTTCGCGAAGCGCCTGGGGGAGTATCGTGGTCTTATGCAGATAGCACACGGGAAGCATATGCTCGCGGATATCAAGGGGCGTATCGTCAGCAATGGCCTTCAAGACCTCGTTCAGATGGATAACGCCGATGATATTGTCGATCGAATCCTCGTAAACGGGTATCCTCGAGAAGTTCGAAGAAAGAATGGTGTCTATGATCTCCTGCGGATCATCGTCGATATCCACAGCCACCATATCCACGCGGGGAGTGATTATCTCATACGCGTAGATATCGGGGAACTCAAGCGCCGACTGCAAAAGATCGCTCGTGTGCTCGTCGATGACGCCTTCTTCCTCAACGGTGTCGATTATATCGGAAAGCTCTTCCTCGGTGACGTTGGTGTCGTCTGTGACCTTGCTTTCCCATGTTTTGGAGAAGAGCTTGATTATCTTGGTAACGACCCATACGAGCGGGAAGAAAACGTAACCGAGCGCTTTAAGGAAGGACGCCTTGTTCATCGCAAAGCGGTCGGGATTGTGATTCGCGACCATCTTTGGCGTGATCTCGCCGAATATGAGTATCAGTACCGTCATTACGGCGGTGGATATCACGGCAGCCCAGTTCTCGCTAAGCACCTTTGTCTCAACGAGCAGCAGTATGAAAAGCTCGGTCGATATAGCGGACGAAGCGAGATTTACAAAGTTGTTGCCGATAAGTATGGTGCTGAGAAGATTCTCGTAACGGGAATAGTTGAAGAGCGCCGTCTTGGCCTTGCGGTCGTTTTCCTCGTCGGCAAGATGACGCAGCCTCAGCTCGTTAAGCGAGGAATAGGCTATCTCCGAGCCGGAAAACACTGCCGAGAAGGCAATAAGCACTATGAGCGCCGCGATATAAAGAGTGATCATCAAACTGTCGCTCATGCTTTTGCCTCCTTTCCGGCGGGGGTTTCCGCGGAATCGGAATCGTACTCGTCGAATATCTCGCCGACGAGCTCCTCAAGAATATCCTCGACGGTGATTATGCCGAGGATATCGCTCCTTTCGGAGACGATCGCAATATGAGTCCTGCTTTTTGAAAGGTCAAGCAGCAGCTCGTCAACGGGCATATCGGGCCTTACGAAATAAGGCGTGTCGAGCAAGTCGACAAGGTCAAGCTCGTCGCGCAGCTTGAGATATTCGCGGAAGAACGCGCGAATGAGCACCACGCCTATCACGTTGCCTTTGGAATTGACAACGGGCAGGCGCGAATGGCTCGTCTGCTTAAGCTGCCTTATCTGATCCTCTATGGGAAGCGATTCGTCAAGCTTTTCGACCTTATCCCAGGGGGTATAACAATCCATAACGGTGCGGCTGGAATACTGCAGCACGTTCACCATCAGCTCGGCCGTGGCGTCCTCCTGCGTGTCGTCTTCCTCGCGCTCGTCCTTGAAGTTCTCGATTATATCCACAAGCTCGTTTTCGGTCACGGAGGGGGTTTCGCCGCCTCTTGTGAAGAGCTTGCCGATCTGCTTGCCGATCCAGGTGAACACGGCGGAAAGCGGAGTGAGCACCTTCATCAGTATGTAGAGCGAATGCCCAACGCTGAGGGAATATTTTTCGTTGCAGTCCTTTGCGTATGCCTTGGGAAGCATCTCGGCAAAGAAGAACACGATCAGCGTGATAATCACCGTGGAAACCGTCAGTGCGACGGCAAGGTAGCTCGTTCCCGCGAAGAGCTGCCTTGTTATCAAAACCGCCAGAGCGGAACAGCCTATGTGCATAACGTTGTTGCCTATGAGAAGGGTGGTGAGCGCCTTCTCGAAATTGTTCAGGATATACATGACGTATTTTGCACGCTTGTTCCCGTCCTCGGCGTAGGATTTCATTCTAACGCGGTTAACGGACGCCAGCGCGATTTCGGCAGATGCAAAATAGGAGCTTATCGCAAGGAAAAGCACCAAAAGCACGGCATATATCACAATGCCCCTTGTATTTGCGCCGGAAGCGGGTGCGCCGGCAAGTAATGTAATAGGATCTGCTCCTTTAAGAGCAGAGGATGGCAACGAAGATGTCAAACATCGCCATATACTGCCATCATCCATTGATGAGACCAACTCCTCTCAAATCAAAATCTTTTATCATTATACCGCAATTCTTCCCAGGTATCAAGTATATTTTGATAGATTGACGCGGACTTCGGGATATGATAGAATAATAACGAAATCAATAAGGGGCTTCGATATGAGCGAGACCGTTTTTTTGAAAAACAAGGAACTGCTGGAGGTCACTCCGGTGGAAAACATATTCATAGCGCAGTTCATGCCCTTGGCGCCGGAGCTTGCCGTCAAGGCTTATCTTTACGGGCTGATGCTGCTTTCCGGGGCGGGAAACGCCTCCGAGGATATCGCAAAGGCGCTTGGCTGCTCGGATACCGACGTGCTTGCCGCTTTTTCGTATTGGGAAGCTGCGGGTATTGTGAAGATCATCGCAGGCGAGCCCCTGCAGGTGCAGTATCTTAACATAAAGAACGCGCTGATAGGCAGCGGCGCCAACACCAGAGGAGCCGTTCACGGCGGGTACGTCAAAAAGCTTCAGGCAGTGTTCGGCACGCGCGTGATATCGGGCGCCGAGCTTTCCAAGCTTTATGACTGGATCGAGGTGTTCGGCTTTGAGGAGGACGCATCAGTGCTCATCGCAAAGCACTGCCTTGATATAAAGGGAGCCAAAACCTCCATAGCTTATATGGATACCGTCGCGCGCACGCTTGCCTCAAAGAACTGTCTCAGCTTCGATGCTGTATCGGAACATTTTGAATCCGAAAGGAAAATATCGGGCGGAGTTTCGGCAATTCTGAAGCGCTGGCATCAGCGAAGGCCTCCAACGGAGGACGAAATTGCGCTTTACGAGAAATGGACCGCGGGATGGGGCTTTGATGACGAGAGCATAGATATCGCGCTCTCGAAGATGGTCACGGCGGAAAAACCCTCCTTCGGCTATCTCGACTCCATATTGGAGGAATGGCACCGCGAAGGGAATATCGACCGTGAAGCGATCGAAAAGCTTCAAAAACGGGAGGATGAGATATACGAGCTTGCACGACGCTCGTTCAAGCTTGCGGGGCTTAGATCAAAGCCGTCCGCGGAACAGCGCATGCAGTTTTCCGAATGGTGCGACAAAAAGAAGATCGATCCGGATATAATTCTCCTTGCAGCCGAGCTTTCGCAGAACGACGTCCGTCCTTACGCATGCATGAAGCGGCTTATCGGCGAATGGTATCAGAAGGGTATCGGATCGGCCGACGAGGCAAGAAAGTATTATGAAAGCGGAGCCTTCCGTAAAAAAGACGCGAAGAACGGCCGTGCGCTGAACTATATGCAGGGCAGGAAATACACCCGTGACGACCTGAAAAAACTCGGCATAAGCTTAGGTGAGGAGATCTACGATAACGATGAGCGGTAACGGTTACGGCTTTTGCAAGGAAATAGAAAACGAGATATCGCGAAGGAAAAGCAGGAATTCGCGCGTTCTTCAGGCAAGGAAGGCGGGGCTCAAGGCCGGGCATCCCGAAGTGTATTCGGCTTACCGAGAGCTGATGGAGGTTTCGCTCGACCTGGCTGAAAAGATCGCCGTTTCAGCGGAGAACACGGATCAGCTCAAAGCGCTTGCCGAAAAGCTCACCGCCGAAAAGGAAACGGAGCTTAAGGCGGCGCTGACAGCCGAAGGGCTTCCCGAGGATTATCTTAAGCCTCAATACACCTGCAAAATTTGCCATGATACCGGCATGGTCGACGGCGAAGTGTGCGCCTGTATGCGCAGAATGCTGATAGAGAGCCGATTCAAGGGCTCGGGCATAAACCGCGAGCAGACTTTCAAGACGTTCCGTCACGATCTGTTCTCGGACGCGCGCGATCGAAGAGCTTCCGAAGCGGTCTGTTCATACTGCATTGAATATGCCGAACGCTTTCCCGAAAACGAACTGCCCGATCTGCTCTTAATGGGTATTCCCGGCGTTGGCAAGACCTTCCTGCTTAACTGCATTGGCGCAAGGCTGCTTGAGAGGGGTTATTCGGTGCTCAAGATATCCAGTTACAAGCTGATAGAATCAACGCTTGATTCTATCAGAAACAGCGGTAACGGAAGGCAGGATATGACCATGCCCGACGTGCTGATGATAGACGATCTCGGCGCAGAGCCCATGATAAGCAACATCACTGTGGAGACGGTGCTTTCGATACTATGCGACCGTCAGGACGCCGGCAAGGCGACCCTCATTGCGACCAACAAGGATATCGACAGCCTGCAGGAGGAATACGGGCAGAGGATATTCTCGCGCATGATATCGCCGCAGCGAGTGAAGATATTCACGATAATGACGCCGAGCATACGCACCATGAAAATAAAGTCATAAAGATCCGCCTTCGCGCATATAGTTTTCACAAACGATATGTGCGGAGGTTTTTTGATGAAGGTATTCGTAATTACAAAAAAGACGCTTCTTATCATTGCGGGAGCGCTGCTTGCAGTCGTGCTGGCGGTCGTTCTCGCTCTTGCTTTGGGGAAGGGGACGGAGGAGGCTCCGGCAGCTTCCGCGCCCGGGAAGCCGACCGAAGCGGCTCCGGTATTCGCCGAAACACGCGGCGGACCGCTTTCATCCGAAGATGAGTATGAGCTTGCTGTGCTTGCGGGCTTCAAAAAGGAGCTTCCGGTCTATTCGGTTGAGCGCAGTGACGGCAGGATCGCGCTTACTATAGACGCCGCGTGGGATGACGATAAGACGCCCTTCATTCTCGAAACGCTGAAAAGGTATAACGTCAAGGCGACTTTTTTCCTTTGCGGTTCATGGGTAAAGGCCTATCCCGATATGGTCAGAACCATATCCGAAGCAGGTCATTCGATAGGCAATCACTCCATGTCGCATCCGCATATGACTAAAATATCGGAGGAAAAGATACTGAGCGAGATAAACGCGCTTGACGATCTGCTTGAAAAGATAACGGGGAAGAGGACGGTTCTTTTTCGGGCGCCTTATGGAGAGTATAACGACAGCGTGATAACGACCGTGCGCGCCTCGGGCCACGAGCCTGTTCAGTGGGACGTCGACACGATCGACTGGAAGCCGGAAAGGAGCTCGCAGACGATATTGGATACGGTGCTCCCAAAGCTTGGCGACGGTTCGATAATACTCTGCCACAATAACGGCTTCAAGATCGAGGAATACCTGCCTACACTTATAGAAACGGCGCAGGCAAACGGATTCGAATTCGTTACGGTGGATGAGCTTTTGCTGAAAGGCGAAACGATCATAGACGTCAACGGCAGGCAGAAGCTTAAATGAAAAAGCCGCGGTTGACCGCGGCAAAACAACAGTATGCAGCATTACAGGAGCGCTTCGGCAAAGCTCCTTGCGTCGAAGGGCTGAAGATCGTCGATACCCTCGCCCACGCCTATGAAGCGGATGGGAAGCCCAAGCTCGCCCTTGACCGCCACGACGACGCCGCCCTTTGCAGTGCCGTCAAGCTTGGTGAGGATGATGCCGGTAAGCCCGCAGCTTTCGGCAAAAGCTTTGGCTTGGGCAATCGCGTTTTGACCCGTGGTGGCGTCGAGCACGAGCAGCACCTCAACGTGCGCCTCGGGCAGCTCGCGGTCAATTACGCGGCGGATCTTTGCAAGCTCGTTCATTAGGTTCTTCTTGTTGTGGAGCCTGCCTGCGGTATCGCATATAAGCAGATCCATCTTCTTAGAACGGTAGGAAGCTATCGCGTCGAATACAACCGCCGCTGGATCGGCGCCTTCGCCGTGCTTGATTATGGGCACGTCGGCGCGCTCCGCCCAAACGGTGAGCTGTTCGGCCGCGGCTGCGCGGAACGTGTCGGCGGCGGCCAGCATGGGATGCTTGCCCTCGGCCTTATACATTGCGGCAAGCTTGCCTATCGATGTTGTCTTTCCGACGCCGTTAACGCCAACGATCAGTATAACGTTATCGCCTTCTTCGTTAAGGAACGGCACGTCGGTCTCTATATGCTCCTCAAGTATGCATATGAGCGCTTCCCTTGCCGCGCCGCGGTCGGGCAGCTTATCCTCCTTGACCTTTGCGCGAAGCTGATCCAGGATATCTTCGGTGGTCTCAAAGCCGCAGTCGGCCATAATGAGCGCGTCTTCAAGCTCCTCATAGAACTCGTCTTTTATCTTCTCATCAGAATTGCCGAAGATCATTCCCAGAAGCCCGCCGCGGGTCTTTGAAAGCCCCTCCTTGAGCCTTGCGAAAAGGCCCGGCTTCTTCTCTTTCTTTTCCTTTTCCTTAGCCATATTGCCTCCTTTCAGGCGGTTATGCCGTTATCGTTGAATCTTGCGGAAATGAGCTGTGAAACGCCCTTTTCCTCCATCGAAACACCATAGAGCGAATCGCATATCGCCATTGCGCCCTTGCGGTGAGTGATTATTATAAACTGAGTATTGGCGGAATAGTTTTTAAGGTATTCCGCGTAATTATCGACGTTCGCTTCGTCGAGCGAGGTGTCTATCTCGTCCAGTATGCAGAAAGCCGTGGGCTTTAGCTTCAATATCGCAAAAAGCAGTGCGATCGCCGTAAGCGCCTGTTCGCCGCCGGAGAGGAGCGAGAGCAGCTGCAGCTTCTTTCCCGGAGGCTGTGCGATGATGTCGATATCGCAGTTCAAAATGTCGGACGAATCCGAAAGCATCAGCTCGGCCTTGCCGCCGTGGAAGAGCTCTGTGAAGGTGGCCGAGAAGTTCTCACGTATCTTTGCAAACTGTTCGGCGAATTCCTTTTCCATAGTAACGGTCAGACGCTTTATTATCTCGGTCAGATCGAGCTCGGCCTGCTTTAAGTCGTCGCACTGAGTTTTCAGCTGTGCGTGACGCTCCACCACGTTGCGGTAATCCTCAACGGAAGCGGTGTTCACCTCGCCAAGGGAACGGATCTCGTTCCTCAGCTCATTCGCACGCGTGTGCGATGCGGATACCGCTATGGGGTGACGGTAGGCAAGCGCGTTTTCATAGGTCAGCTCATAGTCCTGCCAGATTCGCTCGGTCATATTATCAAGCTCCATCTGAAGCTTGCTCAAGTTGAGCTCGAACTTATGCATGCGTTCGCGTTTTTCGGTAAGCTCAGCGCTTTCGCTGTCACGCCTGGCCCTTAGCTCGTCCACAAGACGAAGCTTTGCCGCCCGCTCCTCTTCAAGGGAATGCATCTCGTCGGTCAGCTCGTCTACCTTGGTGCGCTCGGTGCTTATGCCGGCGTTCATGCCGGAAAGCTCGTCGCGCAGCTTCACGATCTCCGAAGCGATGGATGCGGAGGACGCGGTGTTCCTTTCGGTGCTGTCGGCAAATGCCTTGAGCTCCCGCTCGAGCCTTTCAAGATCGGCTTTTGCGGATGCAAGCTCCTTGCTGTTTGAAAGCGCTTTCAGCTTTACGGACGTCAGCGCGTCCGCCGCTGCCTGTACCTTTTCGCGGAGCGCGGTTATCTCGGCCTGAACGCGTTTGATATCCTCCTGAGTGGAGGCGTTGCCCGAATTGAGCCCCGACTCGAGCTCGACGGCTTCGTTGGCCTCGATATCCAGATCGGTAATATTGTCGTTTATCTGCGAAAGCTCCGAATCGTATTTTTCAAGCTGCAGTCTGTTCTTTTCAACGTACTGCAAAACTATATCGTGCTTTTCCTTCAATGCGGCGCGTTTGATGTCGAGCTTGCGTATGCTCTCGGCATAAGCGGCGATCTCTGCGTTTACCGGCTCGAGCGATGCTTCGAGTCCGCGGATCCTTTCGCCTTCGGCTTCGATCGAAGCGGCGATCTCCTTTGATTTCTTTTCAAGCTGTTCAAGCTCGCGCTGGCGTCCCAAAAGGCTGAATTCGCGCTTCTGTATGCTGCCGCCGGTCATCGATCCGCCGGGATTCATGATATCGCCCTGCAGGGTCGCTATGCGGAAGGAGGATCGGGCTTTCTTATTTATCGCGATGCCGACGTCCAGATCGCGCACGATCACCGTTCTGCCCAAGAGGTTCTCGGCTATGCCGCGATAGCGGGGCGAGAATTTGATCAGCTCGGACGCTATTCCGAAACAGCCGTCAATGTTGATATACGAGCGTTCCTCGGCGGTCAGAAGACGGGGGCGCATAGCGCTGACGGGCAGGAGGGTCGCTCTGCCGTATTTTTTGCGTCGCAGATATTCGATGACCTGTTTGGCCTCCTGCTCGGTGGGAACGACTATGTTCTGCAGAGCGGAACCAAGCGCCATCTCTATCGCAAGCTCGTATTCCGCGGGAACGGATATGAGCTCCGCCACGACTCCTTCGATGAGCGCCGAAAGCGAAGTATCCCTTTCGGCGTCGCGAAGCAGATCGCGCACGCTGGAATAATAGCCTTCATGCGCGCGCTTCATTTCGGCAAGCACCTTGCGGCGGGATCTTACGGTATTGAGCTCGCCTTCGAGCCTGCGCTCGCGCTGCGAGGCGGAGTCCATCTCGAAACGGATATCGTTCAGCTTCTTTACGGCTTCGTTCTGATTTGAACGAAGCTCGTCTATGCCGGCGCATATCTCCTTTTCCTCGGCTTCGCATTCGGCGTTCTCACGGGAAAGCTTATCACCCTCGGCGGATACGATCGCCTTCTCGGAGCCTATCGCAGCGATACGAGCCTGAAGGGCCGCCTTCATCGCGTCGAGCCTTGAAAGCCTGCTCTTGGCGTCGGAAAGACGGTTCATCCTGTCCATCATGGACTGCTTATGCGATTCGAGCTCGGCTTCCTTCTGTTCAAGCTCACGGCTAAGCGCGTCATGACGGGTTTCGGCGGAGGCAAGCTCCTTTTCGTCGGACGCTGAGTCGGCGGAAAGCTTTTCGATGCTCGATCTCAGCCCGGCCTTGGCGTCCTCGCGGGTCCTTGCGCTCTCTCTTGCAGAGGAGGTTTCGGCAATAAGCCTTTCGCGCTCGCGCTCGAGGGCCGCTATGCGCTCGGTGAGCACCTTTTCCTCGCCGGAGTGAGCTTCAACGGTCGAAGTCGCGGCGATGAGTTTCTGCGAAACCTCGCTGATGGCGACGGAGATGCTGCGCTCGAGCTCCTCGGCCCCGGCAAGATCCGAGGCGAGGTTTGCGCCGGAGGCTTCCGCAAGCTCTATTTCTTCCCTGAGCTGTGCGGAGCTGTCGCCTATCTGCTTGATGCGCTCGCCCGATTTTTCGTATTGGCAGATATAAAGATTGACGTCGATATCCCTCAGTTCATCGCGCAGCTTAAGATAGCGCAGCGCTTTTTCGCTCTGCTCCCTGAGGGGTTCGATGCGTCCTTCGAGCTCAACGAGGATATCGTCGAGCCTTACAAGATTCTTCTGAGTATTAAGCAGTTTCTTTTCGGCTTCTTCCTTGCGCGCACGGTATTTGTTGACGCCGGCGGCTTCCTCGAAGGCCGTCCTGCGGTCGGCGCTCTTTTCGGAAATAATATCGGAAACGCGTCCCTGACCGATTATGGAATAACCGTCCTTGCCGACGCCCGTGTCGCGGAAGAGCTCGTGTATGTCCTTGAGCCTGCAAGAAGCGCCGTTGATGTAATACTCGCTCTCGCCAGAGCGGTATGCGCGGCGCGTTATGCAGACCTCCTGATAGGGGGTCTTCAGCTCGCCGTCGGAATTGTCAAAATGAAGCGCGACCTCGCAGTAATTGAGCGCGCGGCGTTTCTGAGTACCGCCGAAAATGAAATCCTCGACCTTTTTTCCGCGCAGGGCCCTTGCGCTTTGCTCGCCCAAAACGAAGCGGAAAGCGTCCGCGATATTGCTCTTGCCGCAGCCGTTGGGACCTATGATGGCGGTGATGCCGCCGGGGAAGGTGAGCTCCTGCTTTTTCGCAAAGGATTTGAAACCGTTTATATCGATGGAGGTAAGCCTCATACGCCGCCCTCCTTTAATGCGCCCAGCATCACGAGAGTTGCGTGAGCGGCATTCTGGCCTGCCTCCTGCTTGGAGTTGCCCTGGCCCCTGCCGTAAGGCTTGCCGTTTATTACCGCTTCGATGGTGAATACGTGTCTGTGATCGGGACCGGTCACGGATATGACTTCGTATTCGAGATTGCCGGTATGGTTCTGCTGAATGTATTCCTGCAGAAGGGTCTTGAAATCCTTTACAGAAACGGTCTTGACCGCTTCGTTTATGGACTTGACCGCAAAGCTCAGCACAAAGTCCTTAACGGGGTCGATGCCGCCGTCAAGGAACATAGCGCCTATCACCGCTTCGAGAGCGTCGGAGAGTATGGAAGGCTTTTCACGCCCGCCGGTGTGCTCCTCGCCGTGGCTCAAAAGGAGATAATTGCCAAGGCCAAAGCTCATAGCGGCGTCAAAGAGCGCGTTCTCGTAAACGGCCCTTGAACGGATGCGCGTCATAAGACCTTCGTTCATGCCCGGATTGTTTTTAAAAAGATATTCGCTTACGATAAGCTCCAAAACGGCGTCGCCCAAAAACTCCAGGCGCTCATTGTGCCCGAAGCTTCGGTTTTCGCCTTTTACGTATGAAGTGTGTGTAAGAGCGGTATTCAGCAGATCGACGTCGCTGAAGCTGTAATTCAATGTTTCCTGGAGTTTTTTAAGCTCCGCAATCCTGTTTTCGCTAATCTTCATATAATTTAGTCTGTCAAGATCCCTTTACCCAAAACAAGCCAAGGGCCTGCAATGGGACGCTCAAATAAGCGCCGATGCAGGCGATTGGCATGCATTGATATTATTTATTGTTCTCCACGATCTCAACGATCTGACCGACCGTCTTGATCTCGGCAAGCTGCTCGTCGGGGATCTCCACGCCGTAGCGATCCTCAAGATCCATAACGAGCTCAACAAGGTCGAGAGAATCGGCTTTCAGATCCTCGATAAAGCGGGTCTCGGGCGTGATATTCTCCATGGGAACGTTAAGCTGTTCGGCAATAGCCTTGCGGATTTCATCAAACATTATAATTTATACCACCTTTCTATAATATCCGGATTATTTTAAACCATCGGAAGCGGTTTGTCAATCACGGTTTTTTGCATTATTGCGCTTCGATCTGAGCAATGCCCGAAGCGATCTTTTCCGTCACGCCGCCAAGCACGTATTTCCTTGCCTGCCGTATAGCGGAGAGGAAGGCTTTGGAGTCCGAGGAGCCGTGCGCTTTGATTATGCCGCCGTTGATGCCCAGAAGCGGCGCGCCGCCGTATTCCTTATAGTCCATTATCTTTTTGACGGACTTAAACGCCGGCTTGGCTATCGCGGCGCCTATCTTTGTTATGAACGACGAGGTCAGCTCGCGCTTCATGATCTTGAACAGAGCGGAGGAGAAGCCCTCGGCTTCCTTCAAAATAATATTTCCGGTGAAGCCGTCGGTGACGACCACGTCGAAATCGCCCGAGAATATGTCCCTGCCTTCGCAGTTGCCCTTGAAATTCACGTTGGTTTCCTTAAGCAGCGCGTGCGCCGCCTTTGCAAGCTCGCTGCCCTTGGATTCCTCGGCGCCGTTATTCACAAGGCCTACGCGGGGAGATTCCACACCCATAACGCCCTGCATGTAAGCCGAGCCCATTATGGCGAACTGCTGAAGGTATTCGGGCTTGCAGTCGGCGTTGGCGCCGCAGTCTATGAGCAGGAAGGGCGCGTCGGCTGTGGGAATGACTGGGGCAAGCGCGGGACGCTTGACGCCCGGTATGCGCCGGACTATCAGCGTGGCTCCCGTGAGCACGGCCCCGGTGCTTCCGCCGGAAATAAAGCAGTCGGCCTTTTTCTCGGCCATTATGTTGAGCGCAATGACAAGAGACGAATCCTTCTTCTGCTTGATGGCGACGGTCGGCTGTTCCTCGCAGGTGATAACGGAATCGGCGTTGACTATCTCGATCCTGTCGGAATCGGCAATACCGGCTCTTTCAAGCTCGGCCCTGATCTCAGCCTCGCGTCCTGTCAGTATGAATTCCATATCGTTCCATTCGTTCAGCGCAAGCGCCGTGCCTTCTATAACCGCGCGGGGGGCGTTGTCCCCGCCGTAAGCGTCAATAACTATCTTCATAAAATCCCCCAAATCGAAACTACGGTGTATTATACAGCCTTTTTCCCGAAATTACAATCAAATATATTCAGAAAATCGGTTGACATCGGTACGTTTCGGTGTATAATTATGCAGGTGTAAAGCTTAAGAGCTTTACACTCCCGCACAAAGGACCGCCAAGGGTGCATCTTTTATGAATGATAAAGCCGAATTGTCCCTGCTGCTCGATTATTACGGCAGCTTCCTCACCGAAAGGCAGCGCGAGCTTATGCGCATGAGCGCGGATGAGGATATGTCTCTCAGCGAGATCGCGGAGCAGGTCGGAATATCGCGCCAGGCGGTAAGGGATTCGCTCTCCAAGGCGTCGGATCAGCTGCATTCTATGGAAAGCGAGCTTGGGCTCGCGCTTCACGATACAAGGCTTCGGCATATCTGCGGCGTTCTTAACAGCGCAAAGGAGCGCGTTTCCGATCCCGAAGCGCTTGCGCTCATGGATGAAGCGCTTGCCGGGATCGATTCGCTCATACGATAGGCATAAATCGATCGGAGGCTCAATATGGCATTTGAAGGTCTTGCTTCAAAGCTTCAAAATATCTTTAAAAAGCTCGGCAACAGGGGCAAGCTCACCGAGAAGGAGGTCAAGGAAGCCCTCCGCGAGGTAAGGCTCGCTCTGCTCGAGGCCGACGTCAACTACACCGTCGTAAAGAAGTTCGTCAATCAGGTGACCGAACGCGCGGTCGGGTCAGAGGTGCTTGAAAGCCTTACTCCCGCACAGCAGGTCATCAAGATCGTTAACGAGGAGCTTACAAAGCTGATGGGCGGTTCCGCGGTGAAGCTGGATTACGGCTCCCGCAAGCCCTCGGTGTTTCTGCTCTGCGGTCTTCAGGGCGCGGGCAAAACGACTATGGCAGGCAAGCTTGCCGCCTACCTCAAGAAGCATCAGTCCAAGGATTCACTGCTTGTTGCGTGCGACATCTACCGTCCGGCCGCCATTAAGCAGCTTCAGATCGTTGGCGAAAAGGCCGGTGTAAAGGTCTTTGAAAGGGGCCAGAGCGATCCCGTTGAGACAGCTAAGCTCGGCATCGAATTCGCCGAGAAGAATTTCCTCGACGTAGTCATAATCGATACAGCGGGCCGCCTGCATATCGACGAAGCCATGATGGACGAGATCGCCGCCGTCAAGGATGCGACCGATCCCTCCGAGGTGCTTCTCGTAGTCGACGCCATGACCGGACAGGACGCCGTAAACGTTGCGAAGTCCTTCCATGAAAAGCTCGGACTGACAGGCGTGATACTCACCAAGCTCGACGGCGATACAAGAGGCGGCGCGGCGCTTTCCGTCAGGGAAGTCACAGGCCAGCCCATCAAGTTCTCCGGCACGGGCGAAAAGCTGACCGACCTTGAAGTCTTCCATCCCGACCGCATGGCCTCGAGGATCCTGGGCATGGGCGATATGCTTTCCCTTATAGAAAAGGCGGAGCAGGCCTTTGACGAAAAGAAGGCGATGGAGCTTACCAACAAGATCCGCAAGGACGAGTTCACGCTTGACGATTTCCTTGATCAGTTCGAGCAGGTCAAGAACATGGGCTCTCTTGAAGAGCTTGTGGGAATGATCCCCGGACTCAACGCCGACAAGTTAAAGGGCGCCCAGGTCGATACCAAGGCCGTTTCGCACATGGAAGCGATAATCAAGTCCATGACTCCCGCGGAAAGGGCCAAGCCCGATCTGCTCAACGCGTCGCGCAAACGCCGCGTGGCAAGGGGCAGCGGCACCACGGTGCAGGAGGTCAACCGCCTGCTAAACCAGTTCGAACAGACCCGCCAGATGATGAAGCGATTCACCGGCGGAAAATTCAGAAAAAAGAAGGGCAATAAAAAAGGCTTCTTCGGATTCTGATCCACTCGGTCATAAACGGTATTCCCGTTTGGATATAACAAAAAAACAGATATACATTTTCAGGAGGTTACTCACTATGTTAAAGATCAGGCTTCGCCGTATGGGCGCTAAGAAGGCTCCCTTCTACCGTATCGTTGTCGCGGATTCCCGCGCTCCCAGGGGTGGCGCTTTCGTTGAGGAGATCGGCTATTACAATCCCATCAAAGAGCCCGTCGAGCTCAAGGTAGACGTTGAAAAGGCCAAGAATTGGATGAAGAACGGCGCTCAGCCCACCGATACCGTCCGCGCTCTTCTCAAGAAGTCCGGCGCTATCGACTGATAGGTCGCTAAGATGGAAGAAAAGGTCATCAATACCGACGGCATGATAGAGCTTGTGGATTATATTGCCAGGAATCTCGTTGACAGCCCCGAAGAGGTGAAGGTCACCAGGAAGGACTGCGAGGACGGCAGTGTGATAATCGAGCTTACCGTCGCTAAGGACGACATGGGCAAGGTCATAGGCAAGCAGGGCCGTATCGCCAAAGCGATAAGGACCGTTGTACGCGCCGCGTCTGTCAAGTCCGAAACCAAGTACATCGTTGAGATCATCTGATAAAAAATGGATCACTTTCGTATTGCACAGGTATTGAAGCCCCACGGCATAAAGGGCGAGGTCAAGGTCTATCCTCTGACCGACGATATTTCGCGCTTCAAACGCTTAAAAGAAGCCTATATCGAGCGCGGCGGGCAATACGAGCCGGTGAACGTCGACGGCGCAAAGAACGTTTCCGACGCCGTCGTGATCCATATCGAGGGTATCGATACTCCCGATGAGGCAGAAAAGCTTCGCGGCCTTTATATCTGCGTCGACCGCGAGCATGCGGTAAAGCTTCCCAAGGGCACCTATTTCGTGGCCGATCTGATCGGATGCGAAGTGTTCTCCACGGATGGAGAGCCTTTAGGCAGGCTGACCGACGTGCTTGAGACCAACGCCAACGACGTTTACGTCATAGAGGGGAGAAGGCATCTTATGGTGCCCGCTTTAAAAAAGCTGCTCAGTGAAGTGAACGTTGAATCCAAGCGCATCGTGCTCGACGCCGAGGTGCTTTCGGAGGTGGGTCTCTTTGAGGATTGACGTTCTTACACTGTTTCCCGAAATGTTCGGAGGCGTGTTCCACACAAGCATGCTCGGCCGCGCGGAAGCAAAGGGGATACTCGAATTCCATACCCACGATATAAGGGAGTATTCGGCAAACAAGCATCACAATACCGACGATTATGCCTTTGGCGGAGGCGCCGGAATGGTGATGATGGCACAGCCGGTTTTCGACTGCATGGAAGCCGTGCTGGGCGGCGGCAAGGCAAGGCGCATACTCATGACGCCCCGCGGCAGGACGCTCACTCCCGAGCTTGCAAGGGAGCTTGCGGGCGAGGAACGCATCGTCATACTCGCAGGGCATTACGAAGGCCTTGACGAGCGCATACAGGAGCTCATCGACGATGAGATCTCGATAGGCGATTACGTGCTCACCGGGGGCGAGCTGCCTGCGATGGTGCTTGTGGACTGCCTGTCAAGGTTTATTCCCGGGGTGCTCGGCTGCAGTGAATCCGCCGAGGATGAGAGCTTCTCGAACGACGGCCTGCTCGAATACCCGCAGTATACCCGCCCCGCCGATTTCAGGGGCAGGCTCGTGCCGGAGGTGCTTTTGAACGGCAACCATGCCGAGATAAACAAGTGGCGCAGGCAGCAGTCGCTTTTGAAAACGCTTAGGATGCGTCCCGAACTGCTTGAAAAAGCAGAGCTCACAAAGGACGACATTAAGTTTTTGGAGCAGCAGGGATACTCAAAACGATAAAATATACTTGGAAAAATCAAATTTACCTGTTGAAATAAGCAGGTCAAAGTGGTATACTTAATAAGTTAATGCGATGGTCCTCTGGCCGCAAGTCGGTTTAAGAACATCTGTAAAGAAAGGGTCAATACTATGGCAAACATCATTCAGGAACTCGAAAAAGAGCAGCTCCGCACAGATCTCCCCAAGCTCGAGATCGGCGACACCGTCCGCGTTTACGTTAAGGTTATTGAAGGCACCCGCGAGCGTCTTCAGAACTTTGAGGGCATCGTTATCAAGATGCAGGGCGGCGGCATCCGCAAGACCTTCACCGTTCGTCGTATGAGCTACGGCATCGGCGTCGAGCGTACCTTCCCTTACCACAGCCCCGCTATCGGCCGTATAGAGGTCGTCCGTCACGGCGTCGTCCGTCGCGCGAAGCTCTATTACATTCGTGATCGCGTGGGTAAGGCTGCCAAGATCAAGGAGCGCATCGTTACCAAGTAATCCCGAAGACAATGCCCCGATGCCCTTTGGCGTCGGGGTGTTTTATTGCATGGAGGTGATCGGAGTGCAGACCATAAACTGGTATCCCGGGCATATGACCAAGGCCAAGCGAAGCCTTGAAGAGGATCTGAAGCTCATTGACGTCGTTGTGGAGATCGTCGACGCGAGGGCTCCTTTGGCATGCAGGAATCCCGATTTCGAATCGCTTTTCAAAAACAAGATTCGCGTGATGCTCCTGAACAAAAGCGACCTTTCTTCGCCAAAGGCAAACAAGGAATGGATCGCCTATTTCTCCAAGCAGGGCATTTCGGCGATGGAATACGTTTCGATAGGCGCCAACGCGCGCAAAAACGCGATATCGTTCATTGAAAAGGCGGGGGAGCCCGTGCTGAAAAAGTACCGCGACAAGGGCGTTTCGAAAACGCTTCGAGCTATGGTCGTGGGAATACCCAACGTGGGCAAGTCCACCTTTATAAACAAGCTTGCGGGAGTCGCACGGGCAAAGACCGGAGACAAGCCGGGAGTGACCCGAGGCAAGCAGTGGGTGCGCATAAGCCAATACCTTGAGCTGATGGACACTCCCGGTCTGCTTTGGGGCAAGCTTGACGATCAGGAGCTTGCAAAGCATATTGCCTTCATAGGCTCAATAAGGGACGACGTAATGAACGTTGAAGAGATTGCCGGCTTGCTGCTCATCGATCTCGATAAGATCTGCCGTGAAGATCTGATAAAACGCTATGCCAAGCTTGCGGAAGTTGAGGATCGGGAATCGATCGAGCCGATGCTTGAGGGTGTGTGCAGGAGCCGGGGCTTCATACTTTCCGGCGGAGTGTATGATACCGAAAGGGCCGCGAGGATCCTGCTTGACGAATTCCGCGCAGGGCGTATCGTTAAGACTGCGCTCGAGCTTCCGCCGTCGGAGGAGCCCGATGCCTAAGATCGACGAAGCCGAAAGGCTGTATAAGCTTACCGAATACGAGCGCCCGCTGTGGCAAAAAGGGCTTGCGGTATGCGGTATGGACGAGGTGGGAAGAGGCCCGCTTGCGGGACCGGTAGTGACCTGCTGTCTCATAATGCCTCCCGAACCGCTTATCGAGGGCGTTAACGATTCCAAAAAGCTGTCCGAAAAGAAACGCGAAAAGCTTTACGAAGAGATCGAAAACGCGGCGCTTGCGATAGGCTTCGGAGTGTGCGGCGAAGATGTGATCGATGAGATAAACATACTTAACGCAACGAAAAGAGCTTTTATCGCGGCATATAAAGATATGGGCGTGCAGGCGGATCACGCGCTGATAGACGCGGTCAAGGGGCTTGATCTTCCCTGCGAACAGCTTCCGCTTATTCACGGCGATGCGCTTTCGTATTCCATCGCCTGTGCGTCTATAATGGCCAAGGTCAAGCGAGACAGGTTCATGATACGGATGGACGAGCTCTATCCCGGCTACGGCTTCGCAAAAAACAAGGGTTACGGCACGGCGGAGCATATCGCGGCGCTGAAGGAAAAAGGCCCCTGCCCGATACACAGACGCAGCTTCATCAAAAACTTTATTTCGGATTGAGAATGAAAACAGACAATCGCACAGATAAACGAAAAACGGGCGATAAGGGCGAGCGCAGGGCGGCACGCTATCTCATGCTGCGCGGATACCGCATAATCGAGCGCAATTATACCTTCGGGCATAAGGAGGTCGACCTTATAGCCAGACGCGGTCGTACGCTTGCCTTCGTTGAAGTCAAGACGAGAAAGGATGACAGCATACTTTCGGGAAGATACTCCGTGACTTCGGCTAAACGGCATAATATCATCTCCGCAGCCAAGGCATACTGCATGAATCATGACGCCTCCGGCATGAATATCCGCTTCGATATTGCCGAGGTGAGCACGAAAGGCTCCGTAAATTATATCAAAAGCGCCTATTCCGAAGGCTGAAAACCGTATAAAATACACAAATTTCCCCGAACATTGTCTGTTTGGGGAAATTTCTTCTTTATAAATGCAAAACAATGTGCTATAATAATAAATACTTTTATCGGGGAGTTATACAAATGAGACTCAAAAAAAGTGTTCTGACAGCTGCCGCGGTTCTGCTTTGCATGCTTTTCGTATGCGGCGTTTGCGCAGAGGCCGCTGTCGAATTGATCAACGGCAGCTTTGAAGCCGGCACTAAAGCCTGGCAGAAAAAAGCTTACGTCGAAGAAGGCGTCACGGTCGAGCTCGCCGGCGATCCCGAGCGCGGGAGCGTTGCGCATATCGCGGCGGAGACCGATAACGACGTGAGGCTGATACAGAACGTTTCCGTGCAGCCCAACACCGCGTACAAGCTTTCGTGCTACGTGAAAACCGCGGGAGTTGAGGGCGGCGCGGGAGCATGCCTCGGCGTATACGGGATAGCCGTTTCATCGCAAGCCTGCACGGGGGATACCGATTGGCATTATATAGAGCTTGTCGGTAAGACCGCCGATAATCAGAAGGAGCTTGCCGTTTCGGTCGGTATCGGAAGCCACGGTGCGGTTTCAAAGGGCGAAGCCTGGTTCGATGACGTCAAGATCGAGCCCGCGGACAACGCTTCGGTAATGTTCGGCAAAAACACCGCTCCCGCCTCTCAGACGGGCAAGAAAACCGACAGGGAAGTCCCCACGGAATTCCCCACAAAGAGCATACTGACCGTGTGCGCTGTTGCCGCTGTATTCACTATCGCCCTGGCATTCTGGCATTTTTACTGCGGCAGGAAGCCCATGAACGTCGGCACGGTCAAGGGCGGCGATTGGCATTGGGTTTTACTGATACTGGCGCTTGCGCTGGTATTCAGGATAGTCATATCGCTGATCGTCTACTGCTATAACACTAACGGGAATATCGTTTACGGCCACAAGGTGGACGTTAACGACTTTATCTTCTGGGGCAACAGCGTTGCGCAGAACGGTATTTCCAAGTTTTATGAAGGCTGGTGCGATTATCCTCCCGGATACATGCTCATACTCGGCCTGATGTCGGGCATAAGAAGCATGCTCGGAATAAGCTCGCCTTACGCCAACGCGCTCTTCATTAAGATCCCGTGCATCATTGCGGATCTTGCGTGCGCTTACATCGTTTATCGCATATCCAGAAAGACCATGCGCAGGAGCGCGGCGCTTGCGCTCATGGCGCTGTGCGCTTTCACTCCGGTTTTCGCATACATTTCCTCCGGCTGGGGGCAGATCGACCAGGTGCTTGCGCTCATGCTCATCGTGCCGATACTCCTGCTTTACAGGCGCCATCCCATCTGGGCGGGTCTCATATATGGCTGCGGTATCCTTATGAAGCCCCAGGCGCTCATGTGCGGGCCCCTCTTTGCGGCGGCTTACCTCATCTACGTATTCAAGGGGTTAGAACCCTATGACGGTCCCGCAAGGAACAGGCGCTTTGGCAAGATGCTGGGCTTTAAGCAGGACTGCGCGGCGTTCCGCTTTATCGAAACGATCATAGCGGTGCTTGCCGCGGTAGGCGTCATTGCCGTTGTCGGGCTTATGTTCTCGGGCTATACCGATCCCGAAACGGGCGAAAAGGTCACCGGCATCATGTGGCTGATCGAGAAATACTACAAGACGGCCACATCCTATAATTACGCCACGGTCAACGCCTATAACTACTGGGCGGCCATCGGAGCCAACTGGGCAAAGACAGACGTGCCTTATGCCGGCCTCACCTACGGCGAATGGGGAACCATAGGCATGGCGGTTTCGGTCATGCTCAGCCTTGGGATGTACGTCTACTCGTCGCTCAGGCACAAGAACTGCAAGGGCTCGCTGCCCCTTATAATGGCATTCATGCTTGCCGGCATATTCACTTTCGGGCACTTTATGCACGAGCGCTACGTTTTCCCCGCGCTTATGCTGCTGCTCGTTGCTTATATCCTCTATAACGACTGGAGGATACTCGTACTGTACGTACTATACTCGATCTCGATACTCGTCAACTGCATGGCGGCGTTCTATTACAGCGCGCTGCACCAATACGGTCTGTATTGGGACAACGATCTTGTGTTCGCCGATTCGATCGTCAACATCGCGCTGTTCGCGCTGCTGGCGCCGACAACGCTCGATCTCGTGATAAGAAACAAGCCGTGGAAGAGCTATAACGGCTGATAATTCCAATATCTATCGAAAGGAAATTGCGCTGTGAAAAAGAGACTGTTTTCCATCATCGCCATATTGCTCATCGCGGTAATGGCCGTTCCGGTACTTGCGGACGGTGAGGCGCTGATATTCAATCCGGACTTTGAAAAATACAGCGGCGACGAAGCGCTGCCCGACGGATGGACTTTCCACTCTTACGAGGAGGAAGCCAACGAGGAGCTTGAAAACGTTACCGTTGTATGCGAACAGGATCCCCAAAGGGGAGGAGTGGTGCACATCACGTCTCTTCAGGACGACGACGCCGCGCTCTATCAGTCGATCTCCGTTGAGTCCTCCTCTCTTTACAAGCTCTCGTGCTGGATCAAGACCAAGGGCGTTGAGAACGGCAGGGGAGCCAATATCGCCCTTCGCGAGGTCGTGGCAAGATCCGAAGGCGTATTCGGCGATTCCGATTGGACGCTTGTCGAGCTCGTCGGCAAAACAGGCCCCGCGCAGGATACGCTCATAGTCTCGTGCAGGCTCGGCGGCTATGGCGAGGAAGCGCACGGTGAGGCTTGGTTCGATGATTTCCGCATAGAAAAGCTCGAAAGCACCGAAGCCGACGTTGTCCCGTTTTACAGAGGGGATACCTCAAGCGATGAAGCCGATGAAGAAAGCGATAATAAAAACAGCAGCATAATCCCCATCATAATCATTATCGGAGCCGTCATCGCGGCGGCGGTAATCATAGCGCTTGCGGTAGGCTCAAAGAAGAGAAAGGCCGAGGAAGGCAAAGAAGAGACCAAGGCCGATACAAAAAAGACTTCTGCAAAAAACGTCGTCAGCGATAAGGATCTTTTGCGCGGCAGTTCATTCTTCTCCGCCAAGGGAGAGCTTCCCGGTCCCACCGATACCAAGCTCCGCTTCACAAAGCTCGACTGGGTATTCAGCATTGCGCTCACTGTGGTATATGCGATCGTCGCACTGCTGCGTCTCGGCACGCTTGATTTCCCCACGAGCGCATGGTCGGGCAACGCGCATGAGGCTGTCACGATCAGATTCGACAGAAGGGTAAAGATCTCCGAAGTATGGCAGAATTCCGGCATATCCTACTGCGATTACACCCTCACTACCGATAATAACGAGCAGATAGCGTTCAAGCAGGATGACCGCAGCGAATACGGCCATATGTTCAGATGGGAAAAGCTCGATTCTTCTATGATCAACAAGGCGACCGCCACTTCGGGCGTAACGCTGACAGTGAACGGCGGAGATACTTCCCGGGGCAGCGATCCCGATCTTGTGCTGAACGAGCTGGTATTCTTCGACGAGAACGGTGAAAAGATCCCCTGCACCGCATCGGGAGCAGCGGCGGCGCTCTTTGACGAGCAGGAGACCGTGCCCGAATATGCCAGCTTCTATAACGGCATGTACTTCGACGAGCTCTATCATGGCCGCACGGCGCTCGAGCACATCAACAACATGAAGGTCTATGAATGGACCCATCCGCCTCTCGGCAAGCTCATAATCGCCTTCGGCATCATGATATTCGGCATGAAGCCCTTCGGATGGAGGATAATGGGCACGCTGTTCGGCATAGCTATGGTGCCCATAATGTACTGCTTCGGCAAGAGGCTGCTCAAGCGTTCGCATCTGGCGCTGTTCTCCTCGCTGCTGTTCGCTTTTGACTTCATGCATTTCACACAGACGCGCATCGCCACAGTCGACGTATTCGGCGTGTTCTTCATAATGCTTATGACCTATTTCATGCTAAAGTTCATAAGCATGGATATCGGCGACAGCACCAAGGCTATGCTAAAGCCGCTTGCGCTCTCCGGCCTGTTCTTCGGCCTCGGATGCGCCAGCAAGTGGATCTGCATATACACAGGCGCGGCGTTGGCGCTAATGTTCTTTGCAAAGCTCATCGTGATGGGCGTAAAAAGCTATCGCCTCGGCAGGCGTTCCGAATACAAGTCAAAGGACCTTGTCGGCAAATACTGGCGCATGTTCGGGCTTCTCTGCTCTTGGTGCGTGATATTCTTTATCGTTGTTCCCGTTGTGATATATGCGGCCTCCTACTGCCGTTACTATACCGCGCAGTGGAAGCCCGACAAGCAGCTCAGCATCTATAATAAAGCTCCGGATCAGTACGATTCGGTCGATGACGTCAAGCTGGGCTTCGGCGAAGCGGTCGAGACCTACGTGAAGGGCGTCATCAAAAACCAGAACGATATGTTCAATTACCACAGCCAGCTCAAATCCGATCATAGCGCGGCTTCCACCTGGTGGATGTGGCTGGGCGATATGCGTCCCGCCTGGTTCTACGTTGGCGGCTACGGCAGCCCCTCGGGAGGCGTCGGTACGATAAGCGCATTCGGCAATCCCGCGGTGTGGATACTGTGCAATATCGCCGCTGTGGTATGGATATTCCTTCTGATATTCCACAGGAAAAGATTCCCCACGGAGGACTTCTTCCTTTATGCCGCGCTCGCTTCGTCGCTGCTGCCGTGGGTGCTCGTTCCCAGAAGCACCTATGCTTACCATTTCTTCGCATCGGTGCCCTTCATAGTGCTGCTTGCTGGAAGACTTCTCATGTATTGGGAGGATACCGCAGATCTTAAGAACAAGCTCAACGGCATCAAGACCAAGCCGTTTGTTCATAAGGTCAAATACATCTGGATGGCGGTCGTGCTCGTACTGTTCATACTCTTCTACCCGGTGATCTCGGGCCTTGAGGTATCGCGCAATTACATCCACGCGCTTGAATGGATGCCCTTCCACAAGATCGAAATACAGGATACCAACGGCAAGGTGGAAAAAACGTACAGGATCGGCTGGCGATTCCTCGATTACGAGCCGAAACCTCTTGAACCCGAACAGCTGACCATCATAGTCAAGGAGTAAACCCGACCTATGGAAAAAAAGGAATTACAGGAGGAGATCAAAGCTCCGAAGAAGGGCAGATCCCTCATACAGCTTATAAAATTCGCGCTTGTCGGCGCAAGCAACACGATCGTCGACATGATCGTGAACACGATCGTCACGTTCCTGCTGAAGTTGGTTTTCAGCGGCGGATGGATAGTCTACGTCGCAAAGGCCATAGGCTATGCGTGCGGCATACTCAACAGCTACATCCTCAACAGCCGCTGGACTTTCCGCGAGGAGCGCAGGCAGGACACGAGGGAGAAGGTCAGCTTCGTTATCGTGAATATCGCGGTGCTGCTCATTTCCTTCGGTCTCATATACGTCTTCAACAACCTCCTGCATCTTGGAGACTGGTGGATGGGCCTTGGGCTTCCCGAATGGCTTACCAAGATAATCGGCGGAGAGCTCTTCTGCTCGCTGCTTGCAACGTGCATCTGCATCCCCGTCAACTTCATACTGAACAAGCTCTTCGTTTTCAAGGCAAAGACAGAGGAGGAAAAGGCATAAAATGCTTGCAAAGCTCAACAGCTACGGATTGACCGGCATAGAGGGCTGCCTTATAAACGTGGAGGTGGATATTTCCTCGGGTCTGCAGAGAGTGGATACCGTGGGGCTGCCCGACAACGCCGTCAAGGAATCGAAGGAGCGCGTGCGGTCGGCGATCTGCAACAGCGGATACGCCTATCCCGAGATGCGCGTCGTAGTGAACCTTGCCCCTGCCGATATAAAGAAGGAGGGCACGGTCTACGATCTTCCCATAGCATTGGGCATACTTTGCGCGCGTGGGATATTCCCCATACACGCGGCGGATGATTACATCATTATAGGCGAACTCGCGCTCGACGGCAGAGTACGTCCGGTAACGGGCGTGCTGCCCATGGTCATAAACGCATATGAGCGCGGTTTCCGCAATTTCATGCTTCCTTACGAAAACGCCGAAGAGGCCTCGTATTTCGGGGATATGAACATATATCCCGTCAAGAACCTGAACGAGGCCTGCGGGCATTTTCGCGGAACTCGCCTGATAGAGACCTTCCCTCAGCTGAAGTGGAAGGATATCAAGGTCAGGCATACGCATGATTTCTCAGAAATAAAGGGTCAGCAGCAGGCAAAGCGCGCCGCCGAGATAGCCGTTGCGGGCAATCACAACCTGCTTCTGATAGGAAGTCCCGGTTCGGGCAAAACGATGCTTGCAAGGTCGATCCCTTCGATACTGCCCGATCTTACCATGGAGGAATCGCTTGAGATAACGAGGATACATTCCATCGCAGGCGAGCTGCGCGGGAAGAGCGGCATAATAACCGAGCATCCGTTCAGAGCTCCGCACCATTCGGCCTCGATACCCGCGCTCGTCGGCGGCGGCCCCAGAGCACTGCCGGGAGAGATAAGCCTTGCCCATTACGGCGTGCTGTTTCTTGACGAATTCCCGCTTTTCCCGACAGCGGTGCTTGAGGCTCTGCGCCAACCGCTTGAGGACGGTATAGTCACTATAACGAGAGCCTCGGCAAAGACGACCTATCCTGCGGAATTCATGCTCGTTGCCGCAATGAACCCTTGCCCATGCGGCAATTTCGGTTCCAAAACAAAGGAATGCCGCTGTACGCCTATGCAGATAGAGCGCTACCGCAACAGGATAAGCACACCGCTCCTTGACAGGCTGGATCTGCATATCGAGATGATAGAAGTGGATTACGAAGACCTTATATCCAAGGAAAAGGCGGAAAGCTCCGAAGCCATTAGGGCGCGCGTCTGCGCCGCAAGGAAGCTGCAGCTTGAGCGCTACAAGGATGACGGAATACTGTATAACGCTCAGCTGACTTCACAACTGATGCGGAAATACTGTACGATGACCGCTGACGCCGAAGCGCTGCTGAAAACGGCTTATGAACGCTTCAAGCTTTCGGCAAGGGGCTATTCAAGGGTGATCAAGGTTGCCAGAACGATCGCAGACCTTGCGGGGAGCGAGACCATACAGAAACAGCATATACTTGAAGCGGTGCAGTACAGGGGCGTCGACGAGAAGTATTGGGGCACAAGATGAGAGAGTACGGTCAAAAGGAAAGGGCGTGGCTTTGGCTCGGAGATACCGTAGGGGCCAACGTCAGGCTTGCGGAAGAGCTCCTCTACAATAACGGAGGCATAATGGAGCTCTTCGATTCCGCAAGACGCGGAGCAAAGCTCATACTTCCCGAAAAGGCTCCCGCGTCGCTTTCGAAATCGCTGCGCAACAACTGCTCAGACAGCTTTATAGACATGCTTACAGAACGAATGGAGAAGGCGCATATCACCGCGGTCACAAGGGACAGCGAAGGATATCCCGAGCTCCTGCGCGAGATCTACGATCCTCCGACCGTGCTTTACGTGAAGGGAAAGGCCGATCTTAACGTAAAGCTTCCCATAGCTGTGATAGGCTCAAGGAAATGCACGGCTTACGGCAAAGAGATGGCGGCTTATTTCGGCCGAAGGCTTGCCGAAAAGGGCGCGTGCGTGGTATCGGGCCTTGCGCTTGGATGCGACTCCATAGCCGCGGAAAACGCGGCAAACACCGCACCTAATGATATGCCCACCATCGCTGTGCTGGGAAGCGGAGTTGACGTCGTCTACCCCTATCAATGCGCGGCGCTTTATAACCTGATCTGCGAAAGAGGCGCGGTAATATCCGAATACAAACCCGGAACGCGTCCCGCAAGGGAGAATTTCCCGCAGAGGAACCGCTTGATAAGCGGGCTTTCAAAGGGCGTGCTCGTGATAGAAGCCGCCGCTAAGAGCGGCACAAGGATCACCGCCGAATTCGCGCTTGAGCAGGGCAGGGACGTGTTCGCGGTGCCGGGCAGAATTACCGATCTTATGAGCGTCGGCACCAACGGTCTCATTAAATCGGGCGAGGCCAAATCGGTATTCGACGTTGACGACATACTATATGAATACGGCGTGTTCGGCCCGGACGTCGAGAAACCAATAAAAGACACGGATACTTCCTCACTGACCTCAGAACAGAGGGAAATATTCAAAGCCCTGCTTGGCGGTGAAAAAACCGTTGACGAATTATGTATGATAACCGATTATTCCGTGTCTGACATAAATATGTACTTGACAGAAATGGAATTATCGGGAATAATAAAGCAATTGCCGAACGGAGAGTACGGCGTTTGAAGTGAACAACTGAAAGGATAACGAATAATAACATGACAGACACATTGGTTATTGTTGAGTCGCCTGCAAAGGCAAAGACCATAGCCAAGTATCTTGGCTCCAAATATAAGGTCATAGCGTCGAACGGACACGTTAGAGATCTTCCCAAGAGCCAGCTTGGCGTTGACGTGAATAACGGCTTTGAGCCCAAATACATCACGCTTAGGGGCCGCGGAGAGGTTTTGGAAAAGATAAAGAAGGAAGCAAAGCAGGCCGATAAAGTCCTGCTTGCAACCGACCCCGATAGAGAGGGCGAAGCGATTTCATGGCATCTTGCCAATGCGCTGAATATCGATCCCACGGCAAACTGCCGCGTCGTTTTCAACGAGATAACCAAATCCGTGCTGCAGGCTTCCATCAAAAAGGCCAGGCCGATCGATGAAAAGCTCGTTGACGCCCAGCAGGCCAGGCGAGTGCTCGACCGCCTCGTGGGCTATAAGATCAGCCCTCTGCTTTGGTCCAAAGTCAGAAAGGGCCTTTCCGCCGGCCGTGTGCAGTCCGTCGCTACGAGGATCATTTGCGACCGCGAGCAGGAGATAAACGATTTCGTACCCGTTGAGTATTGGACGATCACAGCATACCTTCATACTCCCCATGCGCGCAAGCCTCTGGAAGCCCGCTTCTATGGCTTCAAAGGGCAGAAGGCAGATATCAAGACCGAAGAGGAAGCCAAGCGTGTGCTTCAGCTCAGCGAAGGCCGTCCCTTCGTGCTCTCTGATATCAAGAAGGCCGAAAAGATTCGCCACGCGCCCGCTCCATTCACCACCAGCAGCATGCTGCAGGAGGCCTCACGGAAGTTGGGACTCACCCCCAAGATGACGATGTCGCTCGCTCAGCAGCTATATGAGGGCGTTGAGATAGGCTCAAAGGGCAGCGTCGCCCTTATCACCTATATCCGTACCGATTCCGTAAGGGTCTCTGCAGAGGCGCAGGCAATGGCGCTTGATTACATCAAAGAGAATTACGGCGAAAGATACGTTCCCTCCAAGCCCAATATCTATAAGGGCCGCAGCAACGCTCAGGACGCGCACGAGGCGATCCGTCCCACCAATCTTTCCGTCGCTCCCGCAATGGTCAAGGATCATCTCAAATCCGGCCTCTATCGTCTCTACAAGCTGATCTACGAGCGCTTCCTTGCCAGCCAGATGACCAGCGCAGTGTTTGAAAACACCGTGCTCACATTCAACGCGGATGAATGCACGTACAGATCAAACGGCATAAGGACGGTATTTGACGGTTACACCAAGCTCTATATCGAATCTTCGGACGACGAGGAGGAAAAGGAAAGCTCCGTGCCCGAGCTCGAGGTTGGCACCGCGCTCGAGGCCAAGGAGATAAAGCCCCTGCAGCATTTCACACAGCCTCCCGCAAGGTTCACCGAAGCCTCGCTCGTCAAGACGCTTGAGGAAAAGGGCATAGGCCGTCCCAGCACGTATTCGCCCACGATATCCACCATAATCGACCGCGGCTACGTGTGCCGTGAAAAGAAGCAGCTCATTCCCACCGAACTCGGTTTTGTGGTGACTCAGCTGATGAAGGATAATTTCAGCGATATTGTCGACGTAAAATTCACTGCCGATATGGAAGAAAAGCTTGACGACGTCGAGGAAGGCAAGAAGGAATGGCGCGAGGTAATAAGCAATTTCTACGGTCCCTTCGAGGAATCGGTCGACAAGGCGTTTCAAAACGTCGAACACGTCAAGATCCCCGACGAGGTTTCGGACGTCGTATGCGATAAATGCGGAGCGATGATGGTCTATAAGATGGGCCGCTTCGGCAGGTTCCTTGCATGCCCAAACTATCCTACCTGCCGCAATACCAAGCGCATAGTCGAAAAGATCGGAGTGAAATGCCCCGCCTGCGGAGCCGATCTTATAAAGCTTCACACCAAGAAAGGGCGCGTATTCTACGGCTGCGAGCGCCATCCCGAATGCGATTTTGTTTCATGGCTCAAGCCCACGGGCGAGAACTGCCCCAAGTGCGGCAAATACATGGTGCAGAAGATAGGCAAAAACGGCAGCTATAAGCAGTGTTCCGACGTTGTCGGCTGCGGATTCGTTATGCGTCCCGCCGGAAAACAGAAATCGGAAGAAGAGGAATAATGAGTCAGATCCCCGTAAAGGTCATAGGCGCCGGCCTTGCCGGATGCGAAGCGGCTTGGCAGCTTGCAAGGAGGGGGATACCCGTTGAGCTCATTGACATGAAGCCCGGCAGGTTATCTCCCGCGCACAAGCTCGATACGTTCTGCGAGCTTGTGTGCTCCAATTCGCTCCGTTCCGACAGCGTGACAAATGCGGTCGGTCTGCTTAAAGCGGAGCTTCGCAGGCTCGGTTCGCTCGTTATGGAATGCGCCGACGCCGTGCGCGTTCCCGCGGGAGGCGCGCTTGCGGTCGACAGGCTGGGCTTTTCGGGACTTGTGACCGAAAGGATCAAAGCGGAGCCGCTCATATCCGTGACCGAGGAAGAGATAACGGAAATACCTTCCGCGCCGTGCATAATTGCCACAGGTCCTTTGACCGACGGCAAGCTGCTTGAAAGCATGGAGAATAAGACCGGAGCGACCCTGCATTTCCACGACGCCGCGGCGCCTGTCGTTACAAAGGAATCGCTTGACATGACAAAGGTCTTCTCATCGTCACGATATGACAGGGGCTCCGATTACCTCAACTGTCCCATGAACGCCGAGGAATACTTTCGCTTTGTTCGCGAGCTGATCACAGCGGAGACAGTTCCCTTACACGAATTCGAAACGCCCAAGGTGTTTGAGGGCTGTATGCCCGTTGAGGCTATGGCAAAAAGGGGAGAACAGACATTGGCCTTCGGTCCGCTCAAGCCGGTCGGCCTTGTGGATCCCAACACAGGAAGGATGCCGTATGCCGTCGTACAGCTCAGGCAGGATAACAGGGAAGGCACTCTGTATAACATCGTCGGGTTCCAAACAAATCTGAAATTCTCTGAACAGAGGCGTGTTTTCGGCCTGATACCCGGGCTTGAGAACGCCGAATACGTAAGATTCGGAGTTATGCACCGCAACTCGTTCATGGATTCTCCCGGCAAGCTTACGCCGTGGTATGAGCTCAAGGCGGCTCCCGGCCTGTTCTTTGCCGGTCAGCTCACAGGAGTTGAGGGCTATGTTGAAAGCGCGTCGTCGGGATTCACCGCAGGCGTAAATATGGCAAGAAAGCTCATGGGCTCAGGGCCCGTGGATTTTACCGACGAGACCGCGATAGGCTCGCTCGGGCATTACGTTTCCGAATACAACGGCTCCGATTTTCAGCCTATGAACGTTACTTTCGGGATCATGGCTCCTTTGAAGGAGCGCATCCGGAACAAGCGCGAACGCTATGAGAAGATAGCGGAAAGGGCATTGGAGCGTATCGACAATATGATTTCCGCAGGAGGAATATGATGGAAGAATTCAAGGGGACGACGATCGTCGCCGTCAAATCGGATAACGGCTGCGCCATCGCCGGCGACGGCCAGGTCACGCTTGGCGAGACCACGATTATGAAGCACACCGCAAGGAAGGTGCGCAGACTGTATAACGACAAGGTCGTCGTAGGCTTTGCGGGCTCGGTTGCGGACGCCTTCACGCTGTGCGACAGATTTGAAACCAAGCTCGAGCAGTTCGGCGGCGGTCTTTCAAGGGCGGCTGTGGCGCTTGCGCAGGATTGGCGAAGCGATAAGGTCATGCGTCAGCTTCAGGCGCTTCTTATCTGCGCCGACAAGGATGAGCTTCTCATCGTGTCCGGCACGGGCGAGGTTATCTGCCCCGATGATGGTATCGCGGCGATAGGCTCCGGCGGCATGTACGCTTTGGCCGCGGCAAGGGCATTGAAGCAGAATACCGATCTGCCCGCCGCGGAGATCGCAAGAAAGGCGATATTGCTTGCCTCCGAAATCTGCGTCTACACCAACAGCAACGTGATAGTTGAGGAGGTGTGAGTATGTTGACTCCAAAGCAGATAGTAGATCAGCTCGACAGATACATAATAGGTCAGGACGAAGCCAAGCGCTCCGTTGCTATAGCGCTTCGCAACAGATACAGAAGGTCGCGCCTTCCCATTGAGATGCGCGAAGAGATCACCCCCAAGAACATCATCATGATGGGTCCCACCGGCGTCGGCAAAACCGAGATTTCCAGAAGGCTCGCAAAGCTCGTCGAAGCACCGTTCGTCAAGGTCGAGGCAACCAAATTCACAGAGGTCGGTTACGTAGGACGCGACGTGGATTCAATGGTGAGGGATCTTGTGGAGGCCTCGATAAGGCTCTGTAAGCAAGCGGAGTACGAGCGCGTGCGTATGATGGCGGAAGCCGCAGCCGAACAGAGGCTTGTCGATATAATTTGCGACGACGGTAAGAAAACGAATAAGCAGAGCAGCGCGGCAAACCTTTTCGGCCTGCAGATGCTTTTGGCTCCCAAGGATGACAACGCTCAGGAGAAAGTCACCGAGGAGGAGAAGCTTTCGCGCAGACAGAAGCGCCAGGCAACTCTTGAAGCGCTGCGCAGGGGCGAGCTGGAAAACAACATCGTGACCGTTGAGGTGACCGAATCGAATCAAGGCAGCGACGCCATGATAGCGATGGGCATAGACCTGAATCTAAACGAAATGTTCGGCGGCATGATGCCAAAGAAGAAAAAGCAGAGGAAGGTGCCCGTATCAGAGGCAAGGCGTATCCTTATAGCCGAGGAATCGGATAAGCTCATCGACATGGACGAGGTCATTGACCGCGCGATAGAGCGCGCCGAGCAGGACGGGATAATATTCATCGATGAGATCGACAAGATCGCGGCAACGGGCAATATCGGCGGGGCGGACGTATCACGCGAAGGTGTGCAGAGGGACATTCTGCCCATAGTCGAGGGCAGCACGGTAAACACCAAGTACGGTCCCGTCAAAACGGACTACATGCTGTTTATAGCCGCAGGAGCGTTCCACGTTTCAAAGGTCTCCGATCTTATCCCCGAGCTGCAGGGCCGTTTCCCGATAAGGGTCAAGCTCAACGCGCTCACCGTGGAGGATTACGAAAATATACTCACTCAGCCCGAAAACGCCGTTACAAAGCAGTATGAAGCGCTGCTTGAGACTGATAACGTACGGTTGAAATTCACCGATGAAGCCAAGCGTTCGATTGCCGAGGCGGCATTCTATGCCAACGAGACAAGCGAAAATATCGGCGCTCGCCGCCTGCACACCATCATAGAAAATCTTCTTGACGATATCTCGTTCAACGCCACGGGCGAACACCCAATGAACGAAGTGACGATAGACAAGGCTTATGTCGAGTCGCATCTTAATATGTCCAAGACGGCACGGGATCTGAATAAATACATCGTCTGAGAAATAGTATCAAAACAAAAAGGAGTTTTCCGAAACGATGAAGAAGCATTTCGCAGCCGCAATACTGTTGTGCCTTATGCTCAGCTTGACGCCGGGCCTGCTTTGCGGCTGCACAGAGGGCAGCCTGCCTGTCGAGACGAGCATTATAGAGGTCGCTCACGCCGATGAACAAGTCGTTGTGACGGCTCATGCCCCGGCTTCTTCCGAACCGGATCCCTCCGAGGCGGAAAGCACAGCATCATTCGAATCTGCCTTGCCGACAGCCGCTCCGACTTCAGCGCCGACGCCCGAACCCGCGCTAACCGAAACGCTTCCCGAGATAAAAAAGGTATCCAGCACAAAGGGCTATGTGAACGGCAACAAGATATTCCTGAGGGAACAGCCCTCCACAAGCTCAAATAAGCTTGCAAAGCTGTTCAAGGGGCATCCGCTTACCATAATCGGCGAGGGCGAGGAATGGTACAAGGTCAAAGTGGATGGGCAAACGGGCTATATTGCAAAGCGCTTTGTGGAAAAGGGAGTTTACTCGACGCCGGCTCCCACAAGCACGCCCCGTCCGACGCCGAAGCCGACTCCGAAGCCCACGCCCAAGCCCACTCCAAAGCCAACTCCGAAGCCGACCCCGAAGCCGACGCCAAAGCCGACGCCAAAGCCGACCAAAACTCCTAAGCCAACCCCAAAGCCGACGCCCAAGCCCACGGCCGCTCCGACTTCGTCATCGTATTACAGCATTTCTCCCGGCCAGTTCAGCGATGAGGACGTGATGCTGCTTGCAAAGTTCCTGTATGTCGAGGCAAGGTATAATTCCGTTACAGGTCAGCGAGCTGTGGCGAGCGTAATAGTGAACCGTGCGCTGAATGAAACACACCATTTCCCGAACACGATCGCCGGCGTGCTCTTTCAGAAGGGTCAGTTTGTGAGCGAATCCACTCTTGCAAACGTCGTTCCCAACGCAACCGTTATTGCTTCGGCAAGATACGTTCTGCAGGAGCACGGGCCAACGCTGCCAAAGAAGGTGCTGTTTTACAAGTATTGGAAGCTTGGCGAAACATGGTACAGTTATCTCGAATTCTATAAGCGAATTGACGACAACAATTTCTTTAAGGCGATCAGAAATTACTGATAAAGAGGCGGGGAAGATGTTTAACATAGTACTTGTCGAGCCCGAGATCCCGCAGAATACGGGCAATATTTCAAGGACTTGCGCGGTAACGGGGTGCAGACTGCACCTCGTTCGTCCGCTTGGGTTTTCTGTGGATGACCGTCAGCTCAAGCGAGCAGGGCTTGATTATTGGAAGGATCTGGAGATATTCTATTACGACAGCTTCGAAGAGGTCGAGGCAAAGCATCCCGATTCACGATTCTTCCTTTATTCTACGCACGCGGTTAAAAGCTATGCGGAAGTATCTTATGAAGAAGGCGACTTCCTTGTATTCGGCAAGGAGACCGCGGGTCTGGGTGAAAGGATACTTTCGGCGCACAAGGACAGCATATTGAGGATACCCATGCGGCCCAACGAGAGATCGCTCAATCTTTCGAATTCGGTTGCGATAGTGGTTTACGAGGCTTTCAGGCAAATCGGCTTCAAAGGAATGGAATGATATGGATACACTGAGTATTATTAAAAGCTCAAAGATTATAGCTATAGCGCGCGGGATCTACGGCGAGGACCTTTTGGAAGCTTCGCTTGCACTGTATAACGGCGGAGTGAGGGCGTTTGAGGTCACTTTCGAGCAGGACAAAGCTCACGTACGAACGACCGATGCAATCGCACAACTGTCCGAGAAGCTTCCGGATGACGCTGCTGTAGGCGCCGGAACGGTAATGGACTGCGAACAGGTGCAGATCGCGCATAACGCCGGAGCCGGATTCATAATTTCGCCAAATACAGATCCGGCCGTTATCGAAAGAACGAAACGGCTTGGTATGGTATCGATACCGGGAGCTATGACGCCAACAGAGATAGCCTATGCGTATTCCCGCTGCGCGGATATAGTAAAGGTTTTTCCCGCGGGGGTATTGGGCATAGAGTATTTCAAGGCTGTAAAAGCGCCTTTGAAACATATCGCGCTTGCCGCAGTGGCGGGTATAACAACCTCAAATATTAAGGAGTTTTACGATGCGGGAGCTATTGCTTTCGGTATCAGCAGCAGTCTGTATCTTAAAGAAGCCATAATTAAAAAGGATTTCGCAAAGGTAACCGATGCCGCGCGGGCTTTTTACGATTCGCTCAAAGAATAAGAAACAAAACTCAATGAAGCATGGCGTTAATCCGTCATGCTTTTTTTGAATACAAAATTATTTTAAGTCAATAATAGCAATAAAAAGGGATAAGGAAAACTGCTGTTATGAATAAAAAGATCGGAAAAAGCTCGCTCGTGTTTCCGTCCAAACCGAAGATAGTTTCAACTGCGGCGTTCGTGGGACCGAAGGAGGGCGAAGGTCCCTTCGGAGCTGTGTTCGACAGGATATGCAAGGATGATACTCTGGGCCTCGACAGCTTTGAGCAGGCAGAAAGCCGCATGCTGGAGAGCGCCGTAAGGCTGGCGCTTGATAAGATAGGAAAAACGCCTTCGGACCTCGATCTTTTTCTCGGAGGCGATCTGCTGAGCCAGATAATCGCGGCGGGATTTGCGGCAAGAGAGCTCGGATCGCCGTTTCTCGGTATGTACGGGGCTTGTTCGACAATGGCTGAAAGCCTTCTTATCGCCGCTATGCTGACGGACGGAGGCTTTGCGAAGCTGTCGGTCTGCGGGGCAAGCAGTCATTTTTCATCATCGGAGCGTGAATTTCGTTATCCGCTCGAGATGGGCACTCAATCGCCGCCGACCGCTCAGCGTACCGTGACCGGCGCGGGAGCCGCTGCGGTTGCGGCCCGGGATCGGCGCATCGAAGGAGCCGTTTTCGATAACATCGTGATCACGGGAGGTACTATAGGACGAGTTTGTGATTACGGCATCACCGACGCGAGCAATATGGGTGCGGCAATGGCGCCCGCGGCTGCTTCGACCATTTGCGCTCATCTTGCCGATAACGGGCTCGAGCCTGTTTATTACGACCGGATCATCACGGGAGATCTGGGAAGCTTCGGCAGTGATATGCTCTGCGAGTTATGCGGATCAAGAGGTTTCGATATTCGCGGCGTGCATTCCGATTGCGGCAAGCTTATCTATTCAAGTTCGCAAAAGGTCGTTTGCGGCGGAAGCGGATGCGGATGCTGTGCGAGCATGCTTAGCTCTGTGCTTATTCCCGAGATTTCGCGCGGAAGCTGGAAGAGGGTGCTTTTTGCGGCCACAGGAGCGCTTCTGAGCCCTCTCTCGAGTCTGCAGGGGGAAAGCATACCATCGATAGCGCATGCCGTTGTGATCGAAAGGAGCGAAGCATGAGCAGTATGCTTGATTATTTAATGGCGTTTCTGATAGGCGGAACGCTTTGCCTGATAGGCCAGCTTCTTATCAGCTTGACCCGGCTCACTCCGGCAAGGATACTCGTAGTTTACGTTACGGCCGGCGTGATATTGACCGCGTCAGGCGTTTATGAACCGATCGTAAAATTAGGCGGAGCGGGTGCGACGGTGCCCCTTACGGGCTTTGGATATCTGCTTGCTAACGGTGCAATGGAAGGAGCAAAGGAAGCGGGGCTTATAGGAGCGCTGTCGGGCGGAATAAAAGCAGCCGCCGCGGGTATCGCGGCAGCTGTGCTGTTTGGGTTTTGTGCGGCCCTGGTATTCAGACCGAAGACCAAATTATGAGTTGTTTTCCTCGCCGGGCGGATCGATCTTGTATGCGGGATCAAGATAATCCACTGCGGGATTGAACCCCGGCCATACTGCGATGCGCTTGGGATGCATCCTGTAAGTCGAGGTGGCAACTTTAACGGGATCGCCCACGGGCTTGTCGTTCTTGTAATACTGCTTATAGGACTGATACTTATAGCCGGTCTTGGCGTTGTTGTAGATATACCAATAATGCGGCTGAAGAGTCCTGTCGGTCTTGTATTCCATTTCGGTGGGAGGGATCTCTTCAAGGAGCTCGGCATAGAACTCTATCTTGTCGAAGCTCGAGGGGAAGGGTGTTCCCCAGATCTCACAGCAAACCTTCTGCTTCTTTTGATCTACCCACATGAACACATAGATAAAATCCTTGGTGTTGTTTGCGAACTTGAAATCGGGACCGTTTGAATCTATGGTCGCATCCTGACCCCAGGGAACGTAGCCGACGTGAGAGGAGTGGTTGATACGGTAAACGATCTCCAGATCGGCCTTAATGACGGCGTTATAAAGCGTGGACGATACGTGGCACACGCCGCCGCCGGGAGAGTCGACGCTCCTTGCACCGCTGTCGACAAAGCCGGGAGCGGGCAGCCAACCCTTATCGGCGGTACGCTTGCCGAGCTTTTTGTTTATCGAGAACACGTAGCCGTTCCAGGATTTCGGTTCGATCACGGTGCCGTTGACTATTCCGCAGGCCTTTATGATGTTCGCAACGCGGTTCGGAGCATCGTAGGGACTGTGGCTGTAGCTGCTCTTATAGACGGAACGGCGAACGATCCTGCCCTGGAGCATATCCTTGGTGACGTCGGGCTCGATCACTTCACCGTCGATCTTGACCGTTCCGTAATCAAGCTCCTGTGCGCGCCTTACGATCTCGGCAACGGCTTCGTCGGTCTTGGCTCGGTATCCGTTTTTGCCGTCAACGTATGTAAAGCGGTCGCCGCCGTCGGTCACGCTGTTGGGATTGGGTTTGAAGGAGGCGTTGACAGGATCGACGTTAAGGGAATCGCCCGCTTCCTTGACGATGGAGGCTATCCTGTTGATATCCGCGGAAACCTTGCAGTCTATCTCGTAATTCTTGCCGTTCTTCTTAAGATCGTCTATCTGCTGACGAAGGGCTTCGAACTCGCCGTCGTTGGCAAGTAGGATCGCCTCTTGAAGTATCTCGTCGGTATTATAGGATACGTAGAAAAAATCCCTGCCGAAATCGATGGATCTGTTGTCTCCGTATTCCACTTTGAAGCCGATGTCTCCGACAAGTTCTTTCTCAACGGGCTCAAGCGCCTTTTTTGCTTCGTTATAGGTCATTCCGCCGATGGGGATATCATTTACCCTGATGCCCTCCCGGAATGTGCCGTCGGAAAGCAGGGCCCGGCGCTTCGCCTCGACTTCGGTATTTATATTGTTTACGTAATTATCCATGCCGTCAGCCAGGGTGCTGTTAACAAACTTGACAGCCATAAAAACAGCGGCGGCGCACAGCAGGGCGGTGATTCCGTATTTGATGATTCTCTTCATATCTCACCTCGAACTATACCATATGTAGATATTATAGCACAAAAATGAGTAAATGCGTACATGGTATTGAGTTTTTTTATAAATTTCAAAAATATTTTATCAGCATCCGTGCAGCGCCGCGCCTATCGCGGTTGCAAATGCCGCGTGGGGAGGAAGAATAAACTTGTTGGGATAGAGCGCGGAGAAGGCCTTGCGGGTCGAGTCGATCTGCTTAAGATCGGTCAGCGAGCCTATGAGGATAATCGGACCGTCGGGGATGGAGGTCGCCCGGGCCGCAAATACGCCGAGCGTGAATATCGTCTGCAAAACCATGTTCACAAGACCGAGCGCAATATCGTTTTCGGTCGTCAGGCTGTTTAGATTGGCGAAGTTAGCCGCGGTTATCTCGGAATTAAGAGTGGATATGTTCTGTTTTGAGATCGCGCCGATGGTGAGGTCGACGTTTTTTAGACTGCCCGAATCGGCAAGTCTGCAAAGAGAGTCGAATCCGTCCGCACTCGTGAGCCTGCAGCCAAGCCCAAGAAGCGTGCCGCCGCCAACGCCGCTGCCGCCTATATGCGTGTAGCCGTTATTATCCGCCTGCACGAAGGCTGTGCCGGTGCCCATGCTTATCACGATCGCCTGCTCAAGACCGGAAAGCCAAAGACCGCCTTTACCTATTGCGGAGAATTCCTCCACACGATGAGTGGGTATGCCGTAAATATCACCGTTGAGATAAGAGCTGCCGACGCCCGTTATATAAATCCGTTCAACGTCCGACAGAGGCAGACGGTTTGTATCCATGAAATTGCCTAGCGCTCCGTAAAGGGAGGTGAGCTGATCGTATGCCTTGACCATCATTGTGGAAATGAGCGTGCGGTCAGCGCGCATACCGACGATCTTTGTTGTGGAACCGCCGACGTCAATGCCCAGTATTATACCCATAAACAGATCCTTTCGATATAAATCTTTACAATGTGATTATAAACTATATGCGGGATAATGTAAAGCATTATATAGCCGTATTTTCACTCATGTCAGAGCTTCATCACCATGTATCTGCGGTAGGTCTCGAATCCCACAGCTTCATAGAAAGCAAGCGCGTCCTTGTTGAATTCCCACATATTCAGCTCCAGCCTTTCAAAACCCCAAGTTTTTGCGTATTCGCGTATGAAAGAGATCATTTCAGCCGCAATACCCATACGCCTGAAGGATTCGTCAACGCAGAATTCGTCTATATCCAGATAATCGCGCTTATACATGAATGGGTTTTCCGGACGGGTGATGTGGTTAAGCACGGCAAACGCGCATATGACGCCTTCCTTGTCATAAATGGCTATCCTTTGAAGCGGATCGTTGAATACCTTATAGATATGGTCGCGCAGCTCATCGGAGAAGCCGGGCTTGAATATCTCGGGCTCGCCTTCAACGTGCAGTTCGTTCACCTGCCTGCGAAGCTCGTTGATCCGCTCAAGGTCTTCATGTTTTGCAAAACGTATCGGCACTTGAACCGGTTCCTTTCTTTTTTTATGATTATAGCGTTATCGGACCCGTATTTCAACATTAAAATATTGATCGGCATATAAAGATCGTTATTGAACCGCGCCTTCTTATGTGGTAGAATCGAAAAGTAAAATAATTCGTCGGGAGGAAATATATGCTTGTCAGCGGATTCGAATTCGATCTTAAGGATGGTAGGCGCGCACTCGTGCGGAATCCCGGCGAGGAGGACGTTCCCGCGCTGCTTGATTATCTGCGAACGACGGCGGGAGAGACGCATTTTCTTATGCGATACCCCGAGGAATGCACGGGTATATCGCCCGACGCGGAAAAGCATTTCATCGAAGGCGTAAACTCCTCGGATACCGATGCGATGCTTTTGTGCTTCGTTGAAGGCAGGCTTGCGGGCAACTGCCAGATATCGTGCGGCAAACGCATAAAAACAAGGCATCGCGCAAGCCTTGCGATCGCGCTGCTTCGTGAATTTTGGGGCCTTGGCATAGGCAGAAGGCTTATGAACGAGCTCTTTCGCATAGCTTATGAAAACGAAAACGTACTTCAGCTCGAGCTTGAATTTATAGAAGGCAACGATCGGGCAAGAGCGCTTTACGAAAGCTTGGGATTCGAGGTCACCGGGATCAAGCCCGATGCGATACGCCTGAAGGACGGAACACTGCTTGACGAATACTGCATGATGACGAAGCTGAAAAGATAAGAGGCATGGATATAAACGATTCGATAAGAATACTGATGCGAAAAATCAACTCGGTGCTTGATAACGGGGTGCACAGCGCGTGGCTTTACGGCAGCGTTGCTCTTGACGATTTCCGCTTAGGTTGGAGCGATATAGACGTTATTGTTTTTGCGGAAGGGAAGATCACGCACGACGAGGCGAAGGAGCTCGTATCGCTTCGTCAGAAGCTCTCGGCGCAGTATCCATCGGAGCCGTATTTCGGTCTTTTTGAGGGCGTGATCGTGAGCTTAAGCGAGTTTAAGAAGGGCGAATACACCGGGCTCGTCTATTGGGGCACTTCCGGTCAGAGGATCACGAACAGATTCGCGCTCGACGCGTTTTCAAGGTATGAGCTTTCCGAATCCGGAATACTTCTGCTCGGCAATGCGGATCGGTCGCTGTTTGTTCCTCCGTCAAGGTCCGAGCTTGTCGACGCCGTTCGGGCGCATTATGAAGGGATACGCCGCTGCGCGGTGAATACCGATGAAAGCCTTTATTCCTGCGGTTGGCTGCTCGATATCGCAAGATGCCTCTTTACACTCAGGCACAACCGCGTGATATCCAAAACGCAGGCGGGGGAGTGGGCACTTAAGAAAGGCCTGTTCCCCGACGAAGCCGTATTGAAAAAGACGCTTGAAATAAGAAGATCGCCGCTTGAGTATAAGAACAGGGGGGATATCAAGGCCTGGCTTTGCGGGCTTGGACCCGTCGTACAGGCATATGCCGACGTGCTTGAGGCGGAGTTGGCTTTTGCTTGATAAAGGAAGGGGAACGAATGGAAAAGTATTATACCGTCAATTCCGATGGATGCAGCATAAGAAGCAAGCTGTATTACAATGATTTGTCAGATATTCGCAAGGTTGTGCTTTGCGGTCACGGTTTCAGCGGCCACAAGGACAATAAAGCTGCGGAAAAATTCGCAAAACACGTGCTTTCAAAGAACAAGGGATGCGGCGTCATCACGTTCGACTTACCTTGTCACGGCGAAGACGTGCGAAAAGCGCTCCGTTTGGAGGACTGCAGCAAATATTTCAGCGTAATGACCGAATACATACGAAGCGCATTTTCTTCTCCGGAACTCTTCGCTTATATGACAAGCTTCAGCGGATATCTGATACTTAGATACATTTTGGAGGCGGGGGAAAGGTTTTCGAAAATCGCGCTGCGCTGCCCTGCAGTCGATATGTACGGCGTGATGCAGCGCACCGTGATATCGGATGACGACCGTAAGCTGCTTTCAAAGAATAAGCCCGTGCTCGCGGGGTTTGACCGCAAGGTGAGGATCGACAAAGTTTTTTTGGATTCTCTTCGGGAAGAAAGCATTGCCGAAAGGGATTTCTCGGCATTTGCTTCCGATATTTTTATACTGCACGGAACGAAGGACGAAGTGGTGCCGATCGATTCAGTAAAGGCCTTTGCCGATAAAAACGGTATCGACTTTGAAGCGGTGGAAGACGCCGATCACAGGTTTTCTAAACCCGATAAGATGGATTATGCCGTCGAACTTATCACTGCATTGTTTGATTTGAAATGATCAGGGAGGTACGTATTGGAAGCTGTATTGAAAAATGCCGTTCGGCTGTATGCTCTTGAAGGATATGATATCAACGAGGTCCTTGGGCATGAGGGAGGAAGGAACCGTATTTATGTTTGTTCGCTTAACGGAGTAAAGGATCGCATCCTGCGAATATCCTGCCTGCCCGACAGATCGTATGAGGACTATCTTGCGGAAACGGAATTCGTTCATTATCTTGCGCATAACGCAGCCCCCGCCGCCGACGTGCTGCCTTCAGTAAACGGCAAGCTCGTCGAACGCATCGAGCTTGATAACGAGACCGTGACCATAAGCCTGTTTGAATACGCCAAGGGCATTTTGCTCTGCGACAACGGATACCGTTATCGGGAAGGCGCGCCTTTGGACGAGTATTTTTATAACGTCGGAAAGACGCTGGGTAGGATCCATGAGCTGTCGAAGCGCTATAAGCCGCAGCATAAACGCCCGTCCTATTTTGAAAAATACAATAAAGACTATATCGGGTCGCTCATACCCGATGAATACGCCGAGCTGAAGGCGGCGATTTTTGACAGGCTCGAGCGATTCCGCATGCTGCCGACAGATGAAAGCGTGTTCGGCCTTGTCCACTTCGATTACAGCGACGGTAATTATCATATAGATATGGAAACCGGCGATATCACCGTTTTTGACTTTGATAACTGCATGTATTGCTGGTATATGTTCGATCTTGATAATCTGTGGACGCACCTTGAAGGATGGGGCAGGGGGATAAAGGATCCAACGGAGAGGAACCTTTATCTTGAAAAATGCTTTGAAATGATCCTGAGCGGTTACAGATCGGAAACGACCGTTCCGGATTTGATGCTCGATCTGAGACCTTTGTTTGTCGACATGGTGCTGATCGAGAACATAGTCGATGAATTCGAATGCTGTGCAAGGGAGGAAGAGGAGCTCGATTACGAGGATATCGAAGCTGCTGCCGAAGCGCTTATTGAATCGGCAAACGATCCCGAAGTCAAGCTTAAAGAAGGCAATCTCATCTATTGCGTTTCCGAAAAACAGCAGGGCGACGTTTCAAACGCGCTGCGTATGAAAGCCGCCAATGAAGGTCAGCATCCTTATGCGGTCATTATAACGTGTTCCGATTCACGCGTGATACCCGAGAGCATTTTCTCGGCGGGGATAGGGGAACTGTTCGTTATTCGCACCGCAGGCAGCTTGATAGATCTGCCCCAGCTGGGCAGCATCGAATATGCGTTGGACCATCTGGGGACTAAGCTCGTTGTCTTAATGGGGCATACGCGATGCGGCGCGATAGGCGCGGCCATGGAGGGCCATGCGGAGGGATTTGCCGGAAGCATCATACACGGTATCCGCGAGGCGATAGGCGATGAAAGAGACGAATACGCCGCGTGTGTAAAGAACGTGCGATATGGAGTCAAAAGGATTTTCGAAAAACTCATTACGGAAAAAAGAGAAGACGTCAAGGTCCGCGGAGCGGTTTATCATATCGACAGCGGTATAGTGGAATTCCTTTAAGGAGCGTATCGAAATGATCTTGTATGTTAACGCCTGCGTTAGGGAGGGTTCCAGGACGAAGCGCCTTGCCGACGCGCTGATATCCAGGCTCGGCGAAAAAACGCACGAGCTTCGCCTTGAGAGCATAAGCTTTCCCGAAGCAGATGAAGCTTTTCTGAAACGCAGGGATATGCTTATAGCAAAAAAGATATTCGATGACGATCTTTTTGAATACGCCCGTCTGTTCGCCTCTGCCGACGCCATAGTTATCGCCGCGCCGTATTGGGATCTTTCGTTCCCCGCAAAGCTCAAGCAATTCTTTGAACAGATCAACGTATTGGGCGTGACCTTCGAGTATTCACCGGACGGATTTCCGATAGGGCTGTGCAGGGCGAATAAGCTTTATTACGTGACCACTGCGGGCGGGAGCTTTGTTCCGCTCGAATTCGGTTTCGGTTACGTAAAGGCACTGGCTGAAAACTTTTACGGAATAAAGGCCGTTGAGCTGATAAAGGCGGACGGTCTGGATATTGATGGAGCGGACGCCGACGGGATAATGGAGAAAGCGTTAAGGCTTATAACGGAAACCAAATAAAGAAAAAACCGCTTGCTTTTCAGCCGGCGGTTTTTCTGTGAAAGATTATCCCGGATCACCGATCTATGATACTTTCAAGTACCTGCGCGAATGATTCTTGATAAGCCTCCTGTTCCATCCGCAATGCGTCATCGGCGATCCTTTTGATCCTTTCCGATCGGATAAAACGAAGCTGTTTAATTGCCTTCTCAGTCTTCACGGCAACCTGCGTATACTCCGGTCCGATCATGAGCAGCTTTACCGCGTCCTCCGGTTTCAAATATCCGCTGCTTATGACGCCAAATGTGTCAAAGATCGTATCGTTGGCTATTGGGCCAACAATTACGTCTGCGGCCAAGCCATCCCTGTTTCTTCGATTGTCGAATATGTACTGAAACCAGCCGGCGTCACGCGTAAAAGTATGAATACTCAGCTCGGATTCATCGAGTTCATATTCATTTACAACAGCGTTTTCCTTAGCCCATCTATAAGTAAATTCCCGATCGGGGGTCAGGTAAAAGCCCCATCCGAAGTCTGCGTTCTTTCTGCCGTAATGAATATCGGGGTTTCTGATCTCCTTATCGCCTGTATGGTATAGGATCATTTGATTCCTCTTCTTTCATAAATCCGATCAGCGCAATGACGTGATGCTTTACTCATTTGCGCGACAGTACAAAATCATTCAAAAACGCCTCTTTGCCGACAGACAAAAGAGGCGTTTTCGATGGCTCCCCCTGTTGGACTCGAACCAACGACACTGCGGTTAACAGCCGCATGCTCTACCGACTGAGCTAAGGAGGAATGTTCTTTTCAACGATTGGTATTATACGACTGTCGGAAGAAAAAAGCAAGCCTTTTTTTAAATATATTGTGAAGCGCAGCTATGGAATATTCTCTGCTGCTTTCATATACTTGAACAGAGCGATGAAAAGGCTTATAATGAATGCATTCCGATCAAGGTGGTGTATGGTTTGATCACGCTGCTTTCAAAGCTGTTCATAAAAAGACATGAGGAATATGCCGATCCAGCGGTAAGGCGCGCATACGGCGTTTTGTGCGGCGCTGTGGGCATTTTCTTAAACGTACTGCTGTTCATAGGCAAATTTATAGCCGGAACGCTCGCTTCGTCGGTTTCCGTGACGGCGGACGCTTTCAACAACCTTTCCGACGCGGGAAGCTCGGTCGTTACGCTTATAGGCTTCAGGCTTGCGGGCGCAAAACCCGATCCCGAGCATCCTTACGGTCACGGCAGGATCGAGTACATATCGGGTCTTATTGTCGCGATGGTAATAATACTCATGGGCGCGGAGCTCATGATTTCCTCGGTCGAAAGGATCATCAAGCCGGAACCCTCGGAGTTCTCATGGCTGGGAGTCGGCATACTGACAACTTCGATACTCGTCAAAGCCTATATGTTCTTTTATAACAGACGCACGGCAAAGAAGATCGATTCCGTTGCCATGAAGGCCACGGCGACAGATTCTCTCACCGATTGCATAGCAACGGGCGTCGCACTGCTGACGCTGTTTTTAAGCAGGTTCTGCGATCTGCACGTCGACGGTTGGGGCGGCGCAATAGTATCTCTCTTCGTGCTGTATTCGGGATTCTCGGCGGCCAAAGAGACCATAAGCCCGCTCCTGGGTCAGCCTCCAACAAAGGAACTCGTTGACGAGATCGAGGCCGTCGTTACCGCGCACGAGGGCGTGTTGGGCATACACGATCTTATGGTGCATGATTACGGCCCGGGACGCATGATTATGAGCCTGCACGCCGAAGTGCCTTCCGAAGGCAACGTGCTGGAGCTTCACGACATGATAGACAATATCGAACGCGAATTGAAGCATAGATTCAACTGCGAAGCGGTAGTGCACATGGATCCGGTCCAGTCGAACGATGAGAACGTGATAAGGCTCAAGGCCGAAATGACCGAGATACTGTCATCCGTTTCATCAGATCTCAAGCTTCACGATTTCAGAGTAGTTACGGGTCCAACGCATACGAACCTCATATTCGACGTGGTTGTGCCTTATAAGTGCGAAAAGTCGTTTGAAGACATCTCCAAAGCGGTGAATGAAGCGCTCTCGAAAAAGACAGACGGCCGTTACTTTGCAGTCATAGACTTCGACAGGGAATTCGTATCGCAGGAAGATACTTAAAAAATACAGATCAATCTGAATCGGATATGATCAAAGGGCAGCCCGGATCGGGCTGCCCTTTCAAATACCGTATAAGGATTACTCTTCTTCGTCCTCTTCCTTCTTCGCGCTCTCGATGATCTTCTGAGCGACGTTGGCGGGAACGTCCTCATAGCGGACGAACTCACTGCGGAAGGAACCGCGGCCCTGAGTCATGGAACGAAGGTCGGTCGCATACTTGAACATCTCGGAAAGAGGAGCTTCGGCGATGACTTCGGTCTGACCGTCGGAAAGAGGATTGGAGCCGATAAGACGGCCGCGGCGGCGGCTGATATCGCCCATGATATCGCCCATGTAATCCATGGGGACCTGGATGTCATAGCGGTAGATCGGCTCGATGAGCACAGGGGAAGCCTTGGCGCAGGCGGCCTTGTAAGAGAGGCGGGCTGCGGACTTGAACGCGACTTCCTTGGAATCAACGGGATGGTACTTGCCGTCATACAGGGTGGCCTTGACGCCGATCATGGGATAGCCGGCAAGAACGCCCTTTTTCATGGCCTCGACAAGACCCTTTTCAACAGCGGGGATGAACTGGTTGGGAACAACGCCGCCTACGATAGCGTCAACGAATTCGAAATCGCCCTCGGCGAGCGGCTCGAACTTGATCTGTACAACACCGAACTGACCTGCGCCGCCGGACTGCTTCTTATGCTTACCTTCGGCGGAAGCGGTGGCACGGATGGTCTCACGGTAGGGGATGCGGGGATCGGAGAGAGCCGCTTCTACCTTGAACTTGTTGCGGAGCTTTGCGCAGATGACGTCGATATGCATTTCACCGAGGCCGCAGATGAGCACGTCGCCAGTCTCTGCATTGCGCTCGATGCGCATGGTGGGATCTTCCTCGGTAAGACGGTTGAGGCCGGCGAATACCTTATCTTCTTCACCGGACTTCTTGGCGGTGACGGCAAGGCTGATGCAGGGCTGGGGGAAATCGATGGGAGCGAACTTCACGGGATCGGCGGCGTCGGTAAGGGTGTCGCCGGTGTTGGTGAACTGCAGCTTGGCCATGGCGCCGATATCGCCTTCAACGATCGCGTCGACGGGGATGGTCTTGGAGCCGCGCATCATGAACACGTTGCCGCTCTTCTCGGTCTTCTCGGCATTGGCGTTATAGGGGGATACCTCGGCGGAAATCGAGCCGCTGTAAACCTTGAATATGGAGATCTTACCGACAAAGGGGTCGGCAACGGTCTTCATAACCTGCGCGGCAAGCTTACCGCCCATCTTTACCTCGAAGGGTTCGCCGGTCTTGGCGTTGACAGCGGGACGGGCCTTGCACATATTCGCAGTGGGCATGAGCTTGACGATGTTGTCCATCAGAGTGGTGACGCCGATATTGGGAGCGGCGCAACAGCATGCGACGGGAGTGAGCATACCGGAAAGAACGCCGATGTTGATGCCCTTGACGAGATCGTCATGGGAAAGCTCCATCTCGTCGAGATAGGTCATCATGAGCTCTTCGTCGGTTTCGGCGGCGGCTTCCATGAGGGATTCACGGAGCTTCTCGGCCTCGGCCTGGAGGTTGGCGGGAACGGGAACTTCCTTCTCGTTCTTGCCGTCGAACATCTTGGCGGTCATATTGACAAGATCAACGTAACCTACGAAGGCGCCCTTCTCAACGATGGGGAGCTGAATGGGAGCGACGGAAATGCCGAACTTTTCGGTAATGGCCTCCATGGTCTTTTCAAAGTTGGCGTTTTCCTTGTCCATCTGGTTGATGACGAGCATGCGGGGCATCTCGGCCTTCTTGCACATGGTCATGGCCTTTTCGGTGCCAACGACGGGACCGGAAACGGCGCTGCAGAGAATGATGGCGGAATCGGCAAGGGCCATAGCCTCGTAAACTTCGCCGTAGAAATCGAAGAAGCCGGGGGCGTCGATCAGATTGACCTTGGTGTTCTTCCACTCAAAGGGAGCAAGAGCGGTAGCAATGGAAATATGCCTCTTGGTCTCTTCGGCGTCATAGTCGGTGGTGGTGGTGCCATCCTCAACGCGGCCCATACGATCGAGCAGGCCGGCATTAAAGAGCATAGCCTCGGTGAGGGTGGTCTTGCCTTCGCCGCCGTGACCCAGGACACAGACGTTGCGAATAGCGTCAGCAGTGTAATTCTTCATAATTCGGTTTATCCCCCTAACGGTTATAGTTTCAAATTCAGGCGCATATACACACCAATTAACATAATAACATAATCACATTTATTTGTAAAGAGAAGAATTAAAAAATCGAACCGTTTTGACCGATATATTTTGAATGAGCCGGTTTTTTGACGAGTTGACAAAAGCTGTTCCAATCCATAAGGATTTGTGGTATAATAGCCGAAATAACGATTCGGAGGTTCAATATGGAACTCAAATACAAGCGTGTTCTTTTGAAGATGAGCGGCGAAGTGCTCGGCAGCGACAAGGCTCCCGTCGATCCCGCAAAGGTTGCCGAGGCGGCAAAGCACATCAAGTCGCTTTATGACGCGGGCGTTCAGGTTGGCGTCGTGTGCGGGGGCGGCAACATCATGCGCGGGCGCGATTCCGGCTCCATGGACAGGAACAGGGCGGATGCGATAGGCATGCTTGCAACTGCCATAAACGCAATGAGCCTTGAACAGGGCCTTATAGATGCAGGCGTTCCCGTGAGGGTGCTTTCGGCTGTTGAGATCGAGCTCTTCATGGACACCTATTCCGCAAGGCTTGCCAATTCCGCGCTCGACAACGGCGAGGTGGTCATATTCGCCTGCGGCTCGGGGCTTCCGTTCTTTTCCACCGATACCGCCGCGGCGCTGCGCGCGGCACAGATCCACGCCGACGCGCTGCTGCTTGCCAAGAACATCGACGGCGTGTATTCCGCGGATCCCAAGAAGGACCCCGCCGCTGTAAAATACGATACTTTAACGTATGACGAAGTCATCGAACGTCAGCTCAGAGCCACCGATCTCACCGCGATAACCCTTTGCCGCGATACGAATATGCGCATAGTCGTGTTCTCTATGGAGGACGACTCCGCATTTGTTCGCGCCTGTGAGGGTGAAAACGTGGGAACTGTGATCTCCTGATGTAAAGAATATGTAAATTTGTTCTCGCAGTGCAAATATTTTGTTGACAAGAGGACTTCTATCTAATAAAATAAATCGGTAAACAAAACTGAAGGAGGTATTTGTATGAGTGACGTTATTGAAACTGCACAGGATAAAATGAATAAAACCATCGCCGTTTTGAAGCGCGATCTGGGCGGCCTCAGGGCCGGTCGTGCAAACCCCCAGCTTCTTGAGAGGATCCTTGTCGATTATTACGGCAGCCCGACTCCCATCAACCAGATGGGTAATATCTCCTCTCCGGAGCCCAGGCTTCTCGTCATCAACCTTTGGGATCCCAAGATGATACCCAACGTTGAAAAGGCGATCCAGAAGTCCGATCTGGGTATCAACCCCACCAATGACGGCAAGCTCATAAGGCTCGTATTCCCCGAGCTGACCGAGGAGCGCCGCCGCGATCTGGTAAAGACCATCAAAAAGAAGGCCGAGGAATCCAAGGTTGCCGTACGTTCCATCCGCCGCGACGCGAATGAGACGCTTAAAAAGCAGAAGAAGGACGGCGAGATCACCGAGGACGATCAGAAGCTCTATGAGGAAGAGGCTCAGGACATAACCGATTCCTCCATCAAGGAGATCGACCGTATCGCTTCCGAGAAAGAAAAGGAGATCATGGAGTTTTGACGGACGTCCGCGGATTTGCGCTCTCGGCTGCCGAGGATATCCTCCGCGCCGAGGGCTACAAGACCGTTTCCTGTGAGGTGCGCTCAAAAAAGGGCGTGCCCGACGGGGACGACAAACGAGTAATACGGGTACGCTTGGTCGAATCGGAAAATACCGTTTACCTTGCGTACTCGGTTTTTAAAACGACGGTTTCCACTCAAGGTTCAGGAGAAGCTTTTGCTTATGAAGATCTATGATCGCTATTCCGATAAGGAAATGGCCGATTTCGGCCTGAAGGGCACGCTCCCGCAGCACGTCGGCATTATTATGGACGGCAACGGCAGATGGGCGACAAAGCGTCTTATGCCGCGCCCCGTTGGCCACAGGGCGGGAATGGAGGCGCTGCACGTGATCGTGCGCGAATCACACAGACTTGGCATAAAAGCGCTTTCCGTTTACGCGTTCTCAACCGAAAACTGGAAGAGGCCGATGCAGGAGATCAATGCGCTTTTCTCACTGCTCACGGAATATTTCGAGAAGGAGATCGACGAGCTTAACGCAAACAAGGTGAAGATAATAGTGCTCGGCGATCTTTCTCCCATGCCCGAAAAAGTCAAAAACGCCATGAACAAAGCCATGGAGAGGACCAAGGACAATGACGGCCTTCGCTTCTGCATCGCGCTGAATTACGGCGGCAGGAGCGAGATCTTAAGGGCGGTGAAAAACGTTTCCGCCTCCGGCGTCGATCCCGAAAAGATAGACGAGAAGCTCATTTCGGATAATCTCTATACTGCCGGGCTGCCCGAGCTGGATCTTGTGATAAGGACGGCAGGGGAGCAGAGACTGTCAAACTTCATGCTCTGGCAGGCGGCATATGCCGAATTTGTTTTCACAAACGTTCTATGGCCGGATTTCGATCCCGAAGAATACAGAAGATGCCTGATCGAATTCATGAAGCGCACCAGGCGTTTCGGAAAGGTGGTCGAATGATATGAGCGAGCTTGCGGTAAGAACGCTCGTTGCGATAGGCCTTATAGCCCTGCTCGTACTGATAGTATGGCTTGGCGGCTGGTTCCAGGTAGGAGCGCTGACGCTCATATCGGTGCTTGCGGTAATCGAAATGAGCCGCATGTTCCGTCATAAGGGGATCAAGATTTGTCTTCCGCCTCTGTTTGCCATGGCAGGGCTGCAGTACGTGATGCTGTATCTTAACGAGGCTTACGGCTTCGTTCAGCTGCTTCCCGCGCTTTATGCCCTATGCTTCCTCTATATCGCAATAGAGAGGATCCTGAACGGAAAACGCACGAGCGAGGACGCCGTGGCAAGTCTGTTCGTTATGATCTATCCGCTCGCGCTGCTGCTTTGCTTCGGCTTTTTCGGATTCGGTCGTGCCGACGTTTCGAGGACTGCGCTGCTGCTCGTATTCGCCGCGCCCTGCCTTGCCGATAACAACGCCTATCTCTTCGGAAGGAAGTTCGGCAGGCATAAGCTGTGTCCGACTATAAGCCCCAACAAGACGGTAGAAGGCTATATTGCCGGTCTTGTCGGAGGCCCCATAGGCGGCCTGCTCGTCTGGTTCCTTCAGAAGCTCTGGGGGCTTGACGTGCACTGGGCTTGGCTTGTCGGCCTGGGCCTGATCGGCGGATTCATAGGTCAGTTCGGCGACCTTTTTGCTTCGACCTTCAAGCGTTGGTCGGGTATCAAGGATTTCGGCACTCTGCTTCCCAAGCACGGCGGCGTGGTCGACAGACTCGACAGCGCGATGATGTTTGCGCCTATAGTCGCCGCTGCGTTCCATTACTTCATTAAATAGGTTTTCATATGAAAAGACTGGCCGTTTTCGGCTCGACAGGTTCAATAGGAAGACAGACGCTCTCGGTATGCTCTGCGCATACCGATGAGTTTTCGGTTTACGCGCTGGTATTCAGTGCAAACTATGAGCTGGGCATATCGCAGATAAAGCAGTTCGCGCCCCGTATCGTGGGCGTATTCGATCAGCGGGCTTACGAGATCGTAAGGGAGGCATTTCCCGGCGCCGAAGTCATATCCGGCAAAGCCGTTTGGGATATTGCCGCCCGGGATGAAATAGACGCCGTCGTCAACGGCGTATCGGGCTTCAACGGAGTTTTCCCGCTGATAAGCGCTCTGCAGGCCGGAAAGACAGTTGCGCTCGCCAACAAGGAGAGCGTAGTCTGTGCGGGAGAGCTCGTCAGGAAGGCCATGAGATCCGGCGGCGGACGCATACTGCCCGTTGACAGCGAGCAGAGCGCGATATTTCAGTCGCTCGCATCCGGCAAAAGACGCGACGTTAAAAGGCTCATACTCACCGCTTCGGGAGGCGCGTTCCGCGATCTGCCCGAGAGCGAGCTTGGGTCCGTTACGCCCGAAATGGCAATGAAGCATCCAAATTGGAGCATGGGACGAAAAATAACCATCGATTCCGCTACACTTTTCAATAAGGGACTTGAGGTGATGGAGGCGGCGTTCCTTTTCGACGCCGGGCCTTCCGACATATCCGTTCTGATACATCCGCAGTCGATAGTGCATTCGATGGTGGAATTCACTGATAATTCCGTTATCGCACAGCTTTCCGTGCCCGATATGCGGCTTGCGATACAATATGCGCTTACCTATCCCGACAGGATCGAATGTCCTGTAAAACCGTTGGATCTTGCTTCGCTTTCGGGGCTTACGTTCTATGAACCCGATACCGCAAGATTCCGCGCGCTGCCCATGGCTTACTATGCACTGTCCTGCGGGGGATCTAAGCCGGTCGCATATAATTCAGGCAACGAGGCGGCGGTCGAACGCTTTATCAGCGGCGAGCTTAAATTCACCGAGATCGCCGACTGCGTTGAATACGCATTGACAAATATCGATAAAATGAATATCGGCAGCATGGATGAGCTGCTTTACTGTGACGCGCAGGCCCGAAGGCTTGCCCGCGAATACAGATCCAAGAGGTTATAAATGGAAGTTCTATATTTTCTGATCGCGCTGCTGGTGCTTGCGATCATGATATTCGTACATGAGCTTGGGCATTACACTGCCGGCAGGCTGCTTGGGTTCAGGATACTCGATTTTTCACTCGGCTTCGGCCCTGCGCTTTTCCAGTTCAAGAAAAAGGGTATAAATTATGCTCTGCGCGCCATACCGCTTGGCGGCGCGTGCCGCTTTTACGGCGAGGATGACGATCCGAAGGAGCTCCCCGGCGGAGAGGATGCGATACCCTTCAATTCACAAAAGCCGTGGAAAAGGCTGATAGTCGTTTTTGCCGGTCCGTTCATGAACTTCGTACTGGCTTACGTGCTTGCCGTCGTGATGCTTGTGTGCTTCGGCGATCAGAAGATCGTCACCTATGACAACGGCGATTACGGCGTGGTCATAAACGGTTTCGCCGAAGAGAGCCGTGCACAGGACTGCGGCATGGAGCTCTATGACGTTATCGTATCGGTCGACGGGCACGACGTATCCGACGTTCCCCACACCTTCGATGAGAAGACCGAGATAATCTCCAAGGCTATCGACGACGCATCCGCCGACGGTGTAAGCATAACGGTGCTTCGCGAAGGCGAGCTCAAGGAGCTTTTCGTTTCGAATATCTATAACGAAGCAAAGCAAAAGAACGTGCTGGGCATCACCATGGGCCTGCGTCAAGTCGACGCACCCGTAGGCTTTTTCGAGGCCTTCGGTCAGGCGGGCGAATTCCTTGTGTATATAGTCAAAGCAACGTTCGAAGCCCTTATTAACGGCATCCGCAACGGCTTCAATCAGGGCGACGTTACGGGCATAGTGGGCACAGTGGCGATCACGATGAGCATGGCTTCGCGCGGCTTCAGATACATTCTGCTCGTAATGATAATCGTATCTATGAGCCTTGGCATAATGAATCTGCTTCCTTTGCTCCCGCTGGACGGCGGTCATCTTCTCTTTGATTTTATAGAGCTGATTTTCCGCAAGCCGGTCCCGAGGAAGATTCAGAACGCTTTAAGCGTTATAGGCTTCGGCCTTTTGATCGCGCTGATGATCTATGCGACCATAGGCGATATAAGGGGCCTGATCGACGGAGTATTCAATTTCTGACAGGTGTGATATGAGATCAAAAGCCATAAAAATACGCGATATCTATATCGGCGGCGGTCATCCCGTCACCATTCAGTCCATGACCAATACGGACACGAGGGACGCCGAGGCCACAGCCGCACAGATACTCCGCCTTGAGGAGGCGGGGTGTGAGATAGTGCGCTTTTCGGTCTATGACGAGGACTGCGCCGCGGCAATACCGCGTATCAAGGCGCTTACGCATATCCCGCTCGTTGCCGATATCCATTTCGATCACAGGCTTGCGATAGCCGCAATTGAAAACGGCGTCGACAAGGTCAGGATCAATCCCGGAAATATAGGCTCCGAAGCTAAGGTGCGCGAGCTCGTCGCCTGCGCCAAGGACAGGGGGATACCCATAAGGATAGGCGTAAACGGCGGTTCGCTTGAAAAGGACATTCTGGCAAAGTACGGCGTTACGGCGGAAGGAATGGTTGAAAGCGCGCTTTCTCACGCGGCTATACTTGAGCGCTGCGGATTTTACGATATAGTGCTTTCGCTCAAGGCCTCCACTGTAAAAAAGACCGTCGAGGCATACAGAACGGCGCGCGAAAGGTCGCCTTATCCTTTGCTTCTTGGCGTTACCGAGGCGGGCATGGGCGAAGCCGCGCTCGTAAAATCGGCAATTGGAATCGGCTCGCTGCTCGTGGACGGCATAGGAGATACCGTAAGGGTTTCCATGACGGGCGATCCCGTGCAGGAGGTTTATGCCGCAAAGCGGATCCTTTCGGCGGCGGGCGCAAGGAGTGAGGGAGTCGAGATAGTCAGCTGTCCCACCTGCGGCAGAACGAGGGTGGATCTTAAATCGATAGTGGAAAAGGTGGAAGCGTCCCTGCCCAATGCGAACAAGCCATTGAAGGTCGCGGTTATGGGCTGTGCGGTCAACGGCCCCGGCGAGGCAAGGGAGGCCGATATCGGCATAGCCTTCGGCAGCATCAACGCCGTAGTATTCAAAAAGGGCGAGCTTCTGTATTCGGACAAGCTTCCCGGCGTTATAGACCGATTTATCGCGGATATCAGGAAGGAGCTCGAATGAGCGGCAAGGAACAACTGGCTCTTGGCGAGGAGCTGTTCAAAAGAGCGGCGTTCTCAATAAAAAACGCGTCCGTTTCAAAAGCGACGGGCGTGTTTAACGTTGCCATACACGTTGATGAAATGCTGCTTCCCTATGAGATAGATTCCGTAAAGCGGCTTATTTGTCATAAGCTGGATACCGAAAGGGTGGATTTCGAATTCGATTTCGGGGACGCGCTCGCGGAGCTTTCGTCCTTCCCCGACGAGGTATGCTCGTTCGTGATCAAGAGCTGGGGCCAGCTAGATCCCGAGATCTATCCCGTCCTTGCAAATTCGGTCATACGCCTCTATGTGAACGAGGAAGGGGGCATGGAGTTTACCATCAAAGCTATGCCGATAGTCAAGCACGCGCTGACAAAGGAGCTTGTAAACTCCTTCCGCGCCGAGGCCGCAAAGCTTTGGGGGTGGAATTTTGCGGTAAGGGTAGTCGAAGACGACTGTCTGAAGGAATTCAAGCCCGTCGATATGTCGGGATATTCTTCAAGGCTCGGCTTTACTCGCCGCACGGAACCCAGGCCGGAAGCGCACGTCAAGTCAAAGCCCGCTAAGACCGTTTCCGACAATGCGGATATCGTCTATGGCAAGGATATCTCAAGGGCCGAGATAACTCCCATGAGCTCCTTTGGCGAGGAGACCGGGAACGCTTGCGCGCTTGGCTCGATACTTTCAATGGAGGTCACGGAGACAAGGAACAAGCTGCGCACCATTATCAAGTTCATATTCTCTGACAAGACCAATTCGCTCACGGTCAAGCTCTTCCCCAAGGCCGAAAAAGCCGATGAGGTGGTGGAAAAGCTCAACGACGTGATAAAAGCGGGCGATCTTGTGCTTGTTCGCGGAAATTACGAATACGATACCTATTCAAGGGACTACGTGTTCCTTGCGAACGATATAGTAAGGCGCAAGTGCGAAAAGCGAATGGATTCAGCGCCCGAAGGCGAAAAAAGAGTTGAGCTTCATCTGCATACGCAGTCATCGACCATGGACGCGCTCACTAAGGTGGACGAGGTCATAGCCACTGCCGCGCGTTGGGGGCACAGGGCGATAGCCATAACCGATCACGGCGTGGTGCATTCCCTGCCCGAAGCCATGCGAGCCGCCAAAAAGAACAATATCAAGGTCATATTCGGCTGCGAGGGATACCTTATAAACGATTCGACCGACCATAAGCCGGATGAAAGCGATTATACCGCGCTCGCGATAACCGCTTCATATTCACCCGCCGGCGCGTCGGTCTTTGATATCGCGGCCGAGAGATTCGACTTTTCGGGAAATACCGTCGGCAGTTTTTACACCCTCGTGAATTCCGGGGCGAATCTTCCCGCATGGGCCCGTGAGGATTGCGGCATTGACGAAGCGGAGCGCGAGGACGCCCCCGATCTGAACGAAGCCGTTAAATCGCTGATGAGGTTTGCCGAGGGATCGGTTTTCGCGGCATTCAATGAGAACGTGATGAACGCGCTTGCCTCGGCGCTTGACAACGAGGAAAGCTTCCCCAAAGAATACATCGATATAAACAAGCTCGATCTGAACGCGCATCTTGATATAAAGGATTACAGCATGGAGAGCGGCTGCTGTCCCATAAGCGGCAGATACGAATCGGCGCCCGTTCGTCCCGCCGTGGAAAACGCCCGTTTCATAAAGGATTTCTTTATGAATACGCATGCGGAGCTTAAGGAAAGAGGCGACGAGATCGTATCATACTGGAACCGTTATTCGCCGGATTTCAAAAAGCTCCAGCGCTACCATATAATTCTTTTGGCCGCCTCGCTTCCCGGCCTGAAGAACCTTTACAAGCTTGTATCGTATTCGCATCTCCAGTATTTTCACAAGCGTCCCTGCATACCCAGGAGCCTGCTCAACATGCTCCGCAGCGGAATACTTTTGGGCTCGGCCTGCGAAGCGGGCGAGCTGTACAGATCGATCAGCCGCGGCAAGCCCGAGGATGAGCAGAAGCGCATCGCCTCGTGGTATGATTACCTTGAGATACAGCCGATGGACAACAATATGTTCATGACCGAATCCGAGGAGCATAACTGGACTATCGAAGATCTTCGCGGATACAACAGGCGCGTGGTCGAAATAGGAGACGAGCTCGGAAAGCTGACCGTCGCCACCTGCGACGTGCATTTCCTCGATCCCGACGACGCGATATTCCGTTCGATACTGCTCCATTCACAGGGCTTTAAGGACGCCACTCGTATGACGCCGCTGTTCTTCCGCACTACGGATGAAATGCTTGAGGAGTTCTCATATCTCGGCGAAGAGAGAGCGCGAGAGATAGTGATAACCAACCCCAATATCATCGCCGACCGCTGCGGCGAACAGCTGCATCCCTTCCTCGATGAAAAATTCACCTATTCTCCCGAGCTTCCCAATGCCAAGGAGATACTGCAGGATATGACCATGACCGAGGCGCACAGGCGCTATGGCGATCCTCTGCCCGAAATAGTGCAGGCGAGGCTTGATAAGGAGCTCAAATCCATAGTCGGCAACGGCTATTCATCGCTCTATATGGTCGCTCAGAAGCTCGTTTCGAAATCGCTTTCGGACGGTTATCTGGTTGGCTCGCGAGGTTCCGTCGGCTCGTCTTTCGTCGCGACGATGCTTGGCATTACCGAGGTCAACGCGCTTCCGCCGCATTACCTTTGCCCCAACTGCAAATATTCCGAGTTCGTGCTCGATTCTCATTCCCGCTGCGGCATCGACCTGCCCGACAAGGAATGTCCCGTATGCGGAGCCAGGCTCAGGAAGGAGGGATACGATATCCCGTTCGAGGTCTTCCTGGGCTTCAAGGGCGACAAGACGCCCGATATCGACCTGAACTTCTCGGGCGATTATCAGCCTGTTGCCCATCATTTCACGGAGGAGATGTTCGGCAAGGGTCACGCATTCCGAGCGGGCACAATATCGGGCGTGCAGGATAAAACGGTTTACGGATACGTCAAGCACTACTGCGAGGATCTGGGACTCAACAAGTCCGAAGCGGAGATAAACCGGCTTGTACAGGGCTGTTTGGGCGTTAAAAAGACTTCCGGCCAGCATCCCGGCGGTATCGTCATAGTTCCCGAGGATTATGAGATATTCGATTTCTGCCCCGTACAGCATCCCGCGGATAAGAACGACGCAGGCTCCGTGACTACCCACTTCGATTTCCACGCACTGGATGACAAGCTGGTCAAGCTCGACATACTCGGACACGACGATCCCACAGTGCTGCGTATGCTGCACGATATAACGGGCCTCGATCCGCGCTCGATACCGCTGGACGATCCCGAAACAATGTCGATCTATTCGACGGATAGAGCGCTTAAGGTCAGCCTTGAGCCGCTGGGATGCGACGTGGGCTCGCTTGCGATCCCCGAATTCGGCACTCAGTTCGTTCGCGGCATGCTTGTTGAGACGCGTCCGACCACGATGGAGGAGCTTGTAAGGATCTCCGGCCTTTCGCACGGCACCGACGTGTGGAACAATAACGCGCAGGTGCTTGTTGAAAAAGGCGTGGCTACCCTCATGGAAGTGATCTGCACCCGCGACGATATCATGAACTACCTGATATCGGTCGGCGGCGATCCGTCCCTTTCGTTCAAAACGATGGAGTCGGTTCGTAAAGGCAGGGGCCTCAAGGAAGAGATGGAGGAGGCCATGCGAAAGATAAACGTGCCGGAATGGTTCATCGACAGCTGTAAAAAGATAAAATACATGTTCCCGCGGGCACACGCGGCGGCTTACGTCATGATGAGCTTTCGCGTGGCATACTACAAGGTGCATTATCCTCTCGAATTCTATTCGGTCTATTTCACCGTCAGAGCGGACACGTTCGATATTCAGCTTTGCTACGGAGGCCTTGATGCGGTAATGGCCAATCTGAAGCTGCTCAAGTCCAAGGATAAACCGGATCAGAAGGAGAAGGACGCGATAATCATACTCGAAGTCGTAGCGGAAATGAATCTTCGCGGATTTGAACTCCTGCCTGTGGATATCTACAAGTCCAGGGCAAAAACGTTTGTGATAGAGGACGGCAAAATAAGACCGCCTTTTACATCCGTTGCGGGCCTTGGCGAAAACGTTGCCGTGCAGATCGAGAACGGCGCGAAGGACGGCGAGTATTCTTCAAAGGAGGATTTCGCTATCCGCACAAAAGCGAATACCGCGATAATGGAAAAACTGTCGGCTCTCGGCTGCTTCGACGAGCTGCCCGATACCGATCAGATAAGCTTTTCATTCTGAAAACCAAAAAACCGGGCGTTGGGAGGAAGCATCCTCCCAACGCCCGGTTTTTGTTTATTGGGCTATACAGCCCTTTTTTACTGTTTCCATCAATTCATCCACGCTCATCCCAAGCTGCTTGGCCGAGCTTATAAGCTCTCTGAGCGGCTTTTCCAACGCCTTCAGGCGCATACGTTCAAGCTCGAAGCTCGTCAGCTCAGCAGCATAGCAGCCGCTTCCCGCCCTTGTGACTATCAGACCGTCAGCCTCCAAAGCATCCCATGCGCTGCGCACGGTAATAACGCTGACGCCCAGCTCCTTCGCCACGGTGCGGATCGGGGGCAGGGGAGTGCCGCCCGCGATCCTGCCCGAGATTATACCTGAGGCGATACCGTCAAAGATCTGCCGATAGGCGGGAACGGGACTGTTTGGAATTATCGTAAGGCCTGTCACAGATTCACCTTATCGAGGTTTGAGACGGATTTTTTGAATGATATGAATGTCAGAAGCGCATAGATGATCAGCCCTATGAGTATCGCCGTGAGCTGAGCCGTCATACTCGCCGAATTTGCCGGTATGCAGTCGATATTATTCTGGATCCAGTTAAATATCCAAACCTGATCGGCAAACGCCTTTGACACTATGAAGAATCCCTCAAACGTAAAAATCCAAACGAAAATGACTATCGTGGCGATAAGGAAGCCTTTGCCGGGCTTGCAGTCCCTTTTGTAATACGTGGGGAAGAATATCAGATTGAACAGCGCAAAGACCGTCAAAACGCCTCCCAAAAGGGTGGGGCATGCGTCGAGCATTTCATTGGGCTGAGGGGTGACGGCGTTGTTCAAAAGGATCATCGGTATATAGAGCAAAAGCATCACAAGCTGTATTATCGCAGCGTAAAGATACTTTGCCATGACCGCCTGCTTCTTGCTTACGGGCAGGAGCATAGTGAACGAAAGATCGTTATTGGTATCGCCCTGCTGGAATGCCTGAAAGATCGCGTTGCAGAGGAAGAACGCGGGGATGAGATACATGTAGTTGGGTATCAAAAGCATCAGCACGAACGCCATGAAAATGAATACGGTGGGAGTTGTGCAGAGCTTGAATTCCTTGTAAAGCAGATTACGCATTGAGGCTCGCCTCCTGTTCGGTATAGATCATTATGGATTCGAGATCGGCCGGAGCGGTCTTCATGCTTCCGATCCGATCCTTGTTCTCGGCAAGGATAAGTCCGGTGAAGCCGAAAGCGTGATCCTTGTGACCTATAATAATATCTGAATAACGCGCAAGATCGTCCATGTCGCCGGATACAAGCAGGTACTTTTCCTTGAAACTGACAACGTCTGTCGAGAGCAGTATGCGCCCGTCGTGGATATAGGTTATGTAGTCGGCGCATTTCTCAAGATCGGATATGATGTGCGTGGAATAGAGTATGCTCCTTGTGCCGTCTTCGATCACTCCGCGCAGCACGTCAAGAAGATCGTCCCTCGAGACCGGATCGAGCCCGCTCGTGGGTTCGTCCAGAATAAGCAGCTTGGCGTTATGCGAAAGCGCCAGCGCCAGACCGAATTTAACACGCATGCCCGCGGATAGCTCCTTGACCTTCTTCTCCTCCGACAGTCCGAAATGCTTCATGTAGCCTTTATAGGCTTCCTCATCCCAGTCCTCATACATACGCTTTACGACGCATGCGATCGTCTTGAGCTTCGATTGCTTATAGTAATCGAATTCACCCATGATGAAACCTATCTTCTTTTTGCACTCGATCTCGTTCTTAGAATAATCGAGCCCGTCGATCATCACCCTGCCGCCGTCCTTTCCAATAAGGTTCAGCATTGCCTTCATTGTGGTGGTCTTGCCCGCACCGTTACGGCCTATGAACCCCATTATGTAGCCGGGCTCAAGGCTGAAGGATACGTTGTCGAGCGTGAATTCGGGGTATTCCTTGCGAAGCCCCTCAACTTCAAGTATGTTCATTTGCGCCTCCTGCAATAATTGTGCTTATTGACTAAGCACAATTATAGACGCGTCGGATATATATGTCAAGTAAAACTTTTGTAAAGTTTCCCTGACGGTATAAAACGGGACTTTCTGCCGATAATAGCAAAAGAAACTTTTTCAAGGAGATGCATATGAAAGCAACCGGAATAGTCAGAAGGATAGATGAGCTTGGCAGAGTGGTGATACCCAAGGAGATCAGGCGTACTTTAAGGATAAGGGAGGGAGATCCTCTTGAGATATTCGTCGACCGCGAGGGCGGAGTGATACTGAAAAAGTATTCGATGATAGGGGAGCTTGCGGATTTTGCAAGGGAATACGTAGAATCTTTGCATCAATCCGTCGGAGGCACGGCTGCGATCTGCGACAGGGACAGCTTTATTGCCGTATCCGGCTCAGGCAAGCGCGAGCTCATCGACAAGCCGGTTCATGAAGAGATCGAAGCCGTTATGAAAAAGCGTCTGAAGGTCTGCGCCAACGCCTCGGAGGGAAAAGCGCTTGTAAGGGTGACGGCGGAGGACGACGGCGAAAAGTATTATTCGCAGATCATAATTCCCATAATATCATCGGGAGACGCGATAGGCGCTGTGGTGCTGCTGTCAAAGGACGAGGGGAACGTATTCGGTGAAACCGAGGAAAAGGTGTGCGAGACCGCAGCGGGTTTTATGGGAAAGCAGATGGAATCGTGAATTTTATGCTTGACACGGGAGGCTTTTAGCTGTAAAATAGCAAAAGTCAAAGGCTGTGATGCGGAAAAGTAGATGTTTCACCCATTCAAAGAGAGCCGTCGGTGCTGTGAGGCGGCAAGGGAAAAGCATCGAAGCTCGCCGCTGAGCTCCCGACCGAGAAAGCATTATGCACGTAGGAAGGGCGTGTTCCGGGCGTTAACCGGATTCGAGCGGGCGTTTATCGCCAACCGGAGTGGTACCGCGGAGTGATTTATCTTCGTCTCCTTTTGGGGGCGAAGTTTTATTTTATAAGGAGATCTATATGGCTGACAGATACGACCATATCGCCATTGAAAAGAAATGGCAGGCAAAATGGAACGACGCGCATTGTTTTGAGGCAAAGAACGATTATACCTTGCCCAAATACTATGCGCTGATCGAGTTCCCGTTCCCCAGCGGCGCGGGCCTGCACGTCGGGCATCCGCGTCCCTATACCGCGCTTGACGTTATCGCAAGGAAAAAACGCCTTGAGGGTTATAACGTGCTCTTCCCGATAGGATATGACAGCTTCGGCCTTCCCACCGAGAATTACGCCATAAAAACCGGCGAGCATCCCAAAAAGGTCACCGAGCGCAATATCGAGGTGTTCCGCCGCCAGATGAAGATGCTGGGGCTCAGCTTTGACTGGTCGAGGGAGATTTACACATCCGATCCCGATTATTATAAATGGACTCAGTGGATATTCCTCAAGCTGTTCGAAAAAGGGCTGGCGTATAAGGCCGAGCTTCCCATCAATTTCTGTACCTCCTGCAAGGTTGGCCTTGCAAACGAAGAGGTCATCGACGGCACCTGCGAGCGCTGCGGCGCGCCCGTCGTTCGCATGGTAAGGAGCCAGTGGATGCTCAAGATAACCGCCTATGCCGACAGGCTTATCGACGATCTTGACAAGATCGATTTTGCCGAGCGTATCAAGACCACTCAGCGAAACTGGATAGGCCGCTCCACCGGCGCGGAGGTCACTTTCAGGATCGACGGCTATCCCGAGGGACTCAAGATCTACACCACCCGTCCCGACACGATGTTCGGCGCGACTTACATGGTCGTTGCTCCCGAGCATCCGCTCGTAGACACGCTCAAAAACCGTATCGAGAATATGGACGAAGTTTTGGCTTATCGCGAGCAGGCCGCCCATAAGAGCGATTTTGAGCGCAGCGAGCTTGCCAAGGAAAAGACCGGCGTGCCTTTGAAGGGCGTTTATGCGATAAACCCCTGTACGGACGAGCCCATACCCGTGTGGATATCGGACTACGTTCTGATGGGATACGGCACCGGCGCTATCATGGCCGTTCCCGGACATGATACGAGGGACTGGGAATTCGCAAGGAAATTCGGTCTGCCCGTAATCGAGGTCGTAGCGGGCGGCGATATTGAGAAGGAAGCCTTTACCGACTGCGAGACCGGCGTGATGGTAAATTCCGGATTCCTCAACGGAATGCAGGTCGAGGAAGCCAAGAAGGCGATAGTCGAATTCCTCGAGAACAAGGGTATTGGTCACAAGAAGACCAATTTCAAGCTGCGCGACTGGCTTTTCTCCCGTCAGCGTTACTGGGGCGAGCCCATACCCCTCGTTTACTGCGAGCATTGCGGCTGGGTGCCCATTCCCGAGGATCAGCTGCCGCTCACACTGCCCGAGATAGACAATTACAAGCCCGCCGACGACGGCTCTTCCGCTCTGGCAAGGGCAACGGATTGGATACACACCACCTGCCCCAAGTGCGGCGCGCCCGCCGAGCGCGAGATAGACACCATGCCCAACTGGGCCGGCTCCAGCTGGTACTTCCTGCGTTACTGCGATCCGCATAACGACAAGGCCCTGGCCTCCAAGGAGGCGCTCGATTACTGGATGCCCGTCGATTGGTATAATGGCGGAATGGAGCATACGACCCTGCATCTGCTGTATTCAAGGTTCTGGCATAAGTTCCTTTATGATATAGGCGTAGTAAGCTGTCCCGAGCCCTATTTGAAGCGCACGAGCCACGGCATGATACTTGCCGAGGACGGCCGCAAGATGAGCAAGTCCTTCGGCAACGTGATAAATCCCGACGACCTCTGCCGCGACCTCGGAGCCGATACCGTACGAATGTACGAGATGTTCATCGGCGCGTTCGAGCAGACAATTCCGTGGAGCACCACCGGCGTTATGGGCTGCCGCCGCTTCCTCGACCGCGTCTGGCGTATGCTCGACATGGTGAAGGGGGAGGGAGAACGTCCCGAAATGCGCTGCGCGCTCCATACCTGCATCAAGAAGGTGACGGAGGATACCGAGCGCATGAAGTTCAACACCGCCATCGCCGGTATGATGAGCTTCGTCAACGACGTGTACGCCAACGGGAGCATCACGCGCGACGAGATGCGCACGCTTCTCATACTGCTCGATCCGTTCGCGCCGCATATCGCCGAGGAGATGAACGAGATACTGGGCTTTGAACCGCTCTATGAGGCCAAGTGGCCCGTATGGGACGAGGCCGCGCTCGTTAAGAACGAGCAGGAACTGGGCATCCAGGTCAACGGCAGGCTCCGCACCAGGATGACCGTTCCCGCCGATATCTCTAAGGAGGATCTGCAGGAGCTGGTGCTCAACAACCCGGAACTCTCTCCGTGGATCGAGGGAAAGACCCTCAAAAAGTTCATAGCCATAAAGAACATAGTCAACGTTGTTATGGTGTAAACACATGCCCGGGGCGCGTTTCGATCGAAGCGCGCCCTTTCTAAGAGGTGAAATATGCCGAGGACGCCCGGTGAAAAAGAAAAGGTCGAAAAGCGCATACGCATCGAGAAAGCAGTTATTCCCATCGTATGCGTTATAGCCGTTTCCGCATTCATATTGATCAGCGCCGTGCTTGGAAAGAACAGGGTGAAGGATACTTCCGCGCCGCAGACGACGGAAACTCCCGCACCGACCGTGTCGCCCTGCTCCGAGCTGATAGAAAGCCTTTACAAACGGTTTAACGGTGAGATAAACGAAGGCGCGGACAGCGCTTCGCTGTTCTTTAAAAGCCCGACGGACGGCGCCGACGTTACCGTGATCGCTTATCTGAGCTCCGGTGAAACCTGCCTGCGTATCGTCAGAAACGCAGATGCGGGAAGGTATGCAGTCATAACAACGCCGGACGTGACCGAAAGCATATTCATAGTGGACAGGACCGAGCAGCCGGAAGCCGAGATCTCGTATGATTGCTCAGCGCTTGCCGGCGAGCTTTCCGATATCATATCCGCGCTTACGCTTGACAGGGACTCGGCCGAACTGCGGAAATCGCTTGATGAAAAACTTGTTATGCTCTTATCCGGCGGCGCTAAAAAGGCAAGCGTAATATGTGGAGCGCGCATGATCGAGCTGGAATACAATGCTTCGGACGGCATACTTAAAGTGACGGTCGAGCCTATCTAATATATTTGATTAGGTGCTTTACACCGCAACGTTTTTTGTGTATAATTCGCAATGGCATATAAAGCCAATCATATTCATTCAGGAGGATCCAAATGGGCACTTCCAATCGTTCCAAGACCGCTAACTACACCAAGACCCTTGTAGGTCTCGGCCTTCTGACCGCCATCGTAGTGGTGCTTCAGCTGGTGGGCTCGTTCATCAAATTCGGCACATTCTCCATTTCGCTCGTTCTTATGCCAATCGTCGTAGGCGCCGCGCTTTACGGTGTCGGTGCGGGCGCGTGGCTCGGCTTCGTATTCGGCGTAGTAGTGCTTCTTTCCGGCGACGCTTCGTTCTTTCTTGCGGTGAATCCCTTCGGCACGATCGTTACCGTTATTTTGAAGGGCGTTCTTGCCGGCACGCTTGCGGGCCTTGTTTACAAGCTCTTCTCCCGCAAGGAGACCAGCGGCAGGCTTGCTATGATAATCAGCAACGTATTGCTTATCCTGGGCGGCGGCGCATGCCTTTATTTCGGCATCATAAACAGCGGCAAGCCCATTGAGAGGATCGCGGACGAGACCATGAAGTCCGCCGCAAGCGCTTCCACTTTCTTTATAATAATCGGCAGCATACTGCTCGTTCTCGGCATTTTGCTCCTTGTATTCGTGCTTGTGAAGAAGGTAAAGATCAACGTATCCTCCGCGGTGTTCGCTTCCGCGATAATTTGCCCCGTTGTGAACACCGGCGTGTTCCTTCTCGGCTGTCTTGTATTCTTCATGCCCACCATTCGCGAAATGGCGGGGAACACCGACGTGGGCACTTTCATGATCGTCGGTCTTGTCGGCTTCAACTTTATATTTGAGCTGGCCGTCAACCTGATACTTTGCCCGGCTATCGTCATGCTCGTTCGCTATGGCGAAAAGACGATCGCAAAGAAAGCCTGATCACGATCAAAGCATAATAGGCATTGCCGTCGGGGCTTCCTGATAAGGAGGCTCCGTTCTTTATTATGCCTTAAAAGCAAAATAATCCTTTTATTCGAAGCGTTTCAGTGGTATAATGTAAAATGAGATCATATAGGAGCAAATGATAATGGACGTATTCAAAACGGTATCGCCGTTTGAACCGACGGGCGATCAGCCTCAGGCGATAGAGAAACTTGCGGAGGGCGTTGAAAGAGGCGACCGGCTGCAGGTGCTTTTGGGCGTTACCGGCTCGGGCAAGACGTTTACTATGGCAAAGGTTATCGAAAAGGTGCAGAGGCCCACGCTTGTTATCGCACACAACAAGACTCTTGCGGCACAGCTCTGCTCCGAGCTTAAGGAGTTCTTTCCCGATTCTGCCGTAGAGTATTTCGTCAGCTACTATGATTACTATCAGCCCGAGGCCTACATTCCTTCGACCGATACGTACATAGAGAAGGATTCCTCCATAAACGAGGAGATCGATCGCCTTCGTCACAGCGCCACCTGTGCTCTTAACGAACGGAAGGACGTTATAATAGTCGCGTCGGTTTCGTGCATTTACGCTCTCGGCGATCCCGAAGAATACCTGCGCATGAGCATATCGCTTCGCATAGGAATGCAGATCGACCGAGACGCTTTCCTTCGAAAGCTTGTTGAGATGCAGTATCAGCGGAACGAGCTTGATTTCTCACGCGGCACATTTCGCGTCAAGGGCGACGTTATCGAAGTGTTTCCGATGAACGAGAAGGAGCGCGCCTACCGCATCGAGCTCTTTGGCGACGAGATAGAGAACATATCCGAGATAACCGTTGTGAACGGCGTTCCGGTAAGGACGCTTGCTCACGTCATAATATTCCCCGCGACGCATTATGCCGCCGATCAGGAAAAGACCGAAGCCGCGCTTGAGGAAATAAAGCAGGACATGATGAAGCGCGTTGACGAGTTCAAGGCGCAGAACAAGCTGCTTGAGGCTCAAAGGATAGAGCAGCGCACCACTTTCGATATGGAGATGATGCGCGAAATAGGCTATTGCCAGGGCATAGAGAACTATTCCCGCTATTTCGACGGCAGAAAGCCCGGGCAGCCTCCTTTCACACTGATCGATTATTTCCCCAAGGGTTTCCTTACCATAATCGACGAATCCCACGTCACGCTGCCTCAGATAAGGGCTATGTACCGGGGCGATCTTTCAAGGAAGACGGAGCTTGTGGAATACGGCTTCCGCATTCCTTCGGCCTATGATAACCGCCCGCTGACGTTTGATGAATTCGAACAGCGCATAGGCCAGCTCATATGCGTCAGCGCCACTCCCGCCGAATACGAGCTCTCAAGGGCTTCTCAGGTAGCGGAACAGATCATAAGGCCCACTGGGCTTGTGGATCCTTATATTGAGATAAGGCCCGTTGAAGGCCAGGTGGACGATCTGCTTGGCGAGATACGCCTGACCGCTCAGAAGGGCTATCGCACGCTTGTCACCACTCTCACAAAACGCATGGCCGAAATGCTCACTGAATACCTTGAAGGCTTCGGCGTGAAGGTGCGCTATATGCATTCCGACGTCGAAACGATCGAGCGAATGGAAATAATACGCGATCTGCGCCTGGGCGAATTCGACGTGCTCGTCGGTATCAATCTTTTAAGAGAAGGCCTCGATCTTCCCGAGGTAGGCCTTGTGGCTATACTCGACGCCGATAAAGAGGGCTTCCTCAGATCCACCACGTCGCTCGTGCAGACGGTGGGCAGGGCGGCTCGAAACGTTGACGGCAGGGTGATAATGTATGCGGATTCCATAACAGATTCCATGGACCGCGCTATCACCGAGACGAACCGCCGCCGCGAGATACAGATGAAATACAACGAAGAGCACGGCATCACTCCTCAGAGCATAAAAAAGGCCGTGCATGACGTGATAGAGATCAGCTCCAAAGCCAAGAACGCGTCCACCGTGCCTTCCGCCGAGCTTGAGGAGCGTATAGCGATAATCACCGAGCAGATGAAGCAGGCGGCACTCGAGCTTGAGTTCGAGCAAGCGGCAAAACTGCGCGACGAGCTTTACAGGCTGCAGGGCAAGGAGACGGACGGTTCTCAAAAGCCCGCGCCCGGCACGGTTGGCAGCAGGAAAAAAGCTAAACAAAGGACCAGAAAATGAACGATAAAATAGTTATCCGCGGCGCAAAGGAAAACAATCTCAAGAATATTTCCCTTGAGCTTCCTCGCGATAAATTCATAGTATTCACCGGCGTTTCGGGCTCGGGAAAATCGAGCCTTGCGTTCGACACCATATATGCGGAGGGCCAGCGCAGATACGTTGAGTCCCTTTCGGCTTATGCCCGTCAGTTCCTCGGGCAGATGGATAAGCCCGACGTTGAGCATATCGAAGGTCTTTCGCCCGCCATATCCATCGACCAGAAGAGCACGTCCAACAACCCGCGATCCACCGTCGGCACGGTAACTGAGATAAGCGATTATTTAAGGCTGCTTTATTCCAGAATAGGACATCCGCATTGCCCCAACTGCGGTAAACCGATCGAAAAGCAAAGCATAGACCAGGTCGTCGATCGCGTTATGGAGTTTCCCGAGGGCACCAAGCTGCTTGTGATATCGCCCGTCGTCCGCGCCAGAAAGGGCGAACACAAGGCCGTATTCGAGCGCATCCGCAAGGAAGGCTACGTTCGCGTAAAGGTCGACGGCGAGCTGTATGATATCAACGAGGTCCCCGAGCTTGACAAGAAGAAAAAGCATACCATCGACGCCGTTGTCGACAGACTTGTCGTGAGAGAAGGCATAGCCTCAAGGCTCAGCGATTCGCTCGAGACGGCATTCCGATTTGCGGAAGGGCTTGCGAAGGTAGCCATAGTCGGCGGAGAGGAATTCTTGTTTTCACAGAATTACGCATGTCCGGACTGCGGCATAAGCATAGAAGAGCTCACCCCGCGCATGTTCTCGTTCAACAGCCCGTTCGGCGCATGTCCCGCTTGTTCGGGTCTGGGCTTTCAGCTTAAGGTCGACGAGGAGCTTGTTGTGCCCGACAGGAACCTTTCGCTGAATGAAGGCGCTATCGCCGTTACCGGGTGGCAGAGCAATTCCAAAAACACGATCGCCCAGATGTATTTTACAGCCATCGGTAAGGAATACGGCTTCTCGGGCGATATCCCCTTCAAGGACATACCCGAGGAAGGCCGCCGTGCGCTGCTTTACGGCACGGGTGATAAAAAGCTTCACGTTCAGTATCAAAAGGAATACGGCAGCGGCACATTCGATACTCCTTTCGAGGGCGTTATTCCGAATCTCGAACGGCGCTACCGCGAGACCAATTCGGACTGGTCAAAGCAGGAGATAGAGGCTTATATGCGCAATTCTCCCTGTCCCGTCTGCGGCGGCAAGAGGCTAAAGCCCGAAACGCTTGCCGTGACGGTGGGCGGCTTGTCGATAGCCGACATTTCGGAGCTTTCTATAAGGGCCGCAAGGGATTTCATAAACGGCTTAAAGCTTACGAAATCCGAAACCATCATAGCGGCGCAGATAGTCAAGGAGCTTAACGCCAGGCTTGGTTTCCTTATAAACGTTGGGCTTGATTATCTTGCGCTTTCACGCCCATCATCGTCGCTCTCGGGCGGCGAGGCGCAGCGCATAAGGCTTGCAACACAGATCGGCTCGGGACTGGTCGGCGTGCTTTACATACTTGACGAACCGAGCATAGGCCTTCACCAGCGTGACAACAGGAAGCTTTTAAACGCGCTATGCGGGCTGCGGGATCTCGGCAATACGCTCATCGTAGTCGAGCATGACGAAGAGACCATCCGCTCAGCCGACCATATAGTGGATATAGGCGTCGGCGCCGGCGAGCACGGGGGAGAGGTCATTGCTCAGGGCACTCTTGAAGATATTATGGCTGTGCCCGAATCCGTTACGGGGCAGTTCCTTACCGGTAAAAGGGCTATTGCGATCCCCGAAAAGCGCCGTCAGCTAACCGGAAAATGGCTGAGCGTTTTCGGCGCACGCGTACATAATCTCAAGAACATCGACGTAAGGATCCCGCTGGGCGTGTTCACCTGCGTCACGGGCGTTTCGGGCTCCGGCAAATCCAGCCTTGTCAATGAGATAGTCAAAAAGACGCTGCTTCGCGAGCTCAACCGCGCAAGGATCCATTCGGGCGATCATGACAGGATCGAAGGAATGGAAAACCTTGAGAAGATAATCGATATAGACCAGTCGCCGATAGGCCGCACGCCTCGAAGCAATCCCGCGACGTATACCGGAGTATTCGACCTTATAAGGGAAGTATTCGCTCAGACGCCCGACGCCAAGGTGCGCGGCTACACCTCCGGCAGATTCAGCTTCAACGTCAAGGGCGGCCGCTGCGAGGCCTGCTCCGGTGACGGAATAATCAAGATCGAGATGCATTTCCTGTCGGACGTTTACGTTCCCTGCGAGGTGTGCAAGGGCAAGCGTTATAACAGGGAAACGCTTGAGGTGCGCTATAAGGGCAAGACGATCGCCGACGTGCTGGACATGACGGCCGAGGAGGCATATAATTTCTTTAAGCCTCTTCCCAGGATCGCAAGGAAGCTGCAAACACTTTGCGAGGTGGGCTTGGGCTATATAAAGCTCGGCCAGCCTTCAACGACTCTTTCCGGCGGCGAAGCGCAGCGCGTTAAGCTTGCGACCGAGCTGGCAAGGAAGAACACCGAAAAGACGCTTTACGTGCTTGACGAGCCCACGACGCGCCTGCACGTTGCGGACGTGCAGCGGCTTCTTGAAATCCTGCAGAGGCTCTGCGACAACGGCAGCTCCGTGCTCGTTATCGAGCATAATCTCGACGTTATCAAGACGGCGGATTATATAATCGATATGGGTCCCGAGGGCGGCGACGCGGGCGGAACGGTCATAGCGTGCGGCACGCCCGAGGAAGTCGCGCAATGCGAAAACAGCTACACCGGTCAATTTCTAAACGAAATACTTAACAGAAAATAACGGGGGAGAGTATGGACAACACAATGGAGAGATGGTACAGCGCCATCAAGAGCAGAGTATCTATAAGGAAATACGTTTCGGGTGCCGACAGCAGAGAGCTCAAGAGACTGAAGGAAGCCGCAAAATATTTCAGCACCGATGAAGTTAGGATCGTCGTAGGCAAAAAGGAGGGCGCTTTGAGCCCTCTGATAGGCCGATCGATCTCCGGTACGGATACATTCGCCGCGATCATATGCAGCCATAAAGAGCTTGATTACATGGTCGGCATGGTGGGCGAATCGTTCGCGCTCGAATGCGCTTCGATGGGCCTTGGAACCTGCTGGCTTGGCATGGGATATAACAGATCGGTAGTTAATTCCTGCATAAAATTCAATAACGATAAGGAAAAAGTTCGCTGCGCGATCGCCATCGGCCACTTTGAAGAAACGCCTGCGAAGAAGCGTATGAGGAAGACCGTATCTAACCTCACGGGGCTTGATGACAACGCTTTTAAAAAGCTGCCCGATTGGCAGCAGAGCGCTATAAACTGCGGCAGGCTTGCGCCGTCCGCGATGAACGCGCAGCCATGGGAATTTGATATATTAAACGATAGGCAGATTCAAGTTGCAAATATTTCAAAAAACTTTGGTTATGGGGAGATCGACGTGGGCATAGCGATGCTTCATATCGAAGTCGGCGCGGCGCATTGCGGCGTTTACGGCGATTGGGAGGTATCCGACGGATTGCCGCTGTTCACCGTTGACGAATCGATCGAAGCATGAAGAAGGTAACCGTTTACACCGACGGCGCATGCTCGGTGAATCCCGGCATAGGCGGCTGGGCAGCCGTGTTGATCTACAAGAACGTAAAAAAAGAGATCTCCGGCGGCGAACTTGAAACCACAAATAACCGTATGGAGATCACTGCGGCGATCAAAGCGCTTGAAGCACTGCGTGAGCCTTGTGAAGTTGAGCTTTATACGGACAGCTCATATCTGTGCAATACGTACAGTAACGGATGGATATTCAATTGGTTAAGGAACGATTGGAAAAAATCCGATAAAAAACCGGTTGAGAACAAGGATCTCTGGGAACGGATGCTAAAGCTTACGCGAACGCATAAAGTTACATGGCATCACGTCAAAGGCCACGCGGATAACGAATTAAACAATCGCTGCGATCAGCTTGCGCGCTCCGAGATCAAAAAGCTGAAAAAGCAGCTTGATGCCGAAAACGCTCCGGAAGAGCCCGTTTCATAATATATTTAAGAAAATGCCTTTACAACATTGCGTTAAACTTGTCTTTAACGCAATGTTGTGTTATAATATGGTCAAATCAAGGAGGCTTCCCCTATGAGCGAATATTCCGTTGAAAAGACCCAAAAATACACTTTTAAGCTGCGTGAGCTCGTTTCGGAGCTGCCCAAATGCTGCACGGATTTCTTCCGCGGTATCGAGCTTACCACCGGCATAATGACGCGCTACGGTTATGCGGTCGATCTGAAAACATTCTTTACTTATCTGCTCGATACGGATATCTGCAGCGGTTTGAAAACGATGCGCGAGATCGGATACGCCGAGCTTGAAAAGATCGATTCCGTAACGATCGAATGCTTTCTCGAATACGTGTCGCTTTATCAGGATGACGACGCTTCCGAGCTCAAGATGAACGGCGAACGGGCCAAAGCGCGAAAGCTTTCCGCGATACGCGCTTTATTCAAGTATTTGTATAAAAAAGAGCGCATAAAAAACAACGCCCCCGCCCTTGTCGATACTCCCAAGCTTCACGAAAAGCCCATAATCCGTCTCGAGCCGGATGAAGTATCGCGCCTTCTTTCAGCCGTGGAAAGCGGCGAAGGGCTTTCCGAGAAGCAAAAACAGTATCACAACCAAAACGTGATACGAGATACAGCTATTATTACATTATTCCTTGGCACAGGCATGCGTATAAGCGAGCTTGTGGGCATCGACACGGACGACCTTAATTTCGATTCCAACGAGGTGAGGATCACCCGCAAAGGCGGCAACGAGGAAATGCTGGTATTCGGTTCCGACGTGCGCAGTGCGCTTGCGGAATACATGGTCTACCGCAAAAGCATCATCCCCTGCGAGGGTCACGAGAAGGCGCTCTTTCTCTCTATGCAGAAGAAGCGCATGAGCGTGCGTTCTTTGGAGGTGCTGGTAAAGAAATATGCTCAGATCGCCGCTCCTCTCAAAAAGATTTCCCCTCATAAACTCCGCAGCACTTACGGCACTATGCTTTACCGCGAGACGGGCGATATCTATCTTGTTGCAGACGTGCTCGGACACAAGGACGTTAATACGACCAGAAAGCATTACGCGGCGATGAGCGAGGACCGCAGGCGCTTTGCTGCCGAGGTGATAAAGCTGCGTGATGACAGGGAGCCCGAGGAATAATCAGAGCTTGCGTGCATACTATTCCGTATGAAAGCAAACGGCAAATTCAAAAACAGATCTCCGTTAAAAAGAGCGGGCGTCGGGATACTGCTGCTCCTTTTGGCAGGGGTCTATTTGTTTTTCTCGCCCAAGTATTTTGAAAACAGGCTGAACGGCGATCCGTACAAAGAATGGATGATGCACGAACGCGAACCCTCCGTGGGCGTCATAACGGTATGGCATATAGTCGATTTCAAGCCGTATTCCGGCAGTCTCGGCGCATGGCTGTCCGCACGGACAAAGCAATACGCTTCGAACTTTATCGGCATTCATTTCGATGTGGTTTCATATTCGCCTCAGGACGCCGAAGAGCGCATAAAAACGGGCGTGCTTCCCGATATTATAAGTTTTGCCGACGGCAGGATCGAAGAAAGCCTTTTGTCCGGTTCAAAGCGTCCTTACTGCGGTACGGGTTCGGTGCTTGTGTACGATCCCGCTTACGCTGCCGATAAAGATATTGATTCATTGAAAGCCGAAGCCGGAAGCTTCGAAGATTTCAAGAAAGGAAAATCGCATTCCTGCATCACCGATATTCGCGGCGCAGGAGATCTTATGCGCGCGCAGCTGCTTGGAAAGGCGCCTTATTTCGAAGTCGTGCCTTTGGCGGATGAGGCTCGTCGAATACAGTTTATAAGCATGACAAGGAGTATCGACGGCACAAAACGCCGCTATGCTGAAGGGTTTATCGAATACCTGCTCTCCCCTGCCTGCCAGGCACTTTTTGGGGATATCGGTCTTCTGCCTGCGAATGATGAGGCCGATGTAAAATACGATCCCGAATGGCTGAGCGAGCTTCAGGGCGGTTTACGGAACGCCGGGGATCCATGAATTGATTTCATCTATACCAATATCTGCTAAACGGGTTTGACTTGCCGCTTAAAAGATGATATAATATTCCATCATACGGAATCGGAGGAACAAATATGAGCATATTGGATAATCTGATAAGGAACGTTAAACATACCATAAAGACCAACGTCCATAAAGAGGTGAATCAGGCGGTGAATCAGGGCATTACGACCGCCGTGAACAACGCCAGAAACAACAAAGGCTCCAAGACCGTTGTTTTCGATCGTCTTCCCGAAAATCTCGAGCAGCTCAAAGCGCTTCCCGGCGCCGATCTTAAGGATCCTTATTATACCGCTGCGCTTACGGTGCTTGCGCTCTGCGAGTTTCCCAAGGACGAGGAAGCCTGCTACGCAATGCTCAACTACTTAAAAGGCCCCCGTCCTCTCTCTCAAATGGAGAAGAATTTCATAAACGACCGCTTCATGGACGGCGTTGATTACGTGCCCCGTTCTTATTTCGAGGGCACCTCGCCCGATAACGATTATACCCCCACGACGCCTTATACCGTCATCGTGAAGGAGTTTGCTCACAGCAGGGATAATTTCGGCGACGGTTATCTCAGACTCTTTATACGCTCCTCCGGAGCGGATTCCGAGCGCTTCCTCGATCTTCGCTATAAGCCCTCGACTCAGCAATGGTTCCTGTGGGAATTCTCGGGCATACTGCTTGGCATCCGCATCCCCAAAAGCACCGACGTTTGGGCATAAACCGCACATTACAAAAGCCCCGCAGATCATTACCTGCGGGGCTTTTGATTTGCGCTTTACAGTATTCCGAGCGATATCCTTAGTATTATCAGCGCATCGTCGGAACGCACCTCGCCGTCGCCGTTCATATCGCCTCTGAGCATCTGTTCATCGGTGAATTCGATTATGCCAAGCGCCGCGCGAAGCGTCAGAAGGGCGTCCTCGGAATTGACCTCACCATCGAAATTGACGTCGCCCATAAGGATATCAAGTCCAGGATCTCCGCTGTAACAAACGTTGTCCAGCCAGGCCGTATCCCTGCCGCTGTTGACGGAATAATCCTTCTTATAAGTCCACTTGAACGTGAAGCTGCCCGCCGATGAAGCGGTATAGGTGTAGGTGGTAAAGCTCACTTCGCCCGAAATATTCGCGACCTCAACGTTATTGGCATAGAAAGTGAGCTTATCATAGTTGCTTTCACTGCTGACGGACCAATCGAAAGTGAACGTCTCCCCCGCCTGCATCCTTACAGTTGTCTGGACGGTAGACGAAGAATCCGAAACCTTTGCATTGGTAGAATTGGCGCAGATCCTTCCGTTATAATCGGTATCGACTGCCCACGGATAAGTTGTTTCGGACGTCGTGAACGTCAGCGTGCCGTTCTGCACGTTAAGCGCTTCGTCAAGCGTGGGCATCCTTTTGACCGTCAGTTCGGATGACGCCGTGAAGGACGCGCCGGTGGTCCTGTCGACCGCGTTTGCGGTGACAACGGCTGTGCCCGCGTTAAGTCCCGTTGCGTAAGCGGTCCTGCCGGAGCCCGAGATGCTTGCAATTTCGGGATCGGAGATGGTCCACGTCACGTCAAAATCGTTGGCGTTGACGGGCTCGCTTACCACGCGGAAGGAAGTCTGCATACCCACGTAGGTCTCGCTTTGTGCGGGAGTGAGCGTCATTCCCTCGATCGCGATAGGCTCGGTGTCAATATTCCTTGTGATACCGATATAAACAAGGCCGGAGGCCGCGTCGGAGGGAGGCGTGTACGAGCCGCCGATGGGTTTGACCGTGATGGCGCCGCCGGCCTCTAAGGAGCAGACGTTATGCGTATAAACGACGGGGCCGAGTATCTGATAGGGGTTAGCAAGGCCGTGATACTGTTCGGGATCGAAGCCTTCCTGCGGCAGGAAACCGTACAGACCGCCCTCGCAGTCGTGATCGTTGGCGGTAACGGCGATCCTGAAATTCTTAACGAGCTCCGAGGTGTTCATGCCGGTGACGGAACCTATCGCACCAACCGCGCCGTCAGAGGAATAAGCCTCGGTTATCTGCCTGAATACCCCGTTGCCGTAATGCGTGAACAGGTATTGGCTGAATAAGCACACCTGAGAATAAAGCGGCAGCACGTATGACAGGCTGTTGCTCCAGCTGTACATAGAATAACCGTTATGCAGTTCATATTCGGGGGTGTATTCGAATTCGTGAGGAGGATTGAGCCAATCGTTATTTTCGGAATAGTAGTAGTTCTCCCAGCTCTGTATCCTCGAAACGACGCTCGAGCCCGGATAGCATATCTCCTCCGCCGCAGCGCTCATCGCCTCGTTGAGCCAGGTATCCATACCGCCGGTTATTGAGTAATTGATAAGATGCTGGTATTCATGGCAGAATACGCTGAAAGAATTGCTCAGGCGGTATATCTCCTCTCCCTGAGTATTGACGTAATAAACGCAGGGATAGGTGTCGATATGGATCATGGGCAGGCCGTTGCTGTAATAATCCATGCTGCTGAAATAACCCGCAACGTATCCCGTGCTGGATCCGGGCTGGAAGCCGTCGTCAATGTTATAATACATCAGGTTGACTCGCCCGTCCCCCTGCGAACCGTTGTCGTGCTCGCCAAAGGAACTGCGCATCTGTTCGAATTTGGATTCGAACTCATCGCAGGCAAGCTGAGGGTAGGTTGGATCGATCCCGTCCAAGGCATAATAATTCGTAAGATCCTGTGCGGGAGTCCAAACGTAGCAATGATCGCCCTTTGCAACGCATTTGAAGGTCAGCGTGGAAGGACCCGGGCTGTAATTGCTGATGGAAAAGCTCTTTGTATCGCCGACGTTGTAAGAAGCCTTTTCGCCTGCGGGAGGCTCGGGTTTCTCGGCTTCGGCGTTCTTGGCGGCAATAAGGCCGTCAACGTCGATCCTGTAAAGCTCGTCGGGATCGGATACAGCGGTCTCCCCCTTGGCATATGGGTCGATCGAAGTTTCGATCAGGCCCGTCATGTTGCCCGTGGACATGTTCGAATAACCTGTCGAAGGATTGTAGATAAGCACGTAATCGCCCTGATAGCCGCCTTCGGGATCCATATCCAGCACCAGCCTGCCGTTGCCCAATTCATCGGGAACGACCTCGGCTGAAGCGGGAAATGCGGGAACCGCGGATAAGAGCATTACCGAAGCGAGTACAAGTGCAAAAAGCTTTCTTTTCATTTGCGCCTCCTATTTCGTAAAGCGATTTGGATATTTATATTATACAGAATACGAGGCCGTTTGCAACAGTTTTTGAAAACAAAAACGAGCATTCTCAAGACCCGAACGCTTTGTAAAAAATATAATCTTTATAACGGGAAATAGGGGGTTACGAGAATACCTCTTATATGATATAATCAGTATTTGTGGGAAACCATATCAATTAAACATGCATTATTTTACACGGAGGTTATTATGGAAAATGTTAGAGTAGCCATTTGGGGCTTTGGCGCAATGGGTTCCGGTATCGCAAGGATGCTCTTGGGCAAAAAGGGCGTCGAGATCACCGGCGTATGCGATATGTGGGACAAGCTCAACGGCATGAGCATATTCGACCGTCTCGGTATCGAAAAGGGCGACCGCAAGGACGTTCTTATTTCAAACGATATCAACACCGTCATCTATAAGGGCGCTGCCGATGTAGCTATCGTTGCCACCGATTCCTTCGTTCCCGCCGTATTCCCCAAACTCAAGTTCGTCCTTGAGAACGGCATCAACGTTGTCACCACCGCCGAGGAAATGGCTTATCCCAAGGCTCAGCATCCCGAGCTGGCTGCCGAGCTTGACCGCATCGCCAAGGAGAACGGCGTATCCGTTCTCGGCACCGGCATCAATCCCGGTCTTATGATGGACCTTCTTGCGATCTGCCTTTCCGGCTGCATGATCGACGTCGAATCCGTCATGTGCAAGCGTGTCAACTCCCTCTCCCCCTTCGGCCCCGCCGTTATGAAGGAGCAGGGCATCGGCATCACCGTCGAAGAGTTCAACAAGGGCGTTGAGGACGGCACTCTGGCAGGCCACGTTGGCTTTGAGGAGAGCGCAGGCATGATCGCCGAAGCTCTCGGCTGGAAGATAGAAAAGTTCGAGAAGCAGATGGCTCCCATCGTCACCAAGGTCGACCGTCAGGCTCCCTACGGCTTTGCCGCCGCAGGCAACGTAGCCGGCGTTAATATGACCGCTCAGGCTTACGTCGACGGCAAAATGAAGATCGATCTCATCCATCCCCAGCAGATCGAGCCTGAAATGGAAGGCACCCACACCGGCGATTACGTCGTGATCGAGGGCACTCCCGCCATCCACGTTTCCAATATGCCCGAGGTCGAAGGAGGCCTTGGCACCATAGCCATGTGCGTTAACATGATCCCCCACGTCATCAACGCAAAGCCCGGTCTTAAGACCATGATCGATCTTCCCGTTCCCCATGCCATCATGGGCGACTTCCGTGACTATATAGAAAAGTAAACCGCATGGGAAGCCCTGAAAACGGGCTTCCTTAAGTACATTTTTTGGAGGTATTATATGGCAAAAAAAGGCGATTGGGTCCAGATCCATAACATCGTGCTCCCTCCCGAGGAGCGCTCCTCCGCCCTTCCCGACGATACAAAGGTCAATCCCCTCGAGATGTGGGTCAAGGGCTGGCTTCTTGAGGACGCCGAGATCGGCGATACTGCCGAGGTAGTTACCAGGACGGGCCGACATACCAAGGGCGAGGTCGTCAAAGTCAACCCCTATTTCGAGCACAACTTCGGCTTCTTCGTACCCGAGGTGCTCGAGATCGGCAATATGGTCCGCAAAATTACCTTTGGAGGTGAAGACTGATGGATAACAGCTATGATGCGATAATGGCCCGTAAAAACGAGATAATCAAGAATGCCGTCGGCATGGACTTCGAAAAGTTCGAAAAGCCCGGCATCGGCTTTGATTACGAGGCTATGATGGAAGCCACCGGCTATACCATCGACGAGATCAGACGCGTTCAGTCCCTTTTCTCCATTGGCAACACTCCCCTGATCGAGCTTAAAAATCTCACCGAGTTAGCCAGAAAATGCGCTCCCGAAGGCAAGGGCGCCCGCATTTTCATAAAGGACGAAGCCTCGAACCCCTCCGGCTCCTTCAAGGCAAGGCGCGCCTGCACAAGCGTTTACCAGGCCAAGAAGCTTGGCTATAAGGGCGTCGTCACTGCTACCAGCGGCAATTACGGCGCCGCCGTTGCCTGCTGTGCGGCTATGGCGGGGCTTAAATGCATCGTCGTTCAGGAATGCTACGATTCCAAGGGCGTAGGTCAGCCCGAGATAATCGAAAAAGCGCGCAAGTGCGAAGCTTTGGGCGCCGAAGTGGTGCAGCTGACCGTCGGTCCCGAGCTGTTCTCCACGGTGCTCCAGCTTCTTGAGGAGACGGGTTATTTCAACGCTTCGCTCTACACTCCCTTCGGCATCGCAGGCGTCGAGACCTTGGGCTATGAGATCGCCGAGCAGTTCCGCGCCAAGATCGGCAAAGATCCCGACGTTGTCGTTTGCACCAACGCGGGCGGCGGCAACCTTACCGGCACCGCAAGGGGCCTTCGCAAGGCCGGCTGCAATGCCAAGGTAATAGCCGCTTCCGTCAATCTTTCCGGTCTGCATATGGCTAGCGACGCTCAGTTCAACAAGAAGAGCTTCACCACCGGTCATACGGGCTTCGGCGTGCCCTATTCCGTCAATCCCGACCATTCCGACGTGCCCCGTTCCGCCGCAAGGCCACTGCGCTATATGGACAGATACGTGACCGTCACTCAGGGCAGCGTGTTCTTCATCACCGAATGTCTTGCTTCCCTTGAGGGTCTTGAAAAGGGTCCCGCAGGCAACACCTCGCTCGCCGCTGCATTCCGTCTTGCTCAGGATCTTGACCGCGATCAGTGCATCGTCGTGCAGGAGACCGAATACACCGGCGCAGGCAAGCACATCAATCCACAGCTTTCCTTCGCTCGTCAAAACGGCATAGATATCCGATTCGGCGATCCCAAGGACGAAGTCCCCGGCAAGAGCATAATACTTCCCGCGCATCCCTCGCTCATTCAGGTCACCGATCTTGATCTTGACCATATGCGCAGGAGCCGCATCAAGAGAGCCGTCGGCACTCACAAGGACGAGCTCACCGATGAGGATATCAAGTTCCTCATGGAGGAAACGAATTCCTCCGAGGAATTCGTAAGGAACGCCGTAGCGGCGCTGTAAACCACAAATACACACACGGAGGATCTTATTTATGAAACGCGAGGACGATTTTTCAAATCGCCATGAACATCTTAAGGACTTGACCGACGAGCAGCTTGAAGCCCGTTTCTGGGAGCTTGCCAACAAGCTTGTCGATCCCCTGCTTGAAATGGGCAAGGAGTACACTTCCCCCGCAATCGAGCGTTCCGTCCTTTTGAGGATGGGCTTCTCCTCCATCGAGGCCAAGGCCATCGTCGAGGGCTGTGTGGAGCGTTCGCTTATGTGCTACGGCGCGGGCAACGTCGTTTACCGTCTTGCCAAGGCCAAGGGAATGGATATCCGTCCTGCAGGTCTTGAACTCGTCAACGGCAATCTCTGGGATGAGGCAGCCGATCTTTTCAAGGGAGGTAATGAATAATGAGCGACTATAAACTTACTCCCGATGCACCCATCAACGTAGCCGAGATACTTAAGGATCTCGATAAGTACCGTCCCCGCCGCAGGGGCTGGACGTGGCGCAAGCCCGTTCCCAATCTGCACATGGGGCCTTTCGTGTATCAGGATGCGACGGAGCCCTTGAAGCGTTCCGTTCCCCTGCCTCCCGCTCATTATTTCGGAGATATCGATCCGCAGCCCGCTCCCGTTATCACGACGGAGATAGCATCCGGCCGCTTTGAGGACGATATCCGCCGTATGCGCATGGCCGCACACCACGGCGCAGATCATATCATGGTCATCCGCACCGCGGGTCAGAGCCATTTTGACGGCCTTATCGAGGGCACTCCTCAGGGCATGGGCGGCGTTCCCATCACGCGCAAACAGGTCAGGGCACAGCGCAAAGCGCTCGATATGATCGAGGATGAGGTCGGCAGGCCCATCAATTACCACAGTTATGTTTCCGGCGTTGCCGGTCCCGATATCGCCGTAATGTTCGCCGAGGAAGGCGTCAACGGCGTACACCAGGATCCGCAGTACAACGTCATTTACCGCAATATCAATATGATCCGCTCCTTCGTCGACGCGTGCGAGTCCAAAAAGCTTATCGCGTGGGCGGGCATGGCGCAGATCGACGGCGCGCATAACGCGAACGCCACTGCGCGTGAAGCATGGAAGGTAATGCCCGAGCTGATGGTACAGCACGGCATAAACGCCATATTCTCCGCAAGGGTCGGCGTTCCCAAAAAGAACATCTGCCTTTCCACCGTTCCTCCCACCGCCACTCCCGCGCCCTGTATCCACATGGATCTTCCCTATGCTGTGGCGCTGCGCGATCTCTTCCACGAGTACCGCATGAGGGCTCAGATGAACACCAAATACATCGAATCCTCCACGCGCGAGGCGACCGTGACGCACGTGCTCAATATGGTAATTTCCAAGCTGACGAGCGCTGATATCCAGTCCACCATCACGCCCGACGAAGGCCGCAACGTGCCCTGGCATATCTACAATATCGAGGCTTGTGACACCGCAAAGCAGGCGCTGATCGGCATGGACGGCCTGATGGAAATGGTCGAGCTCAAGAAGGACGGATACCTTCGCGAGAAAGCCCGCGAGCTCAAGGAAAGGGCCGTTATGTTCATGGAGGAGATGCTCGAGCTGGGCGGCTATTTCGCATCGGTCGAGGAAGGCTTCTTCGTTGACTCCGGCATCTATCCCGAGCGCAATGGCGACGGCATCGCACGTAAGATCAACGGCGGCATAGGCGCCGGCACCATCGTGAAGCGCGACAAAGCTTATATGGCTCCCGTTACCGCTCATTACGGCTATAACAACGTCGAGCAGTACGGCGGCGATCCCGCCGATCCCGCGGCGCTCATAGGCGGCTGCACGCTTGAATGCCCCGATAAGATTATCTATATCGACGAGCTGGACGATAACGACAACGTCAACGTCCGTATGGCCGAGACAAAGGAATTCACTCCCGGCGGCAAAAAGATCCGTCCCGAGATGGAGTGGCTTGCCGACGGCACCGTCATGCTCACCATGTTCTTCCCCGCTCCCAAACAGATCGCCGAAGCTGCGGCCCTCGAATGCGCCAAGCGCATGAACCTGACCGAGTGCGAGGTCATTTCCAAGGAGATCATGCATCCCCAGGACGGCACCCGTATCGAGGTCAAGGGCAAGGTGCCCTTTGAGATTGACGTTGATTCGCTTGTGATACCCAAGGAGCCCGACGTGCTCTCCGATGCGGAGATCCGTGCGGATATCGAGCGCAGGCCCATGAAGATCGTTGCCGCGACCGTCGGCGAGGATGAGCATTCCGTCGGCCTTCGTGAGATAATCGATATAAAGCACGGCGGTATCGAGAAGTACGGTATGGAGGTCGTTTACCTCGGCACCTCCTGCCCGCCCGAGAAGCTAGTCAATGCGGCTATCGAAACTCACGCCGACGCTATCATGGCTTCGACTATCATCAGCCACGACGATATCCACTATAAGAATATCGCCAAGATCGATCAGCTTTGCCGTGAGATGGGCATACGCGATAAGATCATATTCATCGCGGGCGGCACCCAGGTAACTCCCGAGCTTGCAAGGAAAGCCGGCGCCGACGAAGGCTTCGGCCGCGGCAGCCACGGCGTGCATAACGCCACCTTCCTTGTTAAGAAGAGATGGGAAATGGAAAAGGAAGGTAAGATGTAATTACCTGCTCTGAATTTAACGCGGGAGCCGCTGTTTATACGGCGGTTCCCGTTTGTGAGAGTGATTTATGTTTGTTGATGTACTCGTTTACGAAATAGGATCCACAACGACTTTGGTCAATGCTTTTTCGGGCATTGACACCGATTCGCCGCGTTTTATCGGTCAGGGTCAGGCGCCGACCTCGGTTCTGGAGGGCGACGTGCGCATTGGCTTATCTGCGGCAAAGGATGATCTTGCAAAAAACCTTGGCTCAAATGATCTTGATTACGGCATAGCGTTCGCCACATCCAGCGCGGCGGGCGGCCTTCGAATGACGGTTCACGGCCTTGTTTACGATATGACCGTCAAGGCGGCGCGTGCCGCCGCGCTTGGCGCAGGCGCGATAATAAAGCACGCCACAGCCGGAATAATGTCCGATTACGATATCGAGGACGTTAAGGCGATCGACCCCAACCTTATACTTCTTGCGGGCGGCACCGATTACGGCGAGCGCGAAACGGCCGTTGAGAACGCAAAAAAGATTTTGGCCTCCGGCATCAAAGCTCCCGTGATCTATGCCGGGAATATTCAGAATCATCATATAATCGAAAACCTTTTCAAGGACGCCGGAATACCCGTTTATATTACGGAAAACGTATACCCCAAGCTCGATCTGCTCAATATCGAGCCGGCAAGAAAGATCATACACAAGGTTTTCGAGGAGCATATAGTTAGAGCCGCGGGCATGGAGCACGTGCGTGATATGGTCAAGGGAAATATCATCCCCACGCCCGGCGCCGTCATGGAATCCGCGCAGCTGCTCTATTCCTATTTGGGCGACCTGGCCGTGATAGATATAGGCGGAGCGACCACCGACGTGCATTCCGTAACTGCGGGTTCCGATGAGATCGCAACCATCCAGACCACGCCCGAACCCTTTGCAAAGCGCACGGTCGAAGGCGACCTGGGCATGTTTGTCAACGCGCGCAACGTGATAAACATTATCGGCGAAGAAAAGCTTCAAAAGGAGCTCGGCCTAGATATCGAGGAAGTAATGAAGCATTACAAGCCCATTCCGGATACCGAGGAACAGTTTAAGCTTACTCAGCGCCTATGCCTGGAAGCCGGGCTCGTATCCGTCGCACGACACGCCGGCGCACTCAGATACATATATACGCCCCGAGGACGCCAGACCATTGCCGAGGGCAAAGACCTTTCAATACTCAAATATCTCGTCGCTACCGGCGGCGCGCTTACGAGGCTTCCCGACAGAGAGAACATTATGCGCAGGATCGCCGACAGCAACGAAAACGGCATGATGCTTTTCCCGAAACCTTCAATACTCAGGCTGCTGTATGACGATCACTATATAATGGCTTCGCTCGGCGTGCTTTCAAAACAGTTCCCCGAAGCCGCGCTTCTTCTCATGAAGCAAAGTCTCGGGATCGAATAGATCAGGAGTGAATATGTATCCAAGGATATCCGTAAACTTAAAAAAACTTAAAGAAAATCTTAACTTTCTGACTTCGCTTTGTCATGAGCAGGGCATTATGACGGCTATCGTCACAAAGGTCTTCTGCGCCGATGAACGTATCGTGGAGCTGATAAATGAGAGCTCCGCTGATATGCTTGCCGATTCGCGCACGCAGAATCTTGCCGGTATGAAGACCGATAAGCCCAAGCTCCTTCTGAGGATAGGCATGCAGTCCGAAGCGGAAAAGATCGTGCGCTGTGCCGATATCTCTATGCAGAGCGAGCTTGAAACGTTAAAGATGCTCAACGAAGCGGCAAAAAAGCTCGGTACGATCCACAAGATCATTCTCATGATCGACATGGGCGATCTTCGCGAGGGCATATTAAACACCGACAGCGAAACGATACTCGATACGGCAAGATTCGTAAACGACGCCGGGAATCTCGAGCTTTACGGTATAGGCGTGAACCTCACCTGCTACGGCGGCATACTTCCCGACGAAAACAATCTGGGAGGGCTTGTTGCCATTGCCGATAAGCTGAGGAAGGAGCTCCACTCCCCCATCCCCGTTATTTCCGGAGGCAATTCATCCACGATGGGCATGCTGATGGATCACAGCGTTCCAAAGGGCATAAACCATCTTCGCCTTGGCGAAAGCTTCGTACTCGGCAACGACACGGCGACCGGCAAGCCAGTGGAGGGTCTTAATACCGATTGCTTTGTTCTTGAGGCCGAAATAGTCGAGCTGAAGGATAAACCCTCAAAGCCCATCGGCAAGTCCGGTCCCAACGCTTTCGGCGAGTATCTTGAATACCCTGACCGTGGCATAATGAAACGCGCGATACTCGGGATAGGCCGCCAGGACGTGACGATCGACGGGCTTACTCCGCTTGATCCCGATATCGAGATCATCGGCGCAAGCTCCGATCATCTGATCGTCAATCTTACCGATTGCAGGCAGGACCTTAATGTGGGCGATATAGTCCGCTTCATACCCGATTACGGCGCGCTCCTGCATCTTTTCACAAGCAAATACGTTGACAGATCCTATATAGAATAAGAGAGGCATCAAAATGTTCGTTCATAACGTCACCTTCCAAAACAACCTTCGCTATCGCACCTGGGCCGAGATCGACCTGGCCGCCATGAAATCCAATCTCGAATACGCCAAAAAGATATCCGGCAAGCCCGTTATCTGCGTCATCAAGGGCGACGCCTACGGTCACGGCGCCGTTGAATGCGGCAAGTATCTTCAGGATAACGGCGCGGATATGTTTGCCGTCGCCTGTATCGAGGAAGCGCTCGAGCTCCGCGAAAACGGGATAACTATCCCCATACTCATACTCGGCTATACCCCCGCGCTCTTCGTCAAGGAGCTATCGTATTACGATCTCGAGCAGACCGTCGTTGACGTCACGCATGCCGACGAGCTCAACAAGGCCGCTGAGGACGCTCACGTGCGCATCAAGGTGCATATCAAGATCGATACAGGCATGGGCCGTATCGGCCTCTATGCGCACGGTCATATCGGCGGACGCAAGGTGATCGACAAGGCGATAGACGATGCTGAACATATCTACAATCTGCCGCATCTTAACGTTGTGGGCCTCTATACTCATTTCGCCGTTGCCGACGTGCCCGAGCAGCTTGATTATACCAAGGCTCAGTACAAAAACTACTGCGACGTGCGCAACGGCCTTATCGCCCGCGGCATACATATAGAAAAATGCCACGTTTCCAATTCCGCTGCCATAATGGAATATCCGGAGCTGCATTTCGATTATGTGCGTGAAGGTATCATACTTTACGGCATGTACCCCAATTCTCAGCCGCAGGAAGGTCCGTTAAAGCCCGTAATGACGCTCAAATCCCGAGTTGCGCTGGTGCGCGATATCCCCGCGGGCTCCACTATAAGCTATGGCAGGCTATTTAAGGCCGAGCATGACATGAAGGTGGCCGTTATCTCAATCGGCTATGCCGACGGTTTCCCCAGGCGCCTCACAAACCAAGCTATCATGACTATCAACGGTCAGCGCTTCCCCCAGATAGGCCGCGTTTGCATGGATATGTGCATGTGCGACGTTACCGGCTCGGACGTCAAGCGCGGGGATGAGGTCGTCATATTTGGTAAGGGCGGCATTTCCGCCGAAGAAGTTTCGATCATGGTCAACACCATCAACTATGAGGTCACCTGCGATATCTCAAGGCGCGCCCACACTTTCTATCTCAACAGATAATGGCTGTTTTAAGATTCGATTGGAATACGCTCTATGCCGATCTTAAGGTCTGCACCAAATGCAGGCTTTGTGAAACTCGCACGAATATCGTCATCTCCGACGGCGATCCGCATGCCGACATAATGTTCATCGGCGAAGGTCCCGGACGCGAAGAGGACGAACAGGGCGTCCCGTTCGTCGGCGCCGCGGGAAGGCTTTTCAACTATTTGCTTGAGGAAGCCGGCCTTGACCGCAAAAGCATCTATATCTGCAACGTTGTAAAATGCCGTCCTCCGCAGAATCGAGACCCCTTCCCCGACGAAGCGGACGCATGCCTTCCCTATCTTCGCGCACAGATCGCGCTCGTTCGCCCCAAGGTCATAGTATGCCTCGGCCGCATTTCGGCAAGATATGTTTATGACAGGGATATTCAGATCTCGCGTCAGCGCGGTCAGGTGAAAAAGCTCGGAGCGTTCCTCGTGCTTCCGACTTATCATCCGGCGGCGCTGCTGCGCCGGGAAGAGCTTACGAACGATTTCGTTTCCGATCTGATAACGGCAAAGCATCTGGCTGAAAACGATCCTGTCACATAAAAAACCGCCCGGGAATCATGTTAATTCCCGGGCAATTCTTATTATATGCTTATTTCTTTTTGGGTATTCCGTGACAGCAAAGCCCTTCCCAGTCATGCGCCGCTTCCATCACGCACTCGGAAACGGTGGGATGCGGATGTATGGTATCGGCTATATCCTTGACCGAGCCGCCAAGCTTCATCACAGCCGCAAGCTCTGCGATCATGTCTGTCGCTCTGGGGCACATGAGCTGTGCGCCTATAAGCTTGCCGTCCATATCGGAGATAAGCTTCACTATGCCAAGGTTCTCACCCATGACCATCGCCCTGCCGTTGCCTGCAACGTTAAATGTGCCAAGCTTATACTCGATCCCCTGCGCCTTGGCCTTATCCTCGGAAACACCGACAAACGCGATCTCGGGGCTTGTATAGATGCAGGATGGTACGACGCTGTAATCCATCACCTCGTCCTCTCCGGCGGCGTTGGCGGCAGCAACGAGGCCCTGAGCGGAGGCTACGTGAGCAAGCTGTATCTTGCCCGTGATATCGCCTATTGCATAGATGTTATCTATATTGGTGCGGCAGTGATCGTCGATCGTAATGAAGCTGCGGTTGAACTCAACGCCTATCTCCTCAAGGCCTATACCGCGGGTCTCCGCCTTTCTGCCGACGGAAACGACGCAGCAAGCGCCCTCTGCGGTCTTTATCTTGCCGTTAAGCTCATAGCTGACCGTTACGGTATCGCCGCCCTCAAGCTTAGTGACCTTGGCGTTGTTGACTATCGTTACCTTCTTTTTCTTGAGCACGCGCATGCACGTGCGGACGATATCCGTATCGGCGCCCGGCAATATCGAGGGCATCATTTCGATGACGGTAACGGGCTTGCCGAGCGTGGCAAAGAGGGTCGCGAATTCGATACCTATTACGCCGCCGCCGATTATAACGAAGCTTTCGGGAAGCTCGGTCATGGAAAGTATGTCGTCGGAGGTCACGATATTTCGGCCTTCGATGCCCTCAATAGGAGGACGGGCAGGTGAAGAACCAGTCGCGAGTATCAGCTTATCAAAAGAGACAAAAACATGCTCGTCGTTCGATCGTGCGACGTCAAGCGTATGGGAGTCGGTCAGTCGTCCGAAACCGTTTATAACGGTCACGCCGTGCGCTTTTTCGAGCATACCTATGCCGGAAACGAGCTTGTCGACCGTCGCCTGCTTATAAGCCGCCATTTTCGAATAATCATAGCTTATGTCCGCCGCGTTAACGCCGAATACGGAAGCGTTGACGGTCTGTTCGTAGACCTCGGCTCCATGCAGCAGCGCCTTTGTGGGGATGCAGCCGCGGTTTAGGCAGGTGCCGCCGAGCTCGCGCGCCTCAATAAGAGCAACCTTTTTGCCAAGCTGCGCAGCCCTTATCGCCGCAACGTAACCGCCGGGACCGCCGCCCAGCACAGCTATATCATAATCATATTGGGACATAATCATTACCTCCTGATTTGTTGACATAATACTACCATATCGGAGACTCTTTTTCAACAGCCACAATAAATAATTTCAAAAAGATTGACACCGAACGTATTTTATGTATAATATAATTAATATATAAAACAAAGGAGGTGCGGCATGACCGATATAGATAAACTCAAACAAATGATAAAGGAAAGCGGGCGCATAGTTTTCCTTGGAGGCGCCGGAGTCTCCACCGAAAGCGGTATCCCCGATTTCAGAAGTGAGAACGGCATTTTCAAGGCGATACGCGATTACGGTTACCCGCCCGAGACGCTGCTTTCACGCTCGTTCTTCGACCGTCATACGGACGTTTTCTTCAAGTATTACCGCGATCTGCTTATGAACGGCGACGCCAAGCCCAATAACGCGCATTACGCGCTTGCGGATCTGGAGCGTCTCGGCAAGCTGACAGCCGTCTGCACTCAGAACATCGACGGTCTTCACACGATGGCGGGCAGCAAGAACGTGTATGAGCTGCACGGCTCTATTAAGCGCAATTACTGTATGCGCTGTCACACATTCTATGACGACGCATTTATCGCATCATCTGATGGCGTGCCTCATTGCACCAAATGCGGCGGTATAGTTAAGCCTGACGTTGTGCTTTACGAGGAGGGGCTCGATTATGAAACGCTTAACGGCGCCGCAACCCATATCATGCGCGCCGATATGCTTATTGTCGGAGGTACTTCCCTCCAGGTCTACCCCGCAGCCGGATTGATCGAGTATTACCGGGGCGACAAGCTTGTGCTTATAAACAAATCCACAACCCCATATGACAGCATGGCCGATCTTGTCATTCACGATTCCATCGGCAAGGTATTGGGAGAGGCCGTCGGCATAATATGACGCATTAGAAAACGGAGCCCCGCGATGATGCGGGGCTCTGTTGATTTACCATCTGCTCAACCTCGGTATCAGTCGGTTAAGCTCAGAAATCTGTTCGGGCGTAAGCTTGACTGCCATGCTGAAACCGTCTGCCGAGCCGATATTGCCTTGGAGCAATCCCATTACGTTGATCATGTCTCCGGATACGGTAACGTAAACGTAATCGTTGACGTCGTCCGTAAGAGGCGCGTTTGCGAGCATGGATACGATCTCAAGATAGTCCGGATCGGTTTGAGCGGGAGTTTTGGTGTATTCCTCGGGCTTAGTGGAATAATCGTAGAAATCGGAATAAACCATATTCCACGAGTTTATGTAGCCCTCGGCTTTACCGGAGATATTTATGCTGAATTCACGCATTTCACCGCCGTTATTGAACCAGTTTTCGATCTCACCAAGCGTATTCAGCGCCTTTTTGCCCGAATTCTCGTTTACCTTTTTAAGATACATGCTGAGGCTTTTGGGCGTAAGCTCGGTCAGATCGAAATCATTTCGGTAATTCTTTGCTCCGATACAGCCTGCCAGCGTGATATTGGGGCCAACACCTTCGTAATTTAAAAGGCTGTTGGTTATTACGTCCTTCTCGGCGTCCGAAAGAGCGTTGAACTCCTCTTCGAATACCTTTGCAAGCTCAGCCGAACTGCTTCTTGAAAGATCGCTGCAGGAATAGAATCTGCTGCCCTTCGGGAAGCTGTGCGCCTCGGCTTTATAATCTTCGTTTTCGTCACGAAGCATCTCAAGTGTGCGTTCCTCGATGTCCGTGAAATGAAGTATCCTGGTGATATCGTGTCCCGAATTTCTCTTGATCCTCACGGTCATCGGATAACCCGATTCGCGGTGATAAGCGCCGGCTATTATCTCGCGGCTCTGTGCATCGGTAAACGTGTATTCGGGCAGCATCACGTCCGCATAGGTGGAATCGAAGCCCGAACCCAGCAGCATGGTTTCAAAATAATCGCCCTCGGAATAGTTCAGGCACGTATAACCGACGATATCATCGGCGGTAAGCTTAGCGTTCCTGTCGCCGGATCCGATGAGCTTGGGTAAAAACACATATGCTGCGGATACCGCTATGCACACGAGGAACAGAGGCATTGCCTTTGCCATCTTAAGGGCGCTTTTTGTTGATATTAGCTCATAAAGTGAGTAGATCACAAACGAGATTATGACCAGCACCGGAGCGATGAATAATGCAAAGCCTTCCATCTCGGTTTCAATTAGGAGCAGGGAAACCACAAGCAGGAGCGGTATTCCGAGCGATATCCTGATGACAGCCTGGATTACGGGATGAGTAGTGGCCTGCCCCGCCATTTCGGATCTGCGCTTTTTAAATGCAAGCCAACCAAGCGCGATAAGACCCGCAGTATAGGCGCATGTGTAGAGCATCGCCCATCCGTTGGCATAGTTAACCGGCACGTTATACATGGCGTTGAATGCATAGGGAACAGCTATGATATTATAGCTGGGATCGAAGAATATCGACATTGCGCCGGGCACGAGCTGAGGATCGTTTATTATGCTGAACCACGAAAGGCAGGACAGCAGAAGCCTTGGCATGAATAGGATCACGACTGCCGCGACTATGTTGACGAACCTGTTGCCCGATATTGCGCAGGCGAGTGAGACCGCCGCCGTTACCTCGACCGAGGCAATAAGCATATTCACTACAACACACAAGAAGAGGAAATAGTTAAAGGGAGCCCCGAAAGCTATGCTCCTTATCACGAAGACGAGCGAATACGCTAAAATGCCAATGAACATCCAGCAGACCTCGGCAAGCACCGTGGAGAAGAACATCTGTGTTCTTGAAACGGGTATGCTGTGATAGAAATCACAGCGGGCACGTTTGTTTAGCCAGCCGAACGCAGCGAATGTGAGTATAACACCCGCAACATAGACATAGATCTTTAATGGCGAGGCCATCTCCTCCGCCGAGGGCATAAGCATCACCGCATTTTGTATGAGATGCTGGAGAATGGACGTGAGATTACCTATCATCAATATGCCCGCGGAAACGATCCCGATCACCATCAGCTGGCGGAACATCTCTTTGAAATAGCCCTTATGAATAATGCGGCTCATTGTAACACCTCCTCCTTGAGTACGTCGGAGAACTCATAACCCAGCGCATCCATTTCGAATACGAATACCTCCTCGAGCGAAAGAGGAAGCATTTCAAAGAGTATCGGCTGCATCGCGTTTATCCTGGCCGCGGTCTCCTCCCTGTCGCCTCGTACTATAAGCGAAGATACGCTGCCTTGCTTGCTGAACGAGAGCACGTCGAAGCCTTCGAACTTTCGTCTGTCATATTCGTCGCCGAAAGCAACCTGGACCTTGAACAGCGAGGTCTTGAGATTGTCGATCTCGCTCTCGAATATGATCCCGCCCTTGTGCAGCAGCGCAAGCTGATCGCATGTGTCTTCAAGCTCTCGCAGAGAATGGCTTGTTATAACGGCAGTCGCCCTGCGCTCGAGTACGTCGTCATACAGCAGATTCTTAACCAGATTCCTCATTACGGGATCCAGCCCGTCGAAGGTCTCGTCAAAGAGTATGTAATCCGCTCTGCAGGCAAGCGACAGTATCGTTGCCGCCTGACGCCTCATTCCCTTTGAGAAGGTGGCTATATTCTTGTTGGGATCGAGCTTGAACACGTTAATGAGCTCTTTGAATCTGTCATAAGAGAAGTTCCTGTAAATGTTTGAATAAAGCTTTGCCATTCTCAAAAGATTCGCTCCCGACAGGAAGAACAGCTCATCGGGCACGAACACGATGCGGTTTTTGACGTCAACGTTATCATAAACGTTCTTCCCATCGATCAGTATGCTTCCCTCGTTGGGCTTATATATGCCGCTTATAAGACGCATAAGGGTCGATTTGCCCGCGCCGTTGGAGCCGACCATGCCATAGATACAGCCGTCGGGAATAGAGCAGTTAAGCTTGTCGAGCGCTTTGAAACTGCCGAATTTCATTGTCAGATCGGTTACCTTGATCATTCGGAGATATCCGTCCTTTCATCTTTATTTGTATATATCTCATCCACTACGCCGAGTATCATATCCCGGCCGAAGCCCTTCTGCTTTAGCGACTGCAAAACCTCACGAAGCTCGCCCGTTTGTATAAGCGAATCCTGCCTCAGCCTTTCCAATGCGTCGCCCGTTAAATACCTGCCGCTGCCGGGAACGCTGTAGCACAGCCCTCTGCGCTCTATCTCGGTGTAAGCGCGCTGCAGTGTATTGGGGTTGATATTAAGGGTTTGAGACAGGTACCTCACCGAAGGAAGCAAGCCGTTCGGTTTGATATCGCCGCTCAAGATGCGGGATTCGAATTGGGCAATCAACTGCTCGTAGATCGGCGTTCTGGACATCTTGTCGATCGTAAACAATTATTATCCCACCTCCTTATATTACTGTATTAGTAATCATAATACACTTCGAACAGTTTGTCAAGCATGAATTTAAAAACCCGCCGCGTTCGCGGCGGGTCGTGTGCGATTTGATTATCAGCCCTGGAAGAAGGGAGCAAGCAGGCTCCTGTTCACGCTGATATTGGTCTTGTCCTTCCACTCATTGAAGATGGAAGCGTATTTCTCAGACTCCATGGAATCCTTCTTGATGCCGAGGAAATAATCATAGATGGCCTTAAGGTCGATGACCTCTTCGGTCTCCTCGGTGTTTTCGGGCTCTTCGGTCGTTTCGTCGGCCTGTTCTTCGGTATCCTCATCCGCCTTATCATCCTCGGCCTTTGCCGTGATAAGAGCCATGAAGGAATTGACGGCGTCGAACTGCTCCTGGGTCATATGACCGTTAGCGGTAACGATGCCTTCACCGTCAGTCATGACGTTCTCACCGTCATAGAGAGGAAGCATGAAGTAACCGTCCTCATCATACATGCAGAACGCATCGTTGGGGTTGACAATGATGTAATGAGCGCCAACAGTGGTGAAGACCTTGGCGACCTTGCCGCCGTCGGAAAGGGTGAAGAAATCCACCGGATATTCTTTGGCTTCGGTCTTGGACGCTTCCTTATCGGTATTCTCCTCGGGCTTGGGCTGCCACTCGTCACCGAAATTGAGCTTCATGGCCGCATAGCCGAATCCTTCATAATAGGAATCGATGAGCTCTTCCTGCATCAGATATCCGAAGAACTGATAAACGGGAGTGAGCATGCCGGGATCCTCGCAAACGCTCTTGTCATGGCACTTATCGAGGAACTGCTCAGTGGTAAGGTTGGGCAGCTCTGCCTCAAAAGCGTTGGCCTTTGCTACGAATTCCTCTTCTTTGGAAGCATAGTCGGGAAGATCCTTGGCGTCATCGTCCTTGGCTTCGCTGGCAAACTTGATCAGAACATGCTGAACGGAGAAGAACTCGCCGTAAGGATTGGCTTCCTTGGTTTCGTCCTTATCCTCGGTCTCGGGATCGTCCTCAACGGCCTTTTCGGGATGGGGCATCGCAAGAGGGATGGACTTGGACTGGTTGTTTATAAAGCTGTCCATAGCGGACTTGAAGGAAGAAACGGTACTCGTCTTTGCGTTATCCTCGAAGTACTTCTTGAGATCGTCGTTGCCGACGGTGATCTCGCCAACAGCGGTCTTGCGAAGCTTTTCGATAAGAGCGTTATTGCGAAGGGATTCCTCGACGTTCTTGCGGTAATTATCAAAGCTGTTGCCGTTGTCCTTAAGATCCTGCTTGAGAAGCTCGATGGCGGCTTCGGCCTTGGCGTCGGCTTCCTTGATGGAGGAATCGACTTTGGAGCCGTAATTCTTCACAGCATAATCCTTGATATTATCGTCGACTTCCTTCTGAAGATCGGCCTCCTCGGTCTCATCGAGAGTGATGTTCTGGACCTTGATCTGATCCATCTGGACGCCGTAATTCGTAAGGTCTTCGATGATGTAATTCGCATACTGCTCACGGGTGATCATGCCGTACTGCAGATACTGATAATAGGGATTCGAAGAAGAATCGGTGTTGTTATAAAGTGTAGCGAAGCGAGCGAAATCGATATCTACGCTTCCGACCTTCATTACCTTGGGGTTCGTGTTGTACGAAGCATTGCAGCCGACGACGCCCGCGATCATGGCGGAAAGCATCACAACGGCAATGATGCGCACGATGGTCTTTTTGGATTTCATTTGAGCAACTCCTTTTGTGGGATAAATATACCTGCTAATTTTATATAGCCCTCCCCTGTTTGTCAAGGGTTATTTTTGATAAGCAGGGAAGTTTAGTTCATTATTACTTCTTAAGGGATTCGAGGAACACCTTGGTCCTCCTGAGAGCCTCGCGGATATCCTCGATATCGGTGGCATAGCAGCACCTTACGTAGCCTTCGCCGCTGGGACCGAAGGCGGTGCCGGGAACCATGCAGACGTCCTGCTCGGCAAGAAGCCTGTCACAGAACTCCTCGGACGAAAGGCCGGAAACCGCGATGGAGGGGAATACGTAGAAGGCGCCCTCGGGCTCGTTGCAGGTCATGCCGAGCTCGTTAAAGCCGTCGATTATGACGCGGCGGCGGCGGTCATACTCATTCATCATGGCCTTCATATCGCGCCAATCGGTCTCAAAGCCCTGACGCAGCGCGGCGATGCCGGCATACTGCGCGGGAGTGGGCGCGGAGAGCATGGTGAGCTGATTGATCTTGGTCATAGCGGCGATTATGGGCTGGGGAGCCGCAGCGTAACCAAGACGCCAACCGGTCATGGAGAACGCCTTGGAGAAGCCGTTCAGCACGACGGTGCGTTCGCGCATATCGGGAAGGGAGCAGATGGAAACGTGCTGCTTGCCGCCGTAGGTGAGCTCGGAATAGATCTCATCGGCAAGAACGAGGATATCGGTGCCGCGGAGCACTTCGGCAATAGCTTCAAGGTCTTCCTTCTCCATGATACCGCCGGTGGGGTTGTTGGGGAACGGAAGCAGCAGGGCCTTTGTCCTGGGAGTTATGGCCGCCTTGAGCGCTTCGGCGGTGAGCTTGAACTTGTTGTCGGCTGTGGTAACGACGTTTACGGGAACACCGCCCGCAAATATAACTCCGGGATTATAAGCAACGTAGGTAGGCTCGGGGATGATCACCTCGTCGCCCCTGGTGATGAGGGCACGGATGGCAAGGTCGATCGCCTGGCTTGCGCCGACGGTAACGAGTATCTCGCCGTTGGCTTCGTAATGGACGCCGTAACGCGCGTCGAGGTACTTGCTTATAAGCTCGCGAAGCTCGGGCATACCGCTGTTGGAGGAATACGGGATGCGTCCGTGAGAAAGACGCTCGAGAGCTTCCTGCCTGATAGCTTCGGGGGTGGGGAAATCGGGTTCGCCAACGCCAAGACTTATGGTCTTGTCAGTCAGGATGTCAAAATACTTGCGAATGCCGGAGGGCGGAACGTCCTGGACAGCTTTAACGATGAGTTTTGTGTAATCCATTTTTGAATTTACATCCCTTTCATATTATTCATCTTTGATCGGGCAAGCCCGAATAATAAACTGATTTACCTTCTGGGAAGCGAGGAAGGACCGGTGCCGACCGCGATCTCACCCCTTACGGGATAGTAGGTGTCGGTATAGAGATATTTGGTTTCGATAAGATTCCCATCCTTATCGAAGTGCTTGAGATAGGCTTTCGCGGTATAGCCGTTTCTTGCCTTTATCAGGGTCTTCTCATAGCCGCTGGGAAGCAGCGGATCCTTGGTGATCTTGGGCTCCTCGGGCTCCTTCTCCTCCACCGTCTCGGCCCAGGTCTCGTAATATGAGCCGTCCTCCTCGGGCACGCCGTAAATGTAGACGTACATCTTGCCTTTCTTCACGTCAGCATAGGTGAATATGTAAAGGCTGTCATTGGAAACGTTCTTCCATTTAAGATCGGGCCCGTTGGTATCGACCGTTGCGTCAAGGCCGAAGGGCACGTAGGTGCTGGGCCAGCTGTGATGCTGACGCTTGGTGATCTTGATCTTATTGGGACCGCACTGCAGCAGCGCGTTGTAAAGGGTGCCGGAAACCTGGCAGATGCCGCCGCCCGGGCTGTCCTCATATTCCTTACCGCCCGTGATGCCGGGAGCGCGCAGCCAACCGCCGGCTTCGGTGCGGGGACCGACGTATTCGTTGAAGCTGATCTCCCTGCCGGGCTTGACGACGCAGCCGTTCAGTATGCCCGCGGCCTTTTGAATATTGCGGCAGCGGTTCATATGCTTATCGTCATGGTCGAATTCAGAGGTGTAGCTGGTTATCTTTTTGATGGTGCCTTTAAGGTCAGACGGGGTCTTCGAAGGCTCTGTCTTCTCAAGCTCGGCGGAAATCACGCAGTCGAAATCCTCGGATTCGAATGCGTTCATGATTCGGTCGACCATTGCCTCCTGATTGAGCACGAAGCCTTCCTTGCCGGGATTATAGTAGATATAGGCGATCGCTTTGCCGTTATCGGCATAGATCTTTTCGACTATCGTATCGTTATCCCTTATTATGGGCTCGTCGTTGGAGACGGCGGAATCATTATTCGCCGAGGGACGCTGACTTACGGTGATATAGGGCTCCACGGGAGTCTTGTTAACGAATTCGGCGATCTCCGCCACGCGCTTTTCGATACCCGAACGGTCGCATTTGAAATCTATCGAATAGTCGACAGGCGCCGCTAAAAGTTCCTTTTGCTTTTTGTAGTTGGAGATATAATCGTTTATGCTTTCACGGCCAAGCGAATACGCTTCTTCGAGTATTTCACTTACGTTGGCGGTTAAATTGAAATCGCTCGCGCTCAAAGCAAGGCTTGCTTCGTTAACCGTGACGACTATGCTTATATCGTTGAGCTTTTCCTGCACGACGTCGATCATCGCGCGGCGCGCCTCATCATAGGTCATTCCGCCTATGGAAACGCCCTCTATACTGATCCCGTCAAAATAACGCCCGTCGTCAACATAGCTGAACTCTTCGCCGTCGGCTTTTCCGGTTATCGACTTTCCGCCGGGAACGAGCATTACTTCGAACCAGTTGTTATCGTGATAATCCCTTACAGCTTTGTTATGATCGGCCCTGATAAGCAGATCGACGATTATCAAAAGCGCACACAAGGACGCAAGAGCGATACCGGTATAAAGCATGATGCGCTCTATAACGCGTTCCCTTTTCTGCTCCTTGTCTTTTCTTGCTGACATTATTCTTTTATATTCAGCACTGTGTTCAGTCACAGCTGACCTCCATGCATTAAAATCCAAATATCATTATACCTCTTTTTGAAGGCAAAGGCAACATATGATAAGCAATATAATTTTTGTTTTTCGCGTCATTTTCAATACATTGCCCGCATAGTATAACGATCGCAACTGCGGCATATACTTACAGAAGAACAATCGAAAGGCAGTATCATATGGAAGCTTATATCGAAACTCGTGTGATGGACGTCGCTTCTTTCATAATAGAAACAAAGGCGACCGTCAGAAGGGCCGCCAAAGAATTCGGAGTTTCAAAATCCACAGTGCATAAGGATATGACCTCAAGGCTCAGGCAGCTGGATAAGGCCTTGGCGCATGAGGTTGCGGAAATACTCGAGATAAACAAAGAAGAACGTCATATAAGAGGAGGCTATGCGACCTATCTAAAATACAAGGCGCTTTCCGCCGCAAAGAGCTGATCAGCTGTCGGCTTTTTTCATTCGTTCCGCCTGCGAGGGACGAAGGTACATCGGTACCGCCTGTTTGACGGCGGGGATACCGAGCCTTAAAGCCGCGTTCAGCACCTGTTTAGCATTGGGATAGGAATGCGCGTCCTTTTTCGTGCCCTCGGCGGCGTCGCCCGAGATCATAACGGCGCCTTCGGGAAGCCGTGCAGTAAGCTCCGCCGTCACTGCGGCGCAGGGCGCGATCACTTCGTTCATTTCCGAATCATATGCTGCTCCATAGCAGTTTCCGTTTCGGCAGTCTATCAGCGCGGCGTGTATCACAGGAAGCGATCCGGTATCATCGGGCGCTTCGATCTCGCTGATAAAGATATCGTCGCCAAGGCACATTGCGGTAAGCGAGCAAACGGGTATCACCGGAATACTCAGCGCAAAAGCCATCGCGTTGGCGCATGAAACGCCTATGCGAACGCCCGTAAAGGAGCCCGGGCCTATATCCACGGCTATCGCGCCGATCTCTTTTTTATCCGCTTCGGCGTCAGCCAGCGCCATTCCGATAAGCTCCATCAGCATTTCGGAATGGGATCGGCCTGTTTGCTGTCCGTTTTCGCTGTGAAAGGAAACGACCGCGCCGTTTTTCACCACCGCCGCGGAAGCATATTTTGAGGAAGTAGAGATACCGAGTATCGTCATTTTTGCAGTTCCTCCAGAATAGAAGCATATTCTTCGCCAACGGCCCGGAATTCGATCCTGCGCGGATCGGTCCCGGAGCCTTCTATATGTATTTCCAGCCTTTTATCGGGAAGCGCTTCGGGTACGTTCTCGCACCACTCCATCACCACGACCCCGCCCGAGGAAAGATAGTCCTCATAGCCGACTGCATACAGCTCGTCAGGATCCTCGATGCGGTAAGCGTCGAAATGATCGAGCTTGAGTTTTCCCTCGTGATGCCGCACGATAGTAAACGTGGGGCTCAATATGCCTTCGATCCCGAGAGCCTGCGCAATGCCCTTTGTCATAGTGGTCTTGCCTGCGCCCAAGCCGCCGAAAAAAGCCGTAAAGGCTCCCGGAAAGAGCCTCTCCCCAACCTTCACGCCCAGCGCGTGCATATCCTTTTCGGAATCGACCGTAACTGTCAGGGTTTTATCGCACATCAATTGAAAGTCCCTCTGAGCATGAGCTCGTTCCTGTAATCGAGAAGCCTGTCCTCGGGTATAGCTTGACGTATGCCTTCCATGAGACGGTAAGTGAAACGAAGATTGTGTATCGTGAGAAGCTGCGCTGCAAGTATTTCGTCGGCTTTTATAAGATGCCTGATATACGCTCTGGTAAAATGCCGGCAGGCATAGCAGTCACAGCCCTCCTCGATGGGGCGGAAGTCCTCGACGTATTGCAGCTGCTTGAGGCTCTTCTTTCCCTCAAAAGTCATAGCAAGCGCGTTCCTTGCGGAGCGGGTCTGCATCACGCAGTCGAACATATCGACGCCGCGCATAGAGCCCTCAACCAGGCAATCCGCGCTTCCCACGCCCATAAGATAATGAGGCTTGTTTTCGGGCATGTAAGGTCTTATGGTGTCAAGCATCTCATACATAACGGGTTTGGGCTCGCCCACGGATAGACCGCCTATGCCGTAACCGGGAAAATCCATTGCGGTCAGCGCTTTGGCGCTCTCTATTCGAAGGTCGGCAAACACGCCTCCCTGTATGATGCCGAACAGCGCCTGATCCTCGCGGGTGTGCGCGCGCTTGCAGCGCTCTGCCCAACGGTGCGTGCGGTCCATCGCCTTTACGGCGTAATCATAAGAACAGCCCGCCGAAGCGCATTCGTCGAATGCCATGGCGATATCCGCGCCCAGGGCTTCTTCGATCTCCATCACCTTTTCGGGCGTGAAAAAATGCTTGGACCCGTCGATGTGGGAATTGAATTCCACTCCATCCTCTTTGATCTTGTTCATGGCAGCAAGGCTGAACACCTGAAATCCGCCGCTGTCAGTCAGCATGGGGCCGTGCCACTGTGAAAACTCATGAAGTCCGCCGGCCTTTTTGACCAGCTCGTGCCCGGGGCGCATATACAGGTGGTATGTGTTTGACAGCACGATCCCCGCGCCTATCTCCTTCAGATCACGGGGAAGTATCGCCTTAACGGTGGCCTGTGTGCCGACGCACATAAAAGCAGGCGTTTCGATATCGCCGTGAGGCGTGTGAAGTATGCCCAGCCTGGCGCCCGTCTGCGCGCAGGTTTTGATCAGTTCATATGTTACCGGTGAATTCGTATCGCTCATAATACTCCTCAGATAAACAGGCATGCGTCGCCGAAAGAAAAGAAACGGTATCTTTCCTTTACGGCGTGCTCGTAAACTCGCATTATCTCCTCACGCGAGCAGAATGCGGATATAAGCATCAGCAGGGTGGATTCCGGCAAATGAAAATTGGTGATCAAAACGTCGACAGCTTTGAAACGGTAGCCGGGAGTAATAAAGATATCTGTCCAGCCGCTTCCCGCGTGCACGATCCCGTCGTCAGTTGAAGCGGATTCAAGCGTGCGGCATCCGGTGGTCCCTACGGATACTATCCTGCCGCCGTTGGCCCTGGCCGAATTGATCAGCTCCGCAGCCTCCGGAGTGACCTGCCAGTATTCGGAGTGCATATGATGCTCCTCCACGTTTTCGGCGGATACCGGGCGGAAAGTCCCAAGGCCAACGTGCAGGAGCACGTCGGCGATCAGTACGCCCTTTTCACGAAGCTTCTGCAGAAGCTCCGGCGTGAAATGCAGGCCGGCAGTGGGCGCGGCCGCGGAGCCGTCATCCCTGGCGTACACGGTCTGATAACGGGATTTGTCCTCAAGCTTCTTTGTGATGTAAGGCGGCAGCGGCATCTCGCCGGCGCGGTCGAGCACTTCCTCGAATATGCCCTCGTAATTCAGGCGCACGATACGGTTTCCGTCCTCGAGCGTCTCAAGCACGGTCACGGAAAGCTCGTCGTTGACAGTGAACGTCCTGCCCGGCCTTGCCTTTCTTCCCGGCTTTACCAGGCATTCCCATTCGGTGTCGTTAACGCGCTTCAAAAGCAGGAATTCCATCGCTCCGCCTGTATCCTCGCGCGTGGCGTAAAGCCTTGCCGGGATCACCTTCGTCACGTTCCTTACGAGCACGTCTCCGGGAGCAAGATATTCGGTGATATCCCTGAATATCCTGTCCTCGATGGTCTTATTCTCACGCGAATAAACGAGCAGCCTCGACATATCACGCTTTTCCGCAGGAGACTGTGCTATCAGCTCATGCGGAAGATCGTAGTAAAAATCAGACGTTTTCAATTCAGAATCCTTATCCTATGATATCGTAAATAAGCGGGAGCTCTTCGGGAGGAGTATCGGTCACAACGACGGCTTCTTTAAGCAGCCCGAGCGCTTCGTCGAGCCTTTCTTCGTCGTTGACGTAGAGATACGCTATTGGATCGCTCTTGCCGACCGCGTCTCCGTAGCGCCTGCACATAAGTATACCGACTGCGGGATCGACCCTGTCTTCCTTCTTGAACCTTCCTGCGCCCAGAAGCGCCGCGGCGATCCCTAGCTTTTTGGCGTCAATAGCACCTATATAACCGTCCTTTATGGGATAGAAGGGTATCAGCCTGTTCACGCGCACGAGCAGCTCAGGCTCGTCAATGAAGCGAGTGTCGCCGCCAAGCGCACGGATCATATCCTTGAGCTTTCTGAAGCCGCGGCCGGAATCGAGCGCTTCTATAAGCATTGCACGCGCTTCGTCGATATTCGCGGCCTTCTCGGAGAGCACAAGCATATTGGAACCCAGCGTGAGGCAGACTTCCACAAGCGGATCCTCCTTGGGCACCTTGCCCGTCAACACCTCTATCGCTTCCTTCATTTCAAGCCCGTTTCCTATCGCCATACCAAGAGGACGGTTCATATCGGTGATGATCGCGACTGTGCGGCGGCCAAGCCTTTTGCCTATCCTCACCATTTCACCGGCAAGGCGCTTGGAATCTTCAAGCGTGTTCATGAACGCACCGTTGCCCGTCTTTACGTCAAGCACGATCGCGTCGGCTCCCGATGCGAGCTTTTTGCTCATGATGCTGGAAGCAATAAGAGGTATGCTCTGTACGGTCCCGGTGATATCGCGAAGGGCATACATCTTTTTATCAGCGGGAACAAGGTCTCCCGACTGACCAATGACCGCAACTCCGATATTTCTAACGATGGACTTGAACCTTTCCAACGGCTGCTCGATATCGACTCCGGGTACGGACTCGAGCTTGTCAAGCGTGCCGCCCGAATGGGCAAGCCCCCTGCCGCTCATCTTTGCCACGGTGCCGCCGCATGCGGCAACGAGCGGAGCGACAACCAGAGTTGTGGTATCGCCCACTCCGCCGGTCGAATGCTTATCGACCTTTATGCCGGGCAGATCCGAAAGATCGACGGTATCCCCGGAATGCATCATAATGTCTGTCAAGTCGGATATCTCCCTTTCGCTCATGCCGTTTATACATACCGCCATCATCCACGCGGACATCTGGCAGTCCTGCACGCTGCCGTCGACGACGCCGTCTATGAGGAATTGAAGCTCCTCCCTCGTCATCTCACCGCAGAATCTCTTTTTTTCGATCAGTTCGGTTACTATCATATTGGCGCGCCCCCTTCCGAGCATATATTTACAATTTATTTTATCATGTTTTGCTGCGTTTGTGAACAGTTATTTTGAATATTCTTCGCTTTACTTCCCTTTTTACAGACATATATTGTTGAAATGCGGGTTTTCATGTTTACATTCCGGATGAAATATGGTAAAATATTAATTTGTGGAGCTGTGCGTCAGCTTCCATATTACGTTAACTAAGGGGCTTTACAGCCCAATTACGGAGGAATATATGTCTGAAATCACCACCATTGAAAACGGCAAGGTCAAGCTGACCTTCAAGCTCCCCGCCGAGGATTACGTTAAAGCTCTCAACGACGCTTACCACCGCATCGGTTCCAAGTACAGGATGCCCGGCTTCCGCAACGGCAAAGCGCCCCGCAGGATGATCGAAAAGCAGTACGGCGACGCCGCATTTTGGGATAAGGAGCTCGATATGGCAGTTGAGCGCGCCTGCGCAGACGCAGTGGCCGAGCACAAGCTGCTCCCCGCCCTCGCTCCCGAGTACAGCATACTGAGCTATTCCGAGACCGACGGCTGTGAGATCGAAGCCACCATGGTGCTTGAGCCCACCTGTGAGCTTGGCGATTATAAGGGTATAGAGATCGCTCTTCAGGAGTATAATGTTACGGATGAGCAGGTTGCCGAGGAGCTTGAGAAGCGCCGCCACGACCAGGCCCGTCTGGTTGCCGTCGACCGTCCTATTGAGCTTGGCGATACCGCCGTGTTCGATTTTGCCGGCTTCTGTGACGGCGAGCAGTTCGAGGGCGGCACTGCCGAGAACTACTCCATGGTCATCGGTTCCCATCAGTTCATCCCCGGCTTCGAGGAGCAGATGGTGGGCATGAAGGTCGATGAGGAGCGCGACGTCAACGTCACCTTCCCCGAGGATTACAATGCCGAGCATCTTGCCGGCAAGCCCGCCGTTTTCAAGGTTAAAGTTCACGAGATCTCCTATGAGGAGCTTCCCGAGCTTGACGATGAGTTCGCTTCCGAGACCAGTGAATTCGACACCCTTGATGAGCTCAAGGCCGATATCCGCCGCGAGCTTGAGGAGCAGGCCAAGAAGGACCGTGAGGTCGCTTTCGAAAGCGCCGCTATGCAGAAGGTCATAGACAACGCAAAGGTCGAGATCCACGAGGAGCTCATTCATGCCGAGGCTCACGCCGAGCTGCACGATCTTGAGCATCAGCTTTCCGAAATCGGCCTTAAGTTCGAGGATTACGCTAATTATATGGGCACCACCCCCGAAGATCTGCATGAGCGCTATCATAAGATGGCCGCCGACCAGATCAAGGCAAGGACCGTCATCCAGGCCGTCATAGACGCAGAAAAGCTCGAGCCCGAAGACTGCGATTACGAAGCCGCCGTCAACGCCTATGCCGAGCGCAACAAGGATTGGACTCCCGAAAAGATCGCCGAAGAGCTTCTTCCCGAGAACCGCAGGAAGTACGCTCAGTCCGCTCTTTACGAGGCCGTCATCCGTCTCATCAAGTCCAATGCCGTTATAGTCAAAAAAGAGGAGAATAAGGCAGAATGAACTTAGTACCCATAGTAGTCGAACAGACAAACAAGGGCGAACGTTCCTATGATATCTACTCCCGTCTGCTCAAGGACCGCATACTGTTCCTTGGCGGCGAGATAACCGATGAGGAAGCGAACCTTGTCATCGCCCAGCTTCTTTTCCTTGAAGCGGACGATCCCGATAAGGACATATTCCTTTACATCAACTCCCCGGGCGGTTCGGTATCCGCGGGTCTTGCGATCTATGATACCATCCGTTACTTAAAGTGCGAAGTCGTGACCATCTGCGTGGGTCTTGCCGCTTCCATGGGCGCTTTCCTCCTGGCATCCGGCGCCAAGGGCAAAAGGAAGGCCCTTCCCAACAGCGAGATAATGATCCATCAGCCCTCCGGCGGCGCATACGGTCAGGCGAGCGACGTTAAGATCCACGCCGACCATATCATAAAGACCCGCAGGAAGCTCAACGAGATACTCTCCGAGCGCACAGGCAAGCCCCTCGAGGTGATCGAGGACGCCACCGAAAGGGATAATTTCCTTTCCGCCGAGGAAGCGCTCGAGTTCGGTCTCATAGACGAAATCGTAGCTCCCCGCAGGTAAATCAAATTCTTTCAGGAGAACCAAATGTCAAAATACGACGACAATTCTACAGTAAAATGCTCGTTCTGCGGCAAATCGCAGGATCAGGTCAAGCGCATCGTCGCAGGCCCGGGCGTATTCATCTGCAGTGATTGTATCGAGCTCTGTCAGGAGATCATCGAAAACGACAACGAGTATCAGGAGGCCCAGATAACCGAGCTTCCCAAGCCCGTTGATATCGTCAAGGTACTCGACGACTATGTGATCGGTCAGGAGCACGCTAAGAAGGCTCTTGCAGTCGCCGTTTACAATCATTATAAGCGCATCACCGCCGAGCCCTCCAAGGATGACGTTGAGCTTTCAAAGAGCAATATAGTCATGCTCGGGCCGACCGGCTGCGGCAAAACGCTGCTTGCCGAGACTCTTGCGCGCATCCTTAACGTCCCCTTCGCCGTTGCGGACGCAACCAGCCTCACCGAGGCAGGCTATGTCGGCGAGGACGTTGAAAACATTCTTTTGAAGCTGCTCCAGGCCGCCGATTACGACGTGGAGCGCGCTCAGAAGGGCATCATCTATATCGACGAGATCGACAAGATCGCGCGCAAGTCCGAGAACCCCTCCATCACCCGCGACGTTTCCGGCGAGGGCGTTCAGCAAGCGCTCCTTAAGATACTCGAAGGCACCGTTGCGGCAGTTCCCCCGCAGGGCGGCAGGAAGCATCCGCACCAGGAATTCATCCAGTTCGATACCACGAACGTGCTGTTCATCTGCGGCGGCGCATTTGCCGGCATCGAGGATATAATCAAGAAGCGCATCGGCAAGAAGACAATGGGATTCGGCGCCGACGTCGTTTCGAACGTCGATATGGATATCGGCGAGATCCTCAAGCACATACTCCCCGAGGACCTTTTGAAATTCGGTCTTATCCCCGAATTCATAGGCCGCGTGCCCATCATCGTAACCCTTGAGCAGCTCGACGAGGAAGCGATGCTCCGCATTCTCACCGAGCCTAAGAACGCGCTTTCAAGGCAGTATGCGCGCCTTTTCGAGATGGACGGCGTGAAGCTCGAGATCGAGCGTGAAGCGCTGCTCGAGGTTGCCAAGATATCCATCGCCCGCAACACCGGCGCCAGGGGCCTGCGCGCCATACTCGAGGATATCATGCTGCCCGTCATGTATGAGCTGCCCTCCAGAACGGACGTTGAGAAGGTCATAATCACCGCCCCCTCCGTCCGCAAGGAGTGCGAACCAATCTACATACTCAAAAACGAACAGCTTCCCGAAACGGGAACATCTGTTTCCTGATCAAACGAAAGGAAAAGGAACCGATATGAAGATCATCAGAGCGGAATACAACGGCGAAAGCTTCTATGGCATCCTCGAAGACGGCAACGTCAAAAGACTGCTTCACGCTCCCTATGAGCGCATCGAGGAAGAGGGATCCGTATATCCCGTGGAGAGCGTTAAGCTGCTTCCTCCCGCAGAACCCACCAAAATAGTCGCCGTGGGCAAAAACTATCGCGCTCACGCGGATGAGATGGGCGAAGGGCAACCCGAAGAACCCCTGCTCTTCCTCAAGCCTTCCACCAGTATCGTCGGAAACAACGACGACGTGGTCTATCCCGCGATCTCCCACAGGCTCGATTACGAGGGCGAGTTAGGCGTTGTTATTGGTAAAAAGTGTCATGCCGTGCAGCCCGGTCATTCCTCCGAGGTGATCTTCGGCTACACCTGCCTCAACGATATCACCGCAAGGGATATTCAGAAGGCCGTTTCGCAGTGGACCAGGGGCAAGGGCTTTGATACCTTCTGTCCGATCGGCCCGCATATCGAGACCGGGATCGATCCCACCCACGCTGCCATCGAAACCAGGGTCAACGGCGAAGTGCGTCAGCATTCGACCATCGACTGCATGACCCATAACATCGATAAACTTGTGTGCTATATCACAGAATGCATGACACTGCTGCCCGGCGACATAATCGCCACCGGCACGCCCGAGGGCATCGGCTCCATGCAGCGCGGCGATATCGTTGAGGTCGAGATCGAAGGTATAGGCGTGCTACGCAACAGGATAGTCTGATGGACGGACTCACTTTTACAGCAGTTTACACAGAGCTCAAAAAGCTTACGGGCGGCAGGATAGAAAAGATCCAGCAGCCCGAAAAGGACGAGCTTCTTATTTCCATCCATTCGGCAGGCGGCTCATACCGCCTGCTTATTTCTGCTTCGGCCGATAACGGACGTATCATGCTTACCGAAGAGCGAAAGCTCTCCCCTGTCGACGCCCCTGCTTTCCTTATGCTTTTAAGGAAGCACCTGACCGGAGCAAAGATCGACGCCGTGGAACAGCCCTTCGGCGACAGGATCGCGGAATTCAAGCTTACAAATTATTCCGAGCTGCGTGACGAAAAGCATTTTGTTCTCATTTGCGAGCTTATGGGGCGTCATTCAAACATCATTCTGGCGGAGTACGATCCCGATGACCGCAGCAAGCCATATTCGATAATCGACTCGATCCGCCGCGTGCCCCCCTCCATGTCGTCGGCAAGGCTGATACTTCCCAAGCTCGACTATGCTTATCCGCCCTCTAAGCAGAAAATGTATCCCGCATCAATGACCGACGAGGCCTTTGAGGAGATACTTTTATCCGCATTCGATCCTTCCAGAGCGCTTTCCGACGCGGTGTACGGGCTTTCCCCCGCCGTTTCAAAACGTCTGCTGGCGTCCGTCGGATTCCCCGAGGCCGGCGCTCACAACGCCGCCGTAAGGCTTAAGGAATTCTATTCCGATCTTCTTGAGGGCAGATTTGTTCCCTGCATAGTTTATGCCGGCGAAAGCCCGGTCTGTACGCTTCCTTTTGAGCCCGGCGAAAATGAGGATCACCGCGTTTTCAGCTCGATGTCAGAGGCATTGGATGAGTTCTATTCATCAAGGGCAAAGGCCGAAAGCATTAAGCGCCGCACCTCGGCCTATGAGCACAATATTAAGAATGCGATAGCAAAGCTCGAGAAAAAGACGGTCATATTCAATGAGGCTATTTCGAGTGAGGAGGATAACGAAAAGCTGCGCCTTTACGGCGAACTGCTGACCGCGAATATGTATTCGATCCCATCGAGGATCGACAAGGTCTCGGTGCCGAATTATTATACCGATCCTGCGGAGTCCGTTACGATACCTTTGGATCCTCGGCTGACCGCGGCGGAAAACGCTCAGCGCTATTACGTCAGATACCGCAAGGCAAAGCTTGCGCGCGAGCACGCCCTCAAAATGCAGCAGGAGACCGCCGAAGAGCTTTCTTATCTGGATGAGCTTTTATACACGCTTTCGTGCTGCGACAACGAGAACGAGCTAAACGAGATCAGGCAGGAGCTAATAGCCGCCGGATACGCAAAGGACGATACTGCCGGAAAAAACCGTGGAGGAAAGCCCGCATCAAAGCAAAAGCTTCCTCCCTCCAAGCCATATTGCTTTACCTCACGCGATGGGATACCCATATTCGTGGGAAAGAACAATCGTCAGAACGACAAGCTCACCATGAGCACTGCCGCTCCGGAGGACACCTGGCTGCACGTTAAGGATATCCACGGCTCACACGTCGTTATAAAGAAGGGCGGCGCCATACCCGATACAACGCTTTATGACGCAGCAGTGCTTGCCGCCTATTATTCCAAGGCGCGCGGATCGGGCAGCGTGCCAGTTGATTACACACTCGTTAAATATGTTAAAAAGCCCTCGGGCTCTAAGCCCGGCATGGTGATCTATACGCATCAGCACACGGTTTACGTCAAGCCCGATCAGGAGCACATAAAGAAGCTTCTCAGGCAATGAGCATGCGCACTTTTTCGTAATGCTCTCCGAATACCGCGCGGTTGATACCCTCAGACACAACGGAAGACATATCCTCGATAATGGCATCGATATCCTTCGGCGTCATTATCATTCCGTCCATGCGTTCGGAAACGACCTTTTCGGCAAGGCTTTTTAGAGTCTCCTCGTCACAGCTTAAGCTGTTCTCCTCCGCTATCATCGAAATGGTATCCTGCGTGATAGTGGAGGCGTAGACTACAAGCGGCACGCCGATCGCTATAACGGGCACCCCAACCGTTTCTTCGTTGAGCCCGGCTCGGATATTGCCCACGCCGGAACCGGGATCGATCCCCGAATCGGTTATCTGCACGGTTGTGCTGATGCGCGCCGCGCGCCTTGAAGCCAGCGAATCGACGGCGATTATCAGATCGGGCTTTACGCGTTCCTTTACGCCCCTGATCAGCTCAAGCGTTTCGACGCCTGTGGAACCGAGCACTCCCGGCGATATCTGAGCCACCGACGGCACCGGGAAGGAAAACGCCTCGGGCAGCAACTCTTTCACGTGTCTTGTAACGAATATGCGCTCCGCCGTCCTCGGCCCAAGCGAATCAGGCGTTACGGCTCGGTTTCCGAGGCCGACCACCACGATCGAACCTTCGCGAAATTCCTTAAGCAAAGGGCCAAGCTCCTCTGCTATCACTTCGGCCATTCTTTTGAACAGATCGAGCGGCCTGTAAATAAGGCCCGGCGCATCGAGAGTAACGTATCGGCCCATTCGCTTATTCAGTTTCCGTGCGGCGTCGGGCGTTATTATGACCGTGCGCGTTATCTCGATCTCGCCCCTCGATTCCCTCTCCTCCGTCACTCCGTCTATCTCCGGATTAAGCTCCCTTGCTTCGCTTGCAAGATCGGTATAAAGACTCATATGGATTCAACCTCCTCTAACCATATGACGTATTATCTCCGCAAACAACAATATATATCGGTTTTCTGTGTAATATATTGAAAAAAGGCTTGCAAACAGCCCATTCCTGTGGTAAAATAGTTCTGTTCGAGATTTGTATAGGAGGTGAACCGATTTGGCAAACATTAAGTCAGCTATCAAGCGCGTCAAGGTGACCGAGAAGGAAAATTTGCATAACCGCATCGTTACTTCTCAGTATAAGACCGCTGTTAAAAAGTTCGACAAGGCGTTGGAGTCCGGCGATGAGGCTCTCGTAAACGAGACTTATACCAATGCAGTCAGCATGGCGGATAAGGCTGCCGCTAAGGGCGTTATTCATAAGAACGTCGCCAATCGTAAAAAGGCTCAGCTTGCCAAGAAGCTTGCTGCCAAATAAGGTTTATCGTTGAGATCAACCCACGATATAAAAAGACCGATGCTGTCGTATCGGTCTTTTAGTGTGCTTTTATACGGGCTGCTGACGCCAATTATGCTTCAGCAGTATTAGTTCGATGTATTTATCCTCACGCATAGTACCGCTGATCTTCATATAAGCCGTGTCGGAAAGATCGGCTATCAGCTTTGCAAGCTCGGATTGGGTGAATCTTCGCGCCGCGTCGTATGCCTTCTCATTCGCGAATTTGCTCCCCTCCATAGACGCGACGGTATCCCGCTTGTTCTTGCCCGCGTCTATCCCCCGCCTTGCTTCGAGCATAACCTTGAAGCGGCTTGAAAGGAACGCCGATACGCTCATCGGCTCGTTTCCGTCGTCAAACAGCGCGTGCAGGGCCATTATTCCATCCGCAGTCTGGCCGTAAGTGAACATATCGAGCATATCGAAGATCCTCACGTCGAGCGAAGAGCGAATGCATACGCTGATATCCTGCATCGAAACGCTCCCGCCCTCTCCGACGTAATCTATGAGCTTGTCCGTTTCGCTGACGAGATTCGCCATATCCGTTCCGACAAGCCCTATCAGCGCGCGCGCCGTTGACTGATCCATGGCAACGCCCGCTTCCACGCAGCGCTTCATTGCCCACCGCTCGCATTCCTGCTGAGTCAGTATGGAGAACAGCACCTCCGTCCCCTGCTTCTGCGCATATTTCAGTATCGTACCGGAAGCCGCGAGCTTGCCCTTGAACACCATCAGCAGCGCCGTTTCGGGCGAATGCTCCTTTATGCAGTCCATGTATTTGGCAGGCTCAACACCATCGGCAAGCTCATAACAGACCACTATCCGCCTGTCGGAAAACAGCGGCAGAGTCTCGCACGTTTCGGTCAAAAGCTTGGGATCGGGCTTTTCGAGCTCGGTGAAATTGAAAGGCTTAAGATCGGGCTCGATCGTATTGGAAGCCGCCCTGATCGCCTGTGCCTTGACGTATTCCTCCTCGCCGTGCAAAACGAAGGTCTCGCCCGGGAGTCCTTTTTTTATTAAGCTGAAGAAATCTGTATGGTTCATGCTCTTATTATATCCGCCGCGAGGCTTGCTGTAAACAGTAAAAGTACGCAAACGACCATGATCACGCGTTTTTTGAGCGGGCGCAGTACGAATGCCGAGATGGTGAACATCAGCGCCAACACAAGCACGCAGCTTAAGTCGGAAGGAGTTATGACTTCTATGGAAGAATAAGGAAGCGACCTTATTCCGTCGAGTATCATCATTGATCCGTCTATCATCCTTTCAGGCACCCATGCGAGCACCGAAGCCGCGCCCGGGAAAACAAGGCCGAATAAGAGCAATATGAAGCTCACGGTTATTATAACGGAGAATAAGGGCACCGCAATGAAATTTGCGATCAAGCCGTAGGTCGGGAAAGTATTGAAATATCTTGCCGAAATGAGCGACGTGGCAACGGTCGCTCCAAGCGTCACCAGTATCGAGGATATGAGTTTATTGACTGTATTCGATTTGAAAGCGGGTTGACCGGCGCTCATGATCAGGATTATGCCAAGAGTTGCCGCAAAGGAAAGCCGGAATCCCACCGAATAGATCATGTACGGAGAGAATAAGAGTATTATCACCGCCGAAAGCGCCAGGGCCGAAAGCGGATCGCGGCGCCTCTCGGTCACGTCGGACAGCAGCATGCACATACACATAACCGATGCTCTGACTATTGACGGAGCAAATGAAGCAACAGCGCAGTACGTAAGCAGAAACGCCCCTATGACCGCAAATCTAAGCGCGGGGAGTCTCTTTGGAAGTATAAAGAACAGTATTGCCGCGATAATGCCTACGTGAAATCCCGAGAGCGTAAGCAGATGAGCCGTGCCGGTCTCGCGGAAGCTCTCCATATCGTAAGCGTCAACTTCCGTTTTGTCTCCGAGAAGAAAGCCCGATACTATCCCCGCGTTATCGCGAAAGATAAGGTCTATGCGATCCTTTAGGAAGCTTCTTGTAAAATTGAAACAGCGCTTTAACGGTACCGCGCCATGAGATACGATCTCTATGCTTTCGCATTCGGCTATCGCCGAAATACCCTTCGACAACAACTCGAGCCTTTCGTTATAGGCTCCGAAACGCGTCCTGCTGGTCTTGACAGTGCCGGTGAATTCTACCTCGTCGCCGACCTTGAGCTTATCATCACTGCGAAGTTTCAGCCGCAGATCGCCCTGAAATGCTTCGTGGTCGAGCTTCACCCTGCAAAGTGTGTAATAACCGTTCTCCCTTTCGGGCGTTTCCCATACCACGGCCGAGACGCGATAGACCGCCTCCGGCACGTAAGGCGGAGACGCAAGCAAAGCCCTTGCCGCGCCCAGTATGAAACAGGCGGCAATTATCAGCACACCCGGTTTTCGTTTTAGCAGAGACCAGATAAACGCCGCACACACGGCTGTGAGCGCCGCAGCGAGCAGCACCGTCCTGAGCGTGCGCTCTGAATAAAGGGAATCGAAACCTACAAAAGCGGCGATCCCCAGGATCAACCCGACCGCCGCCAGAGGCAGCGGCCGGAAATTCAGTATTCGGTTTGGGTCCTTTGCGTCAAACACGCATAACGGCCATCGCCTCGATCTCTACGAGACCGCCGGCGGGAAGCGCCGCAACCTCAACACAGCTCCTTGCGGGATGGGGCTGAGGTATCAGCATGCCGTAAAGCTTGTTTACCTGGGGAAAATCCGCCATGTTCTTGACGAATACGGTCGTCTTTACAAGGCAGTCAAGACCGGAGCCGGCCTCTTCAAGCACAGCCTTCAAATTGTTGAGCGCTTGAACCGCCTGTGCCTCAACGCCCTCGGCAAGCTTGCCCGTCTCGGGATTTATACCAAGCTGACCGGATGTAAACACCATTTTGCCGACCTTTACCGCGTGGCAGTAAGGTCCTATGGCAGCAGGCGCATTCTGCGCGTTGAAATTCTGTTTAAGCATCTTTATTTATATTCCTTTCATAAGTTTCTATAATACAGTCATTCCACAGAATGAGCGCATTTTCACCTGTATCCGAATAATAGTGCTTGCGAGTTCCCGCATAAGCAAAGTCGAGCGAAGCATAGAGCCGCTGCGCGTTATGGTTGTTTTCCCTGACCTCAAGCGTCATTCTCTCGGCGCCCTTATCCATGGCGGTCTTCATCAAGTGAAGTATCATTTTCCGCGCGATACCCTGCTTTCTGTGTTCGGGATCCACCGCGATGTTGGTCATATGCGCCTCATCGAACATCACCCACATGCCCGCATAACCGCATACCTCGTCGCCGTCAACGGCAACAACGTAATACGCAACATCATTCGAGAGCTCTCCAAGGAGCGAATTATAGCTCCATGGGGTAATGAAGCATATCTTCTCGATCTGCGCAACGCGCGCAACGTCCTTTTCGCGCATCTGTCTGAATACTGTTTCGCTCATACCGAGCCTCCTTTATCTTCCTTAACAAGGCACACCGTCGCGGCATACACCTTGACGCACCCCGCATTTTTCAGTTCCGAAGCACATTCGCGTATCGTCGCTCCCGAAGTGCGCACGTCGTCTATAAGCAGCAGCTTCTTGCCCGCACATTCGGGCGACGCTTTAAACGCGCCTTTGAGGTTTCGCATCCTGCCCGCAAGCGAAAGCCTTGCCTGCTGCTTTGTATCGACCGTTCTTTTCAAAAGCTTTGTATCGAGCTTTATACCTGTCCTCCTGCAAAGATGCTTTGCGATAAGCTCACTCTGGTTATAGCCCCTTTTGAAAACACGCCTTTTATGCAGCGGCACGGGCACCGCCGCGTCTATCTTCCATTCATCGGGAAGCTCGATCTGATCCGCAAGGCGCTTTGCAATGTACTTGGCGTTATTGTATTTGAGTTTCTTCACCATGCGGCCCGATACGTCGTTATAGATATAAACAGCTGTATAGCCATCGGTCTTTTCTATTATGGGAGCTGAAACAAAGCGTTCGACGCCCACCTCGCAGTCGCGGCAGAGTCCCGTTTGATTCAGCACGGCTTCACGCCCGCAGGATAAGCACGTCACGTCAGGAGGAAATATCGCGTCAAGCACTTTTTCTATCAGCTTCATTCGTCAGCACCCGCTTCCGCAAGCGTTTCCATGAAGTATTTGAGAGCGCTGTAGCGTTTCATGCTCATTACGTTTTTGACCATGCCCTCCACGCATTTCGCACTGCCGACGATATAGACGCGGCTGCGTGCACGCGTTACTGCGGTATAGAGTATGTTGCGGTTCATAAGCATGGGCGGACCGTAAATGAGAGGCAGTATCACGGTTGAAAACTCGCTCCCCTGGCTTTTGTGTATCGATATCGCATAGGCAAGCTCTACCTCCTCAAGCTCCGCCTGGGCGTATTCCGCAAGGCGCTCGTCATCAAAGAGTATCTTCACGGTACGGCCCACGTTATTGATCTCCATAACGGTTCCGATATCGCCGTTGAATACTCCCGCGCCTTCCTCCGCCTCTTTGCCGTAACGCAGTTTTTTCCATTCAAGCTTATAATTGTTCCTGACCTGCATCACGCGGTCGCCAGTGCGGAAAACCGTTTCGCCGTACTTGCATTCGGACTTATCGGGCGACGGCGGATTGATCGAATCCTGCAATACGGAGTTCAGATTGTTGACTCCCAACAGGTTTGCCTTCATGGGCGCGAGCACCTGGAATTCGCCCTCGCTGCCGGTTGCCGCAAACTGTTTGCACATGTCGACGACCGTATCGAGCGTTTCTTCCATACCGGGACGGCTGAGAAATATGAAGTCGGATTCGTTTTTATCTACGACGGGTATCATTCCGCGGTTGATGCGGTGCGCATTGACGACTATCATGCTGCGTCCGGCTTGCCGGTATATGTCAGTGAGTCTTACCACGGGAACTGTTTCGGAAAGGATTATATCATGAAGGACGTTGCCCGGGCCGACCGGCGGAAGCTGATCGAAGTCGCCAACCATTATAAGTCTTGTGCCCTCCGCGATCGCCTTCAGGAGTGAATGGAACAGCGAAACGTCCACCATGCTCATCTCGTCGATTATAATTACGTCGGCCTCAATTGGGTCATCCTCGTTCTTTGCAAACTCTTCGTTGCCGAATCCTCCGTATTCAAGCAGGCGGTGTATCGTCCTTGCCTCTCTGCCCGTCGTATCGGTGATCCGTTTAGCGGCTCTGCCGGTTGGCGCGGCAAGCTCAAGCTTTTGATCCATTTCCTCCATCAGCTCGATTATGAAGCGCAGTATGGTCGTTTTACCGGTGCCGGGACCGCCTGTGATCACAAGCACGCCTTCATTTACCGCGCCAAGTACCGCGCTGCGCTGTTTGTCATCCAGGGGTATGCCGAACTTCTTTTCAAGCCCGGATATCTCACCTTCAACGTCCGCAAGCGGCAGTATGCGTGCATTCTCCATAAGTCCGTTGAGCAGTACTGCCGAATGCATCTCCTGATAATGAAGGTATGAAAGAAACACGTGATCGTCGTTATCAAAATGCTTTTCTACAAGCTCACCTTCGATTATCATTTCATCAAGGCAGTTTTCGGTCGGCAGTATATCCACTCCAAGCACCTCACCCGCCGCCTTCTGAACGAGAAACTCACGCGGGAGACAAGTGTTGCCGTCGCTGCGCGCTTCGTTGAGCGCATGCCTTATGCCCGCCTTGATCCTGAAAGGCGAATCGAATTCGAAGCCCGCATTTCTGGCGATCTTATCGGCCGTCTTAAAACCAATAGATTCCACATCCGCAATGAGACGATAAGGATTATCCTTGATCAGCTGCACGCATCCGTCGCCGTAAAGCTTGAATATTTTTGAAGCCTGGTTCATAGTGAACCCCAGTCCTTGCAGACCTATGAATATCTCCTGAACGGCACGCTTTTCCATATAGGAGTCGTGTATCATTTTAGACTTGACTTTACCAATACCCGAAACCGTCTCAAGTCTGCTCGGGAAATGCTCGATTACTTCGAGCGTTTCGTCACCGAATTTATCTACAAGCGCTTTTGCAGTGGAAAGTCCCACTCCTTTTACAAGTCCGCTTGAAAGATATTTTAATATGGCGTCGATCGAATCGGGAGAAACAGAAGTGCAGCTTGTGACCGAAAACTGCTTTCCGTAAGTCCTGTGCACAGTCCATTCGCCCTCGAGCTCCACTCTCTCATCTTCAAAAACCGCAGGCATCGTTCCGACTCCAACGAACTTGAGATTCGTTTCGTCAACAAAATCTATGACAGCCCAACCGCTGTCACTCCTAAACCTTATTCTTAATGCCGTGGCTTTGATCTGCATATATTCATTATACCATATGATGTGGGTATTTGGCAATATAAACGCAATATGAAGAATGAAAAAAATATTTTGCGTCACGTATTGACAAATATCGATTTTGCTGTATAATATCAATGCTAATTAAATACGGACGGGTTCCCGAGCGGCCAAAGGGAGCGGACTGTAAATCCGTTGTCACAGACTACGATGGTTCGAATCCATCCCCGTCCACCAACAACAAAGGATCGGTGTTGCCGATCCTTTGTTGTTGGTATGCATGAAATTGTTCGAACCATAGAGAATTCTCGCAGAGAATTCTCACTAAGCTTCGCTCTTTCCGGCAACATTAGAGATCGTTTTTTTGCGAAGCGCGGGTTCTGAATCCATCCCCGTCCACCATGAAAAAAGCGCTTTTTGTCTACCAGACAAAAGCGCTTTTTTCAACGAAATCCGTCCTTCCGGACGGGTGAAATCTACCTTCGGTGGGTGAAATCGCTTCGCGGTGAAATCCCGCTTCGCGGGGTGCGGGACGGATTTCATTTCACCCGAGGACGAAGTCCGAGGATTTCACCGCGGCCGAGGCCGCGATTTCACTGTTGCTCTTTCAGGTTCCATATGATATGATGTTCATGAGGTGACTTCTATGGCTGAAAGCAAACTTGCCGCACTCTCAATGGATTTTGCCGTTAAAGTACTGACTTTCAGACAACATTTGAGATCATTTTTCTGCGAAGCGCGGGTTCGAATCCATCCCCGCCACCAAAGAAAAGCCTCCACGACGTGGAGGCTTTTCTTTGGTAATTTGATGGAAGGGATTCGAAGGGCGGATCAGAAAATCATCCGGTGGATGATTCTCCCGCCCCGGGTTTTGATCCCTGCACTTTTTATGCAGTTCGAAGAACAAGTAAAAACGTGCGATAGGGTCAAAACGAATCCATCCCCGTCCACCAAAGAAAAGCCTCCGCATATTGTATGCCTGCTTAACGTGTGTTATAATCATATAAATCCATCATGGAACAGGTCCAACATGATACATCTTTCCGAATTAACCGAAGATAACTGGCTTATTGCCGCGTCCTTATCCGTCAAGGATGATCAAAAGGATTTCGTCGCTCCCGCCATCGGTATTCTGGCGCGTGGCTACGTTTATCGCAAATGCAGCCCCAAGGTGTTTGTTATTCAAAATGATGAAACCGTTATAGGCTTGGCGCTTGTCAGAGAATTCGACGAAGAGCCTTTCGGATACGACCTTCAGCAGTTTATGATCGACCGAAGCTATCAAGGCAAAGGTTATGGATCTTTGGCCTTGGAGCTTATTCTGTCAGTGCTTCGTAATGAGGCGCATTATGATCACGTAGAGGTTTGCGTAAAGAAGGAAGACGTTGAAGCGCTTCGTCTTTACGAAAAGCACGGTTTTTTTGACAGCGGCTATTTTGACGAGGACGCTCCGGATTGCGTCAACATGATCTGCCGTCTGTTTTGACAGAAAGGAAGTGCGCATGGAACACGCTTACTCCATCTTCATGCTTATATTCACGGGCGCCATACTTATATATGCGGGGCTTTTGGCGCTGACAAAGGATTATAAAATGCTCCCCTATCATTCGAGAGTATCGGTCAAGCCCAAGGATCCCAAGCGTTACACGCGCCAGCTTGCAAAGGTCGTAGCGCTTGTTGCTTTAGCTCCCGCCTTGAGCGCAATTGTCGGGTTCTGGAGCCTCACAGCCGCATTCATCGTGCTGATCGTTGGAGCGGTGATATTCATGTGGCTTGGCACAAAGCTTATGAAAGGCGTTAACTGAAAAGACGATAAACCGACATGCTGCCGTCATGCCGGTTTTTTATAATACTGTAATAACGGAACCTGCCCCGACCGGGGCAGGTTCCGTTCGTCTCAATTATGTCTGTTATTTTAGCCGTCAGCCTTGAATCATTCAATCTTCGGCCAGTTCCTTGCGCCTTCTAATACGGGCTGCGGCGAAGCATGCGCCTGCAGCGGTAAATGCCGCGGCAAGGGCCAATCTCACGCCCGTAGGATCGTCGTCGCCCGTGCTGGGAGGAGGCGGAGGCGGTGTGATAAACGTGTTGACAAAGAATACCGATCCGTTATAGAGACCGTCAACTTCGGCATGAAGCGTCCCATCCTCACCTCGTATGACAGTTACCGTTACGTTATACACAGCGGTATCGTATATCCATCCCGATGTGTTGCCCGCCGTCTCGGTTACGCGGAAGTGATACACGCCTTCCTCGCTGAATTCGAGAGGACTGAACATAAAGCTTCCCGCGCCGATGATGGAAACGGTTTCACTATAGCCTTCGTTCTCGGGATCAAGCGCCTCGAGAAGGAATGTAAACACAGCGTTCGTGGAATCAATGCCGTTGATGGTCTTTAATCCGGGGATCACTGCGGTAACGATTTCGAGACCGGGCACGTCATAAGTGTTGACGATCTTAAGCATTGTCCCGCCATCATAGTCTATAACTGCCTCAAGCGCTCCGCCTACGTCGGTCACGGTTATAGTGACGGTATGCGGCTCGGTGTCGTAGGTCACGCCGGGAAGACCGCCGTCGCGCTCGGTGATGGTGTAAACGTACACGCCGGGCTCGGTGAACTCGATCGTTCCGAATACTGCGATGTGGTTCCCCTTTGTTGCCGATGCGTAAGTAACTTCGGGCATGGGTGCGCCCTCAGTCACAGCGGCGATATCGAATATGAATTCGTCATCGTCGTTCCACTCGCGTCCGTCAAGCTCCTTCGTTGCCTCGGGAGCTGCGGTGCAGGGAGCGGGCGCGTATGTGTTGGTGATGATCAGAGTATTCTCCCCGTCGTAATCGATCACCGCTTCAAGCGCTCCGCCGATATCGGTCACGGTTATAGTGACGGTATGGGGCTCGGTGTCATAGGTCACGCCGGGAAGACCGCCATCGCGCTCGGTGATGGTGTAAACGTACACGCCGGGCTCAGTGAACTCGATCGTACCGAATACGGCAATCTGATTTTCCTTCGTCGCAGTCGCGAACGTGATCTCAGGCATGGGAGCGCCTTCGGTCACAGCGGCGATATCGAATATGAATTCGTCATCGTCGTTCCACTCGCGGCCAATAAGCTCCTTCGTTGCCTCGGGATTAGCGGTGCAAGGCGCGGGTGCGTAGGTGTTGGTGATGATCAGAGTATCCGCTCCGTCGTAAGTAACTACAGCCGAAAGCTCGTTTGTCTCCTGATCGGCGCTTACGGTAACGAGCACCTGATGCGGCGTCGTATCATAGGTAACGCCTGGAATGCCGTCATCCACCTCCGTAATGGTGTACTCGTAAACTCCGACGGTATCAAACTCGAGCTCGGCGAATACTGCTGTGGTAGCAGCCTCGGTAACGGTGAGCTCCGTAACGTCAGGCATGGGAGCGCCATCGGTAACAGCAGCGAGCACGAAGGTAAACGAATCGGCCTCGCCCCAGCTGTTGTATGACTTTGTAGCCTCAAAATGCGCTGTCGCAGGAGTGAACGTGTTGGTTATGATCAAGCTGTCTTCACCGTCGTAGTTCACCTCGGCGTCGATCTCGGTTATCCTTATATTGTTTTCGAGGTCGATGCGTACGGTTTTCGTAACGGTGACGAACACGTGATGCGGGGTCGTATCATATGTGACGCCGGGAACGTGATCGTTGATTTCCTTTATGATATACTCGAAGGTCCTTACGTTGGAATCGCCTGTGAAGCAATCGACATCATAGGTTATCCTCTCGAACAGAGCCAGAGGATAGAGCCTTGTTGCCACCGCGATATCATGGAGTGGCATCGGCGCGCCGGGAGTTACAGGCTGGAGCTTGAACCTGAAAGTTTCCGCTTTGCCCCAATCATTGAATTCCTTGGTCGCGCCAAGCTCGACCGCTGCGCTCTCGAAATCCTCTCTGGTATTGGGAATGATTATTTCGGCGATATCGGTAACGATTACAATATCGTCTTCATCCCTGACAAACGGAAGAGAGAAGTAGATCGGATCAGCCGGAGCAATAACCTTATCACTGGGCTGTTCCACAAGAAGGTACGTGCCGTACGGGAGCTCAATGAACGCGTATCCGGAATTATCGGTCGTGATGGTGCCGACAAGATTCTCGGGAACTGCGATCCTTTCGACCTCTTCCTCGGTAGGAACCTCGCCTATCTCGGTCTCGGATTCGGGAACTAAGTAGATGTTGAAGTCGATATCGGAGATGGGATACTCATGCTCCTCACCCCTTGTGATCTTGGAGATGCGAAGACCGATCTCTGCCTCGCGGTTGAAAATGATGGTCTCCTCGGCATGTATCCTGGTCTCGCCCTCGGTAACGGAGATAAGGGCCTGATCGTCGCGGCTGCCTGCAGCGGTCTCATAGCAGTAAACGCCCTTTGCAAGAGTCTGAGTGCCGTCTACAATGATCCTGATCCTGTCGCCGTCGTGAGCGGTGACTTCAATATCATATTCTGTAAGCTCGGAAAGATCAACGGTGTATACCGTTACGAGCTCTCCGTTTTCGGGATATACCTCGGCCCTCAGAACGATCGAATCATTCGATGTGACTCTGCCGTGATTCAGTATGACCTTGAGGCCGACGCTGTAAGTGCCGTTGCTGCCGGGTATGAGCTGGCTGCGGGTGATCTGAACGTCGGAGATGAGGATCTGGTTCTCATCGGGATCCTGCCCGGGCAGCGAGGTCAGGAATTCAACAAGGGAGTCGATCCTCTCCTGAATATCCGAAAGATAGGTCTTGTAAGGACGCCAGGCGCTGAACTGACCGTTGCCGGCCGCATCCCACCAAGTCCAGATCTCATTCTGGAACTGATGGATCCTGTTAGGCATCCAGGGATTCTTATAGTTATTGAAGGTGTACTTATAATTGATAAGATCGTTGTGGTCGGCATTGCCGATATTGGCATAATACCATATCGCCATCTGAACGCCCGCAATGATCTCGCTCCTGTCAAGCTTGTCGGCCATGGCGGCGTCAAAGCCGTTCTCCTTCAGAAACTCCTTCATCTCCTCCATCGTTACGAAGGGATACGAGTTGATCACTATGGCGCGGAGCTTCCTTGCAGCCGACCTGCTGTAATAGGTGCTGTCCTCCAGATTGATGCGCTTATAAAGACTGGTCGTGCTGGGGGACGGATGCGCGTCGGAGCAATAAACTATATCATAGTTGCAGTCGCCATACTCATAAAGCTTATCCGGCACCCAGTTGCCGTCCTCATTCAGTATGGTGGGATCGGTCACGTCGATAATCGCCATGGAAGCGGGGATCTCTCCGCATCCGTGATGAGAGCATTCATAAGCACCGATGAGCTGATAGATATAGGGGCTGTCCGCGCTCTCGGGCGTGAGCACGCTGTATGCGCGCTGATTGAAATAGGTATCAAGCTTGTCGTAGGGTTCGAGCTTTGCAGCAAGCTCCTCGGGTATCTCGGCCTGCTCTTCCGGAGTGAGCGCATCATAAGCGGCCTTTGCTTCGGCACGCATAACGAACATTCCCGCAACGTAAGCTTCATAAGCGGCCGCCATCTCTTCATGCTCGGCAAGCGCTTCCTCGTTGAAATTATTGGAAGCGTAATCCGCAGAGGATATCGCCCTCTGAGAAGCGGCAAATTCCGTCTTCCTCTTATCTTGCATCTCTTGTAGGGAATCGATCTGTGAAAGCAGCTCGATAACCTCATCCACCGTTTCGGAAGCCGTCACATCAGCCGGTTCCGCATCGTCAGAGGTTTCAAGCTCCGTTTCGCTTTCATCGGCTTCCACTGCCGGTTCATCCTCGGTCTGGCTCTCCGCCAAAGACTCGTCGGCTTCGTCCGCAGCGGGTTCGGAAGCATCCTCGATCTGCGGCTCTGAATCTTCGCCGCCTTCGTCCTCCGAATATTCGGGTTCGTCCTCTGGTTCTTCCGGGGTTTCGACGCCTTCGTCCTCCGCATATTCGGTCTCGTCCTCTTCCTGAGGCTCTGCCGCGGGATCGTAAGCTTCGTTATCATCCGGCTCGGATGCATCCTCTTTCTTTTTTTAAATATAAAGGCTCCTCAGCCGAATGTCTCCGGCTTCGAAGCCTTGATTCATTATAAAGCGATGATCCGATATCGGAGCTTTCATGCCTAACGTGAAACATCACGCGTAAAAGCCATCCTTTGGCGAATGATGCATTCTGCCAAAGACTGCGATCCGGTTTGTTTTTAGACCCGTTTCAGCATTTTATACTTGCAGTATCCGCTCGGGTAGTCTTCGATCGTACAGTACACCGTATAGCTTGTATGGCGCTCACCATTTTATCATGGGATCCGGGAAGAGCTCACCGGCGGAGACCTCGTTATCGTCTCCGAAATTGGTGACGTCCGTTATGTCGAATTTTGTTATCTCAAAATCGGGTTCTGAATACTGTTTCATGTCGTTCCTCCTTGATCGATTATGTATGCTTTATCATTCGGCGTTCATAAGACCGTTAACGGAGGCAGTAATGCCGTTTCCGTTTACAGTCCGGGTCTCTCCGTTCAGGCTGTAAGTCATATACGGGACAGCCGTGATCTCACGGTCGAAGTATTCCTCTTCTATCCCGACGAGCACAGCGGTATAGGTGAACTTGTTCTGATCCGAAGTGCCCTCGCCGTTCGTATACATGGCGAATATGTTCACGCCGGGCACTGTCACGCTGTTCCCGCCTGAGGAAAGCACGGCGCCGAAGCTGTCGATGCTGTAGGCGTTTCTGCGGGGGCCGTATTCCTGACCGCGATAGACGACGGAGGAATCGTTGAAGCTGACCGCGATCACGAACCGCAGATCCTTCTTTGAATCCCCTGCGATCCTCTGCCTTAGCTCGGCATGGTTTGCTTCTACCTCGGGCGGTACGAGCGGCCTTGCGCGGTTTATGACGTCGAGCTCCTCATAGCGCGCGTCGTAGCCTTCCGGCACCTCCTCCTCTATCCCGATCTCTTTATAGTGCTTTACGCCGTCCTCGGATTCATCCTCTGTCAGTTCGATGGCCTGATCCTTGGGTATCTCAAGACTCCAGATCCAGTTGTCGTCCTTCGTGACGGTGACAGGCGATCCGGTGACCTCCGTGCGCTCATTGCCCTCGCCCTTAACGTAAACGTGTATCTGCACGCTTTCGGGACGGGTCTCCTCGCTGTCGTTTTCCCAATACACTGTACCGCCAACGGCCGTTCCGCGCTCGTCATCGCTGCCGTGGAATTTGATATTGATGACGTTGCAGGTCAGCTCGATATCCTCTTCATCAAGTATGGGATACTCTACGGCATAGCCCTTTACGCTCCAATAGCCGCCAAAGGGCTCGTACATCACGGGCATATGTATCTTTGGAATGCCGAGTTCTTTTATAAGCGCGTCTACCGCCATCTCCATTAACCCGGTTATGAGCTCTGTGCCGGCAAACTCCATCGGCACGCCAAAGCCGCCGTATTTCTTCACGCCAAGGCGCATCCTCCAGCGTATAAGCGGGTTTTCGGCTTTGCCCTTTGCCTCGGACACCGCAAGCCCTACCGACAAATACCTGCTTATTTCGCGCCCGACTATACCGCCTATCGCTTCCGCAGCAACGTTATTGCCTATTATCGATTTTACGCCGTCCTTGACAAAGTCGTTAAGACCCGTAAGCTTGCTTATATCGAATCTGTCGCCGTAAACGGCTGTCAGAACGGGCGAGTAGATGTTGAGGCCCTCTACCCCCGCCTGCTCGGCGTATTCGTCGTTCACCTTGCTTACCAGCATCAGATAGACGGACTCGGGCATCTCGTTATTCTCAAAATTAAGCCAGCGTTTATAGACGGAGATATCGAGCACCGCGGTGTTCTTAAGCTGCATGCTGTGCTCGCGGTCGATCTTGCCGTAGTCGATAAAGTACTTGGTTTTGTGCTCTTCTATGCGCTTGCCGATTATATCCGTGTACTCGTCAACGTGATACTTAACGGTGGGATCGCCCAGAAGCGTCTTATCCACCTTGCCGGTCAGGAAATCCATGGTCACGTCATAGGTCCAGTACTGGAGAGGATCGCCCACCTGTTCGAGTATCAGCTTGAGATAAGGCTTGTCAAAATCCCATTTGTCATATACGACGCGCGCGTCAGCGTCGGCGAGTATCTCCTCCTCCGTGTCGGGCTCGGGATCGTTCTCGCCGCGCGCCTTAAGCTGGCGGATACGGTAAGTGAATATCTCCGCCGTGCCGTTCGGGAGTACTCTTCCAACCGGAACTTCATCGAACTCTCCGATCCAGTCGTTAGCCGCGTTCAGCGTCAGCACCTCGACCGATTCCCATGAGATCCAGTTGTTCCTTCTCTGCAGTACGACCTGTATCTCCTCCGGCTTGTCGCCTCCGCCAAGGTCGATATCCCACGTGTTATGTACGGTATGGACAACGTTGTTTTCATTGCGTATCATCACGTATTTGCGTCCCGTGAAAACGTAATTGACGAAGTACGTGATCTTCTTCAGCGTGATCTCGCGTCCGGCTTCCTGCCCTGCGATATCGCGGGACCCCTCCGCCACCTCGTAGACCGCCACAGGATAGCTGTCGTCGCCGAGATCGTCCGCGCTTAAAACCACCTCGCCATACATGTCAAGCTCGCGTACGCGGTAATGATCCTCTGTGTTTTCGCCCTCATAGGTGATCGGTATGAATACGTCGCTCCAGCTGTCGTTCGCTCGGTCTATGACTATGGTGCTCTGAGTCGTCCATTCCGCGTTCATCGAACCGTCCTGCTGAGGGATGAGCTCGGCATGCTGCAGAGCGACCGTAACGCTGCCCGGCGCGGTATCAAGATCGGACCACAAGATCGCGACCTGGTATTCTATCATCCACCTTGCCCGGAGCATAAGATTGCCTGTCAAAGGCGCTTCTGGATCGAAGGGCTCCGTAAACGCCTCGTCCATATACCATCCGCCGAAGCTTAGCTCATCGCGCACGGGATCCTCGGGAAGCGTTACGGTGCCGTTCCGCGGAATTATAATCGAAACAACGCCCGTACTGTCGCCTATGGCGCCGCCGTTCGGATCGAACGAAACGACTATGCCGTGCTCTATCACCGCATGTCTTGCGTGGGACATGTCTATGTTCTCGCTGTTTCCGTCAAGTCGGACGTATTCGGTGACAAGCTCCTCGTTCTCGAGTATAACGTGTTCGTGGTCATAGACCTTGAATGCGTAGAAGACGCCGGACGTGGATGTGGTGGTGACTTCGAGCCTTTCGACCCCGTTTTTAACGACTATCCTGCGGCCGTCGTTGTCGATGCTGACGGCGTTGCCGGTTGCGGTTATCAAGAAATTGCCCGCCTCGAATATTACGTCCCTTGCGACGTTCAGACTGGTGCCGCTCAAAGTGCCCATTGACCATGTGTTCGCTATTGTGAAATCTCCGTTTATAGTTAGAGAACCCATCTTTACGAAGATTATGTCCCTGCACATGACACCGTTAAGCGGCCGTAAATTACCGTTTCCCGTAATCCTCAGATTCAGCCTGTTTGGATAGATGAATCTCCCTGAGTCGTTAACGCCGGTAAAGCCGTCCAATCCGTTTATGTTCAGAGTGCACGTTGAGGGATCGTAGCTCACCTTTCCGTCGCCCAGTACGTCGTTCCTGTTCTCTTCAGTGACTTGTATGCCGCCGACCCACAGATCATATGGATTAGTCCACTGGGCGGTCAAGGTTACGTCGGCATTTAGCGTTATCTCGCTGCCGGGCGCGTGGTTCTCGTTGAGTGAGCTCACCAGCCAACCGAAGAACACCTTATCGCCCGGGGCGGTGAACTGCGCGGGAAGCGAAGGAAGGACATAATAAGTTCCTTTTAGAGCCCAAATGGGATCGACGGAACCGGAGCCGTCGCCAGGAAGGAGCGTGATCTTTACCCGTTCACATCCGCAGAGCGTGCATACGCGCCCGTCGGTACCGAAATCGTGCGGATGTGTGCCGGTTTCCTGCGTCTTGCAGTACCGACAGTTGACGAGATGCCCGCTTTCGCCCACGCTTTCATAGGTCGCCCCGGGATGCTTGCAGGTATCGATATTGGCAAAAACGTTGTTTTTGCAGTCCTTTTCCCTGTTTGCGGCAACCGATGCGATCAGTTCGCACAGAGTGCTCGCGCTCTCATCGGTAAAGCGGGCGTACGAAACCGCCGCCTCGTCATATACGGTAAGGCTTCCGTCGTTATTTCCTCCGTCGCCTCTGCCGATTGCCCTTGCGCTGTTTCTGCCGCCCTGCGCCACGACTTGTCCGCCGTTTATGATGACCGTGCCGCCGTTGCCGTCGTCACCGCCGCCTATGCCCGCACCGCCGTAGCTTCCGGATACGAAGAAATGCATAAGAAGGTTGGAGAACAGATCGGCCCAGCCCTGGTTTATGGGACTGACGCCCGGTACAGAGCCCGAATAAAGGCCGTGTTCTTTTATGTAATTGTAATCTAAGCGGCCACCGGACGCCATAAGATATCCGCCGTTCATTATGAGCGTGCCGCCGTTGCCGTCGTTGCCGCCGCCTACGCCGGCGCCCTTTCCGCCCGAGATAGCGTGGACAGTGCCGCCGTTTATCGTAAGCGTACCGCCGTTGCCGCCGCCTCCGCCGCCGGTTATTGAACCGCCGCCGCCTATGCCCGCGCCGCCATCGCTCATGGACACGACGAACGAATCGCCGCTTATTTCAACGTTTCCGCCGTTTCCTGCCGTAGAAGGTTTCTTTTCGCTCGCTCCGCCGCCTATGCCCGCGCCGTAGCCGTAGTTTTCAATGATCACCGTACCGCCGTCTATTATAACGTCGCCCGAGGGAGTCCTCTCGGAGCCGCCGCCTATGCCGGCG
>JAFXZJ010000032.1 GCA_017541305.1 Clostridia bacterium | reverse complement strand
TGCGCGGCCTGCCGCTCGGGATTGACCAGCATCGAAAGTCCGAGCGAATCGCGCATCATGAGTATCTGCTCGCTGTATTCGGGTGTGCGGATCCTTGCTATGGTGTGTATGTTTTTGTTGAGATTATGGGCGGTAAGGCAGCAGAGCAGGTTGATCTCGTCCGCGCTGGTGGCGGCGATCAGCAGATCGGCGTCCTGCACGCCCGCCTCGTTCAAAACCTCCATGGTGGCGCAGTTGCCGTGCACGCCCATAATGTCATAAAGCTCAAGCCCGGATTCAAGCACGGCCTTGTTGGAATCTATGACGGTCAGATCGTAGCCCTCCGAGGCAAGCTGCCTTGTCATGGCAGCGCCGACCTTGCCGTAGCCCGCAATGATTATCTTCATAAGCGATCCCTCAAAAATAAATTTCGACTTATACATTATAGCAAAAGCATGTGCAAAAATCAATAGAATTCATGGCATGCTCCATCGAGGAGGCCGCTCTTTTTGGCGATCTGTAAGGACGCGGGCTTTATCCCGCTTCGGGAAAAAGCCGCTATTGATCCTGTCCGCCGTCCTTATTCCGGGCATGCTTTGAGGCGATCTTCCTGCGGCGCTCGATATTGCGCTGAGCCTGCTTCATGCTTGCGGGGGAAACGGTGTTCTGATCCAGCGCTTCGTTGTATTTTTTGATACGCCGGTCGTTCACGTTCACCGCAGAGGGCTTGATGTCTCCGGCCTTGGTCAATGCCCACTTGGTGAGCAGCGGCCCGAACAGCTCGTATATGAGCACGCTGAACAGGATTATGTTTTTGATAAGCACGCCGTCGGCTGTGCCGAGCTTTTCCGCAGTAACGCACATGCCCAGCGCAACGCCCGCCTGGGGCAAAAGCGTTATGCCCAGGTATTTTTTGACCGTGGGATCGCATTTTGTCGCCGAGCAGCTGGCATAGGAGCCTATGTATTTACCGATGGAGCGGGAAAGGATGTACACCACGCCTATCAGTATCACAGCGCCGCTTGCGAACACGCTCAGCTCCAGTTCAGCGCCGCTCAGCACGAAGAAGAGCGCGAAAAGGGGCGCGGTCCACTTGTCGGCGCGTTCCATCAGATCGTGCGACAGGGGGCAGATATTGCAGAAGACGGTGCCCAGCATCATGCACACCAAAAGCGTGGAGAAGGATATCTTGACGCCGCCGATATTGAACTTGATCATCGACAGGGCAACGGTCAGGATCACGAACGCGATGGTCAGCGAAAGACGGTTGGAATTGGAGAAGAAGGTGCGCTCGAGCATCGTAAGCACCCAACCGAGGAAGGCGCCGAGCGCCAGCGAAGCGACTATCTCTATCAGGGGCTCAACTATTATGCCCACAAAATCCGTTTTGCCTGTGACCAGGGAAGTGGCGATGCCAAAGGATACGGCGAACAGGGCCAGCCCCACCGCGTCGTCCAAAGCGACTATGGGAAGCAGTATATCCGTCAGCTTGCCCTTTGCCTTATACTGCCTCACAACCATCAGCGTTGCCGCGGGCGCCGTTGCCGATGCGATCGCGCCCAGAGTGATAGCGGCTTCAATAGTGAGCTTGTCGGGCATCAGGAAGTGCAGGCCAATAAGCGTGGCGTCGACCAGGACCGTCGCGGCCAGCGCCTGGAATATGCCCACGATCACAGCCTGCTTGCCGATGGTTTTAAGCTGTGAAAGCAGGAATTCGTTTCCGATCGAGAATGCGATGAAACCGAGAGCGGTGTTTGTGATAACGGACATGCTCTCGACTTCCTCGACGCTTGAAAAGCCCACGCCCTCGATCCCAAGGCGGCCCAGGCAGTACGGCCCCACGATCAGTCCGGCGATCAGAAACGCCGTAACGTCCGGCAGACGGAGCTTAAGCAGTTTAAATACGCGCGTCATAAGCAGCCCTATCAAAAGTGCAAGGGCTGCTGAAAGTAATGTACCCATGATTCTGTTTCGTCGGCTTTGCCCTGCAAAGCCCTCCTTTCATTTGTCCCGATCGTCTGTGAATTGATCGGACGACCGAACTCATCGGCGGTCCCGCCCGGCAGCTCGTCTGACTGCCGAATGAAACCGACTAATAATACCACAGATCGGGATGGAAGTAAACATCTTTTCGGCAAAGAAAACACGCCCGCGGCGATGTTTCTTCGCTCGGGGCGCGTTAACCGTAAAACTCAGCGGCGGATCAGGCGGGGGATTATATCCGCAAGCGACCGCACGCAGGCGTAAAGCATGGGCCCTATCTCACCGTCGGGCTCCGTAAGCTCCGGCGCCATGATCACCCGGCAGCCCGCGCTGTATGCGCTTTTTACGCCGTTGGGGGAATCCTCAACCGCAACAGCCTCCTCCGGCCTTATGCCCAGCACCTCGCAGGCGTATTCATACGTGTCGGGAGCAGGTTTTCCGTGCGCCACCATATTCGCGCAAACGATCTTATCAAAATACTCCATGACGCCGGTTTCCGTCAGCTGTTTTACAGCCCTTTCGGTTTTCCCGGCCGTTGCGAGCGCGATGATGTATCCTTCGGCCTTCAGCCGGTCAAGAAGTTCCTTTGCGCCGGGCTTCAGCCTCACGCCCTCTTTCGCCGCAATGGAATTGAATATGCTGTGGCACGCGGCTTTTATCTCATCGGGGCGGCATGACGCGCCGAACCATTCCTTCAGCTGATCGTTGACGTAGGGCATTCCCAGCGAGCGCAGGGCAAGCGTCTTCTCCCTGTCAAGTTCATAGCCAAAGCGCGCCGTAGCCTCCGCCCACGCCCTTTGAAAGTACACTTCGGTATCAGTCAGCGTTCCGTCAAGGTCGAATATGACCGCACGGACGGCAGTTTTGCGGCTTTCCCCTTCGATATCGTTTTGCAGACCTGTCGCGGCCGGCGATTTGTTTTCCATAGCAAATCTCCCCAACAGCTTTTTTTCGGAAACAGTCTATCATATCCGCGCCGCTTTTTCAATCCGGCGGCTCAAGCTTATTGAATAATTGCCCGAAATATGATAGTATATAACCAAACCGATAAACCCTTACAGGAGGAAACAATATGAACGGGACATGGTATTTTGAGATCATAGGATATCTGGGCTCGATCCTGATACTCGTTTCGATGCTCATGACTTCGGTGGTGCGTCTGCGCGTGATAAACCTCATAGGCAGCGCGATATTCACCGTTTACGCTTTGCTGATCGGCTCGTATCCCACCGCATTCCTGAACGCGTGCCTTGTGGGTATAAATATCTATCAGCTGCTCAAGCTCAAGCGCAGAACGGGCCGGGGATATGAGCTGCAAAAGCTTAAAGGCGGCGACGGCCTTGCCGAATGGTTCATGGTAAAGTACGGTGACGATATAAAAAAGTTTTTCCCCGATGTGTCTGAGGAAAGCATAAAGCGGTCGCAGGGCTTTGCGGTGCTTGTGGACGACTGCGCCGCGGGGCTTCTGCTCGGAAAGCCTGACGGCTCCGAATTCGAAATACTGCTGGATTACACCACGCCCGCCTACCGGGACTGCTCCGTTGGCAGATTCATTTACGATAAGCTCCCGTCCCTCGGCATCACAAGGCTGATATGCAGAACGAGCGTACCGGAGCACGCCGCCTATCTGGAAAAGATGGGCTTCACCCCGCGCGGGGACGGCAGCTTTTGCAGGGAAGAAAATACCTAAAGCCGTGAGAACGGCTGCTGTCTGACGGCGTGATCGGCCGCAGGTCAACGAAACTATATGGGACCAATCGCGTTTGCGGCCGAGGCGCGCACCTCGGGCCGTGCGAGGGTCCCGTTTTTTTATGCGTAACAGGATAAACATGATATAACCCCTTGCGGAAAAATAATAAACATGATATACTAAATGTGCAAAACTAACCATTCACGGAGGTTCTTTATGGCAGTTAATCGATTTGTACTGAACGGCATTTCCTATCACGGGCACGGCGCGATCAACGAGATCCCCGGCATCGTCGCGGCTCACGGCTTCAAGAAGGCGTTCGTGGCGTCCGATCCCGATCTCGTCCGTTTCGGCGTGACCAAGCGCGTGACCGATCTTCTGGAGCAGAACGGCATAGCTTATGAGCTCTATTCCGATATAAAGCCCAATCCCACGATCGAGAACGTGCAGCACGGCGTCGACGCTTACCGCGCATCCGGCGCAGACTTCATGATCACCATCGGCGGCGGCTCCTCGATGGACACCGGCAAGGGCATCGGCATCATCGTGAACAATCCCGAATACTATGACGTGCGTTCGCTTGAAGGCGTTGCGCCGACCAGGAACCGCACCGTATTCACCATCGCCGTTCCCACCACCGGCGGCACGGGCGCGGAATCCACGATCAATTACGTCATCACCGACGTTGAAAGAAAGCGCAAATTCGTCTGCGTGGACCCCAACGATATCCCCGATATCGCGGTCGTCGATCCCGACATGATGGCTTCAATGCCCAAGGGCCTTACCGCCTCCACCGGTATGGATGCTCTGACCCACGCGATCGAAGGCTACACCACCGGAGCGGCCTGGGAGCTTTCCGATTGTCTGAATCTCGAAGCGATCGGGCTTATCGCAAAGAACCTTCGCAAGGCCGTCGCCAACGATCCCGACGGACGCGAGGGCATGGCGCTTGCGCAGTACGTCACCGCAATGGCTTATTCAAACGTCGGCCTCGGCATCGCTCATTCCATGGCGCACACGCTTGGCGCGGTCTATGATACTCCCCACGGCGTGGCCTGCGCGATGATGCTGCCCATCGTAATGGAGTTCAATCAGGAATACACGGGCGAAAAGTTCAAAGCGATCGCGGAAGCGTTCGGCGTGAATACCGAGGGTATGGATCAGGCGGCCTACCGCAAGGCGGCTATAGACGCGGTGCAGCAGCTGTCCGTCGACGTCGGCATCCCGACAAAGCTCGAAAAGCTTAAGGAGGAGGATCTCCCGTTCCTGTGCGAATCCGCCGCAGCCGACGCATGCGCACCCGGCAATCCGCGCCATGCCGAGCTTGCCGACTTTGAAGCCATGTTCCGTAAATTGATGTAAAAACCGTTTGCGAAGCATGTCTGCTTTTGTGACCGCACAATGAAAGGAAGCACAAAAATGAAGATCGCTGTTTTTAACGGAAGTCCCCGCAAGGGAAACACAGCTGCCATGGTGCAGGCTTTCCGCGAGGGCGCGGAGGCCGCGGGGCACGTGGTGGAAGAGTATCAGGTCGGCAGGATGAAGATCGCCGGCTGCCTTGCCTGCGAGTACTGTCATACCAAGGGCGAAGGCAATTGCATACAGAAGGACGATCTTGAAAAGATACTTCCCGCTTACAGGGAAGCCGACATGGTCGTATTCGCTTCGCCCATTTATTACTTCACGATGACCGCTCAGATGGAAGCCGCCATTCAAAGGGTCTACTGCATTGGCAAGCCTCTCAACGCAAAGAAGGCCGCAATGCTTCTCTCCTCGGGCTCTCCCGGAGTGTATGACGCCGCCATTGCGCAGTTCAAAGCCTATATGGGGTATGCCGGGATCGAAAACGCCGGTATCATAACCGCCCATGGCGACGAGAACGGCTCCGAGGCAAAGCTTGCGGAGATAAGGGAATTTGCAAAGGGGCTGTGAATCCCCGATCCGGGAAAAGAAAGATAAAGCAAAATGCGAGCTCGCGGCGGATGGTCTTATGACAGTCCGCCGCGGGTTTCGTGTATCTATGCAGACGGCGCAAGGCTTCAAATTGACGTAGAAGCAGGGATTTGCTCTTGGCGGCACTGATGCCGCATCAAGCAGGGCAGTACGGTCGGTCCTCGCCGACCTTTGTCGGCTTTTCAAACATTCGCCGGATGTTTGAAATCGCTAGGCGCGTCCGCCTCCAAACTGCCCGTTCAAATCCCTTCGATACATATCCGCCAACACAAAAGACCATCCATCGGATGGCCCTTTGTGTTGGCTAAAGATCGCTATTTTAATAAAATCAAGGTTATCATTAAAGTTCGTAACACGGATATTCTGCCGCAGTTTTGATTTTACAGCTTCTTGCAAGTGATCCCGTCGATAGTCAGGCAGTTTTCACCAAAGACGATCTTGGCAAAGCCGCCCTTGCGGCCGAAGGTCTTCTTCCCGATGGGATAGAGCTGACTGGTAAATTCGTCGTCGTCGCCAAGAAACTTTGCGTACAGCTTTCCGTCTTGCATAAAGACCTCGTCTACGCAGATCTCGGCGTCATCGGGATGCTCGTATTTGCCGCACAGGGCTTTTAAGCTCCGTTTGCTCGGTTCCTCTGCCAGGTCTTCCTCCGTGGTTTGGAACAGCTCGATGGCGATATAGGATTGTTTCCAGTCAAGTTCGTCAGTGGACCGGTTGAACATCACGGCCACGCACAGATCCTCCCGCAGGGAGAATAGCCAGGTCGTCAGGAAGCCCTCGTTCCATCCGTCATGATAGCCGATATCACCCCGGAAGCTTTGAATGCCCAGGCCGTAGCTATCCATGAACGGCGTCAGCATGCGCCTTGCGGTTTCCTTCCTGAGCAGACCGCCCTCGCGGTAGCTCTTGGAAAGGGCACGACCGATCTTGACCAGCTCCGTGGGGGTGGTCCAAAGGCCCGCCGCCGCATGCTCCGGATAATAGTGATAACCGTGCGCAGGAT
>JAFXZJ010000031.1 GCA_017541305.1 Clostridia bacterium | reverse complement strand
TACTCGTTTAAGGATGGAAAGAACGTTTATCTTGCCGATCACCTTATCGGTATAGAGCCGAACGAAAGGCTCTCAAAGCAGCTCTGTGCGGAGCTCGTGCAGTATTCCGCATCAATGTCCATGCAGAAGGCGGCGAACGTTACCGGAGGTCTCGTCAGCCGTCAGACAGTAAACAACAAGCTTCTGTCCATGAAAGCGCCTGTAACGGCAATGGAGAGAGTGAAGACCACTCCATCCGAGCTTCACGTATTTGCCGACGAGGATCACGTTCATCTGCGTCCGAGAAAAAGCGCTTTCGTGCCTCTTGTTACCGTTACCGAGGGTATGGATACCTCAGACCCAAAGAGGCACAGGACGATAAATCCCGTGCATTTCCAGGGATTTGGGAGCAGATCAATGGAGCCTTCGGCGGATATCACGATTGGAGCGTCTTCGAGAACGAGCATGCTCCCGCAGGCCTGACCTACGGCAAGCTCACCGGCACTACCGTCCTGCTCAAGGCCTGCGCCGAGCTCAAACCCCTCGATCACTGCGCTTGATTTCTCCCAGAAGTTATTGACGCGATCCGATCGACCATCAAGTATTGACATACTGACAAAAAGCAGTATAATATAATAAGAGAAATAGTACGGCGTATCGTTAAGGGAGCGCATATGCTCAAAAGAACGGCTTCGGCAATAATACTGGCGTTTTTCATTCTCGCCGCATTTTGCGCGGGAGTGTTTTCCGAGCCGTTTTCCGCCGAAGACCACAGCCGCCTCGCATCGTCGGAAAGAGACGCATTGGCTCTCTGCTCTGCGGAGGGCCGCGTGATCGGATCGCCCGCCATCGGTCCCGCGCCGCGTGAAGCCCTGTTTGCCGCCGTGCTTCGCATACCTTACGGCGATTCCGTATCCGAAGTTAAAGCCGATCCCGCCTGCGGAGGCAGCGGCCCTCAGGATTTCCTCATAAGCCGCGACGGAAGCATCGCGATACTCGATCCTGCGGATCGCAGTATAAAGCTCTATGGCGCTTCCGGCTTCATAGGCTGTTTCCCGCTCACCGGGACCGCGTATCCCATGCAGATGGCCGAATCCTCCGATTCGTATTACGTGCTTGATCATGACGGCCGTGTTCTTCGTTTCGGCAAGGATCGTTCCCACGAGCCCGTCGTTGAGCTCGCGGCGGATCCCGACAACGTCTTTTTCCGGCTCGAATCATCGGATCACGGCGTATGGCTGATAACGGATGACGGCTCTGTAAAAACGATATCGGGAAAATGCCCTTATGCTTCCTTTCATACATCGAACACCTCGTCCTGCGACAGCATTTTCTTAGGTAGGGACAGCAGCGGCGGAACGTATATCGAAAGCATCGAATACATCGAAGGGCCCGTTATGCTCGCCGAAGCAACGGTGACCCGCTTTGATGAAAGCGGGCGGCAAACCGGCGTCTTCGGGCTCAGGCTCGAAGAGTATGATATCCCTTCGTCCCGTCACGTGCGGATCCTTGAGGACGGCTCCTGCTATTCCATCGCGTGCATGGACGGCTGCGCAGCGGTATTCGCCGTCTATCCGGGCAGCGAGTATTCTTCCAGAACGGAGGAGCTCTATGCGCTCGCCGACCTGATCGTTTCTCATCGGGCGTTATCCGCCTGCGAAAGCAGCGCGCCCTCGCCTTGCGCCGCACATCACGACACGATCCTTTCTCCCAAAGCCTTTTCCGCCTCAACGGATCCGAAAGCCGCTTTGGGATTTGTTCCTTTGGATTATTGCCTTTCCGTAAAAAAGCTCTTTTTCAGGGTCATACTTCAAGCCCCCGGATGATCCGATACCTCCGATCCGGTTTCATTTTCCTCACGCAAAACGGCTCTGCCGGGTTTGCGCTATTAAACATGAAATAAGAAAGAGGTATTATTATGAAAAAGTCCATATTGGCGGCGTTTATCGCTGTTTTATTGATGTTTTTTGTTCCTTCCATCTCACCGCAGGCTCGCTCAATTAATCCGATCCTCGAAACAAACGGATCGGCAAAACAGTTACCGTATGGTAACGAGGGGGCCTCTCCTCTTCACGCTGTTACGCCTGTTATTCCCTTTGGTTCTCAAAATAATGAGATCGGCTTTGTTGAGGGTTGCGAATGTGAGGATATTGGCCCCGAAGATTTTATTGTCGAAGATGGTATTGTAACAATACTTGATTCCGTCAATAAACAGCTTCTTGTCTATAATTCCGAAGCTCAAATCGGACGCATCGATATGCCGTATTCGGGGTATCCACGTCTTTTCGCAAAATATGAAGGATCGTTTTATATATTTGATTCTGCTTTAGATCTGATATATGTAATCGATCCCTGCAGCGGATTGATTATTGATAAGTTGCCCTTGCCTGCTAATGTTCATAGCGGACACGTATGGGATATGACAAGTGATGATCAAGGCGTTTATCTTTGGGATGGTTCATATAACTTACACGATATTATTCATGGCGGAGTTAAAAAACCCATAAATATCTCATCCGACAACAACTGCGTTTCCTGGACTACTCCCTATTCTTTCAAAGAAACGGTTGTTTCTGGGATTACGGTATGCTTCTTATCATACGATCTTTCAGGCAATGCTTATTTTCTCGCGTATGAGGAAGTACCTGATACGCCCGTAATTCTTGACGAAGTAACGCTTCGTCGTTACTCAGTGAATGGAGTTATGACCGGGGTAGTCCGAGTGCCCGAAGAAGAAAACATTTATCATCCCGGAAGCGAGGCATATGTTGACGATTCAGGAAGGGTATATTTATTGCTCTGTCGTAAAGAAGGCGTTGCAGTATACGAAGCTGAGCTTAGTGAAAGCTATGTTTCGCATATGGATAGCCTCGTCCAAATGGCGAAGGAAATTGAAGGCAGTTTGCCTCATGAGCCTTCAAGGTATAGTCAGCCCGTTTCAAAAACACGGACTCAAGTTCGAAGCACGGTTTTTGAAATGTCTACATTTTCTTGGATTTTCCTTGCAGGGAATAAACATGTTAGGAGTAATACTCAACCGCCCTTATACATAGCACAATCCAATGTTGGTGATGTTATGAATGCAATCCCGTATGCTTGGGGATTGTGGGACACAAAAAGTCAATTCTTGACTAAGCAAGCATCATATGCGTCTGATGGATATAGATATATGACCGGTAACATCCTTCAGAATACTGATGCCGAACATACAACCGGCGATGATTGTTCTGGTATGGCATCAGTTGCTTATGGGCTTGGATACAAATACAGCACAACTGGGTTTGAAGAAGATACCAGCTACGTTACTATCAATAAGTCTAATTTGCAAAAAATGGATTTTCTTGTTAAGAGTAATGTGCATATAATCTTATTCGATTCTCTTAGTGCGGACACATCCAAGTACATTATTTATGATGCTGCTAAAACCACAGAAGGCTGCGTTGCACATAGAACAGTATCAAAAAGTTCCTATTCCACTTATATTGCTCGCAGTCCTTGGAGCTGAAACGAAAGGGGAATACTATGAAACGGCTATCATTTTCGATAATTGTTCTGCTGATCATCGCAGCCGTATTCGGCTGTAACAAATCAGGAGAGATTCCTTCAAATGTAGTCAAGCCCTCCTCGCAGGCAGATCTTACAAGCGAAGTTCCCGCCAAGCGTCCCGAGCCCGTAAAAACCGAGCTGCCCGATGATTTTTATCCGCGTGAGCGCGATTATGCCGACCGCGCCGAGTTCGGAAACGTGAGCTATACGCTTGAGATCACCGATCCGATGACGCTTCAGAGGTCGAAAGACGGGGATACAGAAACGGTCGCTTTCGGCAGTATGCTGAACGAGCCCTTCCCGGGAAAGACCGAAAAAGGCTTTTACGTCTGCACCGGAAAGGCGCTTTCCGGAAGGAAATCCGAGCTTGAGCCCTCCGACAGCCTCTTCTTCTTCGATGCGGAGACCGAGCGCTTTACCGTTCTGGGAAAGGCGCTGAACCTCGGCGTGCTTGCTGACGGCTGCATCGTGGGAGTGAGATACGAACCCGACCCGGAAAACGCCAACGCCGAGACCATTGCCGTGATACGGCACGATCTCAAGGACGATTCTCAAACGGAGCTCATGCGCATCCGCGTTGAGGATATCCGCAAAGAAGGCGATTACTTCTACGCGAAATGGTTCGGCGGAGACGAGCTGTATTTCACTCTGCTTTACGGGATGCGTTCGACCGATTACGGCGTCCATCTGCTGAACGTGCGCACCGGCGAATGCAAAAAGATCACCGAAAGCGGTCTGCCGCTCGGGCTCGCCGAGGACGGAGCGCTGCTTTACGGCGATTTCTGATCGCACAGCACAACCGCGGGCGGAGCAATACGCTCCGCCCGTTTATTATTTTCCCGTACATTCGTCAAACCGATTTCGGTCTGCTGTCATATTCTCGGGAACCGGAGGGAGGATATGGCTATGCGCAGGGTATTGATACCCGAGCTTCGATGCGACAAGCTCGATCCCGTCTTTTTTGGTTTTATCGTGTTATCACTTAGGTCTCCTTACCGGTTGTTGATTTAAAGGCGTCCGTATGGTATAATTCATTGTCACAGCGTGGGTCGTTTTCGCTGTAAAATCCGGGAAATAGAGGTGCGTTTGATTGCGCCGTGAGATAACGACAGGCACATACTGGTTCTATCGCGGGCGTTTTGACCGCGGCTGCATGAACATGGAGCTACTTCTGGACTGCGCCGTCGACGGCTCTGCGCTGCAGGCCGCTGCGATGAGGGCGATCCGGAGGTACCCGTGCCTGAAGTTCACGTGCGAGTTGAGCGAAGACGGCAGGCAGTACCTTCTGACGGAGAACAGCCGTGCCTTTTTCGTGTTTGAAAGCCCCGGCTTCGTAAGCATCGAGGCCCCCGCGTCCAACGGGTACCTCTGGAGCCTCGGTTACAGCGGGAAGCGTCTTTTTCTCAGCGTTTTTCACGGTCTGACCGACGGGATGGGCCTCGCCGCCATCATGAAGGCGATCCTCTGCTTCTATTATTCGGAATTGGAAAAAAGCCCGCTGCCGGAAGACGCAGCCGCGGAAATCGGCGCCGAACCGGACGGGCTCGAGTACGCCGACCCATTCGATCACGCCCGCCCCTGCAGCCTGACATTCCCGTTCCGCACGCCGGAGCCGTTCCTTTTGGAGCCGGAAGACCCCAAGGCGTACGCCCCGTATCACCGGCACGCCGTCCTGTCTCTGAAAGAAGTGCTGAAGGTGAGCAGGCAGACCGAAGGGAACGTTTCGGGGATCCTTTCGCTGATCCTTGCGCGGGCTGTCGACCGGATGACGGGCGGCTCTTCCACGTGCATCACAGTCAAATGCCCCATCAACCTGCGCCCTATGCTTGGGTGCACCGGGACGCTGCAAAACTGCGTTTCCTCGGTGAAATACTTGTATTCCGAAAAGCTGCGGAAGATGCCCTTCCCGCAGCAGGCAAGCTGCTTCAAGGGCATGCTCCTGATCCAATCCTCGGAGGAGCACCTGATGAACAGCTTTCTCGCATGGAAGCGCGAAGTGCTCGCGTTCAACCGGGGCACTTCCATAGAGGAAAAGCGGGTGCTGTCCGCGCCCGAAACCGGTCTGCCCATGGTCTCCTACCTCGGAGGCCTCTCCGCGGGGCCGTATGATAAACATATCGGGTCAGTCAAAGTGACCATCGATACGGGCGGCGCGATCGGCGTGATCGCCGCTTCGCTCGGAGACAGGCTCTATCTCGATCTCCTGCTGTCGGAAAAGAAAAAAGCGCTCATGCGGGCGTTTGCCGACGAGCTCGACGCGCTGGGAGTCTCATATGCGTTCGAATGAGGATCGGTGCGGTACAACAGAAGGGCGATCGCTTATATCCGCGGGCAGGACGCTTTCAGGCAGATGATCAAAATGGAAGGCGCGGATAAGCTCATGGACAGGATGACGGAGGGCCGCGGCAAGTTCACGGACGCCTATATAAAGGCAATGAACGACGTGGCAGGAAAGCACGATCAGCCTGTCGGGAAGGATCCGAAGGACATGAAGATCGAGGAAAAGACCGAGGGCTGGAGGAATAATAAAATGCCGGCGTGACCGGCTCGCTGCCGCCGACAGAGGCTGGTAAAAGGTCTGAAAACTTCATTTGCTTCAAACAACCAAAAACCTCCGGGCGCGTGCCCGGAGGCTTTTATGATTCGGCTTGGAAGGCTTCGCTTTCATTTTCAATGGCCGCCGAAGGGATAGTATCCAAAGCCGATATTGCCGCTTTGAGTATGCTCCGAGGCTCTTCCAAGGGTGACCTCGACTGTCTTTTCAACGTATTGCTCGCCCTCTATCACCTGCACGGTCATCTGCACGGTCTCGCCGGCCGCATAGTATTGGAGCCTGCTTTCAAGATCGTCGGCGCTTGCCACGCGGACGCCGTCAAAATGGGTGATGACGCTCTTGACCGTGATCCCCTTATCGCGCAGCGGACTGCCGCTGTCGATCGAAGTCAGGTAGACGCCCTGCGGTATGCCATAGGCGGACGATATCGCGGAAGTGATCTCCTCGCCGTCGACGCCAAGCCATGAGGCGTTTGCTTCATCGACCTTCTCGCGGGTGGCACGGTTCATAAGCTCCTCGATGATGGGCAGCGCGTCGGTGATGGAGATGGCATAGCCCATGCCCTCCACCTCGGTGGAGCTGAACTTTGCGGAATTGATGCCGATCACCTCGCCGTTCATGTTCAGCAGTGCGCCGCCGGAATTGCCGGGATTGATGGCGGCGTCGGTCTGGATCATCTCCGCGTCGGCTGTGTCTATCTTGCGGCCGAGAGCGCTTACGATGCCTGTGGTGACGGACTGACCGTAGCCCAGCGCGTTGCCGATCGCCACAACCTGCTGACCGACCTTAAGGGAATCGGAATCACCCAGCACGGCGATCTTGATCGCGGCGGCGGTTTCGTCCTTGATATCCGAAAGCTTCACGGCGATCACGGCAAGGTCGTTATCCGGATCGAGGCCCTTTATCACGGCCTCGCAGGCCTCGTTGTCAACGAAGCATACGGTCAGCGTGGTCGAATCCTCAACGACGTGATTATTGGTTACTATCAGAAGCTCGCTTTCGTTTTTGCCTATTATGATACCCGTGCCCCTGCTTTCGGATTCCTTTGTCTGTGTTTTGCCGCCTCCGAAGAAGCCGAAAAAGCTCTGCACCTCCTGCACGCTGACGTTCGTGATGGCCACCATAGAGGGCATAGTGCCCTCGGCGATCGAGCTGACGTCAAGCGTTTGCGAAGCCGCCGATACAGCGGCAGCATAGGATACGGTCGTGACGTTGGAGACCGCGCCCTGCTCGCGGGCGTTTTCGGAGTCATCCTCAGCGGATGCGGTTGCCGTCTGTGCCTCGTCCCCTCTGTTCAAAAGGGCGCTCGTCCCCTTGAAGGCTCCCGCCGCCGCGGCCCCGAATATGAGGCCGCAGAGCAGCATGGAAAGCAGCTTCCTGCCCCTGCCGCGCTTCCCGGCCGGGGCGTTTTTCTTTTCGGTAACGTTATCGTCTGCCGCCTCAAAAGCGGCAAGCTCGGGGTAATAATCATTCTCGTACATGGTTCTGTCCTCCTCGTATTATTATCGGTTATTCTTTCACGGGTGTTATCAGCGGCCGCGGCCTCCGAAGCCCTGCCGGCCTCCGAATCCGCCCATGCCGCCCATCATAGAGCCGGTGATCTGCGTCTGCTCCTGGCCGTTTACGGTCACCGTGCCGCCCGTCCATGTCACGGAGCCGTCAAAATCAAACGCGGAACTGCCCGTGATGTCGATCGTGCCTCCGGTGATTATCAGGCTGCCGTTGGCGTCAATGCCGTCGGTATCGCCTCGGCCCATCGAGATATTCAGGCTGCCGCCGTTGATCTCGACTGTGGGCGAGTAAGCCGAGGATTTATGGGCGGCGTTTATGCCGTCGTCGGAGGCGGAAACGGTGATTTCGCCGTCGTTTATCAGCACATAGGTCGCTTCAAGCCCCTCCGCGGCGGTGATCGAGAATTTGCCTCCGTCTATGCGCAGCAGGGATACGGCGTGTATGCCGTCGTCACCCGCGTTGATCGAAAAGCTTCCGCCGGTGATATAGATCGTGCCGAGCGAATCGTCCTCGTCGTTCTCGGCATGGAGGCCGTCTTTTGCGGCATTGACCGTGATACTGCCGTCCGAGACCGCGATGCTGTCCTTGGCCTGTATCGCGTGGGCGCCCGCCGAGATGCCGATCGTGCCGCCTGCGATCACCAGCTCGTCCTTGCACACTATGCCGTGCCCTGCGGGAGAGACTATCGTAAGGGAGCCGGAGCCGTTTATCGTAAGATCGTCCTTTGAGAATATTACGCCGTCAACGTTGTTGTCGTCCTTCTGCACGAACGAGCCGCCGTTTGAAAGCTCGTTCTCGGCGCCCTCCGCCAGGGTGATGAACACCTTGTCGGCCTGTTCAACGTAAATCGCCGCATAGGTATCGGAGCTGATTTTGACTCCGTTCAGCACAAGCTGTATCTTGTCCTCGTTGGTCGCGCTGACTGTAACGCCGCCGTTTGAGAGGGTGCCGCTTAAAATGTAAGTTCCCGCCTCCGAGATAACGACGTCCGAGCCGCCGGCCTCGTCAAGGTTTATAACGACCGCTCCGTCCTCGTCGTACTCGCCGGAAACGTCTCTCTCGGAGAAGGCGTCGTCGGCAACGGCGCTTGTGTCGGAGGAGGCCGCGAGCGATACCGCCGAGGCTGTGTTTCCGGTCGAGGCCTCCATAGCCGTCTGAACGCCGCGTACAGTGCCCGCCGCGCTTCCGGCAACGCTGCCGCAGGCGGTGAGCATCAGCATGGAAAGCATTACCGCCAATGCGAGCAGGGCGGGAAGGATCCTTTTGTTCTTGAGTTTCATTTCGAACACCTCCTGTTTCTTTTCATGAGCCCATTATAGCCGGTTTAAGGCCGGGCATCTCCGAAAAAGAGAGGCGAAAAATACGCAAAGCATACGAAAAGAGCCCCGGCTTCCGCCAAGGCTCGCTCATCGTTCTCTCGTTTTATTCCCTCGGGAACACCGCCGTGAACGCGGCGCCCGGAGCGTTTGCGGCGGTCAGGCTTCCGCCATAGGCCTCCGCGGCCTCCTTTGCTATCGCAAGGCCAATGCCGTGCTTTCCGCCCTCGCCCTTATAGAAGCGCTCGAAGATATGCGGCATATCCTTTTCGGGAATTCCCGGGCCGTCGTCGCAGATCCTGATTGTGACTTTATCGCCTGCGGCGCGGCAGGAAAGGCTTATCGTATCTTTTGCGTAACGTATCGCGTTTGAAATTATGTTGCCGAATATGCGCTCGGCGTCCTTTTCGGGTATGCGCACCATTGCGGGCTCATCGTCAAAATCGAATTCAAACGTCAGTCCGCGGCTTTCCGCGTCCGCTCTCTGCTCCGAAACGCAGAGGGAAAGCACGTCCCTCAGGTCGGCGGGCTCGGCGTTCTCCGCGCCGCCCGTCCTCTCCATGCGCGAAATATAGAGGATATCCTCCACCATCGAAGTGAGCCTGTCGGATTCGCGTATGATCGTCTGCCCGGCCGCTTTGGGCTCCATCACTCCGTAAACTATGCCCTCCGCATTTCCTCTTATCGAGGTCAGCGGCGTGCGCAGCTCGTGGGATACGTTCTGGAAGAACACCTCCTGCTTGCTCTTGGATTCCTTCAGGGCCGCGGCCATCCTTTTCATCGAATCCGCAAGGCCCGAAAACTCCGCTTCCCTGAAATCCATGTTCCTCGGTTCAAGGTCGCCTTCGCCTATGTCCTTCGCATAATCCGAAAGGCTCTGCACTGGCTTTGCAAGCTGTTTCGCGAACACGCGGCTCAATATCACGCAGAGTATTATCGCCACTATGATAACCGCGATGAGTATCATATTCATGCTCGAGGCAAGCCCCGTGATGGCGGTGATATCTATGAACGAGGCGATATACGCGTTCTTCAGCACGGCGTCCTCCGAAAGCGTCACGGCATAGGTGCCGTCCTCGGTGGTCAGGGTGGTGTAATTCCCGCCGGCGGTCAGCTTGCCCGAGCTGTAGCTTTCCGCTATGAATTCGGCGGTATCCATATCGCCCTGCAGCACCACTATCAGCTCGCCTTCGGAGCTCAGTATGACCGCGTTGCCGCGCGCGCCGGTCGCTTTATCGGGGCGGTCGTCAAAAGTCCAGCTTCCCGGGCCGTTCTTTCGCCCGTTCAGTACGGAGGACGAGATCGCGTCGAGCTGTGAGTTTACGCGCGCCTTGATATAGCCCTGCACAATCAGATTGAAGGCCAGGGCAACGATAACGAGCGCCGCGCAGGTAACGCCTACCAGCGTTATCAGCAGTTTGGTTTTAAGATGCCTTTTCTTCATTGTTCGTTCTCCAGCCGGAACCCATAGCCCCACACGGCGGCGATCTTAACGCCGCTCCCATCAAGCTTCTGCCTAAGCCTTCGCACGGTATCGTCCGTCGCGCGGGTCTCAACGTATGAATCAAAGCCCCAAATGCGGTTCAGAAGATCCTCCCTTGAAACCGCCTCGCCGGGGTGCAGCATCAGATCGCGCAGCACGCCGTATTCGGTGGGAGTAAGGGGAAGGGGCGCGTTATCAAGCAGTATGCAGCGCGAAGCCTCGTCAAGGCTCAGCCGTCCGAAGCGCGTTTCGCTTTTCTCCGGCTTGAACTTTGCGCTTTCGAACTCTATCCTTCTGAATATCGCGCGCACGCGCATCAGCAGCGCCATTGCCGAAAAGGGCTTGGTGATGTAATCGTCGCTGCCAAGGCCAAGGCCCATGGCAAGATCGTTCTCGGAATCCCGCGCCGTCAGCATTATGACGGGAACCGTGCTTATCCTGCGCAGCTTGGTGAGTATGGCAAAGCCGTCCGAGCCGGGCATCATCACGTCGAGTATCGCAAGATCGCATGGCGATTCCTCGAATCTTTCGTAAAGGGCGTCTCCCGAGGGAAAATCCTCGGTATCATAGCCGTCGTTTATAAGGAAGGTGTTGATGACCTGCCTGATGCCGTCGTCATCGTCCGCTATATAGATACGTTTCTTTTTCGGCTCCATACTCAGCCTCCGCTAAATGATCTTGTGATTATTCTATCAGCTTTTATTCCCGATTTCAATGATAAAAGCGGCAAAAAACAGCGGCGATCCATACGAAAGCCTTCGTATGGATTTCGTAAATCCCGCATATTTATTTCGGGGATTCGCCCCGGCCCTTTCTGCTATACTTCGGTCAGCGGCAAAAAAAGACCGCAAAATAAATGAAAAGGAGTGGTTTATATGAAGAACGCAAAGAGGATAGCCGCGGCGCTCGTCTGCCTGGGGCTTATGACGGCTGTGGCAGTGCCCGCGGCCCTGGCGGAGAGAGAAGACGCGTACGGGAGGACCGAAACGGAGCAGAGAACGGAGATGGCCGCGCCCGCGAACGAGGACGGCTTCGAAGCGGCGTCAAGGCCGGAGGGCAGAGAGGACCGCGTAAAGCGCGAAAGACCCGATGAGGCCGCCGAGCCCGAAAACGCCATAGGCAGGGACGCGGCAAAGGAAGCGGCGCTCGGCGACGCGGGGCTCAGCTCCGATCAAGTCGAAAAGCTCAGAGCGAGAGTGTCCGATAAGGACGGCACGACCGTCTATAAGGTC
>JAFXZJ010000030.1 GCA_017541305.1 Clostridia bacterium | reverse complement strand
GGAGCCTCCCGTAACCGAGCCTCCCGTAACGGAGCCTCCCGTAACCGAGCCTCCCGTAACCGAGCCTCCCGTAACGGAGCCTCCCGTAACGGAGCCTCCCGTAACCGAGCCTCCCGTAACCGAGCCTCCCGTAACGGAGCCTCCCGTAACTGAGCCTCCCGTAACCGAGCCTCCCGTGACTGAGCCTCCCGTAACCGAGCCTCCTGTGACTGAGCCTCCCGTAACCGAGCCTCCCACAACCGATGAGCCCGGTCCAGGCGACACCACTGAGCCTGGTCCCGGCGACACCACTGAGCCCGGTCCCGGTGAGTCCACTGAGCCCGGTCCCGGTCCCGGCCCGCAGCCTCCCACAACCGGTACTGTAAGCCTTATCGGCCTTGGCATCCTTGCTGTTGCCGCCGGTGCCGGCGTGATCATCTTCCGTAAGAAGGAAGACTGATCGGCTTAGAAGCTGACAGGTAAACAAACAAATCGGCCGCCCCCATTCAGGGGGCGGTCGTTTCTATACACAAAAACAGCGCCGAAAAGACAGCGCTGTTATATCGTTATTTCTGCTTATTTCTGAACCAGCTTATCCATCATCATAAGCAGCCCGGTTGTATAGCTCCCTTCGCGCATGCCCATCACTCTGAAAATGCAAACGTCCTCAATAACGTCCGTCGCGCGGAAAGGCTCGCGGTTCATGATATCGCTCATGTGCACTTCACCAACGGGGATGGGGCAGCATGCGATGGCGTCACGCAGGGCATATGAATAATGAGTAAGCGCTCCGGCATTGAGCAGTATTCCGTCGAATTCACCGGGAGCCGATTGTATCCTGTCGATCAGATCGCCTTCGTGATTCGATTGAAAATGATCGATCTCAGCGCCCATGCTTTCGGCCTTCACCTTTAATGCATCAATTATCTCAGGCATGCTCTTTGTTCCGTAGATATCCGGCTCGCGTTTTCCTGTCATGTTTAAATTCGGTCCGTTCAAAACGAGTATTTTCATTTTCTCCTCCGATAGTATTTCCTGATATTGATTATACCATATTTTGCGGGGTTATGGTATAATGAATTCAAGAGGTGATAAACATGCTTCATTTTGCAGTTATCGGCTCGCCGATAGCGCACAGCCGTTCGCCGCAGATATATAATGAGCTTTTTAAAAAACATGGCATCAAGGCCGATTTTATACGGCTGCTTGTTGAGCCCTGCGAGATTGCGGATATAAGAAATTTAGCATCGGAACTTTCGGGCTTTGCCGTAACAATGCCGCATAAGAGGGCGATAATACCGTATCTTGACGCGCTTGCGCCATCGGCTTTGGCATGCGGCTCGGTAAACATAGTCGAAAGAAGGCAAGATAAGCTAATAGGACACAATACCGACGGCGACGGACTTGCGGACGCGCTTGCGGACGCGGGAGTGGACGTGCGGGGGAAGCGCGCCCTCATACTGGGAAGAGGCGGCGCCGCGCTTTCAGCGGCGTGTGCTTTGAATGAAAGAGGATGTGAGACCGAAATGCTCGTAAGAACGTTATCCCGGTCGCCAAAGTACGGAGAACGCCTGCTTGATCCGGATAATATGCCCCATGCCGAGATATTCATAAACGCCTCGCCGCTGGGCATGCAGGGAGCGAATGATTTTGCCTCGTTTGATTTTCTCGATTCGATCGCGCCTTTGGTCGTGTTCGATATGGTTTACAGGCCCGATCGTGAAACTTCGCTTATGCGTGAAGCGCTTCTGCGGGGCATGGTGGGGCTTGACGGCAACGAGATGCTTTTAAAGCAGGCGTTAAGAGCTTTTGAGATATGGTTTGGCGTGAAGGCATAAAAAAGGCTGCGGATACGAGTGACCGCAGCCTTTTCATAAATCAGTTTTTGCCGAACAGATTGCCGAAGAATTGATTTATAGCGGCGGGATCCGTTGTGATAAGCAGGTAAACAAGCACGCCGACGCTGATTATAAGGCCGATGAGCATAAGCACAAGCACGGCGGAAGCAAAGTGCTTGCTGTTCCGGTTGATGCCCTTCGAGAAGGCCATAACGAACAGCGGAATGATATTCAGTATGGGAAGCGAGAAGAGTATTATGCGCCAGATATAGCCCCATACGGAAAGAGGCTTATTGAGCTTGTTGAGCGTGGGAGCGGCGCATTCTTCGTCATCCTTATACTCGATCTTTACCGGAATGGGAGCCGGAGCGGGTTCGACAACGGGCTTTGCCTCAACAAAAGGCTTTGCCTCGACAGGTTCTGCCGGGACGACCGTCGGGATAACGGGGGAGACGGCCTCTTTGACCTCTTCGGCAGCTTTCTCTACCTTTTCGGCGGCGGCATCGGTTGCGGGAGCCGCGTTTTCGATAGCTTCCTCGATCTTTTCGGGAACCTCCGCAGCCTCGGGCACTTCGGGAACGGGAGCTTCCACGGGAGTTTCGGGAGCGGCAAGACGTGTGCCGCAGCCAATACAGAACTTATCGTTTTCACCGGCTTCAAAGCCGCAATTAGGACATTTCATTTGCATACCTCCTTTTTTGTTCTGCTTGATTATAACACTTTTGACCCTGCTTGTATATAGTTTTTCTAAAAACTTTTAAACCAAAACCCCGTTGATTTTTTGACGTTTTTTTAAATAATGCATAATTTTACTTGACATACGGACGATATTGTTGGATAATCTAAACTGTTAATTTTTATGCATGGAGGCTCTCTCATGGAGGACACTAATGTATCCCGCAGCTTCATAGAAGAATTCATAGCCGAGGATTATGAAAAATATCCCGTAGTAAAGACTCGCTTTCCGCCCGAGCCCAATGGCTATCTTCATATAGGTCACGTAAAAGCCCTGTGGGTCGATTTTTCTATGGCCGAGAAATTCGGCGGCACGTGCAATCTCAGGTTCGATGATACCAACCCCGTAAAAGAGGACGTCGAATACGTTGAGGCGATAAAGCACGATATCAAATGGATGGGCTTTAATTGGGACAAGCTCTGCTTCGGCAGTGATTATTTCGATACCTGCTATGAGCTTGCGGTTAAGCTCATCAAAAAGGGCGTCGCTTACGTCTGCGATCTCGATAAGGATCAGATCAGGGAATACCGCGGAACGCTCACCGAGCCGGGCGTCAACAGCCCTTACCGCGACAGGTCGATAGAGGAGAATCTCGACCTTTTCGAAAGGATGAAGAACGGCGAATTCCCCGACGGCGCAAGGACGCTCCGTGCCAAGATCGATATGGCCTCACCCAATATCAATATGAGGGATCCCGCGCTTTACCGCATACTGCACCGCAGTCATCACCAGACGGGCGATAAATGGTGCATCTATCCAATGTATGATTATGCGCATCCCATTCAGGATGCGCTCGAGGGCGTCACGCATTCGCTCTGCTCACTGGAATACGAGGCGCACAGGCCGCTCTATAACTGGGTAGTCGATCAGTGCGAATTCGAACACAAGCCCAGGCAGATCGAGTTTGCAAGGCTAAATATCACCAATACCGTGATGAGCAAGCGTTATCTGCGTATGATGGTCGAATCCGGCGCGGTTCGCGGCTGGGACGATCCCAGGATGCCCACCCTTTGCGCTATGCGCCGCAGGGGCTATCCCGCCGAGGCCATAAAGGATTTCCTGGCCAGAGCCGGCGTTGCAAAGGCCGATTCCGTTGTTGATGCGGCAATGCTCGAGCACTGCGTAAGGGAGAATCTCAACTTAAACGCCGCAAGGGCGATGGCTGTAAGCGATCCCGTTAAGCTCGTTATCGAGAACTGGGAAGCGGGCAGAAAGGAAGATATCGAGATCGAAAACCTTCCCGTCGACGGCGCCGAGGATAAGGGCTCGCACACCGTTCCCTTTGGCCGCGAGGTCTATATCGAGCGCGACGATTTCATGATCGATCCGCCCAAAAAGTTCTTCAGACTCAAGCCCGATGGCGAGGTGCGCCTAAAGGGCGCTTACATAGTCAAATGCACCGGTTATGAGACCGATGATAACGGCAGGGTGACGCTTATCCGTGCCGAGTACGATCCCGAAAGCCGCTCCGGCGAATGCACCCGCAAGGTAAAGGGAACCATCCATTGGGTACCCGTTTCTGACGCCGTACCCGCAGAATTCCGCATTTACGAGCCGCTCTTTACCACGGCGGAGATAGATAACGAGCACATACTCGAGAACATAGATCCCAATTCGATCAGGATCATGCACGGCTATGTGGAGCTCTTCCTTAAGGACGCCAAGCCCGGAGTGCCCTATCAGTTCATGCGCGTAGGTTACTTCACTGCGGACCTTGACAGTCGTGAGGACAGCCTTGTTTTCAACCGCACCGTGGGCCTTAAGGACAGCTATAAGCCTCAGAACTGAGCTTTTTAAATGGAAGATAAGGAGCCTATCAAAAGAATCACAGCGCCGATCAAGCCCGGCAGGGGCTGGATAGCGGTGGTGGCCTTCATAGTTCTGCTCGCGGGACTGACGGTCGCCGCCGTATTGGTGCGCCGTGCAAACGGCGCCTTCGGCAGGCCGGCGCCAACGCAGCCCGTTCCCGCTGTTTATTATGACGAGACTCCCGCGCCGGTCACTCCGGAGCCCGTTGTGACCCCCGAAGCGACGTCCGTGCCCACCGACGAGCCCTCGACGGCGGCGCCGACCGCGCAGTCGTTCAATAAGACGGCAATAGTCGTAAACGGCTCCACGGAAGCGGTGGTTTCCAGCCGCCAGGCGGCGGAAGAGCTTATACGGAACGTTCAGAGGCATTTCGAGGATCTGGGGCAGCTTCCTTCGAATACCTTCACCGAGCTTTTAAGCGAAGTGCAGTATGTTGAGGTTCCCGAGGATACCGACGCGATGAGTTATGACGACGCTTTCAGGTATTTTACCGGGGAGTCAACGCCGCTGCTGTTTGCCAGCAAAGCGACATACGTTGAGGACAGCGTTATCCCGCATACCGACAGGATAATCGTGGACAGCATGCTTCCCAAGGGGCTCAGAGTCGTACGTCTGCTTGGACGCGACGGCATAAGGCGCAAGGTGTATTCGGCAACTTATCTCAACGGAGTCATGAAGGAATCGGGTGTGGCGGAGGATTATACGCTGCTCGAGCCCATAAACGGCGACGTAAGGCTGGGCGGCAGGGAGTTTCCCGAGGATTATGAAGTCAAGCCCGGGTTTGGAAGCGATCCCGTTGAGGCGCACTATATAACCTACATACCGCCCGTCAACGGTGTGGTTTTCACCTATTACGGCCCCTACAGGAACGGGTTCCATCACGGCATAGATATTGCCGTGCCGGTCAAAACCCCTGTCAAGGCCGCGGCAAAAGGGAAAGTCGTATCGGTGCTTGAAAGGGGCTCTTACGGCCTCGTTGTCGAGATAGAGCATGATTACGGCATCGTAACAAGGTATTCAAGGCTTGCGGACGCAAACGTGAGCATCGGCGATGAAGTTATGCAGGGAGATGTTATAGGCCGCTCGTTCGGCAGCGACTCCAAGCCGCATCTTCATTTTGAGTTAAGAATACGCGGTACGGCATATAATCCATTGAAAATACTGTCGGAAAGCGTCATTCGCGGTTGACGAAGCCGAAGGAATATTGTAAAATATTATGAATGCCCCGGAAAAGGGGATGGGGAGGATGCCTCTTCGGAGGATTGATCATATGTCATATTACAGGATAAACGGCGGGAAACCGCTTGAAGGACAGGTAACTATCAGCGGCGCAAAGAATGCCGCGCTTGCGATCATACCTGCCGCTATACTTGCGGGTCAGCCCTGCATAATCGAAAATTTACCCATTATCGAAGACGTTCACGTGCTCACGGAGATATTAAGGCTCATGGGCGCTGAGGTCGAGCTTTATGAAAACGGATGCATGCGCATCGATCCCACAAGGATCAACGGGTATGAGGTCACATTTGAAATGGTCAGCAAGCTCAGAGCCTCGTATTATCTGCTCGGCGCCATGCTCGGGCGCTATGGGCATGCCGCGCTTGCGCTGCCCGGCGGCTGCTCGATCGGCAACCGTCCCATTGACTTCCATATAAAGGGCATGAGGGCTCTGGGAGCCACCGTTGAGATACGAAACGGCATAGTATATGCCCATGCCGATAAGCTCACCGGAGCGGAGATCTATCTTGATATGGCAAGCGTCGGCGCTACCATCAATATCATGCTTGCCGCCTGCCGTGCCGAAGGCACCACCGTGATCGCCAACGCCGCCAAGGAGCCCCACGTGGTCGACGTGGCGAACTTCCTTAATATGATGGGCGCTTCCATCAAAGGCGCGGGGACCGACGTTATAAGGATCAGGGGCAGGCAGGAGCTGCACGGGTGCAGTTATGCGATAATTCCCGATCAGATCGAAGCGGGCACTTTCATGATCGCCGCTGTTGCCACCAAGGGCAACGTGGTCATCAACAACATCATTCCCACGCATCTTGAGGCGATATCCGCCAAGCTTATGGAATGCGGCGCGCGTATAACCGAGGGCGATGACGGGTCCGAATTCTTCATTCAGGTCCAGGGCGGCGAAAGGCTTCGCGCCGTCAATATAAAAACGCTGCCGTATCCCGGTTTTCCGACGGATCTCCAGCAGCCTATGATGGCGCTGCTCACCCAGTCCAAGGGCAACAGCTATATCGTTGAAAACATATTCGAGGATCGCTTCAATCACGTTCCCGAGCTCGTGCGCATGGGCGCTTCCATAAACGTAAACGGCAGGACGGCCACGATCGAGGGCGTTGAGAAGCTTTACGGAGCGAACGTCAGGGCGACGGATCTGCGTGCCGGCGCGGCGCTGATCGTTGCGGCGCTGAGCGCAGAGGGCACGAGCATAGTACGCAATATCCATTTCATTGACCGAGGCTATGAGCATTTTGAGCAAAAGCTTCGCGCTCTCGGTGCTGATATAGAGAGAATAGAGGAATAAACAATACTATCTGTAAGATGTGATCGGGTTCGACCATTCATAGGGTTTGTCGTCCCGATCCTTTATTTTTTTCCAAAGCTCGGCGATAGAATCAGCCAAACAGGCTCTCAGCTTGTCCTCCTTAACGGTCAGCAGCTTTTTATCGCGCATTAGTATCCTGCCGCCCACCATTGTCATTGTGCAGTCGTGGCCGTTGGCTCCGAAGAACAGGTGACCGGCGTAATTGCTTTCATCAATAGGGGCATAGGGCTTGTGATCCAATATGATGATATCGGCCGGCGAGCCCTCGCGGAGCAAGCCGATGCCATTGTCAAAATAGCGCGAAGCAAGCAGACGATTGTTCTCAAACAGCAGCTTCGCCGCTTCATTCACACCGGAACCCGGAAGACTGTTTGCCGATCGCTGAGCGCAAATGAAGCTTTTAGCGCTTTCGAGCATATCGCTTGTGAAGCCATCCGTTCCCAAACAAACGGGTATGCCGTGTTTGAGCATCTCGAATACGGGAGAGCAGCCGACCGCGTTGCTTAGGTTCGATTGGGGATTGTTGACGACAAATGTCCCCGATTCGGCAAGTATGTCCATCTCACGCGGAGTGACATGAACGCAGTGCGCGGCGATCGTTTTATCACCGAGTATGTCGTTTGTCAGCAGTCTTTCAACTGACCGCTGACCGTAAGCGTGCATACAGATACAGGGATCGTCCGAGATCTCGGAAACGTGAATGTGAAAACCGGTCCTGCCGCCGTTCCTGTCAACGCAGTCCTTAAAGTCGAAATCGGTCAGCGTGTAGGGTGCGTGCAGACCGAACATCGCCTTGATCCGTTCATGGGGAGTCGATTCGCAGTAATTGATGAAATCCTCGTTCTCAACTATACCCTCACAGCATGCTTTATAACCGCAGCGCTGGCTGACCTCGTATGAAAGGCATGCGCGCAGGCCGCATTCATCCACAGCGCCGAGAATGGCCATAAGCGTGCCGGATCCGCAGCCGCTGGCGGCATGATGGTCGAAAACCGTTGTGACGCCGCACCGTATGCTTTCCAACGCTCCTGCATACGCGGCATAGAAGCAGTCATAAAAGCTCAGATTCCTGTCAAGCTTCCAGCTTCGGTCTCTGAGCGCTTCATATGGGGTCGTCGGAGCATAATCGGGAAAAGCAAAGCCCCTTCCGAGATAGCTGTAAAAATGAGTGTGCGCGTTGATAAGGCCGGGCATTATGATCCCGCCGCGAGCATCGATGAACTCGGAATTCGGAAACTCAGCAGAGAGCTCTTCAAATGTGCCAACCTTTACAATGCTGCTTCCGTCGACCGATACGGCGCCGTTTTCGATATAGGGCCTGCTGCTGTCGTGAGTTATCAGACGACCTCCGCCGATCAAATACATAAACCCTCCATGGCATTTTTCATGCTGTAAATTCGATAAGCTAATACTAACATGAAAGATCGTTTGTTTCAAGAGCTTATTTATTGTCTTGTAAGTTCGAAAGGCGCGTGATATAATAATACGGTAATAAAAGAAAGGAGCATGCGGCGCGGGAAACACACCGCGATCCGTGATTTGCGATCATGAAAGCATACGAAAGACTGCTGAATTACGTTAAGGTCTTTACCACAAGCGACGACGATTCCGAATCCGTCCCTTCCTCTGCAAGGCAGTTTGACCTTGCTGAAATGCTGGTGAAAGAAATGAAGTCCATAGGCATTGCCGACGCGCATGTCGACGATAAATGCTATGTCTACGGATCCATTCCCGCGACTCCGGGTTATGAGGACAAGCCCGCGATAGGCTTTATCGCGCATATGGACACCGCGCCCGATTTCAACGGAAACGGCGTTAAGCCCCGCATCATTGCCGATTACGACGGCGGCGACGTCAAGCTCGGCGAGAGCGGAAGATACCTGCGCAACGCCGATTTCCCGCATCTTGCCTCGCTCAAGGGCCGTACGCTGATAGTAACTGACGGGACTTCGCTTCTCGGAGCCGATGACAAGGCGGGCATTGCCGAGATCATGACGGCCGCGGAGCGCATTATAAACGAGAATATCCCCCATGGCAGGCTGCTTGTGGCCTTCACTCCCGACGAGGAAGTGGGCAGGGGAGCGGATCATTTTGACGTGGAGCATTTCGGCGCCGATTTTGCATACACCGTCGACGGCGGTCAGGAAAACATAATCGAGTATGAAAACTTCAACGCCGCCGGCGCGCACGTTGAAGTGAACGGCTTCAACGTTCATCCCGGTTCCGCCAAGAACATAATGATAAACGCCCTGCTCGTGGCAATGGAGTTCAACAATATGCTTCCTTCCGGAGATACCCCGCGGGATACCGAGAAGTATGAGGGCTTCTTCCATCTTTGCGATATGAGCGGCAATTGCGAAAAGGCCGTCATGGACTACATCATCCGCGATCACAGCGAAGGGATGATGCTTGCAAGAAAGGCGACAATGGAGCATATCGAGAAGCTTCTCAACGAAAAATACGGCGCAGGCACTGTAAAGCTTACTATAAAGGACCAGTACAGAAACATGATCGAAAAGATCAAGCCCTGCTTCCATCTGATCGAGAACGCCTGCGAAGCGGTGCGCGATCTGGGCCTTGAGCCCGAGATCGAGGCCATAAGGGGAGGTACCGACGGCGCCCGCTTAAGCTTCATGGGCCTGCCCTGTCCCAATCTCGGCACGGGCGGATATGCCTATCACGGCCCTTATGAGCATATCACGGTCGATGGCATGGATATTGCCGCGGATATAATACTCGGAATAATAGCCAAGTATGCAAAATAAACAAGAGATACGGGGAACGGGAGACCGACAAGATCGATCTCCCGTTTTTTTTATTCCCTGTCTTCGCTCATTATGCCGGCTCTGTTCCGCTTCCTGAAAAGCATCGTTATGCCCCAGATGCCCGCCAGTCCCACAAGCGTGTAGATTATGCGGGCAAACACACCGCTCATCCCTCCGAATACGGCGGCGACAAGATCGAATTGGAATATGCCTATCAATCCCCAATTCAAAGCGCCGATAACTATCAGGATCAATGTGATCGTATCCATAATACGTTCTCCTTTCATGTTGATGCCCGAAAAGGCATTCGCTGATAGTTTCCGCACGAAGGGGATTATTATTCGGCGCGGACGAAGGAAAAATACAGTAACCGTCTTAAATAGACGAAGAAGAGGAAACACGGGGACAGTTTTCCCAAAGGCGAAAGTGCCTTCGGAAACTTTTGCTGTAATTTGTTATCAGCGATATCACGTAATCGAAAACGCAGGTAAAAGAGTGTATATGAAAGAGTTTTCCACAGTTTCCACATAGTTATCCACTTTTAAAGGCATTTAACGCGATGTGAGCATTGAGAAAAAACTGTGGATAAATCCATGATCGGGAAACATGACATATGTATATGTAAATTTGTTACAATGATGTTTGTAATTTACACGAAAGGGGAGAAACGTGCAGTCTCACTTAAGAACGATCCTCCCCAAGCGTGTCGGTTAATGTCGGAAACATCCTTCAAGCGCAGCGCTCCGACGGATATTCCCGAGCCGGCTTCACGCCCTCTCAAACATATTTGGCCAGCGTTTCGTTCTGCGGCGCGGGCTTTAATGCCGCGCGTCCGTCCTCTATTATAAGCTTGTCCGCAACCAGCGCGATGAACTCGCCGTTTGTGGGTTTTTCGTTCTTTCCGTAAATGTTGAAGCCGAACAGCTTGTTCACGTTTTCGATCTTGCCCCTTGTCCAGCTGACCTCGATCGCGTGCCTGATAGCGCGTTCGACCTTGGAAGGAGAGGTGTTGAACCGCTTGGCGATGCCGGGATAGAGCTCCTTAGTTATATGGCTTATCAGCTCGGGCTTGTAGAACACCATGCGTATCGCCTCGCGAAGGTAGTGATAACCCTTTATGTGCGCGGGGATCCCGACGGACAGAAACACCGCGGTTATTTTCTCGTCCAGAGTTTTGGCGGAGGGCGAGAATGCGTTCTTTTCGGATTCGGCCCGGTTCCCTTCGCAAAGGTCGATCATACGCTTATACAGGTATTCGGGCTCGAGCGGCTTCAGCATCACGTAGCTCGCGCCCTTCATGAAAGCTCTTTGCAGCAGGCCGTCGTTTCGCATATAGGAAATGATGATAACTATATCCGGCTTTGAAGAGGGCTCGTCCATAAGAGCCTCGAGCAGATCCAGGCCGTCGAGCTTGGGCATAACAAGCTCTGAGATAAGCACGTCGAAATGCTCCTCGCGCAGATGCTCGAGTGCTTCCTGTCCGTCGGAAGCCTCGACAAAGCGTATCACATCCTTGTCAGTCCTGAAATATTCCCCCACGGCGCGCCTGAATGAAGAGTTGTTGTCCGCCAATAGTACACGATATTCGCTCATAAATGAATCCTCCGTATGCATGCTTTATCAAGTCGACGGCATACAACATTTTGTTGCCGTCCCATGCTAAAATTGTAATGCCGCAAGCTGTGCATTTCCATAGGAGAGTTTGTGACATTTTGTCTCTTTTTGTAACCGTTTGTAAATTATTTGTCGAAAACGTCACGTGACAAAGATATAATCGTGTTTTCGGCTTTAAATGCGCATTTTAATCTTGACGAAATCCATCGTCGGTCTTATAATATGCTCTCGATTGATTTTTAAGGAGCACGCAATGAAAGCTAATATATCCTTACGGCTCGTTGCGATCATCATAGCTGTGCTGTTTGCGTTTATTTCGGCAGTTTCCTGCGGCAAGCCCGAAAGCGGCGATACGCCCGCGGTCACCGATCCCGCTGCGGACGCGACCGAGCACAGCGGCAGCGACCCGATAATTACCGAAGCGCCGTCGGATGAATCCGAAGCGCCGGTTCAAAGCGCCGCGCCCACCGAGGATGCGTCTTCGGGCACGGAGCCCGATGATTCCGAAACGCCAGCGACCTCGGACGCCCCGGCCGACACCTCTTCGGCCGATACCACGCCCGCGCCGGATACTACCGAGACCGCGTATACCACGCCGGTCACAACGATAATGCCCGCTTCTGAGGAGCCATCCGTTCCCAACACGCCATCTCCCGTACCAACGGAGATACCGGAGCCCGATCCGATAACCGAGCTGACCTATATAGCATCCGACAAGCTGTATTACTGCGATATGGATTTTGACGGAACAAGCGATAAGGTCGAGGTGCAGCTCAAGACGCGCGATGATAAAAAGCAATGCACCGTCAAGATCACGCTGGGCTCAAGCGAAGCAACGCTGATCGACACCTTTACGACCGAGAAGTACATAGGCGGTTTTCTCAACAATTTTAATACGGGCGACAGAAGAATGGAGCTTGTTATCTCGACCTGCATGGGCAAACGCGACGACACGGTGAGAAGCTACCGCTTGAACAGTGACTCCACGGGCCTTTTGATCTCCGAGACGGAGGGGTGGATCGATTCTGTCGAAGGCAACAGCGTGATCGTATCCAAGTACGTGGATCTGATGGGCACGTGGGTATGCTCCTGTCCGCACTATTTCGATCATAATGATTTCGGGCTGCTGCCTCTTGACGCGGATTGGACTGTAAATTATGAATCGGGCAGATGGTGCACTGCCTCGAAAGAGCTGCTTGTGGGACTCTATATAAGCGGTCCCGATAACTATGCCGGCTTTATCGAAAAAGGGGACAAGCTTTATCCCACGGCAACCGATCTGAAAGAAAGGATCGATTTTATGACCGATACGAACGTATCGGGCTATATAAACGTCACGTTCGATCCTGAAGAAGGCGCGCTGTATGACGGCAGCGGAATGGACGCTTATTTCTCGGATCTGACTTATATTCGCTGATCAGTAAAACGGATGCGGCAAAGCGTCCGTTTATTTTATATCCATGCTTGTATTTCGCATCAAAAAAAAGTATAATTAAAATGGAAGTATATGTGGGAGGATACCCATAATGACGGAGCTTATTCCGATCAAAGAGTTTTTGAACGATAACTCTATAAAATACAGCGAGGATGCACTCGGCGCTGAATGCACCACGTTTCGTATAGGCGGCAGGAT
>JAFXZJ010000029.1 GCA_017541305.1 Clostridia bacterium | reverse complement strand
TGACGCCCGCGTTCCGCGCCTATCGCGGCGCGGCGCGTTCCTCCTCGGAATTTGCATGCATTCCTCGTCGGCCCTGCGGCTCGCTCAGCTCGCATCGGGACTTCCTTGTCAGGAAGCCCGATCCCCGGTCCTTTTTTATGGGGCGAGACCGTATCGGCTTAAAACCCGTTCCCGATAAGCTTTATGCGTCGTCGATTTTTTAATACGCCCGCGGCCTTGTGCATATGCTTTACATATGGCAAAGAGGAACGACGACGAAAGAACCATTTCGCGCAGGACCGGGCAGGCCGAAAGGCTTGTGAGGCTCGGCCTTCCTGCGGACACGGACTGCCGCCTTCCCGTGATCACCGTATCGTGCGGAAGATACGTCAAGGTGGAGCATCATTCGGGGATCATACTGCTTTCGGGCAACGTGATAAGGCTTTACACGGCCCTGGGACCTTTAAGGATAGAGGGCTGCGGATTGATCGCTTCAGGTATGGATGAGGAGGAAATGCTCATAGACGGGCGCGTAAAGTCGGTCGCATTCGAACAATTTGGTCGAAAACAGGGTAAAATTGAATGAAACGCTGGAAATCTTGCTCAGGATATGTTAATATAGACATAGTGGGAAAGTATCCGGAAAAGGCGGTCAATCGGCTGACCTGCGAAGGGATGAAGCTTGAAAACGTCACAAGGACGGATAACGGCCTGGCCGCGCGTATGCGTGCCGCCGAATTCATCGGGGCAAGGCGGCTATTTCGCGGCTGCGGCTGCCGTGTGCGTATAATCGAAAAAAGCCTGTTGGCCCGCATGCGGTCAAGGCTGCGCGCATCCCGCGTTTTCCTCGTTGCGCTTGCGGTATTCGCCGCCGTCTGCGCGGCGCTGCTCACAAGGGTGTGGTTCATAGAAGTGAACAGTGTGAGCATAGGCGAGCAAAGCATAATGCGCGTGCTTCGCGAGCAGGGCGTTTCGCGCGGCTGCTCCGTATCGACGGTCGACAATATCGCCCTGTCGCGCGCGCTTATGAGGCTTCCCGGCGCGGTCAACGCCAAAATAACCCTTCGCGGAGTGACGCTTGGCGTCGAGATAGCCGAATCCGTTCCGGGAGTGGGGATAAGCTCCCGGGAGTCCTCGGGCGGTATCTATGCCGACCGCGACTGCGTTATAAGCTTTATTTCCGTCACGAGCGGACGCGCGCTCGTTGGTAAGGGCAGCGCCGTAAAGAAGGGCGATCTGCTTATCAGCGGCGATCTTTCCGAATTGAAGGAAGGCTTTGCCGTTCCGGCGGCAGGCGTGATCGAGGGCGAGGTGCTGCACGCCGTCAGCGCAAACGCCCCGCGTATGCGAACGAGCCTTGTCCGAACGGGCAGAATGTGCGCCTGTTCAGCTGCGAAAGTGCTTGGATCCGAGCTTAAGCTGCCGCCGCCATATGAGCGCTTCGAGCTTGAAATGACGGGTGAAAAGCGCCTGTCGGGCTGCCCGATACCCGTTGGCGTGATATTTTACGACTGCTTCGAGCTTAAAGAGCGCAGCGTGCCCGACACTGCCGAGGGGACGGAGCTTCGCGCAAGGCTGGCGGCGCAGGATAAGCTTAAAAACGAATTGCCCTGTGATGCGTCGATAAAGACCATCGAAACGGATATCATAATAAACGCCGACGGAAGCGTGACTGCCCGCATCACCGCAATAACCAAGGAAAGAATAGGTATCAATCGTTAAACTATGGAATCGGAACTGTTTGAAGCGAACGTCGCGATCGAAAACATGGACGAGCTTATAAGGCTCTTCGGCGTTTTCGACGAGAATCTCAATATAATCGAAGCGGAGACCGGGGCGCATATCTCCTCCGACGCCGAAAGCATACGCATCACCGGCGCCGAGGAGGACGTGAACGCCGCCTCTGCCGTGATCGAAAAGCTGCTTGAGCTTATAAGGCGCGGCGAAACGATAGACCGCGGCCGCATTCGCTATGCGATAGATCTTGCCAAGGAGGGCAACGCCGATCTGATACTCGAGCTGGGAAGCGACGTTGTTGCTTTTACCGCCAAGGGCAAGCAGATCAAGTGCAAGACCATCGGTCAGAAGAATTACGTCAAAGCGCTCAAAAAGCACACAGTCGTGTTCGGCGTCGGCCCCGCGGGCACCGGCAAAACCTATCTTGCCGTCGCAATGGCGGTGCTTGCCTATAAGAACAAAGAGGTTTCGCGCATCATACTCACCCGGCCCGCTGTGGAGGCGGGGGAGAAGCTGGGCTTCCTTCCGGGCGATCTGCAGAACAAGGTCGATCCCTATCTGCGTCCGCTTTACGATGCGCTCTATGATTTCTTGGGCTCGGAGAATTTCAAGATACTCTCCGAACGAGGCGTTATCGAGGTCGCGCCGCTCGCTTACATGCGCGGCCGCACCCTTAACGATGCTTACATCATACTCGATGAGGCGCAGAACTGCACCATCGAGCAGATGAAGATGTTCCTTACCCGCTTCGGCGAGGGCTCAAGGGTCGTCGTCACGGGCGATATAACTCAGATAGATCTCCCGCAGGACCGCAAGAGCGGCCTTATACACGCCATGCAGGTGCTTTCCGAAGTTGAGGGCATAGCGATAGTAAGGCTGACCAGCCGCGACGTCGTAAGGCATGAGATGGTCCAGCGCATAGTGAACGCATACGAGCGCGCATCACAGCGTGCGCCGAGGGACGAACATAAGAGGGAAGAGCGGAACGAATGATACCGCTCGTGCAAGGAGGAAGGCATTGAATCGCAAGGATAATAACGGAAAGGAAAGCGCGGAAAGCAGCATCGAGAAGCTCAAGAACGTCAAGCTTCCCAAGGAGAAAAAGCCGGGCAAGAGGCTGAAGACCTTCTGGAGCATACTCATTCTGCTCGCGGCATACTGGGCTTCGGGGGCGGGGCTCATATTCTTCATGCGCAATAATTGGCAGCCCGACGTGAACATGGCCGGCGCGTTGGTGGCCCTGCTTATGGGCTTCCTGGCGTTCGGATGCTACATCATGATAAGGCACAAGGATCTTGTATCCAGCCTTAAGCAGGTGTTGTTCGTTTCGGTGCTGCTCGTGGTGGCAAATATACTCACCCTTGTCACCATGAGCATAAACGTGGGCTTCATCCCATCGCTTCTCACCGTGCTTCTGATAGCGCTCATGGCGAATGAAAAAGCCGCCATGCTCAGCGCGATACCCATGGCGGTGAACGCAGGCGTTGCCGCAAGCGTGCTTGACGGCACAAGGAACGGCCCCATAGCGATAGTATTCGCGCTGATCATTTCAAGCCTCACCGCGGTTTACGCACTGAATATGCGCAAGACCCGCAGCTCCACCGTTATCGCCTCCGGCGTTGCCGGCATCACGGGCGTGATCACCTATGCCGCGGTCATGCTCGCGGGCGGCGAGGTGTTCACCGGCTATTGGCAAAACCTCCTGTGGCTCATAGGCTCGTGCCTGATGTGCGGCATACTGACCGTCGGCCTTATGCCCGTGTTCGAAGCGCTTTTCGATATCGCGTCCGAAGCGCGCTTAAATGAGCTTTTAAACAACAACAACCCCCTTTTAAAGCGCCTGATGACCGAAGCCCCGGGCACTTATCATCACTCGCTGCTCGTTGCTTCCTTGGGCGAGGCCGCCGCGCAGGCCATCGACGCCAACGCGCTCCTCGTCAGGGTCGCCGCATATTATCACGACGTGGGCAAGCTCCGCTCGCCGGTATGCTTCAAGGAAAATCAGCGCGGCTACAACATCCATGACGATCTCGATCCTTACGAATCGGCAAAGCGCATAATCGCCCATCAGCAGGATGGCGTGACGCTGCTTGAGAAGGCCAAGTTCCCGAGCGACGTTATCAAGATCGTGGGCATGCATCACGGCGATTCGGTGATGGTGTATTTCTATGACAAGGCCAAGAAGGCCGCGCCCGAGGGCACGGAGATAGACGAATCCAAATTCCGCTATCCTTCCCAAAAGCCCAACACCAAGGAAGCCGCCATACTGATGCTTGCCGATTGCTGCGAGGCGGCGGTAAGATCCATGCCCAATCCCACTATGGACGAGGTCAAAGCCAAGGTGCGCGAGGTCATGACCCACAAATGGGACAAGCGCGACAGCATGCTTTGGGATTCGCCCCTGACCTTCACCGAGATCAAGCAGATAGAGGCCAGCTTCTTCAACACGTTCGCCGCGCTCCATCACGAAAGGGTGGAGTATCCCGACCTTGAGGAGATCGACGTAAGATGAGCTTTATCGAAATTATTCAAAACGGAGTCGAAGCCGAAGAGGAAACGATCCTTGCCGCGCAGCGCGGCTCGCTTGCGGCGCTCGCGTTCGAGGGCGCGGAGGGAGAGATCTGCATAGAGCTTACGAACGACGCAGTGATACATAGTATCAACCGCGATTTCCGCGGCGTGGACAGGCCAACGGACGTGCTGAGCTTTCCGACCTGCGAGGGAGAAGAGCTTATCGCGGCGCCCGACGGGCATCTGGGCGACATTATGATATCCCTCGATACCGCCGCAAGGCAGGCGGCTGAGCTTGGGCACAGCCTTGCGCGCGAGGTGATGTTCCTTGCGATCCACGGCACGCTGCACATACTGGGCTATGATCACATGAAGCCCGATGACGAGGCGGTAATGTTCGAAAAACAAAGGCAGATACTCAAAAAAACAGAAAACGAAGCAATTTTGGGAGAAGAACAGCTATGAAAACGATACATGAATTCGAGATCAAAAAGATGCTCAGGCTCGCTTCCGAGGCCAGAGAAAAGGCTTATGCGCCATATTCTCATTTCAGGGTGGGCGCATGCTTAAAGACCGAAACGGGAGCATACTACCTTGGCGCCAACATCGAAAACGCGGCCTTCACGCCCACCAACTGCGCTGAGCGCACGGCCATGTTCAAGGCCATATACGACGGCGAGCGCAGCTTTGAGGCAATTGCCATCATTTCCGACGGGCTCAATTACACAGCTCCCTGTGGAGTGTGCCGTCAGGTGCTGGCGGAGTTCTGCTCTCCCGATATGCCCGTGATCTGCGCGGACAGGGACGGTAATTACGTCGTGCATGAGCTGCGCGAGCTCATACCCATGGCGTTCACCTCCGACGATCTCAAGAACAACTGATATGGCAAAGACCGCATACAGATCAGGCTTCGTTACCATAATCGGTTCGCCGAACGTGGGCAAGTCCACCCTTATGAACCGCATGGTGGGGCAGAAGGTAAGCATAGTGTCCGACAGGGCTCAGACCACGCGTGACCGTATAGCGGGCGTGGTTTCGGGCAGGGATCATCAGATCGTGTTCCTCGACACTCCCGGCGTTACGGGCGCTAAGAACCGCCTTGGCGAATACATGCTCAAGGTGGCTTATGAATCGCTCAAGGAGGTCGAATGCATACTCTTCATGCTTGACGCGTCCAGGGGCCTGCGCGAGCTTGACGAGGCGCTGATAGCCGAGCTCAGAACAAGGGCGGGCTCAACTCCCGTTGTTGCCGCGATCAACAAATCCGATATCTCCACCTTCGACGGCATCGAGACCATACGCGAAAGGCTCGAAAAGGAGAGCTTTATCAAACACATAATCCCCATCTCGGCGGAAACGGGCCGCAACGTCGATAAGCTGCGGGAGATACTCGTTTCCTACCTGGTTGAAGGCCCGCAGTATTATCCCGACGATATGGTCACCGATAAGCCCATGCGCGTGATCACCGCCGAGATAATACGCGAAAAAGCGCTCCGCTCACTAAAGCAGGAGATCCCGCACGGCATAGGCGTGGATATAGAGCAGATATCCTTGCGTGACGACGGCATAAACGATATCAGCGCCGTCATATACTGTGAGCGCGATTCGCATAAGGGCATCATAATCGGAGCCAAAGGCGCCATGCTAAAGAAGATAGGCTCGCTCGCCAGGCCCGAGATAGAGACCCTTTTCGGCACCAAGGTCAATTTAAAGCTTTGGGTAAAGGTCCGTCCCGATTGGCGCAACAGCGCGAACGCCCTGCGCGAGCTGGGCTATAACGACGACTGATCGGGCTCATAGCCTGTGCTCGGCTCGCTCTCGGGGCGAGCCTCCGGCTTTTTACGGGCCTCCGCCATCCGCCGCTCCCTGCAGAACAGCAGATAATCCGAAAGCTTACCGCTCTTTTCAAATCTGATCCATGAATTGTTAGCGCTGTCCATGATACAAAGCCTCCTTTTAAGCTTATTGTGCCATGCATGGCACGGGGTCAAACAAAGCAAAATATGCCAAACGATCTTTACAACGGAATAGTCCTGAGGGTAACGGATTACCGCGAATCGGACAGGATACTCAATATCCTTTCGCGTGAGCGCGGCCTTATCGCGGTCACCGCAAGAGGCTCAAGGAAGCCCAATTCCAGGTATGCCGCGATATCACAGCAGTTCACCTATGGCGAGATGGAGGTCAACGAGCGGGTTGGCAAGCTGCAGCTCTCTTCGGCAACGGTGATCGAGAGCTTCTATTCCATTCGCGAAAGCTATGAGCAGCTCGTTTCCGCCACGCGCATTACGAATGCCGCCGAGCACGTGGCCGAGCACGATATCCCCAACGACGAGCTTTTCGTGCTCGTCTACAACGCGCTTTCCGTGATAGCCTATGGGCAGAACGATCCCAAGGATATCGAGCTGACGTTCTTTGCCAAGCTTTTAAAGCTCGAAGGCCTTGCTCCCACGCTGACCTATTGCCTGAAATGCGGAAAGGATCTGAGGTCGCAGAAGGAGGTCCGTTTCTCAAACTCCCTCGGAGGCTCGGTCTGCGAGCGCTGCGGCTCCGCGTTCAGATCCGTCAGTGCGCTCTCGCTCGAGGCGTTCAGGCGCATGATGCTGCTTGACATAGCCGATCTAAGACGCGTTCGCCTGCCGGAAAACGTCCGCAGCGAGCTTGAATCCCTTATATATAATTATGCGGAATACGTCTTTGAGTTTACGGTAAAGAAATGAAAAAACCGTTTGAAGTCAATATTCCCGCGCACGGCGTAAAGATCGCGATAATAGGGCATTCCGGCAGCGGCAAATCCACGCTGGCGGCTTATTTAAGCGGAAAGTACGGCCTTCCCCTTTTACACGTCGATTCCATACACTTCCTTCCGAATTGGGCCGAGAGGGAGACGGAGGACGAGCTTTGTATCATGCGCGCCTTTCTCGATGAAAACTCGGAAAACGGCTGGGTGATCGACGGCAATTACCGAAAGCTTGAATACGAGCGCAGGATGGAGGAGGCCGACCTGATTATCTACCTTAATTTCAACCGGCTGACCTGTTTTTTAAGATGCTTTCGCAGGAGCAGGAAGTATAAAAACAGCGTGCGCCCCTCCATCGCGCCGGGCTGCGAGGAGCAGTTCGACCGCGCCTTTCGAAAGTGGATACTCATTGGCGGACGCACGAAGCAAAGGCTGAATAATTATGCCGACCTCGTCAAACGGTACGGCGGCAAAAGCGTGGAGCTTAAAAATCTAAGAGAAGTCGAATCATTCAAAACCGAATTGGAACGAATTTGAAATTACTGACCAATGGAGACGGTTCCAAGCGGTTTGAAGCCGATCAAAAAGGATGCATCTTTTTAGGATACATCCTGCTTTTTTTATTATGCGGCTGCGCATTACGCGTCAATCCCACCAGAACGACCAGATATCGGACGCCTCCAGAAGCTTTGCAAGGCCGCTAACTGAAACGCCTGTCATGAGTAAGTCCTCATCGAAGGCGATCTGCTGAAGCGCCGCGCTCCCGGCCCGGTCCGAAGGGATAGGGGAGGCAAGGCACATATCAAGCGTGTCGTGCGATATCATCGCGGGAACGGCGCCATAGCTTTCGTACCAAAGCTTCAAAACGGAAGCCATCTCCAAGGGAGCGGGGCAGTAATTCCATCCGCCGAAGGGCAGGTAGAGCACCGCCTCCCAGGGCTTGTCGGTGGGCAGCTTGACCAGCAGCACGTCCATCTGTTCTCCGAAAAAAGAAGCTCCCGCGGTGCCGCTGAATACGTCCGAAGGTGCGAGCATGAATTCATCCGCCCCGCCCGTATCGGCCCTGAGAAGATCTTCAAACCCGTCAAGCCTTTCGGCCAGGAAGCTTTCCGCGTTGGGCAGAGGCTTTTCAAGCTCGTCCTTGACCGAATAACCTTCGTCCAGCATCATTTTGAGATGATCCGAAAGGAACCCGTTATCGACAAGTAACACCGGGGTATAGCCCCCGGCTTTGCCTTTGTCAAGCTCCTGCCTGAACAGAGCGACCACGGCCTCATCCGGGGGAACGGGATCGATCAGCGCGTATTCGACTCCGAGTCTTTCCAGCTGAACGGACAAAGCCGTTTCACCGGCGTCCTTCAGCTCAAAGCCCGACCGCGTTTCGTTGGCCGCGTTGGTTTCGCCCGAAGCGGCGCTTTCGGTTTCGGAGGGATCAGAGCTGCCTTTTCCGCCGCAGCCCGCTGCCGTAAGAAGCAACGCCGCCGCGCAGCTCAAGGCAAAAAATCTTTTAAATGAAAACATAGTATCTCCCGATAGTTTTGAAAAAGCCGGATCGCTCCGGCTTTTTCGGTGAAATCATCAAATGACTGTTTTACGTCACATTGCTTCGACAATGGTCGCAACGCCCATACCGCCGCCTACGCAGAGCGTGGCAAGGCCGGTCTTGAGGCCGGAGTGCTTCAGCTCGTAGAGCAGTGTGACGAGTATGCGGCAGCCGGAAGCGCCGATGGGATGGCCGATGGATATCGCGCCGCCGTTGACGTTGACCTTATCAAGATCCCAGCCGAGATCCTTGCCTACGGCAAGGGACTGCGCGGCGAACGCCTCGTTTGCCTCGATGCGGTCGAACTGGTCGATCGTCATGCCGGCCTTCTTCATGGCCTTGCGGGTGGCCGCAACGGGGCCGACGCCCATAATGCTGGGCTCAACGCCCGCGGAAGCGCCGACTATGAACTTTGCCATGGGCTTGACGCCGAGCTCCTTCGCCTTTTCGGCGCTCATGATGACAACGGCCGCGGCGCCGTCGTTGATGCCGGAGGCGTTGCCCGCGGTAACGGTGCCGTCCTTCTTGAAGGCGGGACGGAGCTTGGCCAAAGCTTCCATCGTGGTGCCGGGACGGTTGTGCTCGTCCTTCTTGAACTCGACCATTTCCTTCTTGACCTTTACCATAACGGGAACGATCTCCTCGTCGAACTTGCCCTCTTCCTGAGCCTTGGCGGTGTTCTGCTGGCTCCTGAGAGCGAATTCATCCTGCATCTGCCTTGTGATGCCCCACTGCTCGGCAACGTTTTCGGCGGTGATGCCCATGTGGTAGTCGTTGAAGGCTTCCCACAGGCCGTCCTTGACCATCATATCGACGATGTTCGCGGTGGGCATGCTCATGCGGTAGCCGTAGCGCGCCTGGGGGATGGCATAAGCGGTGGCGCTCATGTTCTCCATGCCGCCGACGACCATGCAGTCGGCGTCGCCGGCCATTATCATGGCGGCGGCAAGGTTGACGGCCTTGAGGCCGGAACCGCAGACGTTATTGATCGTCTCGGCGGGCACCTCAACGGGGATGCCGGCCTTGACGCTGGCCTGACGCGCAACGCTCTGACCCAGACCGCCCTGCAGCACGCAGCCCATGATGACCTCGTCAACGTCCGTGGGGGCAATGCCCGCGCGGCGGACGGCTTCCTTAATGACGATCGCGCCAAGCTCAACGGCGGGAGTATCCTTCAAAGAACCGCCAAAGGTACCGACGGCGGTACGAACGGCACTTGCTATAACAACTTCCTTAGACATATAAGATATACCTCCGATAATTATAAATTTTAAGGGCAGGGGATGATCCTGCCCTGTGTTTTATTTAGTCGATGATGTCCATGGCCTTAAGGTCAACGGGAACGATCAGCCTTGCGTCGGTGGCGGCAAGCACCTGCTCGACGGTGTAATTGGGGTTGATCTCCTCAAGCACGATGCCCTTATCGGTCACGCGCATGAAGCCCATTTCGGTTACGATAAAGTCAACAACGCCGGCGCCGGTCAGGGGATAGGTGCAGTTTTCGACGATCTTGGGATTGCCCTTCTGGGTGTGCTCCATCGCGATAACGACCTGCTTCGCGCCGGAAACAAGGTCCATGGCGCCGCCGATACCGCCCATCTTGTTGGGAAGGCACCAGTTGGCAAGATTGCCCTTGGAATCGACCTGGTAAGCGCCCAGGATGGTCATATCGATATGGCCGCCGCGGATGGCGCCGAAGGAATCGGTGGAGATAATGAACTGAGCGCCGGGCTTGATATCGATCATCATGCCGCCCGCGTCAACAACGTTGGGATCGCCCTTGCCCTCGGCGGAATAACCGCCGGCGCCTATGATGCCGTTTTCGGCATGAACGATCAGCTCAACGCCTTCGGGAAGCCAGTTGGCAACGAGCTGGGGGATACCGACGCCGAGGTTAACGACTTCGCCGTCATGAAGCATCTGAGCTATACGCCTTGCAATAATGTTCTTGTTATCCATAGTTATTACCTCATTAGTCCTTCTTGGGAACGGGAACGACCGCGTTGATATAGATGCCGGAAACGGTCACAAGCTCGGGATCGATGCCGCCAACGGGAACGATCTCGTTGGCCTCAACGATAACGTAATCGGCTGCGGTCGCCATAGCGGCGTTATAGTTCTTAGAGGAGCCCTTCATGAAGATATTGCCCATCTCATCGGCCACTTCGGCATGGATAAATGCAACGTTCGCACGAAGCGCGGTCTCCATGATGTACTTGCGGCCGTTGAACCAGCGGGTGTCCTTGCCCTCTTCAATGATGGTGCCGACGCCGGTGGGGGTGTAGAACGCGGCGATGCCGAATCCGCCGGCGCGGATGCGCTCGGTCAGGGTGCCCTGAGGATTGATGTGCAGGCACTTGGGATTGGCCTTATACATTTCCTGAGCGGCGGGATTGCGGACGATCCAGGTGCAAATAAGATCGGTCACGCGGCCGGAGGCCAGCAGGGGAGTGAGGCTGGATCCATATTCGCCCATGTCGTTATTGACTATGGTGAGGCCCTTGGAGGGATGATCCAGGAAGGTGTGGATGAGATACTCGGGGCTGCCGCACATAAGGAAGCCGCCCACCATGATGGTATCGCCGTCCTTGATGTGGGAGAAGGCTTCTTCAACGGTTGTGACTTTGTTCATTCTATCCTCCTATAATCGTGAAATGTGGGTTTGCGCACATTGTTACCAACATTAACATTTTAATAAAAAAGGCAGGATATGTCAATCGAAAAGGGGCGTTATTTCAATATATATTAAAGAGACCGCGCAGTCATGCGCGGCCTCCCGGCATTATGCTTTATTCATCGCTTCCGAACGTGATCTTGATGCTTCCCGTGGTGGTCCTGACGGTCAGCTTTCTGCTGCCGGATATCTGCGTCTGCGGCAGATTGTTCCCGCCGGTGGAGGTGGAGCTTTCGATAGTGTAATCGCTCATGGGTCCGGGAAGCTGCCCCTTGATGGAGCCTGTCGTTGCCGATATGTCGATATCGTTTGAGTTCACCATGTTCAGCTTGATGCCGCCGGTGGTGGAATGCGCCTTCAGCCTGTCGGCGCTGACAGCCTTGATATCGATCCCGCCGGTGGTAAGGCTCACGTCGACCGTTCCCGCATCGACCTCCTCAAGCATTATCGCGCCGGTGGTGGACTGTGCGGTGATATCGTTTGCATCGGTATCATACAGCCTTATGCTGCCGGTCGTGCCGTTTGCGGCAAGGCTGTTTTCAAAGGAGGAGCTGTGTATCACAAGCCCGCCTGTGGTCACTGTAAACGAGGCGTTTACGGCTTTTACGTCCTGCACGCTCATTCCGCCCGTCGTTGTGCTGAGCTCGAGTGTGGATACTCGCTCTATACCCTGGATATCGGTTTTGCCCGCCGCCGTTTCGGAAACGATGCTCCCGTCAAAGCCTTCGGGCACGAGCAGTATTGTCGTGCGCTTCATCCTGTCGGGCACGCAGCCGAAGAATATGCCGTACACCTCGGAAACGTCCCGCTGCTCGATGGAAAGGCATTCCGCCGTTTCGTTCACCCTGAATTCAACGAGGTCGTCGTTCGTATAGTAGGTAAGGTGGAAGTCGCCGTCCTTCGAGGGCTTAATGAAGAGGTCGCAGTTTTCCATATTGATCTCGATGCGTTCCTTGGAACCGAGCGAATATTCCTCGTTCACCTCGCTCCATTCGATCTTGGGCGAACCGCTGCAGGCGTATTTGCGAATGATCAAGGCTCCCAAAACGATCAGCGCGCATATGAGTATTATCCCAAGCAGCACGGCGAGCACCGTCCTGCCCGCGCCGGAGCTCTTTTCAAGCAGCACTCCGCGTTCCTTTGCGTCGGAAAGTATCTCCGCCGCTATATTGTCGATATCACCCATCGCGTAAACCGCCGCTTCCTCGGTCGCGCCTGCTTCCTTGCGGTCCTCTATGAGCTCGTCGTAATAGGCGATCGTCCTGTCCCTCTCAAAGGAGGGAAGGGCCTTGAGCTTTCCCTTGAGCTTCTTTAAAAAATCCTTCTTAGACATGGTTTTTTTCCCTCTCAATATAATAATATGCCTTCATGATATCCTGCCAGTCGCTTAAGAATTCATCGATCCTTGCGGCCCCGAGCTGTGTGATCTCATAGTATTTTCTGAGCCTGCCGTTATGCTCCGCGCTGCGCGAGATCACGCAGCCGCCGCTTTCGAGCCGCTTCAATATCGGGTAAAGGGTCGATTCCGATATCTCCATGTAAGGCTCCACGTCGCGTATCAGCTTGTAGCCGTATGTCGGCCCGCGCAGCATGGCGGCAAGCACGCATATCTCGATAAGTCCGCGTCTTAACTGTACATCCATCCAAACGCCTCCTTTCGCATAATACTATACAACACATAGTATAAGGCGTCAAGGGGTATAGTGAAATATATTTGCCGAGTTCCGAGATCAAAGTCCGAAACTGCAGGGGAGCCCGACGGTGACTCTTTAATAAGCCTCCCTGTGTAAAGGAAGGCAGCCAGAAGGGCCGGAGGGATCGGTTTTTCAGCAACAGCAAAAGGACGCAAGGCTTAACGCCCTGCGCCCTTTTAGGGTTACAAAACTCAGTTATTCATCGCCTGAGCCACGGCCACGGCAACGGCGACAGTCGCGCCGACCATGGGGTTATTGCCCATGCCGATCAGGCCCATCATTTCAACGTGCGCGGGAACCGAGGAGGAGCCCGCGAACTGCGCGTCGGAGTGCATGCGGCCCATGGTGTCGGTCATGCCGTAGGAGGCGGGGCCGGCGGCCATGTTGTCGGGATGCAGAGTGCGGCCGGTGCCGCCGCCGGAAGCGACGGAGAAGTACTTGCGGCCGTTCTCCCAGCACCACTTCTTATAGGTGCCTGCAACGGGATGCTGGAACCTGGTGGGGTTGGTGGAGTTGCCGGTGATGGAAACGTCCACGCCCTCGGCGCGCATGATGGCTACGCCCTCGTTCACGTCGTCGGCGCCATAGCAGCGGACCTTGGCGCGGTCGCCCTTGGAGAAGGCGCGCTCGTAAACGATGTGCAGCTCATCCTTGTACTGATCGTAGTCGGTCTCAACGTAGGTGAAGCCGTTTATGCGGGAGATGATGTAAGCGGCGTCCTTGCCAAGGCCGTTCAGGATGACGCGCAGGGGCTTGGTCCTTACCTTGTTGGCGGTGAGGGCGATCTTGATAGCGCCTTCCGCGGCGGCAAAGCTTTCGTGACCGGCGAGGAAAGCGAAGCACTCGGTCTCCTCGGAAAGGAGCATAGCGCCCAGATTGCCGTGACCCAGACCGACCCTGCGGTTTTCGGCGACGGAACCGGGCACGCAGAATGCCTGCAGGCCGAGGCCTATGGCGGAGGCGGCCTCCGCGGCGGTCTTGACGCCCTGCTTGATGGCGATGGCGGCGCCGAGGGTGTAGGCCCATTTGGCGTTCTCGAACGCGATGGGCTGGGTCTCCGCGACTATTTTGGCAACGTCAAGGCCCTTTTCCTCGGTGATCTTCTTTGCTTCCTCAAGGCTCGCGATGCCGTACTTGGGCATTTCGGCGTTGAGCTTGGCTTCTCTTCTTTCAAAACCTTCGAATGTGATCATACTGCACCTCATTCCTTGCGGGGGTCGATGTAACGAACAGCCTCGTTGAATCTGCCGTAGGTGCTCGTGAATTTCTCAAACGCCGCGTTGGGCTCCATGCCCGCCTTGATGGCGTCCATCATTTTGCCGAGGCTGACGTACTCATAGCCGATGATCTCGTTCTCTTCATCGAGAGCGAGCCTCTTGACGTAGCCTTCGCTCATTTCCATATACCTGGCGCCCTTGGCCTTTGTACCGTACATGGTGCCGATCTGGCTCCTCAGACCCTTGCCGAGATCCTCAAGGCCCGCGCCGACGGGCAGACCGTCGTCGGAGAAGGCGCTCTGAGTCCTGCCGTAAGCAAACTGCAGGAAGATCTCGCGCAGCGCAACGTTGATCGCGTCGCAGACAAGGTCGGTATTCATGGCTTCAAGCAGAGTCTTGCCGGGAAGTATTTCCGCAGCCATTGCGGCGGAATGGGTCATGCCGCTGCAGCCGATGGTCTCAACAAGAGCTTCCTCGATGATGCCCTCTTTGATATTGAGAGTCAGCTTGCAGGCGCCCTGCTGAGGCGCGCAGCGGCCTACGCCGTGGGAAAGGCCGGAGATCTGATCGATCTGCTTTACCTTGACCCACTTGCCCTCTTCGGGGATGGGGGCGGGATCGTGCACGGCGCCCTTTTTGACGCAGCACATGTTCTGTAATTCTGCTGTGTATTGCATTGAAACTCCTTTCGTTGGCCGAAGCCTTCGTTTCTACATATTTAACCTAGAATAGTTTACCAATTTTCTAACGAAAATACAAGCTTTATTTTCAAAAAAAATATGCAAACCCAAAAAAATATGTTATAATAGACCGTCAAAACGAAAAAGACGGCGTTCACCGCAGATCCGGAGGCAAACATGGATACGCTGATAGCATATTATTCTTTTTCCGGCCGCACTCATTACGAGGCAAAGCGCATGGCCGAAAAGACCGGGGGCGAGCTCTATGAGGTAAGGGAGCAAAAGCGCCGCTCACTCTTATCGGCGCTCGTGTTCGGCGTTTCACAGGCAAGGAAGCGCAAGCACGTTTACGTCGAGCCATTCGCGGTAAACATGGAAGAGTATGACCGGGTGATCATAATGTGTCCGGTTTGGGGAGGTTATCCCGCGCCCGCGTTCAATTCCATCGTCGCCGAGCTGGTGCGGGGGCAGGAGGTGCAGATCGTGCTAACGTCCGATTCGGGCAAGGCGCACGATCTGAACGAGCTTAAAAAGCGCGTCGAGCTGCAGGGCGTAAGAGTTACCGAAGTCAGCGTGATCAAGACCGAGGATCTTAAAAAGCGCGACAGGATGCACGAAAAGCGCATGCGTGAGCAGACGGAAAAAGAATGATTTGACCGCATATATGGGGCTTTCAGCCCTTTTTTTATTTGACTGGCGCCGCCTTATGTGATATAATGAAATGTATGAGTGGAGATATGCGCATTTCTCTATTGAAGACGGAAAGGCTCAGAGCGGTCTGCAGGCTGCTGGGCAGCTGCACGGCGCTTGCCGACGTTGGCTGCGATCACGGTTATCTTTCGGCGGAGCTGATAATGACCGGCAGAGCCGAAAGGGCGATCGCTTCCGATATCAGTCCCGTTTCGGCGGCGAAGGCGGCAAGGCTTGCCGAAAGCCTTGGCATATCCGATCGCATGACGGCGCTCACTGCGGACGGCCTCGATTGTCTGAACGGCGTCGAGCCTCCTTACAGCATAGCCGTATGCGGCATGGGCGGCGAGCTGATAGCCTCGATAATCGAAAGGGGCTTTGAAGCGGCTTCAAGGGCCGAAAGGATCGTCATGCAGCCCATGCGGGGCGAAGCGGAGCTGAGGCGATACCTTTTCGAGCATGATTTCCGCATAGAGGACGAGCGCGTGATAAGGGAGGGCAGACGGTTCTATCAGGTGATATCGGCTGTGCCGAACCGGCGCGATACGATCCCCGAAGGCTTTCCGCAAGGCTGGTTCCGATTCGGCTGGGTGATGGCCCGAAGGGACGCCGAAAACCTAATGCCGCTGCTTGCGCATTACGCGAGCGTTTATAAAAGAGAACTCTCCTCGGCCGAAAGGAAGGGCAGGCGCCCCGAGGGGATCGTTGCGGAGCTTGAAAGGACGGAAGCGCTGATGCGCTTTATTGAAAAGGAAAGGGCCGAAAAACATGCTGCTGAATGATTTTATAGCCGCAATGGAGAGCATAGCTCCGCGTGAGCTTGCGCTCGATTTCGACAATCCGGGGCTTATCGTCGGCACTAAGCGAAAGGATATCCGCCGTGTGCTGGCGGCGCTCGACTGCACGGTGCCGGTGGTGCGCGAAGCCGCCGCGCTGAAATGCGATCTTGTGCTGACGCATCATCCGCTGCTGTTCCGCGCCGTGAAGCATATCGATCCGGCCGATCCGGTCACCGCGCCCGTGTTTGAGCTTATCGAAAACGGCATCGGTTTGTTCGCCGCGCACACCAACCTTGACAGCGCCGAGGGCGGCGTGAACACGACCCTATGCCGTCTGCTCGGTATAATCAACGAGGAGCCCGTTCCTCCCGAAAACCTGTGCCGCGCAGGCGAGCTCGAGCGGGAAATGAGCTTCCTTGAATTTGCATCGCTGGTCGAGAGCGCGCTTCACACCAAGGTGCGCGTTTCGGGGCACGAGAGGCCGGTTAAGCGGATAATGGTGTGCGGCGGTTCGGGCGGCTCGGAATATCCGCTTGCCGCAAAGATAGGAGCGGACGTGCTCGTAACGGGCGAATGCAGGCACAGCGAGGCGGTAGAGGCGGAATGCGCGGGCGTCAACCTGATCGTTGCAGGGCATTACGAGACCGAGGCGATAGTGCTGCCGGAGCTTGTAAAAAGGCTCAAGGCCGTTACGGACGGCGTGGAATACATATTCTCACGCACGGAAAAACCCTTGCGCACGCTGTAAAAGTTAAATCACTCCAATGGAGGTATCAATATGACACAGACTGAGATGATTTGGAAGTATCAGGAGGCCGAAGCGGAGCTTGACAAGCTCAAGAAGGAGCTTGAGACCACGCCGGAAAGACAGAGGATGAGAAAGCTTCGCAAGGTGCTTACCGAGCAGACCGAAAGGATCGAGGGCTACAAGGCCGGCATCAAGGAAAAGGAAGCCGAGCTTGAGGCAAGCACAAGAAAGCTCGAAGCGCTCCTCAAGGATTACGACCTTGAGCAGGACGATCTCAACATCATGATGGAGGATGAGGAGTGCACCGCCGAGGAGCTCACTGAATCCCGCAGGGCGATGGAGGAGCTGCTTGAAAAGGTAAACGGCCTGAAAAAGAGCCTGACCGAGTGCCAGGGCTGGATCAACAAGACGACCGAAGCGATCAAGGAGACCTACTCCAAGGGCTCCAAGACCAAGCGCGATTACGAGGCGGCAAAGGCCGTTGTCGAAACCGAAAAGCTTGAACGCAAGCCCGTCATAGATAAAGCGCAGAAGGAGGTTGAAAGGATAGAGCTTCAGCTCGCGCCCGACATACTGAAACGGTATAAGGCGATCAAGAAGAAATATCCCAACCCGGTCGCGACCATCACCGACAACCGCTGTTCCGGCTGCGGAATGAGCGTGTCGATGAGCGTCGTGAAGAAATTCCAGGCGGGCAATCAGATAATCGAATGCGAGAACTGCGGAAGGATAATCTGCTGAAAATCTATATAGCGTTTATTATCGAGTAAGCCAAGTGACTGCGCGGTGCTATATGTGCCGTGAGGAAAGTCCGAGCTCCACAGGACAAGGGTGCCGGATAACGTCCGGTGAAGGCGACTTTAAGGAAAGTGCAACAGAAATAAACCGCCCCGGGGATACCCCGAGGTAAGGATGGAAAGGTGGGGTAAGAGCCCACCGGCGGTGTGGAGACATACCGCGTCCCTGTAAACCCCACCCGGAGCAAGATTGAAATGGGGGCATTTAATGGCTGTCCGTCACGCCCCTCGTAATCGCTGGAGCAGTGTGGCAACATGCTGCCAAGATAGATGGTCACATAAACAGAACTCGGCTTACGGCTTGCTCAATTTGAAAAAGGCTGCATCGCGCAGCCTTTTTAATATGCTTATAATTCTATTCGATACACACTGCACCCGTTTGCGAACCCGGCCTCGGCGGCTTCGTCAAAGCTTATACCCCTTATCTCCGCGAACTTCCCGATCGCAAAGCGCATAAGCGTTGGATCGTTCCTTTCGCCCCTGTGGGGGACGGGGGCCAGGTAGGGACAGTCGGTTTCGAAAACGAAGCGATCCATCGGCACCATCGCGGCGGTCTCGACTCCTCTGCGGTTGTTTTTGAAAGTGAGCGAACCGCCGAAGCCTATATGCAGGCCAAGGTCAAGGCATTCCTTGGCGGATTCGGGACTGCCCGAGAAGCAGTGCATTATGCCGCCGTTTCGAATAAGCTCCGCCTTGTGGGCGCGAAGGATGTCAAGGCTTTCGCCTATGGCGTCACGCACGTGCAGCACCACGGGCATGCCGGTTTCAGCCGCAAGCGATAATTGCTTGTCGAACCATTCCCGCTGTACCTCGCGCGGGGATAGGTCGTAATAATAATCCAGCCCGATCTCGCCAAGGGCAAGCATCTTGGGCAGCTTGAGCCACTCCCGCAGCCTGTCCATCATGGCGTTGTCCATAAATGAAACGGTGTGCGGATGCATGCCGCAGGCGCCGTAAACGTAAGGATATCTTTCCATCATCGAGAGCGTGACCGAGATATCCCGAAGATCGCAGGCGACGTCGCAGATGGCTTTCACTCCCGCGTTCGGAAGCAGCTCGTTCAAAACGAGATCCCTGTCCTCATCGAATCGTTTATCCGAAATATGCGCGTGCGTATCAAAGAATCCCGTCATTTGCTGACCCCCGCGATCTCATAGATCCTGCAAAGCTTTTCAAGCTGTTCCTTATCGACCTCCGACGCCGTTGAAAGCTTGGCCTTGAGCCTTTCGCGCCTGGAGAACAACAGCTGGAACCAGCGTCTTACATACATAAACGGCAAAAGGATCGGAGCTTTTTTCAGTATAGGATCGCGCCGCTTCATCTGCGTGAACGAGGGAAACAGCCTGCGCATGTGATACTGCCCGCGCGATACGCGGCTCTTCCCGCCGACCGTCCTGATCGACTTGGACGCTTCGTTGGTCACGCCGGAGCCGCCTATGCCGTTCTCCAGCATGAACATGAACACGAGCGCGGAATCCTCGTCGAATTCCCCGTCCGAAAACGCGGCGGAGGCGGTTTTTTCCATGCAGTGAAGGAATTTGTCGATGCCCATCTCGCGCGCGCAGCGCTCGACCTCGCCCCTGTCGGCAGCGGATTTCGTCATATAGAGGCGTATGTCAACAAGGAAGCGCAGCCCCGCCCCGGAGTTCATGAAATGCTTCATGGCGTGCGCCGCCGCATATAGGTATTCGTGCACCGGCGCCAGCCTGTATTCATGACCGGAAACGTGAACGGTAAGCCGCCACGGGTCATCATAATACGAGCTGTTCTTCAGGCCGTCGGCGTCAAGTCCATCGTGGATCTCCACGCATACGCCCCCGCGCCTGTATTTATCGTCGTCGGAAATATCGTAATGGATGCATTCATAGCCGCCGCTTTCAAGCAGTTCCTTTGCTTTTTCGCGGCAGCCCCGGCGGACGAGCACGTCTATGTCGCTCATGCTGCGCATAGAAGGGTCGGGATAGAGCTTTCGGGTGTGACAGCCCTTTAGGAAGCAATGATCCATACCAGCTTTATCGAAAAGCTCGGAAAGCCGTTTGACCTCCATTTCCTGCTTGACGGAAAGGATCATATTCCTCCTGTGCGCTTCGCGGAACGGTTCAAGCCCGGCTTCGTCAAGCCCGGAGCCGTAAAGCCCGTGATAGACCATGGGCGCAAGCTTGTGGACGTCCGCCGCTTTAAAAAGCCCGCCAAGATCGACTCCCTCATAGGGCAGGGGAGCTTTGGTCCCTTCAAGCACGGCGCGAAGCACGTCGATCAGGTATCTGCTGTTTTGAGAAAGCGCGGGGATCATTTTGCGATGGCTTCAAGCAGGCTTATATCAAGCTCGGAAAAATCCTTAAGGGTTTCGGCAAGCGCGGACGCGATGAGCTTCACGCCGCCCTCGGAATCGCTCTCGATATTCACGGGCATGAGCGGATCGTGCAGCGAACGGCGGATCAGGAACCAGCCGTCGCCATGCGCGCTGTCGGCGTTCACACGCACGCCCTCGTAATTATTCGGCACGATGGAGAAGCCCGGCTTATCAGCGAAAACGGCTTCGACGTGCTCCAGGATCTTTGCTGTGATGGGAGCGAAATCAGCGCAGTTGACGGGAAGACGAGCTTCACAGCTCTCCTTGGGCTCCCTGAGGCCGTCGATAAGATGCGTGAGCGATAGGCCCGCGGCCTTCGAGCGCACGAGCTCAACGAGCAGCTTCACGATTATGTAAGCGCCGTCATCGAGGAAATAGTTTTCGTGCAGTGCGCCGTGCCCGCTCGTTTCCATGGCGAATATGGCGTTTTCGCATTCGCGCATCAATCTTTGCGCCTCGCCTATCACGTTGCGGTAGCCGCGCTTGAAGCGGTGGTGGCGGCACCCAAGGCCCTCTATGAACTCGGCAAGCCCGGTGGAGGTTATGGAATCCGTCACGACCGTGATCGGACCGTACTGACGGCAAAGAATCGCAGTCATCATGGCGATCAGCCTGTTGCGGTCAAGCGCAACGGCGCCGCCGCTGCCGTCGGGCAGTACCGCGCCCGCGCGGTCAACGTCGGTATCGAATATTATGCCCATATCCGCGCCGGTCTCGATAACGGCGTTCGTGATGGCCGCCATTGCCTCGGCGTTCTCGGGGTTGGGCTGATGGTTGGGGAAAGTGCCGTCGGGTTCAAGATAGAGGCTTCCCGCAACGTCCGCGCCAAGGGGCTTGAGCAGACGCTCGGCAAAGAAGCCGCCAGCGCCGTTGCCCGCATCGACGATTATCCTCATACCCTCAAAGGGCCTTGCGTTTTCATCGAGCTCAAGCGCGCCGAGTATCCTTCCTTTCAGGCCTTCGATATAGGGCGTCATTACGTCGCAGCAGCCTATGCTTCCTTTGCAGCCGCGATCGTGTTCCTGCCCCGCAAGCCCGAGTATGCGCTTGATATCGGCCTTTTCAAGCCCCGATTCCTTTGTGAAGAATTTTGCGCCGTTGCGCTCATAGGGCAGATGGCTGGCCGTTACCATAATGCCGCCGTCGAAGGGCCCTTCCGCACAGCACATGAACATTGCGGGGGTGGAGGAGAGGCCGGATATAAAGGCGGAAACGCCCGCTTCGGAAAGCCCCTCGGCGATAGCCTGCGAAATGGCTTCGCCCGTCACGCGGGAATCGCGGCCGATAGCGGCTTTAAGCCCGGAAGCGGGCCTGCCCGTCCTTTCGGAGAGCCAAATGCCGAAAGCCCGGCCTATATCGCGCGCGGCGTCAAGGGTGAGGTTCACCGGCTTGCCGCCGTTTGTCTCCAGCGCGACGCCGCGGATATCACTGCCGTTCTGCAGGGAGGAATAATCGATCATGGTTTTGCGATCCTTTCGATAGTGATTCTAACCAAAAGCAGGCACAGAGAAACAGACCCTCTAAGCACCTGCCGATTCGATTGAAATTTTATTAAACTTTATATGCTCAAAAGGGAGCAAGTCCCTTAACATATCGATATTTGCCGACTGCGGGAGCAATTATAGGTACCGATTCAGCGGAGCCGGATCGGCGCTCGGCTGAAAGCGCCGCACCGCGGCCCTTTCCGGGCGCTCTCACGCTTCAAAATAATCGCCGCGCTTATAGTCGTAAATTGCGCTGATGGAGTATTTCTCGATATTGTCAAGCACCTTGCCCGTGCCGATAGCGACGCAGGAGATGGGATCCTCGGCAACGTAGCAGGGGACCTTGGTATGCTCGGCGACGAATTTATCCATGCCGTAGAGCAGCGCGCCGCCGCCGGTCAGACAGATGCCGTTTTCGGCGATATCGCTCGCAAGCTCGGGCGGGGTCTTTTCGAAAAGATTCCTGATGGTTTCAAGAATGTTCTGCAGGGGCTCTTCCAAAGCGTCGATCATCTCGTTCGAGCCTATGGTGATCGCCTGGGGCAGACCGGAGATCAGGTTGCGGCCCTTTACGTCGATATAGAGCTGCTCCTTGCGGGGATAGGCCGAGCCTATGCGGATCTTCATATCCTCGGCGGTGCGCTCACCTATGAGCAGATTGTGCTTTTTGCGCATATAGCGCACGATAGCGTCGTCAAACCTGTCGCCGGCGACCTTGATGGATTCGGAAAGGACCGATCCGCCAAGAGAAATTATCGCAACGTCGGTCGTGCCGCCGCCGATATCGACAACCATGTTGCCTCGGGGCTGGGAAATATCGATGCCCGCGCCGATTGCCGCGGCAATGGGCTCCTCGATAAGATAGGTGTGGCGGGCGCCGGCTTCCTCGGTGGCGTCGATAACGGAACGCTTTTCGACCTCGGTAACGCCGGAGGGAACGCAGACTACCACGCGGGGCTTAAAGAATATCTTTGTGCCCACGACCTTTTTGAGGAAGTGGCGAAGCAGCCTTTCGGTGATGTCAAAATTGGAGATAACGCCATCGCGAAGGGGACGGATGGCGATGATATTGCCGGGAGTACGGCCGAGCATGCGGCGCGCTTCCTCACCGACGGCATAAATGTGACCCGTTATCTTCTCAACAGCGACGACGGACGGCTCACGCAGAACGATACCCTTATTATGTACATATACAAGAACGCTGGATGTACCCAGATCGATACCTACATCGTTAAATTCAAAGAAACCCATGAGTGTTCTCCGTTCGATTTTTGTGAACAGTTTCCAATGACGATAACCATTCACAATATTTTATCATTCCATAATGATTCGTTCAATAGCAAAATCAAAAAATTTTTAAAATTTTTGCCAACAATTCGATATATAATGAGCTAATGCGGCATATCCTGCAATAAGCTCGATCGATGTTTGGAGGCCGTATGCTTTTCGGAGTAAACTATTGCCGCAGAAGAAGCGAAAAAAGAAGGAGGCAGGGCGGAGGGGGAGTGCGCGCGCTGCTCATGATAATGCTTGCCGGTATAGCGGTCGGGCTTTTGTTCCTTGCCCCGCAGTGGCTTCTGGTGCTGCTCGTGATCGCGCTTACGGCGGCCGTTGCCGCGCTCGTATGTCTGCAGAAATAGCACGGTTTGACAAGAAGTATAAGTTGTGATATAATTACAAAAAAAGGAGGTCGTTTATATGAACAACGTCGGAGGAAAGCTCAAGGGAGTTTCCATAATAGTGATCGTTCTCGGAGTGATCGTTTCCGTTATATACGGAATAATGATAATAGGCGACAGCCTTTTTACGGGCATAGCCGTTATAGCTGCGGGCATACTCGGCGCGCTTATATTCGGATTCGCGCTTTACGGCCTCGGTCAGATAGTCGATAATACCGACGAGATCGCAGAGCATTACAGGCGCGTGAACGAAGAATATTCCAAATCAGAGAGCGCTGCGGAGGAAGAACGGATCAGGACGGAGCCGAAGCTTGTTTCGAAAAAGCTGAGATCCGATTCGGTTGGGCCTGACGAGCTGATCGACGTAACGTGCTGCGGATGCGGAACAAAACTGTCGTACACCAAAGCGGAGCTGATCGAAGAAAAACAGCTCGTATGCCCCGAATGCGGGTGCGCGATAGATACGGCGAGATTCAAATAATGCCGGGATAGGCAAAAAGCGAACCGAGCGGCCATAGGCCGCTCGGTTTTTATATGACTTATCCTATTCCCAACGCCAGTCTCAGTATCATCAACGCGTCCGTTGTATCCAGCCTTCCGTTTCCGTCCATGTCGCAGTTGGAAATAAGCGAATCTGCGTCCCCCGAAATGCCCATTGCCGCGCGCAGGACTATCAGCGCGTCCTCGGTATCGACCCTGCCGTCGTGATTGGCGTCCCCGCGGATCGAAATGCTTCCGCCGGTGAACAGGGCTATGACGCGGGTCTCGGATTCGGGATAAAGATCCACGTAGCTTGAAAGGAACGTGCCGCTCTCGCTGTACCAGCCCAGGAACGAGGCTCCGCTGTCGGCCTGTGCTAAGGGCCTGTTGGCCGTATATCCGCCGATATTCGTGATCGCTATGGTGCCGTTGCCCTCGGCGGTGACGCTGTCAAAGAACAGGAGCGGATTTCGGCTGAGGTCGAGCGACTTTATGCGGTTGCTCTCGCAGCTGAGCGAATCAAGCCGGGGGCAGTTGGAAACGTTGAGCGAGGTAAGCCTGTTCATACCGCAATTAAGGGTCTCCAGCTGCGTGCAGGCGGAAACGTCTATCGAGGTGAGCTTGTTTTCATAGCAGTAGAGCTCAAGCAGCATGAAGTTGGGCCTGAGATCGAGGCTCGTAAGCTCGTTTTCCATGCACGACAGGCGGTAAAGATCGGTGCTGTCGGGAAAGCTTATCGAGGTGAGCTTGTTCCCGCCACAAAGCACCATGCCGAGGGAATAGTAGCGTGCGGCCATCAGGCCCGTCATCAGGTTGTCATAGCAGCTTAAAAAGCTCAATCCGTGGCAGTCCGACACGTTTAGCGAGGTGATGCCGTTATCGCCGCATTCCAGATTTTGAAGATAGCTGCAGCCGGAAAGATCGAGCGGCCCGACGAGCCCCTTGCCGACCGCCTCTATGCTTGAGACCATTCCGCCATACCAGGTTATGCCCGTCCAGGTCGAAGGATCAGTGGGGGAGTAACCGGAGTTGAGCTTTTTGCCGTTCTTGACGCCGCTGCCGTCCTTCTGCTCAAGGAAGGCAACGAGCTTCTGATAATCGTTGTTGTTGTAGCCGGGAGGAGCAGAGTAACGAGTTTGGGTTTTCGCCGAAGCGGGCAGCGCGGCAAACGTGCCGAGCAGTGCGAAGATCAGCGCGAGCGCTGCGGATAAGATACGTTTCATGCCTGATGATCCTCCAACGTGATATTTGCCGTGATATCCGCGGCGAGCTTTTTCGCCATCGGATAGTACAGTTCAAAAACAGCGCCGCGCTCAACGGTGGGATCGCCGAGATAGTATTCGAGTATCTCCACGCATTCGTTCAGCCGCGCAAGCAGTACGTCCATATCGAAAACATCCCGCGAGGGCTTCACGAACAGCTTTTCATATACGAGATCGAGGAAAAGCTTCTTCTGTTCGCCGCTCATCCGGAACGACGTCACCTCTCCGTTTTCGGTACAGTGGGTGATAAAGCGCGCGATATCGAGCGAGTAGGGCAGAAAGCCGCCGAATTCCCAATCTATAAGGGTGGCTTTGTTCCCGTCATAGAGCACGTTAATAGGCAGAAGATCGGCGTTGGATATCGTAAGCGGGATCCGCTTCTGCCGTTCAAAGAAGATATCGAATGCCTTTTTCAGCTCCGGCTCGTCCTTTAAATACTCCGCGCGCTTTTCAAGCCGTTTCAGGTATCGGTCGTATCTGCTCTTCTCATATCCTCTTCCCATTGGATAGGCGTTCATTATCTTAGCAAGGCTGCGGGCGGCGGCGCGTATACCGTCATCCGAAGGCTGTTTAAGATCGTCGCCGGGAACGAATCCCATAAGGATACAGTTCTCCGAAGCGCCGAGGAGCTTGGGAACGGGAAGCCAGCGAAGCCTTTCATACTGCGTGACCTCGGCTTCAAAATCTTCGGGATAGCGGTATTTTTTCAGCACGAACGCACCTTTTTCCGAGGAGATCATGTAAGTGCTATAGCCCTTTCCCTCATCGTAAACACAATCGTCGAAAAAGCGCGAGATCTCCGCTTCGCTACCGCCTGTGATATCGAGAAAAGCCCTTGGAATATCCAAAGGCTCATTTAAAGTGTCAAGACGAATGCTCATTATTCACCGAACGCTTTCGCGGCCTTTTCGAGCATATCACGTATGGGCAGCTCGTAGGGGCAGCGGCTTTCGCACGCGCCGCATTTGATGCACGCGGAGGCCTTGACGGCAAGACCCGCATAGCGTCCCCGGGCCCATTCCTCGAGCCCGTATCTTTCAAGATAGCCCTCGAACAGGAACACGGAGGGGATCTGTATGCCCACGGTGCAGGGCGCGCAGTAATTGCACCTGCGGCAGAAATTGCCTGTGAGCGTGGAGCGGATATGCGCTATCGCGGCTGTTTCTTCCTCGGTCAGCGGGGAGGAATCGAACGAGGTGTTCTCCTCGATCTCGCTTACCTGATACATGCCGGGTATCACCACGGTGACGTTCGGG
>JAFXZJ010000028.1 GCA_017541305.1 Clostridia bacterium | reverse complement strand
CGTTCGGGTCGGTCAAAAGATAGCGTATCGCGGCTCTGCCGTCCTCGATCGCGCCGCCGGCCATGGGCTTCATGGCGATAAACGCCTTGCCCGCCTCGCGGCATTTCTCGACCAGCTCGCGGCCCTGCGTTTCAACGATGTTGTAGGGGAACATGATGGATTCCACAAAGTCCAGCCCCAAAGCCCTTTCGAACACCGCCGCGGAATGCGCGGTGAGGCCGATATGACCTATCCTGCCTGCGGCCTTAGCCTCCATAAGCGCTTCGAGCGCGCCGCCGGGGGCGAGAATCGTATCGAGCTTATCCATGGAAGGATTGTGGAGCTGATACAGGTCGATATAGTCCGTCCTCAGATTGTGAAGGCTCGTTTCGATGTCCTTCGCAAAAGCCTCCCTGGTTGCCGCCATGCTCTTGGTGGCAAGAACAAGCCTGTCCCTGCAGCCCAGGGCTTCTATAGCGTAACCTATGTATTCTTCGCTTACGGTATAGCCGCGGGCTGTGTCGATATAGTTCACGCCGCATTCGATGAGCTTTGCAAAGAGCTCCTTTGTGCCCTCGGCGTCTATGCGCTGAATGGGTATGCCGCCGAAGCCCACGCGGGAAACGGTCAGCCCGGTGTTTCCAAAGGGAATGTATTCCATAGCGTCCTCCGAATCGTTTTTCTTTATTATAACAGGTGCTTGCCCGATTTACAACTCATAATATCGATAATGCTTCTTTCAACGGGAAGCATATCGCGGGCGATCGAGCCCATGTTGCGCATCGTGTCCTCGGGAGAGGCGCCCAGTATGCCGTGTACGCTCTCTGCGCCGACGCCGTTAACCGCCATCTCCGCGGCCGAAAACGCCATGTTCACGCCAACGGAGGCTTTGAGCGAACAGCCCGTGTTGCCCCCGTGACAGATCATTCCCGTGACGGAAGCCGCCATTGAGTTGAGCGCGTCCGCAAGAGCTTTTTTAAGCGCTGCCCTGCCGGAAACCGGTTTTCCCGTCAGAGCTCCGCTCTTTGCAAGAAGATAGGTGATCCCAAGCGCCGCGCCGGTGCCGCCCGCAAGCACGCAGCCGCAGGCGGTGGAGAGCAGGCCGGAGTTTTCCTTTATGTAAGTAGTGATCAGCATCGAAAGCAGCACCGCCCTTTTGCGCTCCGCGTCGTCTATGCCGTAAAACACAGCCGTTTCATGAACTGGCAGGGTGCACAGTATCCCGTGGCTGCCGCTTCCGGTTATCGCCATAGCGGGGGAGTTTGCACCGCGCACACGCGCTTCTATCGCTCCCGCCGTGAAAAGATCGGCATAGTCCCTTGCGGCGGCGCCGATCGGGTGAGCATGGCTGTGACGCGCTTTGGTCAGGGGCATAAGATCCGATCGTCTTCCCTCCTCAAAGAGCGCCATATTCATATCGATCGCTTCATCTATGAATCCAAGGCCCTCTGCGGTATCTGCGCATTCGATCATATTGTCGAAGGAGACGGAGGACACGCGAAAGCGCTCTTCGGGCTTTTCGGCTCCGGCGCACTCAACGGGCGTTTCGACGCCGTTCACGATCAGCTTTGTAAGGCGGTCGTGCCTGCCCTCGATAACGGCGCGGGCACGGCCCCTGTCCGTTTCAACGTCGGCCTCGATATAGATCTCGGGGGATATTTCGGCAAGCTCCGCCGATGCGCGTCCCTCGGAAACGAGGCGCTTGGCAAACGCTATATCCTCATCCGAAGCATTTTCCGTGCACATGAGCTTCCTTTCGGGGTCGCCCGCGGCCGCGCCCAAAGCCGCCGCCAGCGCGCAGCCCATGCCTCCCGTGCCGGGCACGGCGCACGTGAACGAGTTCTTGTAAATGCCCGAATTGAGCCGCACCGAGACGCGCCCGGGCTTTCCTCCAAGGGCCCTTGCCGCGCAGGCCGAGGCATAGGCTATCGCTCCGGGCTCGGTCACGCCGAGCGAGGGCGTAAGATCGTTTTTTATCGCTTCTATCAGCTTTTCGGAAAGTTCATCCATTGGCTTCTCCTTATCCGTTAACGCATTTCAGCAGCTTTTCCACCGCGTCCTTTGCCACGGCGAACATATCCTCGGGCGATTTCTTTCTCAGCCTTATCTGCAGTATGGTGGTGTTCTTAGATCTGTCGCCCGTCTTCTGCGCCTTCTCGATGACCTGCGCCCCATCCATCTTCGATACGGTTTCAAAGAAGCTTATGGGCTCAAGCGAGGTTTCGGGAGCGAAGGTGAGCTTTGCTTCCTCCTGCTTCACGGTTATACCGGAAAGCCCAAGCTCCTCGGCCCTGGATTTTAGGAGCGATATCTCAAGCAGCGTCTGCACCGGCTTGGGGATGTCTCCATAGCGGTCTATGAGCTCATCCTGCACGTCGCGCAGGGAGTCGAGATCGTTGATCCCCGCGATGCGCTTATACATCGAAATGCGCCCCGTTTCCCGCGGGATGTATTTGGGCGGTATGTGCGCGTCGAGTGGGATATCCATCACGGCGTCCAGATCGGGCTTTACCGGCTCGTTCTTGGCCTCGTGTATCGCGTTGTTGATAAGCTTGCAGTAAAGCTCGTAACCCACCTCGGCCATGTGCCCGGATTGCTCCGCGCCGAGTATATCGCCCGCGCCGCGAATCTCAAGATCGCGCATGGCAATGCGGAAGCCCGCGCCGAACTGCGTGAAATCCTTAATCGCGGTCAAGCGCTTGTCGGCGATTTCGGTCAGCACCTTGTTCTGCCTGAAGGTGAGATAGGCATAGCCCAGCCTTGCGCCCCTGCCCACGCGGCCTCTCAGCTGATAAAGCTGCGAAAGCCCCAGCGTGTCAGCGTCATAGATTATCATGGTATTCACGTTTGAAATATCGAGCCCGTTTTCGATTATGGTGGAGCAGAGCAGAAGATCGTATTTGCCCTCCATGAATTCGAGCATGGTCTTTTCAAGACGCCGCTCGGGCATCTGCCCGTGAGCGAAAGCAATGCGCGCTTCGGGGATCAGCTCGTGAAGCTTGTCGGCAAAAAGCTCCATCGTCTTTACCGAGTTGTAGAGGAAGTAGACCTGCCCGCCGCGCGCAAGCTCCTTTAAAACCGCTTCCCTTATCATCTGCTCGTTGTATTCGCATACGAGCGTCTGCACGGGGTAGCGCGCCTCGGGAGGCGTTTCTATAACGCTCATGTCGCGTATGCCGGCAAGGCTCATGTGCAGCGTCCTGGGAATGGGCGTTGCGGAGAGCGTCAGCACGTCGACCGACTTTTTAAGCTCCTTTATCTGCTCCTTGTGATTCACGCCGAAGCGCTGCTCCTCGTCGATCACGAGCAGCCCCAGATCGCGGAACTTCACCGATTTGGCAAGCAGGCTGTGGGTGCCTATTATGACGTCCACGTCGCCCTTTTTAAGGCGTTCCTTTATCAGCTCCTGCTCGTGCGGGGTGCGGAAGCGCGATAGCAGCTCCACGTTGATCGGGAACCCCGAAAAGCGTGACGAGAACGTGTTGTAATGCTGCTGTGCGAGTATCGTGGTCGGCACCAGCACGGCGCACTGCTTGCCGTCCATAGCGCATTTGAACGCCGCGCGAAGGGCGACTTCCGTTTTGCCATAGCCCACGTCGCCGCAAAGCAGGCGGTCCATTATCCTGTCGGATTCCATATCGGCCTTGATCTCCTGTATGCTCGTCAGCTGATCGGGCGTTTCCACGTGCGGAAAGCTTGCTTCAAGCCGCGCCTGCCAGGGGGTGTCGGGGGAGAAGGCATAGCCCTTTATACGGCTGCGCTCGCCATAGAGCGCTACAAGGTCGAACGCAAGCTTCTTGGCGGAGGCGCGCGTCTTTTCGACCGTACGCTGCCATTCGCCCGAGCCCAAACGCGAAAGCTTGGCCTTGGATTCGTCGCCGCCTATGTATTTCTGCACCCTGTCGAGCTGATCGGTCGGGATGTAAAGCTTGTCGCCGGCAAGGTACAAAAGCTCGATGTAATCTCGCGTGCTCTTGTCCACGGTCAGCGTTTTAACTCCGGTGAAGCGCCCTATGCCGTGCGCTTCGTGTACGACCAGATCGCCCACCTCAAGATCCGAAAAAGCAAGTGCGGCGCGCTTTTTAGTGTGCGCCTTTTCGACCCTTGCCTCGGTGCCGTACACCTCGTATTCGGAAACGACGGCAAGCTTCAGCACGGGGTATTCAAAGCCCTTGGGAAGCGCTTCGCCCAGGATCAGCACCTCGCGCGGGATGGGCGGCCTTGTTAGCTCCGCGGCATAGGGAATGTCCAGCCCCAGATCCGAGAGCGAGTCGCGCGTCCTTTCGCCGTGTTTGCCGGCGTAGATCAGCACGGTATAGCCCTTTTGCTTCCATGAATTGATATCGTCACGCAGAAGCTCTCCGCGCCCCATATAGCGCGGCGCGGGGCGTGTTTCAAAGCGCACCAGGCCCTTTGTGTGTATCAGCCCATAGCTCCTCGTCAGCGAAAAAAGCATCGCCGTGCGGGGAGTATCCAGCGCGGTTATCGTGTCCATCGCGGAATGCACCAACCCCTCCTGCATGGGGTGGCCAATGCCGTCCCTTATGACCGAGGAAAGACCTTCAAGAAAGTTTTCGAATATGATCTTGCCGCTTTCCTCGGCTCTCGAGGGCTCGTCGACCAATATCACGGCGTCCTTGGGCAGATAATCAAGAAAGCTCACCTCGTCGCGGCAGAAGAGCGGCAGCAGCATGTTCGCGTTGTCGGGCGTGCCGCCCTCTCTCAGCGTTTCGGTCTCCTCCTCGAACCCGGGGCGTCCGCGCAGGGCCGCAATGCCCTTCTGACGGAGATCCTTATTGAGAGGCAGCTCGCTTGCGGGAGGTATATCCGCACGTGATACGTTCTCGGTCGAGCGCTGCGTGATGGGATCGAACTCGCGCAGAGTGTCAACCTCGTCGTCAAAAAATTCGATCCTTACAGGATTTTTCGCGGTAAGGGGGAATATGTCGATATAGCCGCCGCGCTTTGTCACCTGCCCGGGGCCTTCGCAGATATCCTCCCTGACGTAGCCCGCGTCGATAAAGCGCTTCAAAAGCTTATCCGGGTCGATGCGCAGTCCGGGCTCCACCTCGGTATGAGCGTTTATGATCAGCTCCGGCGGAGCCATGCGCTGCATCAGCGCCTCGATGCTCGTCACGCAGAACGCGGGCGGGCCCTCAAGCTCGCGCATCATGCAGGCAAGCCTCTGGCTCGTAACGGAGGGGGATTCGGTATAATGCCTCACGGCAAGCGGCAGCTCGCGGGCGGGGAAGAGGAGCGCGTCGGGAATGTAGTGAAGCAGCTCCTCACGGCATTTGACCGCCGCAATGCCCGTTGGCGCAACGAAGAGCACCGGCTTGCCCGTGTCATAATAGAGCGCCGCTGCGGCGTGCACCCTGTGTGCTTCGCCCAGGCCGAACACGCTCAGCGGCCCTTCGGCGTTTTGAAGGGATGAAACCAGCCGCGTGTATTCGCCGCTTCCGTGCAATACGTTTAAAATCTGCCTGCCTGCCATGCTTTTTTTCCTTTTCGTTATACGCAATTTTGCCCGTGCCGCGTCCCAAGGGGGGTGCGGCACGGGGGTGATCCGCTTTGTTTTCAAGCCCGATCAAAGCTTATTTTGTCAGTTCGTCTATTGCCGCGCTCAGCTGGGAGTCATGCTCGGCATATTCGGTAACGAGGGTGTAGATATCAAGGCCGAAGTATTCCTCGGGCAGCTCGACTTCGATATCCGGGGTGATGCCCGTGCCGCCCAGGTTGGTCCCGTTGGGGGTATAATAGGCGTCGGTGGTCATCTTCAGATAGCCGTTGTCGCCGTTCAGCGTAAGGGTCGTCTGCACCACGCCCTTGCCGTAGGTCTTGGTGCCTATGATCTTCGCCCTGTTGTTATCCTGCATCGCGCCTGCGAAGATCTCCGAGGCGGAGGCGGAGTATTCGTTCACGAGCACCACAAAGGGGATATCGTTCATCTCCTTGTCGGACTTGTAATACTCGGTGGGGTCGGTCGTCTTGCCCTGCATGGAAACGATGGTGCATTCGGGCAGCAGCAGATCGCAGATATCGACCACGGTATAGAGCGAGCCGCCGGGATCGTCCCTTAAATCGACTATCATCGATTTTGCTCCGTTGTCCTCGAAATATTTGAGCGCCTCTTTGAACTCCTCAAGCGCGTTCCCGGTGAAGGAATTAAGGTAAAGATAGCCTATATCGCCGTCCAGCATAAAGCGGTCGACTCGCTTGACGTAAACCTCGCCGCGTTTGACGGTGGTGGTGATCTCCTCATCGCCGCGCAGGAAGGTGATATCCACGGTGGTGCCCTCCTCGCCCTTGATGAGCGAAACGAGCTCGTCGGAGGTCTTGTTTCTCACGTCCACGCCGTTCACCTTTATCACAAGATCGCCCGATTTCAGGCCGGCTTCCTCGGCGAAAGAGCCCTCGTACACGCGGTGTATGCGCGCGCCGGTGCCGTCGGGCGCCGTTATCGTGATGCCTATCCCGTAATAATTGCCGTTGAAGCTGGAACGGTAATCCTCGTATTCCTCCTTGGTGAAGTAAGCCGCATACGGGTCGCCCATCGCGTCGACAAGCGCGTGAGCGGATTTTTCTATTAGCTCTTTGGAGGTGGGCGTTTCGCCGAAGTGATACTGGTCGATCCCGTGGAGAAGATCGGTTATAACGCTCGTGTCGTATTCGCCCATGTTCCTGATGCGGTCGAGATTATCAAGCCCGCCCACCCTTTTAGATACGAGCAGGAGCGACAGCACGACGCCTATCAGCACGCCGAGCAGTACGAATACGAGCTTCACAAGTATCCCAGCGCCCTTGCCGCCGCCCTTTTTGGGCTGATCGGCCTCGCCGAAAATCTCCAGCTCTCGCTGCTGCTCAGCCGCGGCCCTGACCTCGTTCGTATCGAGCTTTACGGTATCGAAAATCGTTTTGTTCTCTTCCATTTATGACTCCTGTTTATCGTTCTTTTTTGTGGTGATATTCTTTTGAGGGATGCCTATCGGGCTGTCGGGGGGCAGCTTCATTCGGTCCCACATGCCGTATTTGTCCACGTCGGATATGGCCTTCATCAGCCGCATCTCGGGATCGGGCACGATCCTGCGGAAATCCTTCAAAAGGTTTTTCATGTCCTCGCGCTTGGTCAGGCCGGCCACGGGGCAGTTGGGCTTCTGCACGGGAAGCTCCAGCCGCCTTGCGGCGCTTAGCGCCTCCTTTTCGGGGAAGAACACCAGCGGCCTTATTATAGTCACGTCCGCCCGGTCCATATAGGTGATGGGAGCGAAAGTGTTGAGCCGCGCCTCGAAAAAGAGGCTCAAAAGGAAGGTTTCAAGCACGTCCTCACGGTTATGCCCCAGGGCGATCAGATTGCACCCGCGCTCCTTTGCCGCGTCGTTCAGCGCGCCTCTGCGGAATTTGGCGCACAGCGCGCAGGGATTCTTTTCCTCGCGTACATTGAAAACCACGTCGCCTATATCGGTTTTCACGATATCAAGGCGTATCCCGTTTGCTTCCGCCCAGTCGGTCAGCGCGGTATAGTCCTGCTCCACAAGACCCAGATTGAGCATCACGCCCATCACTTCATACTGCTTTTTCGAAAACATCCGGTACAGCGAGAGCCCGTATAAAAGCAGCAGGCTGTCCTTGCCGCCGCTCACCCCGACGCAGATCCTGTCTCCGTCGTGAATCATTCCGTAACGCTCATCCGCCCTGCGGATGCAGCCGAGGACTCTCTTCATATAAAACCGTTCCTTTACCGCATAATAAACCATCTGTTATTATACCGCAATCCGAGCGAAAAGTACAGAAAAAGTTGAAATATGCGCCGGGATAATACAAACAAAAGGGAAGGGCCGGCGCCCTTCCATTTGCCGTGTATCGAAAAAATCAATAGCGCTTCTCGCAGCCGCAGTTATCGCAGCGATAAAGCAGCTTTTTGCTGCGTCCCTTGGTTCCCGTCACGTTCTGCCCGAAGGTGCCGCGGATGGGGGCGGGGGAGAACGAATTCACCGAGGCCGCGCTCGTCACGGCATTATAATTCGGATCCTCGCTGACAACGTGCCAGCCCTCGGCCTTGCCGCACTTGGGGCATTTGGAGGGGGCTTCCTTCTTAAAAATACACATGGTTAACAACTCCTTTCGTCATTGTGGATATTATATGATCCCGATGCGTCGTTTTCAAGCGTTTTACTGAGATTTTACAAGAAATTTACATCGCATGCACAAAAGGAAGCGAAAGCCCTGCATCACCAATCCGAATCCCAGTCCGTGTCGCTGCTGTCCCATCCGCCGTAATCGGAGCCGGAATCGGAATCGCTGCCGTAGTGATAGTCATAGGTGTCCGAATCCATAAAGTTCGAAACGCCCCAATCCGAATCGAAATCACTGCCCTGATAATAATCGCCGTATTCCTCGGTCACGGGGGGAGTGCTGCCGTCGTACCAATCGCCGTTCGAATCGTTGTCGAGAGTATAGAACCAGTCGCTGCCGTGCAGATACCAGACCTTGCCGTCGTTGAAATCATAATAGCCGTCGTTGCGGTGAACGCAGGAGCTGATGCCCCATATAATAAGCATCACTAGGCCAAATGCGATGAAAGGGGTAAGAGTCTGAAGGATCCGCACCCATTTATTCGCCGGCTTGGCGGAGCCGTTTCCTCCCGCCGCGCTTCTCGTTCCATCGGGCTTGCCGTCGGGATAAATGCCGCGGTTGTGGCACTCGCTCAAAAGCTTCATATAAAGCTCGTTCACCGCGTAAGCCTCGTCCGGCCCGCTATAGCGGATCGCGCGCGAGCCGTCGCTCTTGTTCTTGTAAACCACGAATTTATCGCCGTCGCGGTATATGCCGAAGGCGCGAGGCTGCTTGTAATCCTCGTCGATGAAGAAGCGCATACGCAAAAGAGGCATGCCGCGTTCGGCGCAGTATTCCTTCAGCTCCTCGATGGTGGTGGGCTTGATCACCTTGCGGGGGGTGACCTCAACGTAATTCGGATTCGGCGCCCCGCACGAGGGGCATTGCTTGTCGTTTGACGATAACGTCGCTTCGCAGTATTGGCATTTGCTGGTGGATCCCATGACTGTGACCTCCCGATTCGAATAAAGCGCTTCCCGTACGTTGGAAAGCTTAACTTATTTTACCATAAAACCGCTAATGATTCAATTACTGACAATTACTGACATAAAAAGAAAAAACACAATAAAAGCTTGCAGACGGCAACAGGATATGCTATAATATACTTGCTACACAAATCGAATACTAAACTTGCTCCCTTAGGATGCGTTTTGCTATTGGCAAAAACGCAGCCTCCATCTTGGCATCCATCGTGAGTGGGTTTAGTCAGAGATTTGTGTAGCAACAAACGGAGCTTGCGTTTTTCGTGTGTAGTTCCGTTTGGAGCTGCACACTTTTTCTTATCAGGAGGTTCAAAATGAAAGCAATCGTATGTGAGATGTGCTCAAGTCACGACGTTGTGAAGCAGGACGGGTATTACGTATGCCAAAACTGCGGGACGAAGTACACGACCGAGGACGCAAGGAAGCTGATGGTGGAGGTTGCGGGAAAGGTCGACGTTTCGGGCAGTACCGTCAGCGTCGATACGACCGACGCAACGAAGCGTTCACTCGAGAACGCAAGAAGGGCGATGCAGAAGGAGGATTGGGAGGAGACTGAGAAGTATTATAATCTCGTCGAACAGAACGACCCCTCCAACATCGAAGCCATCTTTTACAGCGCTTACGCAAAGGCTAAGACCACGCTCGTTGCTGAAGACATTTACCGCCGCGAAGCGGTTTTCAAATCGTTCGGGAAAAGCATCTCTATTATCGACGACAATTTCGACGTCGCCAAGGAGGAAGAACTTCGTCCGATGGTCGATAAAATGACTGCTGATATTGTTGCACTTTGCGGTAGTCAGTTTGTTTACACTGTAAAGAAGGACGGATACGGAAACGTTAAGGAGGACAATTCTAGTACGACTTATAGGTTGTTTAGAGAAATCAGGGGAGAGATGCTCGACAGCCTTAAGAACATCGGCGCTAAGCTCAAGAAAGCAGGAAACCAATCGGCAGCGCATTACTACTCGCTCGCAAACACTTTTATAGATAAGGGCGATGTGAATCAGAAGGTTGAAATTGTCGAGGAGATTATGGGCTTGGACGACGAATTGGCTCTGTCGATACTCAAGGACGCTAAAGCCCATTATGAAAATGTTGTAATGGACGGCGCAGCCACAAAAGAAGCAGAGAGGTACAAGGCTTTTTGCAACAGGGTGTTCCCGCTGATGATGAAACTCGACCCCTCTTTTAACTTGGATGAAGAATTGAAAAAGGTCGAAGATACGGCAACTGCAGGCAAGAAAAAGCATAAAAAAATGACAATTATAGTTTCGGTGTGTATAGCCTTTATTTGCGTCTGTATTGCGGTCTGTATTGCGGTCTGCGTTTCTTGAATATTTGATAGCCAAAAGGGAAGCGCCTCGGCGCTTCCCTTTTCCATACCCATTATTATATCAGATTTGCGTGCCCTTCTATGGCTTCCTCAATGCGCCGTGGCTCGATGCCATGATTGTCAGCCGGAGCGAAACACAGGCTTCCCCTTGGCGGGGAAGCTCCGCGAAGCGGTGATGAGGGGACATGATCAAAGAAAAACCGAAGGGTTTTCTTCCAAATACCGTTAATGTAATTACTGAAAAAATAGTTAAAACACAATAAAAAGACTTGCAGACCTCGGCTGGATATGATATAATACTATTTGCGACACAAACTGAATAGGAAAACTATGTGTAATCGGGTGCGTTTTGCTTTTGGCAAAAACGCAGCCTCCTTCTTGGCATCCATTACATATGGTTTCCTGTCAGAAGTTTGTGTCGCAACAAACGGAGCTCTGCGTTTTTCGTGTGTAGCTTCGTTTGAAGCTGCACACTTTTTATTATAGGAGGAAGAAAAAATGAAGAAATTCTTGTCCCTGCTGCTCGCGGCTATGATGCTGCTGTCCTTTGCCGCTTGTTCCGGCGGAGGGAAGACCGCCGAAGTTACACCGGAACCGACTGAAAAAGCAACTGAAGAGCCACAAAGCAATGCAATTCAGTTAACGCCAGACAATTACAGTAAGTATATCAGTGTAAACGGAGGCGCGAGCTGTAATAAAAGTAGTGACAACGGGAATGCTTTAAGAGTTCAATCTCGTAATGAAGGAAATGGAATTGAAACCAAAAGCGGAAGCTGGACATGGGAGGTTTACAAATCCATCAACGAATCTCTGTACATTAAAGGTCTTTCTCAAAACTTCAATTATAACGATATCGCAGTTACTTGTAAATTGAAGGTGACTTATAAAACCTATAATAATGAAAAAGATGACAGAGGCGTTTATGCCTTTACCGGAACCGAAACCTACGAGAAAGAAATAACCGTTGAATGCGATATAGCCGGTAACGGTGAGTATAAAGAACTGTACCAATTGCCGAACGGATATACTCACAGTGATGTAATTGAATATGAGTTGGAGGTTATATCCATCAGCGGAACGGTTACTCCGGCATGATCCGTGAATATAAAGCATCAAAGGGAAGCGCCTCGGCGCTTCCTTTTTCCATATCCTTTGTTATATTAGCTTCGCATGTCCCTTGATTGCTTCCTCGATGCGCCGCGGCTCGATGCCTATATAACGCTGCGTGACGGCGGCGCTTGAGTGCTGCAGCATTTAATTGTATAATATGACTGTCCCTGTTGGACAGGTTTACTCTTGGACAGGTTTAGGCCTTTTAGCCCCTATTCGCGGAGGCCTTGGACAAGATGTTGGACAGGTCTTGGGGAGTTGTACCTTGCAAATCGAACAAAGAGAAAGGGAAGAGCATTTCCGCTCTTCCCTTAAAATCCCTTATTTCACTTTACTTTTCGGCTTATTTGAAATACCTGTCGAGCAGCCCTTTGAGCGCCTTGCCGTGCCTTGCCTCGTCGCGGGCCATTTCGTGGACGGTGTCATGGATGGCGTCGAGACCAAGCTCCTTGGCGCGCTTTGCAAGGTCGGTCTTGCCGGCGGTCGCGCCGTTTTCGGCGTCAACGCGCATCTGCAGGTTCTTCTTGGTGCTGTCGGTCACGACTTCGCCAAGCAGCTCGGCAAACTTGGCGGCGTGTTCCGCCTCTTCCCATGCGGCCTTCTCCCAATAGAGGCCGATCTCGGGATAACCCTCGCGATGGGCGACTCTGGCCATGGCAAGATACATGCCGACCTCGGTGCACTCGCCGTTGAAATTGGCGCGCAGATCGTTGAGGATATCCTCGCGAACGCCCTGAGCAACGCCTACAACGTGCTCGGCGGCCCAGCTCATCTCATCGGCCTGCTCCTTGAACTTGGAGCCGGGGACCTTGCACTGGGGGCAGAATTCGGGGGGAGTGGGGCCAATGTGGACGTAGCCGCATACGGGACATACCCATTTCTTATTCATAGTTGATACCTCCGTATTATTTTAGCAGACGAGAGATCTCTTCCGCATATGTACAAATTCATTGTATACCGCTTAAACGCTTTTGTCAATGCCCGAAATACAGTTTGCCGTCAACCGTCTCGATATGCCCGTGGGTCACGGTCTGCCCGTCGGGCAAAAGTGCGGCGCTGTTCTGCACGGTCAGCCTTAGCGGTATGTAATAGCCGTTCTCGTCGTGCTCCATGGATGAACGCGAGGGGATGCGCTCCAGCCTGTATCTGATCCTTATCATGGGGCCCTGCGCCTGCACGCCGCAGTGATCAAACGAGGTGATGTACATGCCTATGAGCGTATAGCGCTTGCCGGCTTCGCCATAGGGATTGGAGCCCGTTTGCCCTTCGTAATCTATGTTGAACATGAACTCGGGACGGTCGGAATCCGGCTCGTCGTTATCATAGGCTTCGTCGATGATGTATTTTAGCGAGCCCTCCCACAGATCGGTGCTGCTTACGGGCGTGAGATATTTGGAGGGGAATTCCACCAGCCACAGGCCCGCGTAAAGCGAGCTGTGCGCGTTGCCCAGCGTGAGGGTCCAATAGAAGGTGTCGCCGGGCTGCAGATCGGAAAGGTCGATGATTTCGCCCTCGTAGACCGCGGTTTGATCGTTGGGCTCGTCGGGGTGGGGGACGACGGGCGTTTCACCGGGGGCGGCTTCCGTATGAGCGGGCGCGGAGGTGTGCGAAGCGGGTTCCGTCTGAGAGGGCGCGGAGGTGATGCCGGGCGCGGGGGTGATACCCGGCGCGGAAGTGACCGCCGGCGACGCGGCGGGCCTATCGGTCACGGGCGGAGTCGCCGTGGGGCCCGCGGTGACGAAACCATCCGGCGAATCGGTTATCACGGGCACGTCGGTGAACACGGGCTCGTAGGTAAGGTCGATCACGTTCTCGTTGCCCGACGTGATCTTAGGCGCATCCGTGGGCGCGTCCGTGACGGTACCTTCGGGAGAGGGGGCGACGGCCGAAGCTTCGGTCTTTTCGGGATCGCCGGAGGCTTCCTTATCGCCGCCGCAAGCGCAGACCGCGATAAGCATTGTTAAGCATATCAGCAAGGATATGATCCTGACGGTTGTTTTCAACGATTTATCCTCCTGTCTTTTTCGTTCCACCCTTAATTATACTATTATCAAAAGCATTGTTCAATCCCCAAATGCTCACGATCCGGATGGGGAATACGCCCCGTCTTCAAGGCTCATCAGGAAATCCTTCTGCAGCATGGCGTAAAGATAGGTGCTGCGCCAGCTTCTGCGCCGGTTGACGAGCGCATATACGGCTTTTGAAAAGTGACCCTCGCGGCGCATGCCGGCGCGTTCCATTGCGCGGTAGGACGCCGTGTTCTTTTCATCGCAGGAGGCGGTGATGCGGTGCAGCCCCGGCCCCAGAAAGCCAAAGGCCAAAAGCCCGCGGAGCGCTTCGGAAGCATAGCCCCGCTGCCTGTGGGCGCGGGCGATCATATAGCCCGCCGAGGCCTGCATTCGGTCGTCGGTGAGCTCAAGAGATATTATGCCTATGAATTCATCGGTCTCTTTGAGACAGAGCGCCAGGGTGAAGGTGCGGCGCGGCAGCTCAAGCTGCTGAGCGACGCAGGCTTCGGCATAGCGAAATGCCATTTCCTCGTCCATGGGCTCCCAGTACATGTATCCCAGATCGAAGCTGTTGTTGGACATGCCGAAAACGGCGTCGGCGTCGCCGAGCACGAATTCGCGCGCATAAAGGCGTTCGGTCTTGAAAATGATGGGGGAGATGGGTCTCATATCGGGCTCCGTTTGGGCACGCGGGCAAGCTCCGCGCTTGCTATTTATATGTCGCCCCGCAAAAAATACAGCACTATCGCCGCGCATTCGCGAAGGTAATCATTGGGAGTGATGTACCACACGCCCTTTGCGGGTATGCCCTGTGCATCGACGCCCAGCTTTGAGGCCACCCTTTCCGCGCGGAAGACGTGAAAGCGGGTCGTCACGAAAACTATCTTGGCGTTATCGCCTATCCGCTCGCGGATGAGCGCGGAGGAAAACAGGAAGTTCTCCGTGGTGCTCGCGGAGGCATCCTCCAAAACGATCCTGCTCTCGTCCAGGCCGTGCGAAATAAGATAGCTTTTCATCACCTCGGCCTCGGAAACGGCTTCGTCGGGTCCCTGCCCGCCGCTTACCACGACGAGCGCGTCGGGCGCGTCCTTGACGTATTCAAGCGTCTTGTCCAGCCTGTATTTAAGCGTCAGGGTAGGACTAGTGCCCCTGATGCCGCCGCCCAGCACGATCACGGCGTCGGCTTTTTCTTCGGGCTCCGAGGAATTCGCGAGTATCAGCGCCGTCGTCACCGAAAACGTGAGCGCCGATAACAGGTAAATGAGCGACAGCGCGAACGCCGCGCCGCGAAATACGCGGCTCCTTGAGCAAAGCTTTTTGAAAAGAGGAAGAAACGCGCCCGTGAGAAAGAGCGGCGCGCCTATTATCGCGGGCAGCAGCACGCCCATGTTGGGACTGCTCCGCGTGAGCACGAAGAGGGTGTCGAGTATCAGCAGCCCCCCTGCCGATACAAGAAGAAGGCGGCCGAGGAGGCCGCTTTTTGTATGAAGGGCTTTATCCATGCGTCAATGTTAACACAGCAAGGCGTTTTTGTCAAATCATGCGGGCGCGGATATCCTCCGGCGCAAGCTTCATACGCACGGGTCTTCCGGGACGCTCGAGCAGCACCATATCGATCCTGTTCCCGTCGGATTTCTTATCCTTTGAAATGAGCTCCAAAGCCGCGCGCGAGCCGCTTTCCCAATCGGTATCCAGCCCGCAGGCCTCGCAGGCCTCGTAAACGGCGGTATAGGTACCGGGCCTTGTTACGCCCAGCCTTTCGCCAAGGCGTATCGCGGCAAGCATACCGTATGCCACGGCCTGCCCGTGAGAGACCGAGTAGCCCGAGGAGGCCTCGTAAGCGTGCCCGAAGGTGTGCCCGAAATTGAGCACGCGGCGCACGCCCGTGTCGAACTCATCGGCCTCGACAAAGCGCTTTTTTATCGAAGCGCAGCGAAAAACGGTCTTTTCGCCGGGGATGCCCCCGCCTGCCTGCGCCAGTATGGAGGGATCGGCTATCGCGCCGTATTTTATCACCTCGCCCATTCCGCAGACGCGTTCCCTTTCGGGCAGGGTGAGGAGCATATCCGAATCGCAGACGATGGCCTTGGGGTGACTGAAAAGCCCGACGTAGTTCTTGCCCTCCTTGAAATCCACGCCCGTCTTGCCGCCGTAAGCGCTGTCTACCTGAGCGATAATAGTCGTGGGCACCGAAATGAAGCGAAGTCCGCGAAGGTAAGTCGCCGCGGCGAACCCGGCGATATCCAGCGCCACGCCTCCGCCCAAGCCCGCCACGCCGTCCTCGCGCGTGAAGCCGGCCTCATAGAGCGCGCTGTAAACGCCCTCGACCGCGGCAAGGTTCTTGTTCGTTTCGCCGGAAGCGATGACTACCGCCTCCGCCGAAAAACTCGCGCCGCGAAGCAGCCCGAGGCATTTTTCAACGTGCTGCTGCGGTACGCCGTCGTCCGTAACGAGCGCAAGCCTGCGCCCGGGGATAAGATCCTTTGCACAGCTGCCCAGCGCGCTGACCGCTCCCGAGCCTATCATGGCGGTGCATCCGCCGCCCAGTGAAAAACACAAGTTATACATATTGCGCATATCCTTTGAGATTCTTGTCAATACTATACCTCATAAGTCGAGTTTTTGCAATCGACAAAAGAGGTGTTTTTTCGATGCAGGGCAAAACGGGCCTGCGCAGAATAGATCACGGTGACTGATTCAATGGAGGATGGATATGAAGCTGAAACTGAGCCTTAAGGGAAACGAGCTCAATGCCGCGCTTGCGGGTGAGCTGGACGAGCATTCGGCTGCGGACGTTCGAAGAAAGCTCGACGACGCGCTGCGCGATCCCGATATCACGCGCGTGGTGTTCGATATGCGCTCCGTCACTTTCATGGACAGCTCGGGCATTGGCGTGATACTGGGCCGCTGCCGCAGGCTGATCGAGCGGGGCGGCAGCATGAACGTGATAAACGCGCAGAGGAGCGTCGAAAAGGTGCTGAGGATATCGGGAGTGTACAAGCTCTGCAACGAAAGGAGCGGCAGATGAAGAACTATTTATACGCGAGCTTTCCAAGCCTGACCTGCAACGAATCGCTGGCAAGGGGCGTGTGCGCACAGTTTGCGATAATGCTGGATCCCACGGTAGAGGAGCTATCCGACGTCCGCACCGCCGTTTCCGAGGCGGTGACCAACGCGATAATACACGGCTATGGGAATGCGGACGGGCAGGTAGTTATGGAGCTCGAGGCGGAGGATGATATGCTCACCGTCACCGTGCGCGATACGGGGCGGGGGATAGAGGATATCGAGCTTGCACGCAGACCCTTCTACACTTCAAAGCCCGGCGAGGAACGCTCCGGCATGGGCTTTGCGGTAATGGAGGCCTTTATGGACAGCGTCGAGGTCGAATCCGCACCCGGCAGGGGAACGACCGTCATAATGCGCAAGCGCTTCCTGCGGGATGGATGAGGATGCCCTTCTTCTTATTAAAAGAGCGCAGGAAGGCGATGAAGCGGCGCTTTCGAAGATAGTCGAGGCGGATATGCCCCTTGTCAAATATGCCCTGTCAAGGCGCGCCTACCCGGGCGAATACGCCGATCTGTTCCAGACAGGCGCGCTTGGGCTGATAAAGGCGGTGCTGCGCTTCGATCCGGATAAGGGCGCTGCCTTTTCGACCTATGCGTATTCACGCATATCGGGCGAGCTTATGAATAATAAGAAGCGCGTTCCCATGCCCGCCGCGTTCTCGCTTGACGAGCCGGGATCCAAAGACGGTGCGTGTCCCGCAGAAAAGCTCTTTTCAGACCCCGAAGCGTTCGAGCGCATAGAAAACGAGATATTCATCGAGCAGATAATGAGCTCCCTCCCCTCGTGGGAAAGGGAGCTTATCGCACTGCGCTTTTTTTGCGGCCTTACCCAGAAAAAGACGGGGGAGAGGCTGGGGCTTTCACAATCGCAGGTTTCAAGGCTGGAGCGAAGGATCATCGGTTCGATAAGACGGCAGGCGGAATAATATAAAAACGAAGTGCATCACTGCCGCCCGCTCCTTAAAATATATTTAGAATCGTCCCATAAAAATGTTGACATAATACGACGGGAGTGTTATTATACTGTTAGCACTCGAGGGAAGTGAGTGCTAACAAGATCCGAAGTCAAAGAAAGGGGTGACGGTACGTGAGCGACAACGTGAGCCTGCTCGATATCCGCAAGATGCGCATTTTGCAGGCGATAGTCGACGACTATATCATGACCGCCGCGCCCGTGGGCAGCCGCACGGTTTCCAAGCGGAGCGACATGGGGCTTTCACCCGCGACCATAAGGAACGAGATGAGCGATCTTACGGAGCTGGGCTTCCTTGAGCAGCCGCATACCTCCGCGGGGCGCATCCCTTCCGAAAAGGCTTACAGGCTCTACGTAAACCACATCATGGACAGCGCCAAGCTGACCGATGACGAGGCCGATTACATAAAGCGCCACCTTGACACAAGGGTGCATGAGGTTGGCGAGGTCATAAGGCAGACCGCCAAGGTGCTCTCCGACATGACCAATTACACCTCCATGGTGCTCGTGCCGCAGCTTTCTTCAATGAAGATAAAGCGCATTTCGCTGATACCCGTCTCCGACGGCACGGCGATGGCGGTGGTCGTAACCAACACCGGCGTCACCAAGAACGCAATGATCCGCATACCCGAATCGCTCTCGCCGGACGACGTCGAGAAGATTGCCAAGCTGATCACCGCAAAGCTCGACGGGCACAGGCTGAACGAGGCGATCGAATCCGTGCTTCCCACCATAAGGGCGGAGATAGGCGAGCAGGCGGACGCGGTGAGCGAGATGCTCGAGGATATCGAAAAGAGCATGAACGAGACCGACGTCGAGGTAGTGGGAGCATCGAACATACTCGATTATCCCGAATATTCCGACGCGGCAAAGGCAAGGCAGTTTTTAGCCGAGGTCGAATCCGGAAGCTACCTGCAAAAGGTGCTGACCGACGCTTCGGACGTTGAGATGAGCGTAAGGATAGGCACCGAGAACGACAACCCCGATATGAAGGATTGTTCGGTAGTGACCGTCACGTATAAGGCGGGCGGCAAAAACATAGGTACTATGGGCGTCGTCGGCCCCACGCGAATGGATTACGGCAAGGTCATGGCGATACTCAAATACCTGAGCAGCAGTCTGAGCGATATCCTGAACAAGCTGCTTAAGTGAGGCGATCAAAATGTCGAAAAATAAAAAAAGGAATAACAGGAAAATGAGTGAAGAGATCAAAAAAGAAGTCCCCGCCGAGGAAGCTGCCGAGAAGGCCGAAGAGACGGTCGTGACGGATGAAGCCGCGGCTCCCGAGGAGCCCAAGTACGAAGCTATGACGCTCACCGCCGAGGAGGTTAAGGCCCTTAAGGAAAAGCTCGACAAGCTGGAGGACGACAGGGCGGACGCCATCCGCCAGGCGCAGAGGCTGCAGGCCGAGTTTGAGAATTACCGCAAGCGCAACGCAACTATTTCGTCGGACAGCCGTGACGACGGAGTGAGGGAGACGGTCAAGAACCTGCTTCCCGTGCTGGATAATTTCGAGCGTGCGCTCGAGAACGCGCCCGACGATCCCTTCGCGGCGGGCATACGCAATATAGCCCGTCAGTTCGCGGACGCGCTCAAAAAGTGCGGCGCGGAGGAGATCGAAGCATCGGGCGAATTCGATCCCAAACTTCACGACGCCGTAATGAAGGACAATATCGAGGGCGTCGAATCCGGACATATCACCGCCGTGCTCCAGAAGGGGTACCGGGTCAAGGGCAAGATAGTCCGTTACGCAATGGTCAAGGTCAATGAATGATCTCCCGAAAAACGGGTCCATATAAATTCAATCAGTAAAATTTTTCAAGTAAATGGAGGATAAATAAAATGAGTAAGATCATCGGTATCGATTTGGGAACCACCAATTCCTGTGTAGCAGTCCTTGAGGGCGGCAGCCCCAAGGTCATCCCCAACGCCGAAGGCGCCAACACCACGCCTTCCGTAGTGGCGTTCAAGAACGGCGAGCGTATGGTTGGCCAGGTCGCAAAGCGTCAGGCCATCACCAACCCCGACAACACCGTTTCTTCCATCAAGCGCGAGATGGGCTCCAATTACAAGCGCACCATCGAGGGCAAATCCTATACTCCCCAGGAGATCTCCGCAATGATCCTGCAGAAGCTCAAGCAGGACGCGGAGGCATATCTCGGCGAAAAGGTCACCGAGGCGGTCATCACCGTTCCCGCTTACTTCACCGATTCCCAGCGTCAGGCCACCAAGGACGCAGGCCGCATCGCGGGTCTTGACGTAAAGCGTATCATCAACGAGCCGACGGCCGCTTCCCTCGCTTACGGCGTGGATAAGGAGCACCGTCAGAAGATACTCGTTTACGACCTCGGCGGCGGCACGTTCGACGTATCCCTGCTGGATATCGGCGACGGCGTGTTCGAGGTGCTTGCCACCAACGGCAATAACCGCCTTGGCGGCGACGACTTCGATAAGAGGCTCATGGACTATATCGCCGAGGACTTCAAGCGCACCAACGGCATCGATCTGCGCAACGACCGTATCGCCAAGCAGCGCCTTATGGACGCGGCTGAGAAGGCCAAGATAGAGCTTTCGGCAACTCTTACCACCAACGTCAACCTGCCCTTCATCACCGCTGACGCCACCGGCCCCAAGCATATCGATATGAATATCACAAGGGCCAAGTTCGAAGAGCTCATCGCCGATCTTATCGACAAGACCCGCGTGTGCATGGAGCAGGCTCTGCGCGACGCCAACCTTAAGACCAGCCAGGTCGACAAGGTCATACTCGTGGGCGGTTCGTCCCGTATCCCCTGCGTGCAGGAGCTTGTAAAGCGCGTCACCGGCAAGGAGCCCTTCAAGGGCATCAACCCCGATGAGTGCGTTGCCGTCGGCGCCGCCATCCAGGGCGGTATCCTCGGCGGCGAGGTCAAGGACATCCTCCTGCTCGACGTAACTCCTCTGTCCCTCGGCATCGAGACCCTGGGCGGCGTGTTCACCAGGCTGATCGACAGGAACACCACCATCCCCGTACAGAAAAAGCAGATATTCTCCACCGCCGCCGACGGGCAGACCTCCGTCGAGGTGCACGTGCTGCAGGGCGAGCGTGAGATGGCTCAGTATAACAAGACCCTTGGCCGCTTCCAGCTCTCCGGCATAGCGCCCGCGCCCAGGGGCATCCCCCAGATCGAGGTCACTTTCGATATCGACGGCAACGGCATAGTCAACGTTTCCGCTAAGGATCTCGGCACCGGCAACGAGCAGAAGGTCACCATCACCGCTTCCACCAACCTCTCCGAGGACGATATCCAGAAGGCCGTCCGCGAGGCGGAGCAGTTCGCCGAGGAGGATAAGAGGCATAAGGAGGAGGTAGAGGTCAAGAACCATGCCGACTCCATGATCGCCGCCACCGAGAAGTCCATGCGCGAGATGGGTGACAAGATCAGCGATTCGGACAAGGCGAATATCAACGCCGAGATCGAGAACGTCAAGAACGCCGTTTCCGCGGGCAATATCGACAATATCAAGGCAGCTACCGAAAAGCTCACCGAGGTCTCCTATGACGTGTTCGGCAGGGTGTATCAGCAGCAGGCTCAGCAGAATCCTCAGGGCGGTTATCAGGCTCAGGATACCGGCAATTACGGCTATGAGCAGCCCAAGCAGGACGACGGCGTGGTCGACGCGGACTATGAGGTCGTCGACGACAACAAGTAAAACAGCGATCCCTTGGCGAAGGGGAAACCCTTCGCCAAGGGAATGTAATGAATACTGAAGGCTGAAAAATGAATATTGAATAATTGCTGTTGAAAATCCCGCCGGGATTTTCTTCGTCGATTATAAGCCTTTAACTCTTCAGTCTTCAATATTCATTACATAACAAAACGCCTGCGTTTTGTTATCACATGGAGGAACTATGGCAGAGAACAAGAGAGACTATTACGAGGTCCTCGGCGTATCCAAGACGGCGAGCGACGATGAAATAAAATCCGCGTTCCGTAAGATGGCAAAGCTGTATCACCCCGATCTTCATCCCGACGACAAGGAGGCCGAGGCCAAATTCAAGGAGGTAAATGAAGCTTACGAGGTGCTTTCCAATGCGGACAAGCGCGCCAAATACGATCAGTTCGGCCACGCCGCGTTCGATCCCGCGGGCGGCGCGGGCGGCTATTCCGGCTGGTCGGGCTTCGGCGGAGGCTCGCCCTTTTCCGGCTTCGGCGGCTTTGGCGATATTTTCGGAGACATTTTCGGCGGCGGCACGACAAGGGCGAATCCCAATGCGCCCGTGCGCGGCGAGACCCTGCGCCAGTCCATGACGATTACCTTCGAGGAGGCCGCCTTCGGCTGTGAGAAGGAGATACAGTACAGGCGCGAGGAAAACTGTTCGGCATGCGGCGGTACCGGCGCGGCGCCCGGCACTCAGCCCCAGACCTGCCCCACCTGCGGAGGCAGGGGAACGGTCACAAGGGTGCAGAATACCATTTTGGGCTCGATGCAGACCACCGTTCCCTGCTCGGCCTGCGGCGGCACGGGCAAGATAATAAAGGATCCCTGCAAGATCTGCAACGGCAACGGCCGCGTGCGCAATATCCAGAAGCGCAGGATAAAGATCCCCGCCGGCATAGACGACGGGCAGACCATACGCATATCCGGCGCGGGCGACGACGGTTTGCGCGGCGGTCCCAAGGGCGATCTGCACGTTTCGATCCGCGTAAAGCCGCATAAGCGGTTCCTGAGGGACGGCGCGGATATTCACCAGTCCATCGAGATACCCGTCACCACGGCCATGCTCGGCGGAGCTATCAACGTGCCCACCCTCGATAAGGACGTAAAGCTCACCATTCCGGAGGGCACCCCCGCGCAGAAGACCTTCCGAATGAAGGGCTTCGGCATACAGAAGCTCAACTCCTCCGAAAAGGGCGATATGTACGTCAATATCACCGTTGGCATCCCCAAAAAGCTCACCGAAAAGCAGCGCGAGATAGTCGCAAAGCTTGCCGAAGAGATGGGGGATTCGGACGCGGCGAAAACCAAGCCCAAGAAGAAGGGACTGTTCAAATAATTGTAAAGCAAAAGTGCTGTCCGAGTATCCCGGGCAGCACTTTTTATAACAGCTGATCTTCATCCGATGGGTGATAGGTCATTATTTCGGAAACGTTGCAATTAAATATCCTGCATAAGTCGTTGATCGTCGTTGTGTTCAGCGGCTTATTTTTTCTTAACTTGTCAATAGTCGAACTCGAAATGTGATGTCGGTTTATGAGGGTGTACGTCGATTCAGCAGATGCACGCAGCGTTTTCCAAAATGGCTCGTATGTGATCATCGCGCAACCTCCCTTCTTCACATCTATAATATATTGTGCTCACTATATTGACAATAGTCGTAATAAAGACTATAATGCTTGTATAATAATTGATTTGGAGACAAAGAAGATGCAGAACAAACAGCATTCTCGTACCATCACTATTGGAAATGCAATAAAGGATCAAGAACTAATAAAGTTGATCCTCGAATACCAAAAACAAAAAGGCCTCTCTAGTGCTCCTGATGCAGTTAGGGAGTTATGCTTTGATGCATTAGCTATAAAGAAAGCGACAAAATAGTGTTAGGGTGCGATAATTATGGATGAATACATGACTTTAGAAAACTCTGTTGCAGATGAAATTACCACGATAAAGGGAATTAGAAGAAAGCCAAAGAAACAATTAATCATTATGTGGTGTGGAATTGTTGCATTGATTATTGCTCTTATTGCAACTACTTTAATACAATGGAACAGATATGTTACAGCACAAGAATCCGCAATAGCGGCTACAGAAATCTTCCAAGAGGTAAAGGGAACAAATCGAAAAGAGAAAGCTAAGGAACTATATGATTATTTAACCATGTTTTCATTCACTAGGGATGCTGATAAATCACTTGGCGAACTTCTAACAGTGTTAGGCTTTGACTGCTATTATGGCTCAGATTACTTAAAGTGTACTGATTATTTTGAATATATAATCAACTCTTATAAAGAGGTCAGGATGGTAGCTATAGCACTAGCAGGCATTCTAGTCATTGTAATTATAGTTACATTCATTTATGCAGGTGACAAAAGAAGTATTGTAGTAAGCGCGGAAGACGTTACAGCGAAAAAATATTCAGGAAAAACCTTCAAATTATTGCCTAAAAATATTTCTGTAATTGAGAAAAACGGCAATGGAACGCTGCTAATCAAAGGAGATAGTATTAGGTATAAGATTACTCGACTTGTAAACCGTGATCAATTAATAGAAGCACTTGAATCATTGCGAAAAGATGTGAATAACGATAACGTCAAAAATAACACTGGGTATTTAGAAGAATTATCGCATCTAAATGAATACTTAAAAAAAGGTATTATAACGCAGGAGGAGTTTGAAAAGAAGAAGAAATCAATTCTAGGATTATAAATGCATTATCTGAATAATGATTAGGGGGTGGGAGCTGCTAATATGTGGCTTCATCCTAAAGAAATAGTATAAATATACAAATTTCGATTCCGAACAGCTGCAGAATTAAAAAGCAATATAACAAGTGTTGCCGAAGCTCATCTGGCAGCACTCTTCATTTTTGGTCTTACTTCATCTTTTTCAGCCTTGCGATATTGCGCTTGACAAAGTCGAGCTCCTCGCCCTTTTCGGTGCCCCAATCCTCCTTAAGCAGGCGGATCTCGTCCTCAAGGGTCTCGATGGCGTTATCGTTATCGCCTGCGATCTCATACAGCTGAGCGAGAGCCTCGTAGGTATCCGCAAAGCGGGGCGGCTTCTGCTTTTCGCGAGCCAGCTTCATATACTCGATGGCGCTTTCATAGTCGCCCTGAAGCACACACAGCTCGCTTATCTCAAAGAATACCATCCACTCGTCGGCATAGTCCTTCTCCATCTGAGCGAAAACCTTGCGCGCCTCATCCTGCTTTCCGGCTGCCCAGAGCAGCTTTGCGCGATAGAGAGGGGTGCGGAACGTTTTATCCGCTTTTTCAAGCCCCCTAAGGGCTTCTTCGGCCTCGTCGAGGCGCATGTCGTCCAGAAGGTTATCCAAAAGCCACATCCATGCGCGCCAATCGTCGGGATTCTTCTTAACGAAATCCTTGTAGTAAGAGATCAGCTTATAGTGATTCCGCACGTTCCAATCGGGTACGAAGCCCCTTAAGCCTTCGTTAAGCTCCGCGTGAGCGTCATAGCATTTGGGGTCGAGCGCAAGCGCTTCCATCGCGGCGTCGGCGGCCATCTCGTTATAGGCGCGGGCAAGGTGATTGTACATATCGGCCTTCAGCCGCACACAGTCGGCAGGGCGATAATCGGCCTTGACTCTCTCGTCGACCCAGCGCTCGGTGCGGTAGATCTCGTCGGCGGTAAGCAGACGCTCGTCCCATATCATGTTCTGGATCCGCTCGTATTCCTTCTCCTCGGTCAGACCGAAGAGCTCGTCGATGCTGACGCCGAAATATACGGAGAGATCGGGCAGCAGGCTGATATCGGGAGTGGTCATGCCGCGCTCCCATTTGCTTATCGCCTGAGCGGTGACGCCGAGCTCCTCTGCAAGGTGTTCCTGAGTGACGCCCTTAGCAAGCCGTAAAGAGCGGAGCTTGTTGTTCAGTTCCATATTTTTGTTCCTCGTTTCATTTTCTTTTCGGTACCGACGGGCATATGATACACTAAACCGAAACGGCTGTAAACAGCCTGTTTTGACAATGAAAACAACCATTGGTTGAATATGGCACTGACCAACAGCATCATGCAGCTGAAAAAATCAAAGCACGATAGCGCCTTCCATAACGACAGCGCCGGGGCCGCCGACGCGCACCCTTCCGTCCTCAAGCTTTGCCATAATGACCGAAGGCCTGCCCATCTTTTCGCCCTGTATGAAGCGGACGGGGGAGGGGCCGACTATACCGTACTCGTAAAGATAATGGAAGAGCGCGCCGTTGGAGGTGCCGGTGGCGCACTCCTCGGGTATGCCGTAAAGCGGCGCGAAATTGCGGCAGTGCGCGGTGAAGCCATCGTCGGTCAGGCAGAACATATGCACTCCGGTAACGTCAAGCCGCCTGCTTATCTCGGAGATGGCGGCTTCGTTCTGCACGGCGGAGTCCAATTCCTCCCGGTTATCCACGGGAAGGAGCACGTCCGTCAGGCCGACGGAGACCGCCTTGGGTATCAAGCCCTTAACTTCGTTCCGAATGGGCAGGCCGTAAGCCTTGTACAGCTCTGTGCGCGTCCATTCGTCGATCTCGAGCACGGTCTTCGCCTCCGCCATATCCAGCCACACCTCGTCCCTTTCAACGCTCACGCGGATGTCGCCGGATTTGGTGTGCACGAGCATATCACCCAGCCCGCATATCTTCTTATCGCGAAGGAACGAGAACGAGGCCACCGTCGCGTGGCCGCAGAGCGCCGCCTCACACACGGGCGTGAAGTAGCGCAGGGCGTATTCGGTTTCGGTCAGCTTGCGGATGAACGCCGTTTCGGAAAAACGCAGCTCCGCGGCGGCCCTTATGCAGAGTTCCTCATAGGGGAATGGATCCCCGCCCAGATACACCACACCGGCGGGGTTGCCGGAATAGGGCTTGTCGGTGAACGCGTCGACTATGGCTGCTGTGTATTTCATATGCTTTCCTTTCGTTTTACAAACACGGAGCGTCCGTCGTTTTTAATGAAGCTGCCCGCACGGATCATTCCGTGCGGGCAGCTCTTTAACTCATATTACATCCGCTTCCGAATTATATCTCGGAGAGCTTCTTGTAGTAATCGTACTTGGCCTTAGCCTCCTGCTCGCTGCGGGCGAACAGCTCGGCGGCGAGTTCGGGGAACTGCTGCTTCAGAGCGGTATAACGGCCCTCGCCCATGAGGAACTCCTGATAGGAGCCGGTAGCGGGCTTGCTGTCGAGGATGAAGGGATTCTTGCCTTCCTCGGCGAGATCGGGGTTATACCTGTAAAGGGGCCAGTAACCGGCCTCAACGGCCTTCTTGGCCTCGGCCTGAGCCTTGCCCATGCCGGCCTTGATGGTGTGGTTGATGCAGGGTGCGTAAGCGATGATGAGGGAGGGACCATGGTAAGCCTCGGCCTCGGCGATCGCCTTGACGAGCTGAGCGGGGTTAGCGCCCATGCAGACCTTGGCAACGTAAACGTAGCCGTAGCTCATGGCCATCAGGCCCAGATCCTTCTTCTTGGTGCGCTTGCCGGCAGCCGCGAACTTCGCAACGGAGCCGGTAGGAGTGGCCTTGGAGGACTGTCCGCCGGTGTTGGAGTAGACCTCGGTGTCGATGACGAGCACGTTGACGTCCTCATCCTGAGCGAGAACGTGATCGAGTCCGCCGTAACCGATGTCGTAAGCCCAACCGTCGCCGCCGAAGATCCACTGGCTCTTCTTGACCATCAGGTCGCGCAGATCGTAGATCTCCTTGCAGATCTCGTCACAGTCACAGCCGCAGTCCTTGCAGCCCTCGACAAGAGCGAGCAGCTCGGCGGAAGCCTTGCGGCTGCCCTCGGCGTCGTTCATGTTCTCGAGCCATGCGCCGCAGACGGCCTTGACCTTTTCATCGTCGGTATCGGCAAGCTGACGGACGAGATCGGCCAGCTTGTTCCTGCGGTGAGAGGTAGCCAGGTTCATACCGAAGCCGAACTCGGCGTTATCCTCGAACAGGGAGTTTGCCCAAGCGGGGCCGTGGCCCTTGGCGTTCACGGTGTAGGGAACGGTGGGAGCGCTGCCGCCGTAGATGGAGGAGCAGCCCGTGGCGTTGGCGATGATCATCCTGTCGCCGAAGAGCTGGGTGATGAGCTTGATGTAAGGAGTCTCGCCGCAGCCCGCGCAGGCGCCGGAGAACTCGAAGAGGGGCTGCAGGAACTGGCTGCCCTTAACGGTGTTCTTCTTGATGTTGGCGGGGAGCTCGACTTCGGGGAGCTTAAGAGCGGCTTCCCAATTCTTGTGCTCTTCCTCAACGCAGTCGGCAAGGGCGGTCATCTTGAGGGCCTTTGTCTTGGCGGGGCAGACGTCAACGCAGTTGCCGCAGCCGGTGCAGTCATAGGGGCTGATCTGGATGCGGAACTTCTTGCCGGGCATGCCGGTGGCGGCCTTCATTTCGAAGGGAACCTCGGTGCCGTCCTCAGCAAGGAACGGACGGATACATGCGTGCGGGCAGACGAGCGAGCACTGGTTGCACTGTATGCAGTTTTCGGGGATCCAGGTGGGTACCTCAACGGCTATGCCGCGCTTCTCATACTTGGTGGTGCCGGTGGGAACGAATCCGTCGGGAGCCAGCTTGGAAACGGGCAGCTCGTCGCCCTTCTGATCCAGGCAGGGCTTGATGAAGTCGAGGAAGTAGGGATCGTCGGTCACGTGCATGGGAACGGCGCCTTCGGTGGCGGTGGCCCAGGCTACGGGAACGGGGATCTCGGTGATTCCGGTAACGCCGATGTCGATGGCGTTGTAGTTCTTCTGAACGACGTCCTCGCCCTTCTTCATGTAGCTCTTCTTGGCGGCGGCCTTCATATAGCCGATGGCCTCGTCAACGGGGATAACCTCGGCAAGCTTGAAGAACGCGGACTGCATGATGGTGTTGATGCGGTTGCCCATGCCCACCTTGCGGGCCAGGTCGATAGCGTCGATGTTGTAGAAGCGGATGTGCTTCTTGGCAAGAGCCTGCTTCATGGAAGCGGGCAGCTCGCGCTCCATATCCTCAACGGTCCAGGCGGAGTTGAGAAGGAATACGCCGCCCTCCTTGAGAGGAGCAAGCATATCGTACTTCGTTACGTAGCTGGGGTTATGGCAGGCAACGAATTCGGCGGTGTCGATAAGGTAGGGGCTCTGGATGGGGGTCTTGCCGAAGCGCAGATGGCTGATGGTCAGACCGCCGGACTTCTTGGAATCGTATGCGAAGTAGCCCTGAGCGTACATATCGGTGTGGTCGCCGATGATCTTGATGGAGTTCTTGTTCGCGCCAACGGTGCCGTCGGAGCCGAGGCCGTAGAACAGGCAGCGGATGGTGCCTTCGGGTGCGGCGTCGATCTTTTCGTTAACGGGAAGGCTGGTGAAGGATACGTCGTCCACGATGCCCACGGTGAAGTGGTTCTTGGGCTCGGCCTGACAGAGATTGTCGTAAACGGCCTTTACCATGGAGGGGGTGAACTCCTTGGAGCCGAGACCGTACCTGCCGCCGACGACCTCGATGCCGGTGCGGCCCATTTCGGTCAGAGCGGTGATGACGTCCTCATAAAGGGGCTCGCCAAGGGAGCCGGGCTCCTTGGTCCTGTCGAGCACGGCAATGCGCTTGGCGCTCTCGGGGATGGCGGCGACGAACTTATCGGCTGCGAAGGGCCTGTAAAGACGGACCTTGAGGAGGCCGACCTTTTCGCCGTTCTTGTTCATGTAGTTGACAGCTTCCTCGGCCGCATCGGCGCCGCTGCCCATGATCACGAGCACGCGCTCGGCCTGGGGATCGCCGACGTAATCGAAGAGGTGATAATGCCTTCCGGTCAGCTCGCCGACCTTCTCCATGTAATACTCGACGATCTCGGGGATCTTGGCATACATGTTGTTGGCGGCCTCACGGCCCTGGAAGTAGATGTCGGGGTTCTGCGCGGTGCCGGCAAGATGAGGATGCTCGGGGTTCAGAGCACGCTCGCGGAAGCGCTTGACGGCTTCGAAATCGCAGAGGGGACGCATGTCCTCATAATCGATCTGCTCGATCTTCTGCACTTCGTGAGAGGTGCGGAAACCGTCGAAGAAATGGATGAAGGGGATGGAGGAGCGGATCGTTGCCAGATGGGTCACAAGGGCCAGATCCATGACCTCCTGCACGCTCGCGGAAGCAAGCATTGCAAAGCCGGTCTGACGACATGCCATGACGTCGCTGTGATCGCCGAAGATGGAGAGGGAGTGCGCAGCCAATGCACGGGCGGAAACGTGGAACACGCCGGGCAGCTGTTCGCCGCTGATCTTGTACATGTTGGGGATCATGAGGAGCAGACCCTGGGAAGCGGTGAAGGTGGTGGTGAGAGCGCCCGCGGCAAGAGAGCCGTGAACAGCGCCCGCGGCGCCGCCCTCGGACTGCATCTCGGCGATGCGGACCTTCTGGCCGAACAGGTTAACTCGCCCATTTGCCGCCCACTCATCCGCGACCTCAGCCATGGGGCTGGAGGGGGTGATGGGGTAGATCGCGGCTACATCGGAAAATGCATACGCGACGTGCGCGGCAGCGGTATTACCGTCAATGGTAACAGTCTTTGCCATAGAAGAAAACCTCCTGAAAATAATAAGCATTTTTCCATATGGCCCATAAAGAGCCATTATGGTAATTTACCAAATACAATTATAACTTTTGGGGCCAGATTTTACAAGCAGGATTTCCCCTATATTAAAGTATATTTTCACATGGCAAATGCGAAAAGCCCCCCGCTGAGTTCCAAGTTCCGAGTCCGAAGTTCCGAGAAACGGCGGCGTTCAACCAAAAGGCTCCCTTGTGTAAAGGGAGCTGTCAGACGAGCGAAGCGAGGATGACTGAGGGATTGTCTATTTATGTCTCTTAACAATCCCTCCGCCGCCAAAGGCGGCACCTCCCTTTACACAAGGGAGGCATGCAATGAGTGAAGCATACCAAAAGCCTTCTCCCGATTGTTTGGATATCGTGAAAGAGATATCCGTTTTAAGCCTCTAGCCCGGCTTATCATGAAAGGTTCAACCCCATTTGAACGCATTGTTCGGTGTTCCATTCCGCAAATTCATGATAGAGCTCCGAGAAGGTCTTTCCGAAGGCGTCTTCCATCTGCATAACGCTCGAGTTCCAATTCGAGAACACCAGATCACGCCCGTAAGCCTCCACAAGATAGGCCATCATGCACGCGGCCTCGGAGTACATGAGGTCCTGCCTTGCCGGATCGTCCTGTATCTCCTGCGTGCGGACGATGGTCTTCTGCCCTATGCAAAAGTACTCATGCCCTACAATATCCCCGTTAAGAACCATCTGGGCATACAGGAACGTCAGCTTCCTGGTATCCGCACGCTCCTCCTCATAGTCCCAGAACCCGTATTGCTTCGCTTCGGCCTCTATTTCGGAAAGCTGATCCTCACGCCCCCAGGTATAATACATATCCGCGGTGCGGTTCCTGCATACCAGCCTCGAGACGTATTCCCCGACGCTTTCACGCCAGTAGTTCCCTGCAGTAGAGTGCGCCGCGCGGTTCAGTGTGAGATAATGCACGTATTCGTGCAGCAGCACGTCGGCGGCCTCCGCCCATCCCCTGTAGAGGGAGATCGTGCCGTTCGTGAAATACCCGTTGGTGGGGAGCTTTGCCATATCCTCATGCCCGCAGAAATCCGTGTGGATATTGACGGGCTGGACCTCTTCGAATATGTACCCCTTGAGCGCCTCGCGGGCGTCGGCAAAATCCGCCTCGGCGTATTCGAGTATCGCATAAAGCCCGTCGTAATAGGCTTCCTCGCCGAGCAGCGCAATATCGTCCGCCGCAAGATACCATACGGCGGAGGGCGTCCGCACGAGATAGGGATACGTTTCTGATTTGTATCCCGTGTTCTCCTCTATCGGATACGCTTCGCGAGCATCCGCCGCGGGCGCTTCGGTCGCTGGCGCTTCCGTCGCAGGCGCATCCACCGCGGGCGCTTCGGTCGCTGGCGCTTCCGTCGCTGGCACATCCGTCGCGGGCACATCCGTCGCGGGAGCTTCCGTCGCGGGTGTTTCCGTCGTTTTCGGCTCTTCGCCGCCGCATGCCGCTATGCAGAAAGCGAATATCATCGCAAGCAATAACGCCCCTGCTCTCTTTATCATAGGATCCTCCTTTCAGATGAAGCCCGAGTCATTGAGAATTTACCGTAAAGCCATTATACCATGCTTTTATTATCCTGCCAATAATCAACAGCTTCTCTATTGCGCTTTTGCTGAAAACAGGCTATAATATACTTACAAAGCGAAAGGGGTTCGGAAATATGCTTGACAACAGTTTTTTTCCCGAGATACACGGCAGATTCGGCTTCGGCTGCATGCGCCTTCCCATGATCGATAAGGAGGTCGATAAAGAGCAGTTCAGCCGCATGATCGACGCCTTTATCGGCGCGGGCTTCAACTATTTCGACACAGCGCACGGCTACATAAACGGCAAATCAGAGCTTGCGATAAAGGAATGCCTTTGCGCGCGGCACGACCGCAGCGAATTCCTGCTCACCGACAAGCTGACCGGCAGCTATTTTGAGAAGGAGGAGGATATAAGGCCCCTCTTCAAGAGCCAGCTCGAGGCCTGCGGCGTGGAGTATTTCGACTTCTATCTGATGCACGCGCAGAACGCGAAGAACTTCGAGCAGTTCAAGGCCTGCAGAGCTTACGAGACCGCCTTTGAGCTCAAGAAGGAGGGCTTCATCCGTCACGTCGGGCTCTCGTTCCACGATTCGGCGGAAACGCTTGACAAAATTCTGAATACTTATCCCGAGGTCGAGGTGGTGCAGATCCAGTTCAATTACCTCGATTACAACGATCCCTCCGTCGACAGCCGCGGCGTTTACGAGGTCTGCGAAAAGCACAATAAGCCCGTGATCGTGATGGAGCCCGTAAAGGGCGGTCAGCTCGTCGGTCTTCCCGACGAGGCGCAGGCCGTGTTCGACGAGCTGAAAGGCGGCTCCAACGCCTCCTATGCGATCCGCTTCGCCGCGGGCTTCCCCAAAATGTGCATGGTGCTTTCGGGCATGAGCAATACGGAGCAGATGGAGGACAATATCTCCTTTATGCGCGATTTCAAGCCCCTTGAGGAAAGGGAGCTTGACGCGATCGAAAAGGTGCGTTCCGTGCTGGATTCGCTCACGGTCATCCCCTGCACGGGCTGCTCCTACTGCGTCGAGCAGAACAAATGCCCGCGCGATATCCGCATCCCCGATATGTTCGAGCTTATCAACAATTCCGCCAAATTCAGGGATTTCAACGGCAAAAGGTACTACGGCTGGTACACCTCCAAGCACGGCAAGGCATCCGACTGCATACGCTGCGGCAGGTGCGAAAAGGTCTGCCCCCAGCATATCGAGATCAGAAAATGGCTGATGAAGGTCTCCGAAGCGTTCGAGGACTGATCCGGCAGCGCATAAATATAGCCCTCCGCAGGTTTTACCGCGGGGGGCTTTTCATAATACTTCTGCCACGGGCACCGGAAACCGCTGACGTCGTCCCTCGGTTCTGTCACGACGTTTCCGTTGACGTCCTCAAAGCCCGGAAGCAGAGCTCATTTCGTTTCCGTCATATCATAATTACGGATCGCTTATAAGCCGCTCACTTATTTCGTCCTCCTTCGCTCCGGGGCAGCGGTAATACACGGTTTCCCGCGGCTCCTTCCTTCGGATCTCGTTCTCAAGAGGGTGGGGAAGCCCTCCCAATATCCCTCCCGCATCGGGCAGCACGCGGCCGTCATTCGTCGTCGGCATACAAAAACCGCGCTCCTTCAAGCCCTCCGCCGCTCCCCGTGCCGGATGCGGTAAAACACAAAAGGCATATCATCACAGCCGCAAGCAGCAGCGCCGCCATTATAAAGGGCAATCCGCGCCTCATAAAAAACACTTCCTTCCGTTGCTGTTTTAAGCATATTATGTACGAAAAGCGCGCTTTCGATACGGTATTTTGCATTCGTTTCCCGATTTCATTTTCACTTTCCGACGAATTTCGACATATTATGTACGGATCCCAAAACAACAAGGAGGCTATCAATATGTTTGAATGCGATTCCTGCCGCCTGACCGATCCGGCGGGCGGCTTGACCACCTTAAAAGCGGGGGAGGCCGCAGCCGATATGGCCGCTTGCGGCTATCGGACGGCTTACGAAAAGCTGCCCCGCGCGTATTTCGCGGATCAGAGCTATTCGGCGGGGCTTTGTCCCGGTATCGCGCCAGAGAAGGGGACGATGTTTCCCGAGCTCGTAAGCGAGTATTAGGAGGCGGATATGAGCGAGTGTGAACTCCTGAACAGGATCGGCGAGGTGCAGTTCATCTGCGTCGAGCTGAATCTTTATCTTGACACCCACCCCGAAGATCAGGACGCGAGGAATGATTATATCGCCTATTCGCGCCTGCTTGAAGGGTTGATACGCGAATATGAGGCCGAATACGAGCCCCTGCTCGGCTTCGGTCATTCGCCCACCGACAAGGGCTGCTGGGTGTGCTCCAAATGGCCCTGGGAAAAGAATTGAGGAGGCGGAAAATATGTGGATCTATCAGAAAAAACTTGAGTTTCCCATCAATATAAAGGATCCCGATCTGAGGATCGCAAAGGCGCTCATGGCGCAGTACGGCGGACCCGACAGCGAGCTGAGCGCCGGTATGAGGTATCTCACGCAGCGCTTCACAATGCCGGACGACCGCGTAAGAGCGACGCTTAACGATATCGGCACCGAGGAGATCGCCCACTGGGAGATGATAGGGACGATGATACATCAGACAGTCGGCGGGGCTTCGCTCTCCGAGCTGGAGGCCGCGGGGCTTGCGGGCTATTACACCATGCACGGCAGGGGAGTTTATCCCGCGGATCCCAACGGTGTGCCCTTCACCGCAAGCTATATTCAGTCCACCGGAGACCCCGTGACGGATATCTGGGAGGATATGGCAGCCGAACAAAAGGCGCGCACGACTTACGAGCACATCATGAACCTGACCGACTGCGAGCAGTATCTGGCGCCGCTGCGCTTTTTGAGGGAACGCGAGGTGGTGCATTTCCAGAGGTTCGCCGAATGCCATAATATTTTAAGGGAGATATACCCCGATGGAAAGCAGAACAAGCTGAGAAGGTAGCGCCGCACGACCGTGCGACAAAACCCGTACGACCGTGCGACGCCTCGCACGGGCGTGCGATCGATATAGATCCCGAATGAATCGCCCCCTGTATGCCGCGATACAGCGCAGGGGGCGTTGATTTATTATTTGACCGTTGAACGGAAGGTCAAAGTCGAGATTTTTTTATTTTACCCCCTTATATTTTCATTCGATATATGTTATAATCCGGTTATCAATCCTGATAATAGGAGGATTATGTATGAACAACACACCTAATTCGGGCGGCAGAAAGAAGAAAGTCACCCAGGGCAGCGGCAAGGTGGGCAAGGGCGAACAGGTCCAGACCCACGGCCCGGTCGGCAGGCAGGATGGTTATCAGGGACGCAAGGAGGGCAACAAGCCCCCGCAGAATCCCAACAACGGTTCCGAAGATGACCGCGGTCTTGCGGGAGACATCATCGGCTCGCTCCTGACCGGCGGCGGCAATTCGGGCAACTCCGGCGGCGGCGATCTTCTCGGCTCGCTTCTTGGCGGTTCGTCCGGCAATTCGGGCAATTCCGGCAATTCGGGCAGCTCCGGCAGCGGCCTCTTCGGAAGCTCCTCCGGCGGCAATTCGGGCAATTCCGGCGGCGGTCTTTTCGGAAGCTCTTCCGGCGGCTCCTCCGGCAGCCCCGGCAAGAAGGGCGGCTTAAGCAAGATAATCATAATCATTGTCGCGCTTGCCGCGCTTTACTTCATCTACAGATCCTGCTCGGGCGGCGGCTGCTCGCTGGGCAATATCACTGGCGGCGGCGGCGATTTCTCCGGCGGCTCCACCAACTTCATGTCCACCATTGAGCAGGGCTTCAACCAGTATTCCGAAGCCGATCTCAACGCGCCCACCGCGATAAGCGCCTCCACCAGCACTTCTCAGCAGCAGGTGCAGAACGCGATAAACGCTTCCGTGAACAATGTTGTTTCCAACAACGCCAGGCCCAAATATACCAAGCTCAAGGGCAACGGTCAGGATACCACCACGCTGATGGTGTATATGTGCGGCACCGATCTTGAATCCAAGTACGGCATGGCGACCAACGACCTGAACGAGATGCTGCATGCCACGCTTAACGACGACAAGCTTAACATAATCGTCGAGACGGGCGGCACCAAGCTGTGGAAGAACTCCGTTATGACCCCGGGCACCAACCAGCTCTGGCGCGTGCGCAAGGGCGGCATCGAGGCGCTCAACAAGGATATGGGCAGGATGGCTATGACAAAGGCTTCCACGCTCTCTTCCTTCATACAGTTCTGCTCCAAGAACTATCCCGCCGACCGCTACATGCTCATCATGTGGGATCACGGCGGCGGATCGCTCTCCGGTTACGGTTACGACCAGTACTTCTCCGGCACGATGACCCTGGATCAGATCAACAAGGCCTTAAAGGACGGCGGCGTGAAATTCGATTTCATAGGCTTTGACGCATGCCTTATGGGCACTATGGAGACGGCCGTGGTTGCCGAGCAGTATGCCGACTATCTCATCGGCTCCGAGGAGACAGAGCCCGGCTGCGGCTGGTATTACACCAACTGGCTCACAAAGCTTTCGCAGAATCCCTCGGCTTCCACAGTCGAGCTGGGCAAGATAATAATCGACGACTTCAACGACGTGTGCCGCCAGAACAACGCCGGCGATACCACCACGCTTTCGATAGTCGATCTCGCCGAATTCGCGGGCACCGTGCCCGAAGCATTCTCGAGTTTTGCCTCCAACATAAGCACTTTGCTTGACGGCAGCAATTATCAGGTCGTCGCCAACGCAAGGAGCGGGGCAAGGGAGTTCGGCGCAGGCACGGGCATCGATCACGTCGACCTGATCCATCTTGCATCCCGCATCGGCACACCCGAAGCGAACAACCTTGTCAGCGTGCTCAACAGCTGCATAAAGTACAACCGCACCTCCAGGTCGATGGCCAATTCCTATGGTATGTCCATCTACTTCCCCTATAAGAGCTTCAAGAGCGTCAATTCCGCCGTGTCGCTCTATAACGCGATAGGCATGGACGGCAGGTATTCGGCGGCGGTCAAGAGCTTTGCCAGCCTTGCCGCGGGCGGCCAGATAGCCACCGGCAGCACCTCTTCACCCGTAGGCTCGCTGTTCGGCGATCTTTCCGGCAGCGGCGCTTCCTCGGGCGATCTGCTCGGCTCGCTGCTTGGCGGCGGAGGCGGCAGCTCAAGCGGCATCGACATGGGCTCGCTGCTCTCCTCGATACTCGGCGGCAGATCCCTCTCCGATCCCGAGAACGCCTGGTTCGAAAGCGACAGAGTGCTGCAGAATCTCGATTATTACGACGATCATGCCATCTATCCCGAGGATATGCATCTGACCGACAAGAACGGCGGCAGGGTGCTCCATATGGATCAGTCCAAGTGGGATATGGTCGAATCGGTAAGGCTCAACGTTTTCTATGACGACGGCACGGGCTATATCGATCTGGGCATGGACAACGTCTATGAGTTCGACGGCGACGGCGATCTTATGATCGACTACGACCGCACCTGGATCGCGCTCGATGGGCAGATCGTTCCTTACTATATCGTGAACGAGTCGATCGACGGCGACCATTACGCCTATATCGGCCGCGTTCCCGCCCTTGTAAACGGCGAGCTTGCGGACATCATGATCTGCTTCGACGACGAAAAGCCCGAGAACGAGTACGGCTACGTGACCGGCGTGCGCTATATCTACGCCAACAACGAGACCGATACCACGGCGCGCGGTCTTGCCGAGCTCAAGAAGGGCGATAAGATCAGGTTCCTCTGCGATTATTACTCCTACGATCAGGAGTATCAGGCCAGCTACACCTTCGGCGATGAGTTCATCGTGGACGGCGAGATCGAGGTCTCGAATATCGAGATCGACGGCGGCAAGTGCCTTGTCACCTACTGCCTCACCGATATGTACGCCAACGAGTTCTGGACCGAAGCCGCGGAATACTGATAATTCAAACGAAAAATCGGGCGTTCCTTACGGAGCGCCCGATTAGCTTGCGGAGGGTATTATGGGACCCAAAATGATATTCAACGTCATCTCTCTGCTCATCAACGCCGCGATAGTGATATTCACGCTCAAGGCACTGATAGGCTTCTTCACCGTGGGCGGGAAGGGTAATATGAAGGTCAGGGATTATTCCGCGCTCAAGTATTTCACAGTTCTGTCGAACATACTCATGGCGCTAACCGCTCTTGTGATGATCGTGTTCAACGTGATGCTGCTGGTTAACGCGCAAGCTTCGGCGCACGGCTGGGCGATCGCGCTCAAGCACGTGGGAACGGTTGCCGTGATGCTCACATTCTCGGTGGTGTTCATGATATTCGTGCCTTCTACCGGCGTTAAATTCATGATCGAGGGCGACAGCCTTTATATGCACCTGATCACGCCGCTGATCGCCGCCGTGGGCTTTATGTTTTTCGATCCCGGCCCCGCAGTCGGCTGGTGGTTCACGGCCGTTTCGATGATACCCATGCTGCTCTATGCCGTGCTGTATTATATCATGGTAATGGTCAAAGGCCCCGACAGGGGAGGCTGGGAGGACTTTTACAAGTTCAACGCCAACAACAAGTGGTATCTCTCAGCCGCCGGCATATTCATCATGACCGCCGCTTTAGGCGCGCTGCTGATACTGGGCAGGAACGTTTTCGCACTGGGCCTGCTTGCATAATGTTTATGCGCGCGCTTGACAAAAGCCGTGCGCGGTGTTATATTCAATCTGTCGATTTTGACCCGGTATAAAGGAATGCGGTCGGATTCCGCAGCAGCCTCCGCTGCCGTGATCGGCGACGAAAGCTCCATTATGTCACTGCGTTATTTAACGCGGGAAGGCGGAGCGATTAGGCTTGAGCCGTAAGCCGGAAGACCTGCCGGGGATTTTTCGAACAACAAAGGACGTGATCCGTCCCAAAATGATACGGAGGTATTGAAAAATGAAACTCTTCAAACGTCTTGTTTCCGTGCTCCTCATTGCGGCGCTGTTTGCGCTCTGCATACCTGCTTTCGCCGCCGAAGAGCCCGAATTCCCCGAAGCCCCCGACGGCTATGACGGATACATCAGCTTTTCCGTCTCCGCGCTGACCATGGGCTGGACCTATCTGATCGATCCCGTGCTCATCCCCGTGAACGAGGGCGAGACGCTGGACGTCGTTACCGAGAGGGCATTTGATATGCTCGATTGGGGCTATACCTTAAAGCCCGATATGGAGACCTTCTATCTCACCGGCGTCGCCTGCTATGAGACCGAGCCCTATATCGCCGATTATCTTATGGAGCAGTTCGAGATCTATCCCGCATGGGCGGAGGAAAACCTGGGCATGCCCTATGGCGAGTGGACCGGCGAATACGTTGACGACGAGATGCTCTCCGAATTCGAATACAGCACCTTCTCCGGCTGGATGTTCCTTGAAAACGGCGCTTCCGGCTTCTCCGGCGCCGACGCGACTCCCGTTTCCGTCGGTTCCGATTACACCTGGTTCTTCACCGTTTACGGCTGGGGCATGGACTATGGCGTGAACGACGGCTGGGGCATGTTCCCCGAATTCGACAACCCCATGGCGGGCGTTGACCGCACGGCCATCCACCGTGCGATCGCCGCCATCTCCGCCGACGACGAGCTTATCGAGACCGCGTTCGATATTGCGGCGGACGAGCTCATGGCGCTGCTCGACGCGTTCTACGATCCCAATTCCTCTCAGGAATACCTGGACGAATGCCTTGAGGCGTTCCTTGCAAAGCTTTACGGCTCCGAAGAGTATGAGGTGGGCGACGTTGATATGAACGGCGAGCTCGATACGGTCGACGTGCTCCTCATCATGCGTCACGCTATGGAGATCATCGATCTCGGCGAGGAAGGCGCCGCTCTTGCGGATTTTGACGGCAACGGCTCTGTCGAGCTTCTCGACGCGCTCTTGCTCGCACGCGCCATCCTTTGATGAACGGTATAAAAACAAGGATATTTGCGGCATTGCTGTCAGTTTTGATACTGGCAGCTTTGCCGTTTTCGGCTTATGCCGCCGATTATCAGACGCCGTATAACGCCGTTAAGAATTACCTGATGCGGAGCGCGCCGGGGTTCGGCTCCGTGGGCGGCGAGTGGACGGTGTTCACGCTTGCGCGCAGCGGAAAGATAAGCCCCGAAAGCTCATACGCCGCGGGCTATTATGAAATGATCGAGGGCGTCGTGAGCGCCGCCTGCGCCCAAACCGGCAGCGGCAGGCTCGATAAGAACAAGGCGACAGAGAATTCAAGGCTTGTCATCGCGCTGACCTCCATAGGCAGGAACGCACGCAGCGTTGCGGGCTATGATATAGTCGCTCCGCTGACGGATCAAAGCTTCGTTAAAAAGCAGGGGACCACGGGAGTCGCTTTCGCGCTGCTTGCGCTCGATACGAACTCCGTTTACGGCGAAAGCTCTGTAAAAAACGCTTACGTCGATTTCCTGCTGGGAAGAGAGCTGGACGGAGGCGGCTGGTCGCTCGGCACCAAGGCCGATCCCGACGTCACGGGAGTCGTCCTGACGGCGCTCGCCCCTTATTCAAAGGCGAGGCAAGCTATCGAACGCGGCGTCAACAAGCTTTCCGAAATGCAGAATGAAAAGGGCGGCTTCGAGACCGTCGGCGTCTATACCTGCGAAAGCTGCGCACAGGTCGTAACGGGGTTATCGACCGTGGGCGTGGACGCGGATACCGACAGCCGCTTTATAAAGAACGGCATATCGGCGCTTGAGGCGCTCTTCTCATTCTATAAAGAAGACGGCATGTTTGCCCATCTTGAGGGCGGCGTTTCCAACCGTATGGCTACCGAGCAGGCGGGGTATGCCCTATGCGCGTACGACCGTATGAAGAAGGGCAAGGCCGACCTTTACGATATGGAGGGCGTAAGCCTTGCGGGCGTAACGCCCGAACCCACGGCGACGCCCAAGCCCACGCCCACGGCGACGCCCAAGCCCACACCCACGGCGACGCCCAAGCCGGCCGATACCGCCGCTCCGACAGCCGCCCCGACAGCAGTTCAAACCGCATCGGCCGCCCCAACGTCCGTGCCGACGCAGGCCGCGGCTCCCACGGCGATACCAACGAACACGCCCGCGCAGACGACGGTACCCGAACCGACCGCCGCGCCCGATGACACGGGTGTTCCCTCCGATATCCCGGTCGTAACCGAAGCGGCGGGGGAGACGGAGCCCGTTTTTACAGAGGAGATAACCGAAACAGCAGCGCCGGCCGTGACCGAGGCAGCGCCGGGGCCCGACGATACCCTGCCTGCCGTCACGCAAAATGCCGAAGAGAACGGCGCCGAAAAGGATGAGCCCGCGGATAAATACGGATGGCTCGTTTACGCCGGCGCGGGGTTCGCCGCAGCGTCGGTGCTGATCGGTGTGACGGCGGCTATCGCCCGAAAGAAGAAACGCTAAATGAAAAAATCCAAAGCCACAGCATTTATACTGATCGCGGCTCTGATCGCCCTGTGCCTCGTTTCCTGCGCAAAACCCGAGGTGAAGGACGATTATACACACCACTGCACGCTTTATATCGACTGCAAAACGATACTGAACAATATGGATCAACTCGATCCGGAGAAGGCCGAACTCATTCCCGAGGACGGAATAATACTGCCGCAGACGAAGGTCGGCTTCGAGGACGGGGATTCGGTCTATGACATACTCTTGAGGGAGCTGCTCGCAAGGGGCATCCATATAGAATCCAGCTTTGCACCGGTGTATGATTCCGCATACGTCGAGGGCATAAACAATATCTATGAATTCGACTGCGGCCCGCAGAGCGGATGGGAATACCGCGTAAACGGTGAATTTCCCAATTACGGCTGCTCGTCTTATCACCCGCAGGAGGGGGACGAGATCTGCTTCATCTATACCTGCGAGCTGGGAGCTGACATAGGGGATATCTACGGGGATTGATCCCGAAGAAACGAAAAGAGGCGCGTCAAAGCGTCTCTTTTTATTCAAACGGTATTCATTATATGTCCGCATTTCCCATATTGCAAATCACTGTCCCTTAATGTATAATAGAAAATGGTGTATTATACATACAATGTTGTTTCTTTGCGAAAGGAGCGCTTTATGAACAAAAAGAGCTTCAGAATAGAAAAATTCTCCCGCGTGACCGCGCTGATCCTTTTGGACGTCGTGTGCTGTGTCGCGGCATTTGCGTTTGCGACCTGGTTCCTTCACATGGCTGTGGAGGGCGGCTACGGTCTGCTGTTTATGGCAAAGGACGATCCAAACGGCACGCTGTATCATTATTTCACCAACGTACAGGTGGCCGTATTTACGCTGCTCTATATCGCCGCGTTCTTCGTATTCAGGCTTTACAGCAGCGTATGGAGCGTTTCGGGCCTCAACGAGGGCATAATGGCGATCGCCGGCGTGGGAGTCGGCACCGTAGCATGCCTGCTTTTCAATTTCCTGCTCTCGTTCTTACCGTTCACGCACGATATGGGCTTCCGCAATTCCGGCAGGACGGGCATAATACTGGCCGGAATTTTCATTGGTATACTGGTATTTATCACCAGGTTCGGCTACCGGATAGTGCGGAAGGGCATCGCGTCTTTGACCGAGACCCCCACAAGGAACAAGAAGCCCACGCTGATAGTCGGAGCGGGGTATTTCGGCGCATACGTGCATTCACAGCTCTCCAACGGACAGAGCGCGCCCGACTGCGTGACGGTCGGCTTTATCGACGATAACAAATCCAAGGTGGGCATGCGCATTGACGGAGTTAAGATACTGGGCACCACGGAGGATATCCCCGCTGTGGTAAAGCAGAAGAAGGTCAAGGAGATCATAATAGCGATACCCACGCTCACCTCGCAGCGCCGTGCCGAGATAGTGACCGTTTGCCGCGAGACCGGCTGCCACGTGCGCCTCGTCGCGCCTCTGAGCGAGATAGGCGAGAAGCCCACCATGAAGGACCTGAACGAGATCAACATAACCGATATGCTCTTCCGTCCGGAGGTGAATCTGGACGTACAGAGCGTTGAAAGCTTCATCGAGCACAAGACGATACTCGTGACCGGCGGCGGAGGCTCGATAGGCTCCGAGATCTGCCGTCAGGCGGCGGTATTCTATCCTTCAAAGATAATCATATTCGATATTTACGAGAACAATGCCTATGAGCTCTACTGTGAGCTCAAGCAGCGCCGTCCCTGGCTGAACGTGATAATCAGGGTCGGCTCCGTGCGCGACAAGACCAGGCTGGACGACGTGATGGACGAGTTCCACCCCGATATAGTGCTCCACACGGCGGCACACAAGCACGTGCCGCTCATGGAGGACAGCCCCGCCGAGGCGGTCAAGAACAACGTAATAGGCACGCTGAACGTGCTGCAGTCCGCCGACGAGCACGGAGTCAAGCGCTTTGTGATGCTTTCGACCGATAAGGCCGTCAATCCCACCAACGTCATGGGCGCTACCAAGCGCATAACCGAGCTGATAGTACAGCAGTTTGCCAAGAACAGCATCATGCGCTGTATGACCGTGCGCTTCGGCAACGTGCTGGGCTCTCACGGCAGCGTGATACCGCTTTTTGAGAGGCAAATAAAGGAAGGCGGCCCGGTGCTCGTCACCGATAAGGAGATCACAAGGTACTTTATGACGATACCCGAGGCCGCGCAGCTGGTGCTGCAGGCAGGCGCTTTGGGAGAATCCGGCGCGATCTACGTGCTCGATATGGGCGAGCCCGTCAAGATATATGAGCTGGCCGAAAAGGTGATAAGGTTCCACGGCTATGAGCCCAACGTGGACATGCCCATCAAGATCACCGGGCTGCGTCCCGGCGAAAAGATGTATGAGGAGCTTTTGACCTCCGACGAGCAGAACGCAATGGAAAAGACCGTACACGGACGCATATTCAAGGCGTTCCCCGAGCCCATCGATCCCGAGGTGTTCAACGATCAGCTCAACGAGCTTTGCGAGCTTGCGCGGATGAACAGCTCCGCCGTTGTAGACTGCATACATGAGATACTTCCCAATTTCAAAAACGGGAACGATAACGATAAGGAAGAAAAGACCGCCTGAGGCTGTGGCATAAAGAAGGAAAAATGACTGATCGACCTGCCGTTTCGGTAATAATCCCCGTCTACAACACGGGCAGATATCTGAATGAATGCGCAGCTTCCGTAAAGGCGCAGACCTTTGCCGATTGGGAAGCGATACTTGTTGACGACGGCTCGCCCGACGACGCTCCCGCCATCTGCGACGCGCTTGCCGCGGAGGATGAGAGGATAAGCGTCGTTCACAAGACGAATGGCGGTCTTTCAAGCGCCCGCAACGCCGGCATTGAGAAAGCCCAAGGCAGGTTCATCATATTCCTCGATTCGGACGACGTGCTCGAACCCGCGGCGCTTTCGATGCTGATCGACAAAATGACCGACGATATCGACGCGGTCGTTTCAAACGTCTATACAAAATTCTTTGAATCCGGCAAGCCGGAAGCTATCTGCAGGCATATGCCGCAGAGCGAAGAGCTCACCGACCCCAAAGAGCATGCCGTGAAAACGCTCATGGGAAAGGGAAGGGCATGGCGAGCACACTCCAACCTTTACCGCGCCGGGCTCATAAGGGAGCATGGGGTGCGCTTTCCCGAAGGACATATCGCAGAGGATATCGTTTTCAATCTGCGGTTTTACAAGTATACGCGGAGTATTGCGTTTGTTGATGAGCCCACGCTTCGGTACAGAAAGCGTGAAGGAAGCATCACAAGCTCGTTCGACCCCGCTTTTTTGAGGACCATAGACTTTATCGACGGCGAGGCGAAGGCTTTTATCGAGGACTGCGGCATAAGCGACGCACAGGGGTACGTCGATTCGCTTTACGTCAGAAACGTACTGGTTTATCTGAACTCCATGATGAAGCATAAGCGGAGCCGCAGTGAAGCGCTTGATATGCTTTCGACTGCCAGGATGAAGGAGGCGGCGAAGAACTATTGCGCATACCCTTATTTCGAATCCGGAGCGAAGCGGGCTTATATGCGTATGATGTTCATTTTGCAGAGGATGGGGCTTAAGAGGCTAAGCATATTCACGGCGGGACTTGCAGTGAGGGCTATCAAGTGATAAAGGTCCTTATTCTGTCAAATACCGTATGGGATAACAGCAACAGCTTCGGAAGCACCTTCTCGAACTTCTTTGAAGGCATGGACGACGTGCGCATAGCGAATATCTACTGCAGGAGCGGCTCGCCGAACAACGGCTTCGATATGCGCTGCTTTCAGATAACGGAAAAGAGCCTGCTTAAAAACCTGAGGAACGGGAACTGCCCGCCCGGACGCGAGGTGTATAAAAGGGGCGAAGGCTCTGACGTGATGAACGCCGCGGAACAGAAGCGCTATGACAGCATCCGCAAAACGAGGCTGATGGTTTTCCATTGGGTGCAGGAGCTTATATGGCTTATCGGGCGCGATAAAAGCGATGAACTAAAACGCTTCATCGACGACTTCGATCCCGACGTGATATTCCAGCCCATCTATAACTCGTTCCATCTGACAAGGCTTGCGCGGTTCATTATCGGATACACCGGCAAGCCCGCGGTGGGTTTTATAGGCGACGACCTGTACACCCTTAAACGCTTCAATCTTTCGCCGCTCTTTTGGATCGACAGGCTTTTGAAGCGCCCCAAGCTCAAAAAGCTTATAAAAGCCTGCGAAAGCGTGTTTGTTATGACCGGACTGCAGAAGAGGGAGTATGACGGGATATTCGGCATAAACTGCGGCATATTGACCAAATCCGCCGATTTCAGCGGCGAGCCGGGGCTGAAGACCGCGCATGAGCCGCCCTTCGTATTCACCTATACCGGCAATATCTACACCGGCAGATACAAGGCGCTGTCCGCCCTCGGCAGGGCGCTCAGCCGGCTTAAAGAAAAGGGGATTGACTGCGAGCTTCGCATATATACGCTCGATCCGTTGACGAGGAGCGCGGAAAAGGCGTTTGCGCTTCCTGCGATAAAGCTTATGGGCGGCGCGTCATCTCAAGAGATACCGGCCGTACAGGCCGAAGCGGACGCGCTGGTTTTCGCCGACGGCAACACGTTGAAATCCATGGGAGCAGTCAGGCACTCCTTCTCGACCAAGCTTGTAGACTATATGAAGGCCGCGCGCTGTATCGTGGCGATCGGACCCGAGGGTATCGCGCCAATCGATCATCTCATGGAAAACGGCGCGGCGATCGTTATAACAGACCTTAACGATATCCTGCCGGCCGTCGAAAGGCTCGTTTCATCGCCCGAAAGCTTTGGGGAATACGGTATGCGCGCATGGGAATGCGGAAGGAAGAATCACAGTAAAAGCGTTATGCGCAAGAGACTGCATGACGAACTGTACAGGGTCTCCGGAAAGGGGATGCAATAATGCGTGTTATAAGGATCAACGCCGTTTACGGCATATCGAGTACCGGCAGGACCGTAAAACAGCTTGACGAAGGGCTTGAAAAGTACGGCGTGAAGTCAACTACGGTATTTTCATCGGGGCCCGACGCGGAAGGCGCTTACCGCATGGGCTCGCCGGCCGACGTGAAGGCGCACAGCCTGCTTGCAAGGGCATTCGGCGACGCGGGACGGCATTCATCCGGCTCTACGCGCAGGCTGCTTGGGTATCTCGATTCCGAAAAACCCGATATAGTGCATCTGCACAACCTGCACGGGAATTATATCGACGTGCCGATGCTGTTAAAATACCTTTCGGCAAGGCGGATACCGGTCGTTGTGACTTTGCATGACTGCTGGTGGTATACCGGCAAATGCTGCCATTATACGGCCGACGGCTGCGACAGATGGCAGCACGGCTGCGGGAACTGCCCAAGGCTGAAAAAGGACATCCCAAGCTGGGTATTCGACAGGACCGCGGAGATGCTTGCCGAGAAAAGGGAGCTCTTTGCCTCCCTTGACAGATACGCGGTGATAGGCGTTTCGGATTGGATCGCGAACGAGGCGCGAAAAAGCATACTGAAGGACGCCTTCATGATAAAAAGGATCTATAACTGGATCGATACGGAGATCTTTTGCCCGAGGACGTCGGATATAAAGGAAAAATACGGTATTACAGGCAAGCTCATACTCGGCGTATGCAGCAAATGGTCTGAGGCCAAAGGCTTGAGTTCGTTTATAAGGCTTGCCGACGCGGCAGAGAATGCCGAAGTGGTTTTGATCGGCGGGATCCCCGATGACACGGATCTTGGCAGGGCGCGGCATATCCCCGCGACCGACAGCCAGCGAGAGCTTGCCGAATGGTATTCGGCGGCGGACGTGTTCGTAACGCTTTCCGGGGAGGAAAGCTTCGGCAAGGTCGCGGCGGAAGCGCTTGCCTGCGGCACTCCCGTGATCACGCTTAACTCCACCGCCTGCCCCGAGCTTGTGGGAGAAGGCTGCGGAGAGGTCGTTCAAAATGGCGAAGTCGGCGAGATCCTCGCGGCGGTCGAACGTGTGCTGAAAGCGGGAAAGAAGAGCTTTGCCGAACGATGCAGGGAATTCGCTCTTGCCAATTTCGATATGGAAAAGAACGTCCGGGCGACATATGAACTTTACAGGGAATTGCTGAACAAGGAGTAATGCTTTGACCATACCCGTTCTCGTATTGGGTATACTGATAATCTGGGGGATGCTTTCGCGAAAGATTTTCGGAACGGCAAATCATCCCGTTTTTCTCATTACCGCTTTGATCGTTCTGCTTGCTATGTCATCGCTGCGCGCGCCGTTTGTTGGCGCCGATACTCAGAACTATATTGACCGCTTCAACAGCCAGCTTACAATGACCTTCGATGAGATCAGGACGGCGTCGTCGTCGTATAAGGATCCGGTTTATGTTTTATCCGCATGGGCTTTCGGCAAGGTGATACCGAACGCACAGGTTTGGCTGGGGTTTACCACACTCGTTTTCCTCGCGGGCGTCGCTCTCGTTCTGTATTGGGAATCCCCCGATTATTCGTTCTCGCTGATATATCTGTACTGCATGGGCATCTTCTTCTTTTCGATAACGGGTCTCAGGCAGGCGATCTCAATGGGAATACTGATGATCAGCTATTATTTCCTTGTAAAAAGACAGCTGATACCTTTTGCTTTGCTTGTGTTTTTAGCCAGCCGCTTTCATGGTGCCGCAATCGTATTTATAATAGCCTATCCGATCGCAATGTTAAGGGCGGGATGGATCAGGATGCTTATAGGCATCATGGTTTTCATAATCGTACTGCTGTTCAGGGATACGATCGGCGCATGGATGATCCGGGCGGTGCCGGACGCATTGTTTGACGAAAGGCTTGAAAGCTACGCCGCCCGAACGGTCCGTCTTAATGCTTCGGGATTCATCATTCAGGCGTCGATGCTGGTATTCTGTCTCAGATACAGAACCGAAGTCGTCAGGGAAGTTCCGCACCGTGAAGCGCTTTATAACCTTGCGTCGATAGCCATCGTGTTTCAGGCCTGCGCAATGAGCATTGCGGAGTTCTTCCGCGTAAGCAATTTGTTCAGCTGGAGCTATATGCTGCTGATCCCCATATGTATACAGCACGAAACGAAAAGAAACAAAAGCTATGATTTGGTTCGCATCACGGTAATGGCCGCGCTGATAGCGTGCTTCTTCTATTCAACCATCCATAATTCGGGCATTGTTCCGTATTCGTTCTTTTGGGAGAAGGGAGCGCTGCAATGAAAAAGCTCTATTATATATCGTACTATAAGGACACAGGTTCGCAAAGCTCCCGCGACGCCGTGCCCGCCGCCGTAAACAAGATGCGTTTTATTACAGACGTATTGAAGGATATAGGCTGCGACGTCGAGATACTGTCCCTTTCGGGAACAAAAAACAGAAGCGACTTCTACAAAAAATACCCTGCGTTTACCGAAAACACGGAAGGGACCTGCGTGAGGTTTTTTGACAGATACGCTTCAAGCTTCAAGCCTCTCAGGTATCTGCTTCGAAAGTATTCCGAGCTCAAGATAAAGAAAGCAATAGTGAATACGATCGGGAACGATGATAAGGTAATTCTGTATCATTCGCTCGGTGCGCTGTATCTGATAAAGGCGTTCAGGCGCAGGCACATACCGTTTATACTCGAAGCAGAGGAGGTCTACTCCGACGTTACCGGTGATGTGCGTCGCAGGGCAAAGGAGCTGAAGCTTATGCGTATGGCCGACGGATATCTGTTCCCGACAGCGATGCTCGGATCGCTTATAAACGCCGACGGCAGGCCCGAAGCGATAATACACGGCGTTTACAGGAATGAAAGGAGGCTGGCGGAGACCAAATTCGGCGCTGCCGACGGTGAAGGACGCATCCACTGTGTTTACGCGGGTACCTTCGATCCAAGGAAGGGCGGAAGCTGCGCTGCCGTGCTTGCGGCCGCCGAGCTTGACCGCAGATATCACGTCCACATAATAGGCTTCGGCACCGAGTGCGATACCGCAAAGCTCAGGGAGTTGATAGACAGAGTGTCTGAAACGACCGAAGCCAAGGTGACATATGACGGGCTTAAGACGGGCGACGAGTATCTGCGATTCATACAAAGCTGTGATATAGGTCTGTCCACACAGGATCCGTCGGCGGCTTTCAACGAAACGTCCTTCCCGAGCAAGATACTCTCATACCTGTCGAACGGACTGGAGGTGGTCAGCATAAGGATACCGGCTGTTGAAAACTCCGCCGTCGGACGGTACGTCCATTACTATGACAGCCAGACTCCGGAAGCTATAGCGGACGCGATAAGGTCTGTCGATATCACAAAGCCTTCGGATCCGGGAAAGCTTCTCGACAGTCTATCGGAAGAGTTCGGAAACGATTTGAAAAAACTTTTGGAGAGCGTAAGATGAATCCCATCCTGCTTATTGACAGAGCTTTAAAAAAAATCGGACGCGTTTGGCGCAAGGCAGTGTTTCGACGCAGCATAAACTGCCCGCATAAGGATTTCTCCCTTGTGGGCAACGTGACCTTGATAAACCGCAACCTGAAGCTTGGCCGAGGAGTGTGCATATATCCAGGGTGCATGTTTTTCGGCAACGGTCCGATCGTCATAGGAGACAACGTTGATATCGGCAATGATACCGTGATCTACTCGTCCGAGGACGCAGGGGTGAGCATAGGGGAGAACACGTTGATCGCGGCGCAGTGCTATATCATTGATACGGATCATGGGATGCGGGCGGATGAGCCGATCCGCAGTCAGCAGAATACGTCAAAGCCGGTGAGTATTGGCAGCGACTGCTGGCTTGCCGCGAACGTTACGGTGCTTAAAGGCTCCGAAATAGGCGACGGAGCGGTGATAGGCGCAAAGTCGCTCGTAAAGGGAACCGTTGAGCCTTATTCGATCAACGTGGGGATTCCATGCAGAAAGATCGGCAGAAGAAGCTGAAACTTATAAATGAACAGAAAAGCGGGCGTAATTCTTTCATATGTGCTGATGGTCATCGAGATACTCTCGACGCTTCTTTTGACGCCCTTTGTTATCAGGACTCTCGGACAGGCGGAGTATGGAGTCTATAAGCTTGCCGCCACGTTGAACGCATATCTTTTTCTGCTCGATCTCGGCGTGGGCAACGCGGTGACCCGCTTTATCTCCAAATACAGGGTGACGGGGGACAGGGAGGGAGAACGCAGATTTTTCGGGGTTGCTTCCGTCTATTATCTGCTGATAGCTTTGATAGCTCTTGCAGCAGGTTTCGTGCTTGTCCTGCTGTTCCCCACTGTATTCGCAAAGGGCTTATCCGCGGAGGAAGCGGCGCTTGGGCAGAAGCTGCTTTCCATCACGGTGATAAGCGCCGCCGTAACTTTGGGCACAACAGCATCGCATAACGCCATAAGCGCATATGAACGCTTTGCCGTGTCGAGGACTGCGTCGATAGTACAGATCATATTACGCATCGGGCTCACGTTTGCTGCGTTGAAGCTGGGCTATGGCAGCATAGGAGTCGTAACGGTAAACTTGATCCTTACGGTGATCTGCAGGCTGTTCTACGTGTTTTACGTCAGATTCGCGATCGGGCTCAGGCCTCTGCTGCGCGGGGTACGCAGGAGCCTCGTTAAGGAGATCGTCGCGTACTCTTCTTTGATATTCCTTCAGATGATCGCGACCCAGCTCAATTCAAGCGTCGATCAGGTGCTCCTGGGAGCGTTGGTCACGTCATCGTCGGTGCTGCTTGCCATATACGGAGTTGGGGCACAGATCGTGCAGTATTATCAATCCCTCGGAGCGGCGTTCAACGGCGTGCTCATGCCCGGTGTGGTGCGTATGATCGAAGCACGTCCCGAACCCGGCGCGATAATGGATGAAATGGTCAGGATATCAAGGCTGATATTCATGGTCCTCGGCATATTCTGGTGCGGTTTCCTGATAAACGGCAGGGAATTCATATGCGTATGGGCTGGTGAAAAAAACGCAGATGCATACATAGTTTCCGCCCTGCTTATGACCGCCTTTATGTTCACACTGACACAGAGCATAGGCTCACAGGTGCTTTGGGCAAGAAATGAGCATAAGGAACAGGCCATACTGAAATTCTGCGTCGTGCTTGCAAATATCATACTTACGGTCGCGCTCATACAGTGGGATCCGCTCGTCGGCGCCGCGCTCGGAACGTTTATTTCGATAATGCTGGGAGACGTTCTGGTGATGAACGTCGTATTCAGGAAAAAGATCGGCATAAGCATGCTGCGATATTATAAGGGAGTAATAAAGGGAATATTGCCCTGCCTGATCATAGCCGCCGCGGTGGGCGTGCCGCTGATGCTTCTGCTGCCAAGGGGCTGGATATGGCTGCTGATAAAATGCTTTGCCATGGCGGCCGCGTATATTGCCGCGCTTTGGCTGTTTGGAATGAATGATTACGAAAAGACACTGGTAGGTTCGCTGTTTAAAAAAATATTGTCTTTGGGGAGGAATAAATAATGGATAATACCGTTTTCAAAGGGAAAACACTGCTCATCACCGGAGGGACCGGTTCGTTCGGCAACGCCGTGCTGAACCGTTTCCTTGATACCGACATAGGCGAGATACGCATATTCTCGAGGGACGAGAAGAAGCAGGACGATATGCGCCATGATTTCCAGGCGCGCATGCCGGAGGCGGCAAGAAAGATACGCTTCCATATAGGCGACGTTCGAGATCCCGCTTCGGTCAGGAGCGTGATGCGCGGGGTGGATTATGTTTTCCATGCGGCGGCGCTTAAGCAGGTGCCATCATGCGAGTTTTTCCCGATGGAGGCCGTCAGGACCAACGTAATAGGCACCGACAACGTGCTTAACGCCGCCATAGAGGAAGGCGTTAAAAACGTTATATGCCTTTCCACCGATAAGGCCGCTTATCCCGTCAACGCGATGGGCACGTCAAAGGCCATGATGGAAAAGGTGGCGGTTTCAAGGTCGAGGAACGCGCGCGATACGGTCATATGCTGCACAAGGTACGGCAACGTGCTGTGCAGCCGCGGAAGCGTGGTGCCTCTCTTTATAGATCAGATCCGTCACGGAGATCCGCTGACCGTTACCGACCCCAACATGACCCGATTCGTGATGAGCCTTGAGGAGGCGGTGGACCTTGTGCTGTTCGCATTCGAAAACGGTCACGCGGGGGATATTTTCGTGCAGAAGGCGCCTGCCTGCACCATTGGCACCCTGGCCGAAGCGGTAAGAAGGCTCTTCAATGCCGAAAACGAGATCAGGATAATCGGAATAAGGCATGGCGAAAAGATGTATGAAACGCTGCTTACCAACGAGGAATGCGCCCACGCGCTGGATCTGGGCGATTTCTACCGCGTGCCCGCCGATAACCGCGACCTCAATTATGATAAGTACTTCAAGGACGGCAGCGTTGAAAGGAACACTCTGACCGAGTTCAATTCCAATAATACCGAGCTGTGGGGAGTGGAGAAGGTAATGGAAAAGCTGCTCTCGCTCTCGTACATCAGGGAGGAGCTGGAGAAGGGCGTATGAAGATACTCGTAACTGGCGCAAAAGGCTTCGTTGGCAGGAACCTGTGTGCGGAGCTTAACAACATAGCGTCGGGAAAGCGAAGGAATTCGCCGCTTCCCGCACCGCCGGAGGTGATCGGATTCGACGTCGATTCCGACGGGAGCAAGCTTACGGAATACTGCATGGAGGCCGATTTCGTAGTCAACCTTGCCGGAGTAAACCGACCTCTTAACGAGGAAGAGTTTATGACCGGGAACCTCGGCTTCACCTCGGAGCTTATCGCGCTGCTTGAAAAACGCGGTGCGCCGTGCCCTGTGCTGCTGTCAAGCTCGACTCAGGCCGAATTGGACAATCCCTATGGCAGGTCCAAGCTTGCGGCCGAAAACGCCGTGCTGCGGTATGCCCGAAGAACGGGTTCGCAAGCCTACGTCTACAGGTTCCCCAACCTTTTCGGAAAGTGGTGCAGACCCAATTACAACAGCGTTGTGGCCACATTCTGCAATAATATCGCAAAGGGGCTGCCGATAGTTGTCAACGACGAAAACAGGCTTTTGAGGCTTGCATATATAGATGACGTCGTTGAGGAGATAATACGCTGTATCGCCGGAAAAAAGACGCCCGACAACGGTTACTGCACGGTCGACACGGTCTATGAATGCACTCTCGGCAGGCTTGCCGGGCTTATACGAGGCTTTGACGAGTGCAGAAAGAGCCTTGATATTCCCGAAGTTTCGGACGACTTTGTAAGAAAGCTCAACTCGACGTATCTTTCCTACGTCAGCGCTTCGGAGGCGGGCGTATTCCCGCAGATGCGCACCGACGAGCGCGGCAGCTTTACGGAGCTGATGCATTTGGGCGGTATGGGGCAGGTGTCCGTGAATGTATGCCGACCGGGACATGAGAAGGGCAATCATTGGCACCATACCAAGACGGAGAAATTCATAGTTGTTTCGGGCGAGGGCGTGATACTCCAGCGACGGATAGGCGATGCAGAAACTGCGAGGATCCCCGTTACAGGCGAAAAGATGCAGATAGTCGATATGCTCCCCGGCTATACGCATTCGATAGTGAACACGGGCGATCGCGATCTCGTGTTCATCATATGGGCAAACGAGGCTTTCGATCCAGAGAGGCCCGACACGTTTTTCGAGAAGGTATAATTGGAGGAAAAAGAATGAGCCGCATAAAGCTGATGACCGTATTCGGCACAAGGCCCGAGATAATCAGGCTCTCGTGCATCATGAAAAAATGCGATAAGTATTTCGAACATATCACCGTTCATACGGGACAGAACTGGGATCCGCGCCTCAGCCGCATATTCTTTGAAGAATTCGGTCTTCGCGAGCCGGATTATTATCTTAACGCGGCGGGGGAGAGCCTGGGGCAGACTCTGGGCAACGTTATCGCCAGGACGTATGACCTTATGGCCGAGCTAAAGCCGGACGCGGTGCTCGTGCTTGGCGATACCAATTCCTGCTTATCCGTAATCCCCGCCAAGCGTTTAAAGATACCTGTGTTCCATCTTGAGGCGGGCAACCGCTGCTTTGATGAAAACCTGCCCGAGGAGATCAATCGGCGCATAGTCGATCATACCAGCGACGTGAATCTTTGCTATTCGGAGCACGCAAGACGCTATCTGCTTGCCGAGGGCGTAAAGAAGGAACAGACCTACGTTGTGGGTTCGCCCATGCGCGAAGTCCTTGACGAGAGCCTGGAGCGCATCGAGAACAGCGACGTGCTTGAAAGGCTCGGCCTTGAGAAGAAGGGCTACATACTCCTGTCAGCCCACCGCGAAGAAAATATCGATAACGAAAAGAATTTCTTCGAGCTTATGAACGCCGTCAACGCCATGGCCGAGCATTACGATATGCCCGTCATTTACAGCACCCATCCCAGGAGCCGAAAGTTCATAGATAAGCGCGGCTTCGAGTTCCATCCCAACGTCAGGAGCATGGAGCCTTTCGGGTTTGCGGATTATAACTGCCTGCAGAGGAACGCTTTCTGCGTGGTCAGCGACAGCGGCACAATTCCCGAGGAGGCGAACTATTTCCGCTTCCCGGCCGTCTCGATCAGGACCTCCACCGAGCGTCCCGAAGCGCTTGAAAAGGGCAATTTCATAATCGGTTCGATCTCGACGGAGCAGGTGCTGCAGGCGGTCGATACCGCGGTCGCTATGCATGAGAACGGCGACGACGGCATTTCAACGCCCGATTATGCCGATTCGAACGTCAGCATGAAGGTCGTCAAGATCATACAGAGCTACGTGGGCGTCGTCAACAGGATGACGTGGAGAAAGTATTGACAAGGGCGGAACGAAAAATCAAAAAGCGCTTACTCAGGGATGATGCGGAGGCTATGGACAGGCACAGCCGCAGGCTGTGGGCCGTGCTTCTGATACTTTCGTTCCTTGCGGTCTCCTGCGCGCTCGAAGCTTACAGATGCGCTCATGATTTCGTTGTGACCGACTATGAATTCGTAACCGAAAAGGTCGGTTCGCCGGTCAGGTTCGTGCTCGTCGGCGATCTGCACGAGAGCGAATTCGGCGAGAACAACTCAAAACTCGTCGAAGCCGTGCGTGCTCAGGAGCCCGACGTGATACTATGCACCGGCGATATGATCACGCGAAACATAAGCGAGGACCTTCTGCATATAGGCGTCGATTTCATGACCGAAATGGCAGGGATCGCGCCGGTATATATGTCGCTCGGCAACCATGAATCGATCTACGTTGAAAAACACGGCCGGGGCGTGCTCGATTCGCTTGAGGCCGCAGGCGTGGTATTGCTGGACAAGGAATACGTCGACGCCGATATAAACGGGCAGACAGTCAGGATCGGCGGCATCTATGATTATTGCTTTAAGTACGGGCAGACCGCGGAGGAATATGAAGCGTCGGAAAAATACGCCTTCCTGACCTCCTTCTGCGATACCGACAGCTATAAAATACTTCTGTGCCACAGACCTGTTGATTACAGGCTCGAAAGCATGCTGAAGTATTATGAGGATTGGGATACGGACCTGGTGCTGTCAGGGCACACGCACGGAGGACTTTGGCAGATCCCATTCATAAACAAGAGTCCCTATCTTCCTCAGCAGGGCTTTTTGCCCATGCTTGACAAGGGCCTTAAGGATCTCGGGAACGCGCAGATGATAATCACCGCTGGGCTCGGCAGCGAACCCGGGCTTTTCCGTCTCAATGATCCGTGCGAGCTGGTAAGCATAACTTTGCTTCCCGACGGCCGATAGGGGATGGACACGCGATAACGGTTATGGTAAAATACAAAGTCAGAGGAAGGGCTGCCTTTGATTACACGGGCAGATTAGCGGCATGAAGAAAACACAAAGAAAAATAAGGACCATATTGCTTTACGTGCTTGCTGTGACGGCGGCTGTTTTCCTCATATACATCTGGCAGGAAAGATTCAGCCGCGGGAACCGCAAGCCCACCATAATCTGCCCCACCGACAGCATATCAGTCAGCGTAGAAAGCCTTTCCGACAACAGCATCCTATTAAGAGACGTTACGGCGATGGACGTTGAGGACGGCGATATAACCGACAGCATAGTCGTTGAAAGTGTTTCGCAGTTCGTCGACGAGGGGCACTGCATAGTGACCTATGCCGCGTTCGATTCCTCCAACAACGTGTCAAAGCTGACGCGGCATCTGTTCCTGACCGACTATATCCCGCCGCGCTTCAAGATCAAGGCGCCGCTTGAATTCAGCTATTCGTCCAATTTCAATCCGCTTGGCAGCGTTGGCGCATTCGACTGCATCGACGGCGATATCTCCGACCGCGTCAAGCTCAATCTGAAGGATCCCGACGACGATATCACCGCGATGGGCACGCATGCCGTGGAATTCCGCGTGACCAACAGCATGGGCGACGTATCCGTGCTTGAAACGGAGATCGAGGTTTACGAGCGGACCTATACCGAAACAAGGATGATACCAAACTTAAGGCTAAAGGATTATCTCGTCTACGTTGACAGATACGGGCATATCGATCCGGAATCGTTTATTGCGGGCGTAACGCTAAACGGCACCCCGTATGAATTGAGAGAATACAAGGCGGGCAGCATAGAGATCGACGATTCCGCTGTGGATTACACCACTCCGGGCATGTATCGCGTGCTCTACACCTGCGATAACAAGGGCGAGTATTACGGATACTCCGTTCTGATCATAATCGTAACGGAGGTGGATCGCTGATGGCGGAAACAGGCAGCAGGATAACCACTAAAGCCGATATATCGCGCCGCGGTATAAAGGATACCGGCGTCGATATCGAGGTCATCATATTCAATATCATTAGGAACTGGTGGATAATACTCATCGGCTGTATGATCACGGCCTTTGCGTCCTATATAGTCATTTCCGAACGCTATACGCCGACTTATTATGCCGAGGCGACTTTTGTTGTAACAAGCAAGGACGGAGGTTCCGACACGGTCTATTCAAATCTCGTCGTGGCGTCGAAGCTTGCGGATTCGTTCTCATACGTGCTCGAAAGCCCCGTGCTTCAGCAAAAGATAGCCGAATCGCTCGATATGCCCGCCTTCTCGGGAGCGGTCACGGCAAAGCACATCGAGAACACCAATCTTATCCAGATAGGCGTCGAAACGCTTTCGCCCCAGGTAGCATTTGAAGAGATCAACGGCATAATAAAATATCACCACATAGTTTCCGATAACCTTATGGGCAACGCGGTGCTTGACGTTTTGAAGGCGCCCACGGTGCCGGCGGCTCCGCTCCAGAATATGAACAGGACGGCAAAGGTAATCACTTACACGCTGATAGCCGCGCTGGCGATAATAGCGCTGCTCGTTATTGCCTCCGTTGCGAGCGATGAGATCATGACCGAGAACGATCTTGTGACGAGGGTGGATTGTCCCGCGCTTGCCACGATCTATCATGAGCGCAAAAACCTGTCGCTCAGGGCAAGGCTGCAGGGCGCAAAAACGAGCATGCTGATCACCAATCCCACGACCAGCTTCCGCTTTGCCGAAACCTACAGGCTTTTCAGGACAAGGCTGGAATATCTGCTTAAGCGCAAGGGGCATAAGGTGATCATGGTATCCTCGGCGCTTGAGAACGAGGGCAAGACCACCTCGGCCGCCAACACCGCGATAATACTGGCGCTCAACAATTATAAGGTGCTGCTTATCGACGGCGATATGCTCAAGCCCGCGCTCTATAAGGCGCTCACTTCAAGGGTCAAGCGAGGCACCTCCATCAGCGAGGTGATCGTAAGCGATATCGGGATGGAGGATATCCCCACCATGGAAGGCCTTCCCACGCTCAGCCTGCTGCTTGGCAAGACCTCGCTTTCGAACTCGACCGAGATTATCGGCTCCGAAGAAATGAAGGATTTCCTTACAAGAGCAAGAGACTATTTCGACTACATCGTTATCGACACTCCGCCCATTTCAGTCGCTTCCGACGCCGAATGCTTTGCCGAGCTTGCCGACTGCACGCTGCTTGTGATAAAGCAGGGCGCGGCAAGGGCAAGACGCATAAACGACTGCATAGACGCCGTAAGCCAGAGCGGCACGGATATGATAGGCTGCATATTCAACAACGTCTATCCGCTCGATTTCCTCAGCCTTTCCGGTTCCGAGCGCGGGACCGACAGCTACCGCACCTCCGGCTACGGAAATTCTTACAGGAGCGGCTATGGGTATTCCTACGGCCGGGGCTATTATGGCTACGGCTACGGATACTCGCAGAAGTATCGCTCCGACGATGAAGGGGGGGAGAGGAAATGAGCGAAGAGATCAGAAGACCCGACGAGAACCAGGCGGACCGGATCCGGCATGGTAACGACAAAGCCGCCGAACCCGCCTTTGAAAGCGTTGAGGAGTTTTATGAGAGCATAAGGAACGACGCGCAAAAAAGCTCTTCCGTCAGCATCACGGATTTTCTGCATGAGTTCATCTCGGTGTTCAGAAGGATGTATCTGCTGCCGATCATACTCTCGGTTATTCTCAGCGTAATACTTTGCGTCAGGGCAAGGCTCGAATTCAACCCCATCTATCAGGCGTCGGCAACCTTCACCGTGGACGTCAACAGCGCCAGCACCAAGTCGAGCCCCACCTATTCGGTAAGCCTCTCCAAGCAGCTTTCCGAGACGTTCCCCTATATTTTCAGCAGCGACGTGCTTATAAACCTCATTCAGCAGGATCTGGGCCTTTCAAGCATTCCCGCAACTATCACGGCAGAGCCGGTGGGGCAGACCAATCTGTTCACGATCAAGGTTTTTTCAAGGACGCCGCAGATGTCATATAACGTGCTGCAGTCGGCGATAAACAATTACCCCCGCGTGGCTGATTTTGTAATAGGCAATACGGGCATGACGCTTATATCCGATTCCGGCATACCGACAAAGCCCACGAATTCGCTTTCGTATAAGAACGAGCTGCTAAAGGGCGTGCTGTTCGGCTGCCTCGGATCGCTCGTCATAATGATCATTGCCACGTTCGCCAAGAATACGGTCAAGGATTCCGATGATCTTAAAAAGATGCTCAATCTGCGCTGCCTTGGCAACGTGCCTTATATCAGCCGCAGGCGCAGGGCGAACAAGAGCATAATCGAGATATCGTCGCCGGATATCTCCAAAAGCTTTTCCGATTCGATAAGGCTCATACGCTCCCGCATAATCAAGGCATGTGATGAGGCAGGATTCAGAACGATACTTGTCGCCAGCTCAATGCCCGGTGAGGGCAAGACGACCGTTGCCGCCAACATCGCGATGGCAATGGCGATGGCGGGGAAGAGGGTCGCCCTTCTCGACTGCGATATCCGCAAGCCTTCCGATCTGGGCGATCTTACCACCCAGAAGGAAGCCGGACTTGCCGAATACCTTAACGGCATTGTCGGTATCGAGGATATCGTAAACGAGCCCGAGGAAAACCTTATAGTTATCAACGGCAAGACTCCGTCCGACGAAGCTGCCGAGCTTATGGGCACCGCCAGGATGAAGGAGCTTATCGAGGAGCTCTTGCAGCGGGTGGATTACATCGTTATGGATTCACCGCCGGCTTCTGTTATTGCGGACGCGGTGGTGCTTGCCAATATCTCGGACTGCGTGCTTTACGTCATCAGGCAGGAGTATACGAGAAAGAGCCGCATACTTGACGGCCTTAACCATCTGTCAAACGGCAGAGCCGCCTTCCTGGGCTATGTGCTCAACAGCGCAGATTCCGACGGAGGCTATGGCTACGGTTACGGCGCATACGGCAAATACGCGCGCTATGGCAAATACTCAAGGTACGGCAGATATTCGAGCTACGGCTCGTATTCGAAGTACGGCAGGTATTCCCGCTATGGACGGTATGGCTCTTACTCAAGGTATGACAGCTATTCAAGATACGGAAGCTATTCCTCGACAAAGAAAAGAAAGCGGAAAAATTAAAATATCGCACGAACGTCCGATAACTGCCGCACGAACGCCCGACAAATTCATACAAATACTGCAAACTTATCGTACGCTCGTACGATAAGTTTTTGCGTTTTTTTGCATAATCCGCATTTGCGGCTATTGCAAAGTCTTCTTCAATGTGATATACTGTCCGCGTTCTCGTTTTACGGAGGAATGCGTTCCGTAAGTCGAAAGCATTTCAGGAAGGAGTAATTATATGAAGAAGTTTCTGGCTGTACTCGTTGCGTTCGCAATGGTGATAGGCATTTTTGCCGTTCCCGCCTCGGCCGATGGCAACGCGGTATTCTCCCTGAGCACCGTTGAAGACGCTCATCCCGGTGATGAAGTCCAGATCACACTTACTATCGATGGTGAATTTGAGGCTCACGGTCTTAATATGTTCATCAATTACGACGTCGAAAACCTTTCCGTAGTCAGCGTGCAGCCCGGCCCCGCGTTCAATTCAAGGCCCTGGGATTCCATGCCCGTGCTTGACGGAACCAATGTTCCCGGCTCGGTAAAGATCGGTCTTCTTTGCCCCACGGAAGCGTTCACGTCCACCGGCGTTCTTGTCACCGTCACTTTCAGGGTAGCGGATTCCTGCACCGAGGATCAGCCGATCGCTGCGCAGGTAAATGAATTCTATTATATGCCTGCGGATTCCCTTGAAAGGACCGATATCGACTTTATTGCCAATGACGGTTCGATAAATCTGGCAGTTGAGCCCACTCCCGAACCCACTCAGGAGCCCACTCCCGAGCCCACCGAGGAGCCGATCGTGACCGACGAGCCGATCGTGACCGACGAGCCTATCGTCACCGACGAGCCTATCGTCACCGATGAGCCTGTCGTCACCGACGAGCCTATCGTTACCGACGAGCCCATCGTGACCGACGAACCTATCGTTACCGACGAGCCCATCGTTACCGATGAACCTATCGTAACCGAAGAGCCTATCGTTACCGATGAACCTATAGTAACCGACGAGCCTATCGTTACCGATGAACCCATCGTGACCGACGAGCCTATCGTGACCGACGAGCCTATCGTCACCGATGAGCCTATCGTAACTGACGAACCTGTCGTCACCGACGAACCTACCGAGACCGATGAGCCTATCGTCACCGACGAACCTACCGAGACCGATGAGCCTATCGTCACCGACGAACCTACCGAGACCGATGAGCCTATCGTCACCGACGAACCTACCGAGACCGATGAGCCCATCGTAACAGAGGAGCCCGCTCCCGGTGAGACCGACCAGCCCGGTGAAAGCGAAGCTCCCGCTCCCGTGGAGCCCACTCCCAAGCCCCCGCAGACCGGTTCCGCAAGCCTTGTGGGCCTTGGGATCGTATCCCTTGCCGCCGGCGCCGGAATAGTGATCTTCCGCAGGAAAAACGATTGATATGATTGAATGACCGACCGCAGGGCCGTCTCCTTCCGATGGGGGACGGCTCTGCTTTTTCCAAAAAATATTTTTGATTTAAATAGGGAAATAGTGTTGCAATTGATAAAGCCCTGTGTTATAATACCGTTACAAATGTGGTTATTGGGAGATCTTGCGCTGTGCAAACAGGAAGATTTCCCCGGCCGCACAAAATCAGAAAGGAGTATTCCAAATGAAGAAGTTTTTTGCGCTTCTCGTTTCTCTGCTCATGGTTCTTGGCCTCGTAGCCATTCCCGCGTTTGCAGAGGGCGAAGCCACCTTCAGCGCCGGCACCGCTACTGCGAAGCCCGGTGATGATGTTGTGATCCCCGTTTCGATCGACGGTGATTTCCAGTGCCATGGCCTCAACATGGAGGTCCTCTACGATGCTGAGAAGCTCACTGTTACCACCCTTGCTCCCGGCGCTCTTTTCAACGCCAGGCCCTGGGACGCCACTCCTGTCCTCGACAAGAGCATTCCCGGTCACGTTAAGGTTGGCGTTATCTGCCCCACTGAGCCCTTCACCGGTTCCGGCGTTATCTGCAACATCACTTTCCATGTAGCCGATGACTGCACCGAGGATGTGCCTCTTGAGGTAGTTGTACACGAGTATTATCTCCTCCCCGTTGGCGGTGCCAAGGTCGATCTGCTCGACGTTGCTACCTGCGAGAACGGTCTTGTTGAGATCGAGGCTGACACCCCTGTTACCGAGCCTCCCGTAACCGAGCCTCCCGTAACCGAGCCTCCCGTAACCGAGCCTCCCGTAACTGAGCCTCCCGTAACTGAGCCTCCCGTAACCGAGCCTCCCGTAACCGAGCCTCCCGTAACCGAGCCTCCCGTAACCGAGCCTCCCGTAACCGAGCCTCCCGCAACCGACGAGCCCGTTGAGCCCATCGTCACCGATGAGCCCGCTCCCGTAGAGACCACCGAGCCCGCTCCCGGCCCCAAGCCTCCCGTAACCGGTGCTGCCAGCCTTATCGGCCTGAGCATCGTTGCGATCGCTGCCGGTGCTGGCATCGTGATCTTCCGCAAGAAGGAGGACTAATGTCCTGAAAAGGCTTAAGTAAAGTCTTCTGCCCGTTCCCGATTGGGAGCGGGCAGTTTCATTTTTTTTTTAAAATAATGTGCATAGCTATTGCATGTGGATATTGCTTGTGTTATAATATAGATGCAATTTTGTAGCCTAGCTAAACTATGCGGTTAAGAACTGGCTTGATTGAATGGATTATGCTGGTTACGCAAAATTCAGAAAGGAGTATATTCCAAATGAAGAAATTTCTCGCTCTCCTCGTTTCGGTAGCTATGGTGTTCGGGTTGATCGCCGTGCCTGTAGCCGCTGACGGCGAGGTATCATTCACGGTCGGCACCGTGAGTGGTGTGAACCCGGGTGAATCAGTGAGCGTCCCGCTGACCATCGGCGGCGCCGATTATGAAGCTCACTCCATCCTCTTCAAGGTTCATTACGATCCGGAGCAGTTGACTGTTACTTCAGTCAATCCCGGTCCCGCCTTCATGAACCGGCCTTGGGATTCTTCTCCTGTTATTAACACCGATACTCCCGGTGTTATCAGGGTTGGTCTCATTTGCCCGAATGACGGTATGACCGAGCACGGCGTATTCCTCAACATGAACTTTGAAGTCAGCGCGACTTGCACGGAAGACCAGGAATTGGAATTCGAGATGATCGATTTCTTCTATTTCCCCTCGACCGCCACGAGCAAGGTCGATCTTCCCTACATCGCAGAGAACGGCCTCATCGATATCGTTGAGCCCGTTGTGACCGAAGCTCCCACGGAAGCTCCCACTGCGGCTCCCACGGCAGCCCCCACCGCAACTCCCGCTCCCACTGCGGCACCCACAGCGGCTCCCACTGAGGCTCCCGTTGTAACTCCCGTTCCCGCTGACGACGTAGCTTTCATCGTCGGCTCTGTGAGCGGCGTTACTCCCGGTGACTCCGTAACCGTGCCTGTGACCATTGACGGCGCTGATTACGAAGCTCACTCCCTGCTGTTCAAGATCAATTACGATCCCGAGTATCTGACTGTAACGTCCGTCACCAACGGTCCCGCCTTCAATGACAGGCCCTGGGATTCCATGCCCACGATCGATTACAGCACCCCCGGTATCGTAAGGGTCGGCCTTCTTTGCCCCAACGCGGGTATGACCGCGCACGGCGTCCTCATCAACATCAACTTCGAAGTCAGCGAGGACTGCACCGAGGATCAGCCTGTTACCTTTGAGATGGTGGACTTCTACTATATGCCCTCCACTTCGACCGAGAAGGAAGACATCGATTACACCGCTTATGACGGCGTTATCGAGATAGAAGAAGAGCCCGTTATCTCTGACGAGCCTATTCCCACTCCCACTGCGGTTCCCACTCCCGCTCCCACCGCAGCTCCCACTCCCGAGCCCCCCATTGACGGCGCACGCTTCACCATGGAGAGCGCTTACGGCGTAGCCCCCGGTTCCACCATCGATCTTGACTTCACGATCGCCGGTGACAACTACGAGGCCAACGTTCTCAGCGCCAACATCTTCTATGATCCCGCCGTTCTCGAGTTCGGTTCCATCTCTCTGATGGGTGGCCTGCTTGACGATGAGGAGATCCCCGTTGTCATGGATTGGGACGACGAAGCCGGCATCATCTACTTCGGCTTTGTTTCCGACCAGCCCATCACCGGCAATGGCCTTCTTGCGACCATCACCTTCAACGTATCCGACAACTTCACCGCGCCCACTGACGTCATCATTGCCATCAATGAGTTCGCTGAGGTTCCCACCGGCACCAGCGTCGGCTTACCGATCCCGTTTGACACCGTCGACGGTATCGTGACCCCCGCTGAAGGTCCCGTTGAAGGCGTCGTCTTCACCATGGGCAGCGCCTATGACGTAGAAGGCGGTTCCCGCATCACTCTGCCCTTCACCATCGAGGGCGAATACGAAGCTCACACCCTCAGCGCGGCTCTCAACTATGATCCCGCTGTTCTGACCGTTGTCGACGTCTCCTTCGGTGATATGATCGCCGATCAGGACGATGCCGTTACTCTCTGCGATACCAGCATTGACGGCACCATCTACCTCGGCGTTGTTCTTCCCGAGACTCCGCTGTCCGGCGAAGGCGTCCTCGCTTACGTCACCTTCGACGTTGCCGAGGATTTCACCGCTCCCACCGATATCATCGTCGTAATCAACGAGTTCAACTATGTCAATATCGAAGACAGTGCCGTTACTCCCATCGAGTACACCACCGTTGACGGTATAGTCACTCCTCTCTCCGTCGGCAGCGCCATGTTCACCATGGATGATTACTTCGGCGCTAACCCCGGCGACGAGATCGATCTCAACTTCTCCATTGAAGGCACCTATCGCGCTCACACTCTGAACGCTGACATCTTCTATGACGACGCGGTCCTCACCCCGATCGCAGTTGTAGAGGGCGAAGTCCTTAACGCGCATTCCGATGCTGTCAATATCATCGACTTCGAAACCAACCCCGGCGTCATCCACGTTGGCACCGTTGTGCCCGAGGGCGTTATGACCGAGGAAGGCGTCATCGTCACCATCACCTTCAGGGTAGGCGAATACTTCAAGGAGCCCACAGACGTTATCATCGGCATCAACGAGTTCAACTATGTTCCCGCTGATGAAGCCACTCCCGTTCCTTATGAGACCAAGGACGGTATCGTTACCCCGAACCTCAGCGCGACCTTCATCATGGGCAGCTACTATGGCGCTGTTCCCGGCCAGGAGATCACGCTGCCCTTCTCCATCGAGGGCAACTACCGTGCTCACACTCTTAACGCCGATCTGAACTATGACGACGCGGTTCTCACTCCTATCGCTTATGAGCTCGGCGAAGTGCTCAACGCACATCCCGATGCGATCAACGCGATCGATATCGATGCCGAGCCCGGCGTCATCCACGTCGGCACCATCATCCCCGATGGCGAGCTTATCGAGGAAGGCGTTATCATCAACGTGACCTTCGTCGTTGGCGATTACTTCAAGGAGCCCACCGATATCATCATCGGCATCAACGAGTTCAACTACGTTCCCGAAGATGTTGCTCAGCCCATTGAGTACACCACCATTGACGGCGTTGTCACTCCTCTCATCAGCGCGACCTTCATTATGGGCAGCTACTACGGCGCTGTTCCCGGTCAGCTGATCACTCTGCCCTTCTCTGTTGAAGGCAACTATCGCGCTCACACCCTGAACGCCGATCTGAACTACGACGATACGGTTCTCACTCCTGTCTCCTATGAGCTCGGTGAGGTCCTCAACGCGCATCCCGATGCGATCAACGCTATCGATATCGACACCGAACCCGGCGTCATCCATGTCGGCACCGTTATCCCCGAGGGCGAGCTCATTGAGGAAGGCGTCATCGTCAACATCACCTTCGAAGTAGGCAGCTACTTCAAGGATCCCACCGATATCATCATCGGTATCAACGAGTTCAACTACGTTCCCGAGGCAGAAGCCATCGCTATTCCTTATGAGACCATCGATGGCGTTGTCACTCCGCTGATCAGCGCTAACTTCGTGGTTGGCGAGTACTACGGTGCTGTTCCCAATGAGGAAGTCACCCTTGACTTCACCATTGACGGCAACTACCGTGCGCACACCCTGAACGCTGCCCTTAGCTATGACGTGAACAAGGTCACCGCCATTGCTATCGAAGCCGGCGAAGTCATCAATGCTCATCCCGATGCGATCGTCGTTCTCGACGTTGAGTCCGAGCCCGGCGTCATCCACGTCGGTATCATCATCCCCGATGGCGAGCTCATCGAGGAAGGCGTCATTGCTTCCATAACCTTCCTGACCGCTCCCGACTTCAGTGAGCCTGCTGATATCATCATCGGCATCAACGAGTTCAACTATCTGCCCGTTGACGGTGCGGAAGCCGAGCCCATCGCCTACACCACGGATGATGGTCTTATCACTCCCGAGGATGGCCCCATCGTAACCGAGGAGCCCACTCCCGAGCCTCCCGTAACCGAGCCTCCCGCTCAGCCCGTTGTATTCACCATGGGCAGCCAGTATGGCGTAGCTCCCGGCAGTGTTATCACTCTTCCCTTCACCATTGAAGGCGATTACGAGGCCCACATCTTAAGGTGTAGCCTTGATTATGACACTGCTAAGCTCACTCCCATCAACGTTGTTTATGGCGACGTTCTTAACGCGCATCCCGAAGCATACATCGTCTGCGATTATGAAACCATTCCCGGTTCCATCCGCCTCGGTGTTATCATGCCCGATGCCGCTATGAGCGAGGAAGGCGAGCTCCTGCTCGTCACCTTCCAGGTATCCGATGACTTCGATGCTCCCACGAACATCATTGTCAACGTGACCGAGTTCTACAACTATCCTGCGAAGGATCCCACCCCCATCGAGTTCTCCACCGTTGACGGTCTTGTAACTCCCGAAGAGCCTCCCGTAACCGAGCCTCCCGTAACGGAGCCTCCCGTAACCGAGCCTCCCGTAACGGAGCCTCCCGTAACCGAGCCTCCCGTAACGGAGCCTCCCTTAACCGAGCCTCCCGTAACCGAGCCTCCCGTAACGGAGCCTCCCG
>JAFXZJ010000027.1 GCA_017541305.1 Clostridia bacterium | reverse complement strand
TTAAGCTGAGGGGTTCCACCTGTTCCCATCCCGAACACAGAAGTTAAGCCCTCATACACCGAAAGTACTGTGCTGGCGACGGCATGGAAGGATAGGCAGCTGCCGGATCCCAAAGGAAAAGCAGAGACGCAAGCGTCTCTGTTTTTTCTTTCAGAAACTGAAATAGCCTATCCTCCCATGCCCGAGCTGGCTTCGCAAGCGCAGCTTGCGTGCCAAGAAAAAAGCGAAGAGGCGGCAGCCGACGTCAATACAAGCATCTTGATCAATAAAAGCCGATCCGAAAACTACCTGCATCGCTTTTTTCTTGATAAGCAAAAAGTCAAAGACTTTTTGCGGCGGCGACAGGCATGGGAGCTTGGCGGGCTTAAAGACCAACCAACGGTTGGTCTTTTTTCTTTCCTTTGGTCCCGACATCTGCCTGTCCTCGCCATTAGCCGTCGCGTAAAAAGCGGAGCTTTTTACCTGCGACGCGAGAAAAGCTCAAGGCCCCGTCCGCAGAGCTTTTCTCGGTGAACAAACCTCGGTATGCTCAACATACCGAGGTTTGTGACGCATGGGAGGATAGGCAGCTGCCCTGACTAAACGAAACCAAAAGCATCCTCATTATCTCATGGAGAGGATAGGCTTTTCATTCCTTTAGTCCCGACATTTGCCGGACACCCTCTCACCAAATATATTTTCAAGCATCTTCCGCTTTTCCCTTTTTCGATCGTCTTACCTTATGAGGATGCATATAAATACGCTGCGTATTGTCATCCCTGTCATATTATGCTATAATCACACCGATTTACAAAGGAGGTTTTTTATGTCCGACACAAAGAAATGCTCCTCCTGCGGCACGATAGTGCTTGCTGAGGACAAGTTTTGTTCCAACTGCGGTTCGACGGATTTCGAGCCCTACGACCTTCAGCTCGACGCAGCTCAGCCCGAAATCGGCGCGCAGGATGCCGTTCCCGCCGTCGAAAACGACGTTTTGAACGCCGAGCCGGCTTATGCAGCTCCCGCCGCGCCCGTGCATGAGAACGTCGCCGCGGGCGTCGTCGGCGCGTTCCTGTTTGCGCTGATTGGCGCAGCGCTCTATTTCGGCATCTATCAGCTCGGCTTCATCGCCGGGATCTGCGGCTTTGTGATGTTCATTCTTGCAAACTTCGGCTACGGCCTTTTCTGCGGCAATAAGAACAGCGTTTCAACGGCCAGGATCGTTTCCTGCATCGTGATCACGGTGATAATGATCGCGCTTGCGGAATACCTCTGCCTTGCCTTCGAGCTGTTCAACGCGTTCAAGGATGAAGGCTCGCCGGTTTCGTTCACCGCGGCGCTGCGCACGGTCCCCTACGTGCTTGGGGAGAAGGAAGTGCTTGGGCCGGTCGTATTGGAGCTGCTCTTCGCTTACGGCCTTAGCGCGGTGGCGATAGTTTCGAACGTGATAAGGATGGTAAAGGATCGCAAGGCACGGAAAGCCGCATGATCTGTGCTTTAGCCGCGGCGGGTCATTTCCCGCCGCGGTATTTTATTGCCGATTCTATAAGCCCCAGGAACAGCGGATGCGGCCTTGTGGGACGGCTCTTGAATTCGGGATGGAACTGTACGCCCACGAAGAAGGGGTGTGAGGTGATCTCCGCCGCCTCGACGAGCGTGCCGTCGGGAGATACGCCGGAGAAGGTGAGCCCGGCTCCCGACAGCTTATCGCGGAACTCGTTGTTCAGCTCGTAACGGTGGCGGTGACGCTCCGCGATCTCTTCCTTTTTATAGCATCGCGCAAGGGTCGTTCCCGGAGCGACGGCGCAGGGATAGCTTCCAAGCCTCAGCGTGCCGCCCTTGGCGATCCTGTCGTGCTGACCGGGAATGTAATCGATCACCTTGTGCGCGCTTGTTTTATCGAATTCGCCCGAGTTCGCGTCGGCCCAACCGAGCACGCTGCGCGCATATTCGATGCACATTATCTGCATACCAAGGCATATTCCAAGGTAGGGTATGCGATTTTCCCGGGCAAAGCGCGCCGCCTCAATCATGCCTTCTATGCCGCGGCTGCCAAAGCCTCCCGGCACTATCACACCGTCGCAGCCCTCAAGCCGGTCGGGAGTGAAATATTCCGAATCGATCCATTCGATATCAACGTGCACGCCAAAGCTGTAGCCCGCGTGCTTGAGCGCTTCGGCGATAGAAAGATAGGCGTCGTGAAGCTGGGTGTATTTGCCCACCAGCGCGATCGTCACGTTCCCTTCTGCGTTCCTTATACGCTCGGTCATCCCGCGCCAGTCGGAAAGATCGGGCGGGGGAGCGGTTATGCCCAGCTTTCGGCAGACGATATCCGAAAGATGCGCCTGCTCAAGATAGAGCGGCGCCTCGTAAAGCACGGGCAGGGTGAGGTTTTCGATCACGCAGTCGCGCTCCACGCCGCAAAAGCCGGCGATCTTGTCGAATATCGCGGTATCGGTTATGGGCTCGTCGCAGCGCAGCACTATCACGTCGGGCGCGATGCCAAAGCTTTGCAGCTCCTTGACCGAGTGCTGGGTGGGCTTGGATTTATGCTCGCCGCTTGCCTTAAGGTACGGCACGAGCGTAACGTGCACGTATATCGCGTTTCCGGGGCCCGCCTCGCGCCCCACCTGGCGGATGGCTTCAATAAAGGGCTGTCCTTCGATATCGCCTATGGTGCCGCCGACTTCGGTTATGACTATATCGGCGTTGGTTTTTTCGGCCGCGCCGTAAATGAAGCGCTTTATCTCGTCGGTGATATGAGGTATCATCTGCACCGTTTTGCCCAGATACCCGCCGCGCCGCTCGCGCGCAAGCACGTTTTCATACACCTTGCCGGTGGTGAGATTTGAAAAGCGGTTAAGATCCTCGTCGATAAAGCGCTCGTAATGCCCCAGATCGAGATCGGTCTCGGCGCCGTCCTCGGTGACGTACACCTCGCCGTGCTGATAGGGGCTCATTGTGCCGGGATCGACGTTGATGTAAGGATCGAGCTTCTGCGCGGCCACCTTCAGCCCGCGCGCCTTAAGCAGCCTGCCGAGCGAAGCCGCGGTGATGCCCTTGCCAAGGCCGGAAACCACGCCGCCCGTTACGAATACGTACTTTGCCATTTTAATTCTCCTCCGAATATAATAAAATTTGAGAGGCGCCCGCCGAGGGGTGTTGACCCCGCGGACGAGCGCCTTGCGTTCATCTTGAGCTTGCCGCACAGCGGCGGTATTCGATTTTTCTCACCGTTCTTCGCGGCGAAATATATATTAAAAACATGTGACAAATTATACACCCCTGTTCGGGGCCTGTCAAGCATGATTTTAAAAAAAGCTTGCATTCCGTCCCGATTCTGGTATAATAGATATATAATAGACGGGAGGGGATCATGGCTAAGTGGCTGATAGCATCGGATATCCACGGTTCGGCGCATTACTGCCGCCTGCTGATCGAGGCGTTTGAACGCGAGCAGGCCGAAAAGCTGGTGCTTTTGGGGGATATCCTCTATCACGGCCCGCGCAATCCGCTGCCCCAAGGCTATGCGCCCAAGGAAGTCTGCGCGCTGCTGAATCCTCTTCGCGACCGGATATTATGCGTGCGCGGCAATTGCGATGCGGAAGTCGATCAGATGGTGCTCGATTTTCCCATAATGGCGCCGCACATGCTTGTGTGCGCGTTCGGGCGCGAGCTGATGCTGACTCATGGGCATCATTTGGACGAGCTTCCCGCGCACGGGGGAACAGTGATAATGGGGCATACCCATATCCCATGCTGTGAACGGCGCGAAGGATACCTGCTTATGAATCCCGGTTCCGTTTCGCTGCCCAAGGGCGATTCGCCCCGCTGCTATATGACGCTTGATGATGGAGGCTTCCTTTGGAAAACATTGGAAGGTGAAGCATACAATTCTTTTAAGTGAAAACTATCAAGGAGGATCAACCCATGAACAAATGCCCCAAATGCGGCAATCTGACCGACGGTAAATTCTGCCCCGAATGCGGCGCCCTAACCGCGCCCGTTGTCGAGCCCGTCCGTCAGCCCGAGCCCACACCCATGCCCAACCCCACCTATGCCGCTCCCGTTGTGATCAACAACAACGCGGCGATCCCCGAGAACTATAAGCCCCTTGGCGCGTGGACTTACTTTGCCCTCGGCCTGCTCTATTCAATCCCCATCGTCGGCTTCATATTCCTTATCATCCATTCCTGCAGCAGCGCAAACCTCAACCGCAGGGGCTATGCAAGGTCCTATTGGTGCTGGCTGATCGTTGGCGCGGCGCTGTTCGTGATTGCCCTTATCATCATGCTCATCGTCGGCGCCTCGTTTACCGACGTGTTCAAGTCATGGAAATAGTCTGATTTGACTTACGGCCGTTTCCCTCACGGGGGAAGCGGCTTTTTCTTATATTCGGGATCGGGCTTAAGGAAATGGCTTCGCCCGCGTTTTCGTGTGTAAAATGTCACAATTCAGAGGCCCCGTAAAATATTGAAATGCTGTTATTTTTATGCTAAAATATTTAAGTTGCTTTATGATTCATACATAAAGCGTATAAAGCAGTCAGGAGATAATAAATGAGCAGATCCTTTAAAAAGCTACTGTCCCTTTCACTTGCCGTTATACTTGTTCTGAGCTTTACCTCCGCGGCCATAGCCGGGGGAGTGGAGGCGTTAACGGGGGCCGCGGAATACGCGCGGCACGGCCTGGGCCTTTTGACCCCGACCCTTCGCGGAAACACTCAGCCGGATGAAGACGGCGGCGGCACGCGCGATGACGATCCGCCCCGTAAATATGACAGCCGCGATTACGGCTGCATCACTCCCGTAAAGGATCAGGGCAATTACAACACCTGTTGGGCATTCGGCACGGCGGCCGCCTGCGAAGCTTACATGATCAAGCACGGCGTGCACGTGGGGGAGAGCGGCGAAGCTGCCGATCTCAGCCTGAATCTGTCGGAATATCACCTTGCCTATTATACTTATACCGACGCGTATGACGCCGAGGGCATGCTTGCAGGCGACAAGACCTATTTCCTGGGCAGTCACCCCAACGGAAGCTTCCTTGAGGCGGGCGGCACGGGAGAGCTGGTAAGCTATCCCCTGATGCGCTGGACGGGCCTTGCCGACGAGTCGGACGCGGCGCTGATGTACAGCTCGGCCAACTCCTCGGGGCTTGGCGCCGAGCACGCATATCAGAACAACGTGGCTCACGTCACCTCCGTAAAGCATTTCTTCGGCTCGAATATCGATGAAGTCAAGCGCCACATAATGGAATACGGCGCGGGCTCCATGGGCGTTCGCGTGAGCAACGCCGCGGGAACGGCTTATCACGGCGGCGTGAACACCTCAAACGGCACCATCTGCTGGATACAGTCCGCCGTGGCCTATCAGGACGCCGGCTTCTACTATGCCGATCACGACGTTACCGTTGTCGGCTGGGATGACGACTATTCAAAGGATAATTTCAATCAGGGCTACCGTCCCACGGGCAACGGCGCGTGGCTGGTCAAGAATTCCTGGGGCACGGATATCGGCAACAGCGGCTATTTCTACGTATCGTATGAGGATTCCGCCACCTGCGCCAGCTATATCTCATTCTTCGCCGTTGAGGACGTGGATAACTATGACCACAACTATCAGTATGACGGCTCGGGCAACTACTATAACTCCGAGGAGATGGTGACCGGCGATTCCGTTGCGCAGATATTCACGGCGAACGGGAACGAGACCCTCGAGGCCGTTGCGCTGGCCCTCTATGGCGACGATACCGACTATACCGTCAAGGTCTACACCGATTTCCCCGCGGACGATCCCTCCTCAGGCACGCTTGCCTGCACCACCACCGGCAATTTCGATTACTGGGGATATCGCACTATCAAGCTGAGCTCGCCCGTCACGCTTGCTCCCGGCCAGCGCTTTGCGGTGGTCATCACGTTCTCGGGCAGCGATATCAACGTGGCCTATGACACGACCATTCAGGAGGACACCTATTATCACATGGGTCTTATCCACATGACCCATCCCAACACTTCCTATTTTAAGGGCGTGAACGATTCCGGCTGGACCAACAAGTCCGGCGACGGCAACTACCGCATCAAGGCCTTTACCAAAGATATTCCCGAGGATCCCGTTCCCATGGATCTGCAGTGCATCGCGCAGGGGCAGGTCTATCAGACCATCCACGGCACCGCGGGCGAAAAGATACAGCTTCCCGATTCGGCTCTTACCGCCGATGGCTGGACCTTTATGGGCTGGGTCACCGCTCCCGTTCCCGAAACGGCCGACAAGCCGGCATTCTATAAGCCCGGCGCCACGTTCAAGCTCACGACGTCCATTCAGGCGGTCTATGCCCTTTATATGAGGGCCGAGGCCATAAACGCCCCCGTGACTTACGAGCTTGTCACCGCCATGCCCGATACCTGGGTCGGCAAATACGTGCTGGTGGCGACTCCCTCCACGGGAAGTAACGAATACGCTCTGACGGGCGTCCCCGCGGGCGCCGAAGGCACCAATATCGAAAACTACTCCGGCGGCGCCTCCACGGCCTTCTCGAGCACCGGCATCACCCGCACCGGCACGACCTTGAGCAACGTTCCCGAAGCATACGTGTTCCAGGCCGAGGCCACAAGCTATGGCCTGTCCCTTAAGAGCGTGAGCACGGGCAGCTATTACGGCAGCAAGAGCACCGGCAGCGGCACGGCTTCGTACGCGTTCTACGCCTTCCCCGAATTCCAGGAGTCGAATACCACCTGGACGTTCGAGATCGACGACGACGAGATGTACCTCAAAAACAACAGCGCCGGGTCGATACCCTATCTTGCGGTCAGCGGTAGCTTCGGCTTCTCGCTCACCCGCTATGGCAGCGAGTTCAAGTTCTATAAGCAGAATCCCACCGAGAACTATTATTATTCCACCGAGATCTCAAGCGGCCCCCACACCCACAGCCTGACCTATACCGCCGCCGTTGAACCCACCTGCGGCGCGGCGGGGCACACCGAATACTGGTTCTGCGCGGGCTGCGGCAGGTATTTCTCCGACGCCAACGGCGAGAACGAGATCGCGCTTGCCGATACCGTGATCCCCGCCACAGGCGATCATACCTTCGGCGGTTACGTTTCCAATAACGACGGCACTCACAGGCATATCTGCTCCGTCTGCGGCGTGACCGAGACCGAGAACTGCAATTTCGTCGATGCCGTCACCGCGCCCACCGAGACCGAGCAGGGCTACACCACCCACACCTGCACCGTTTGCGGCTACAGCTACGTTGACAGCTTCACCGGCCCGATCGGCAGCGATTATCCCGTGCACTTCTCCGTTCCTAACGGCGTTGAAAAGCCCGCGGATATGGTTTCGGGCCCCGATACAGGCATAACGCTTCCGACCGTTACCGCGCCCGAGGGCTATTCCTTCCTCGGTTGGGTGACAGAGGATTACGATAACGTCACCGTCATGCCGGGCGAGATACTTACCGGTACTTACTTCGCCCCGCACGAGATCACGCTCAAGGCGCTGTTCTCCTATCAGGACGGCGAGGGCGGAGGCTCCGTATTCGAGCTGCTCACGGCGGCGCCTGCCGATTGGTCGGGCAATTACGTCATCACCAACAACAGCACCTCCACCGTGTACGCGCTGACGGGCGTCACCCCGCTGGCGGACGGCGGAAGGATCGAATCCGCCGCCAACGCAACGGCGCTTGCCGACGCGGGCATAGTCAGGACGGACGATACCTTAACGGGCGTTGCGGACGATTACGTGTTCACGCTTGCCGAAAACGGCGGATACTATACCTTAAGGAGCGTTTCCACCGGGATCTATTACGGCATGGATTCGTCCTCGTATCTTTCCGGCTACACCGAGATAAACAACACCTACTGCAATTGGACCCCGTCGATCAACGCAAGCGGCAGCGCACAGCTCAAGAGCACGGTCAGCAGCAATTATCCGTATTTCAGCTTCAGCAGCTCGTATAATTACTTCTGGTCGGGCGGCTCGTCCTTTGCGAACGTGCTGAATTTCTGGAAGGAGACGGCTTCCGGCACGACCTATTACACCACCTTGATCGAAGGGGAGGAGGAGACCGACCTCATAGGCGACGTTGACTGCAATGGCAGGGTGGAATTTGCCGACGTCACGCTGCTTTGCGGGTATCTGATGAACGAGGACGACGCCATAGTCGCCCCTCAAGGCTTGATAAATGCCGACGCCAACCTTGACGGGATCGTCGACGTGCTCGATCTTGCGGCCATCTGCCGGATAATACTTAACAACTGAGCGAGCACGCCGCCGCTTTGGGCGCATTCACTTAAGGATACACAGCCTCAAAAGGTATCTTTTTGCGCCCTGCCGCGTTGAAAATGCTCGAAAGACCCTCCGGATATTCCTGCGCTTTTCGCCTTGCATGGCACAATAATCTTCTCTTTTGAGGCGCTTCGCGGTTTCAGACTAATAAAAGAATCGGGAATGCGGTTATCCGCACTCCCGATTTTATTGTTGCATGCGCCCTTATGGAGGCGGCTTTTTGATTATTTTTGTAATTTGCAATAAAAGTGGTTGACATGAGCGGGAAATGTAGTATAGTATATGCGGAGGTGAGTTTTATGAAAACAACTGCCAAAGCTGTGATTTGCGTTCTGCTTGCGCTCTGTCTGTTTCATGCTTCGGGCTGCGGCATCCAATCGAAAAGCACGGCCAATGAACGGCAGGAAACCGGCGATAAAGAATTGGTAATGATCACAAGGCATGAAGTCCCGCAGGACGTGATCAGGATAAAACTGCTGAAGGAATACGGTTATTCTGCCGAGGAATACGAGCAGGGGGATGAAGATTCCCTCGATTACGATGCGTATACAGCAGCAAAAAGGGAGGTTACAAGAGCCCTGTACACCTCGGCGGCGAATGAATTCATCAAGGAAGCACGGATAGACAGATCCGATATCAAATATATCGGAGAATACACCGGAACTGTGATCGCGTATTTGACGGCTGAAAAGACAGAAGAGCTTAAGAACAATGATTACGTTGACGGAATAGAGCCCTACAGTGATAACGAGGAACTGCCGGCCGGCGACTTTTGACCCAGCCATAGCATGGACGATAGGACATGAAGCCGGATTTGAAATCGGGGAAAGCGTTATTACCGATACTCCCGCAGATAACGGCTCTGCTGATACTTATAATCAGGGACGCGCTGTCCGCGCTTTTAAAACGCGGGCAGCCTTTGTTCACAAGCCGTTAATATTCGAAAATAACCAAAATATATGCAAAAAAACGCTTGACAAGCGAGGTTTTTGTGCTATAATAATCAAGCTTGAAGCAGAAGCTGCCCGCTTCTCACTCGCCGTGTTCCGTCACTGCGCAGTCGATTGGCAAAAGATCATCGGGATAACCGATTTTTTCGGGCGGCAGAGTGCCGGCCGATTTGTTTTTGTTTTCAAGCTAATTCTTATCGGAGGTGAAACACCATAGCAGCTAATGATTTGATGATCAATGAGCAGATCCGCGACCGTGAAGTTCGCCTGATCGGCGAAGATGGGGAGCAGATGGGCGTAGTTCAGATCGCCGTCGCGCTCCGCGTTGCGGAGGAAAGAGGGCTTGACTTAGTCAAGATCGCGCCCCAGGCTAACCCGCCCGTGTGCAAGATCATGGACTACGGCAAGTATCGTTTCGACCAGAGCAAGCGTGAAAAGGAACAGCGCAAGAACCAGACCGTCGTCGAAATGAAAGAAGTTCAGCTTTCAGCGACCATCGACACGCACGATATGGAAGTCAAGGCCAAAGCGTGCAACAAATTCCTGCAGCAGGGGAACAAAGTCAAGGTCTCCATCCGCTTCAGGGGAAGGCAGGCTGCCCATGGTGAGATCGGCCTCGATGTTATGAATACCTTCTTGGAGCTGGTTTCCGACAATGCCACCGTCGAGAAACCCCCCAAGCAGGAAGGAAGGAACATGTATATGTTCCTCGCGCCAAAAACAAACAAATAATTATTATTTTTGAGGAGGAAATCCCATGCCGAAACTTAAGACCCACAGGGGTGCCGCAAAGCGTTTCAGCTTCACTAAGAGCGGCAAAATCAAGAGGGGCAAGGCTTATAAGAGCCATATCCTTACCAAGAAATCCACCAAGCGTAAGCGCAACCTGCGCAAGGCCGGCTTCATTGCCGAAGAAGAAGCAAAGAAGATCGGCGCTCTGATACCGTACAAGAAGTAAGGGAGGATATGTAAAATGGCAAGGATCAAGAGAGCAGTCAACGCCGCTAAGAAGCGTCGTAAAGTTTTTAAGCTTGCTAAGGGCTATTGGGGCGCCAAGTCCAAGCTCTATCGTGCGGCAAGCCAGCAGGTCATGAAGTCCCTCGCCTACGCTTACGTTGGCAGGAAGCTCAAGAAGCGCGAGTATCGCCGTCTTTGGATCGCTCGTATCAACGCGGGCGCCAGGATCTGCGGCAGCAATTACTCCAAGCTCATCCACGGTCTGAAGATTGCCGGCGTCGAGGTCAACCGCAAGGTCTTGGCCGACCTCGCAGTTTCCGATATGAACGCCTTCAACGAGCTCTGCACCGTTGCGAACAAGGCGCTTGAGAACTGATAAACAATAAAGGAGCCGTTCATTTGAACAGCTCCTTTTGCATTTCAGGGAGGTAAATATGGTAATCGACGTTTATTCAAGATACTATTGCGCGGAATGCGTTTTCAACGAGATACCCCGAAAGGGCGCTCTTGTCAAGCTCACTTCCGATTCCGAGGCGGGCAATATCCGCTACACGGTCAGCGTCACCTTCTTCCCCTATCGCGATCCCGAGGATTTCGTCATATCCTATGACGCCTGTGCCGAAAAGGAGATCTACAACGCCCGCGGCAGAAGATCCAAAAAGCGCGAGAAGGCCTTTATGGAAGGCTTTGAGGCCGAGATCGACGGGCTTGCCGCTTCCATGGGCGGCCGCGTGCTGTGGGACGCGCCCATAAGGGACGCGGTCACCGCCTGATCATTCGCAGGAATCGAACTGCGCCCTGTAAAGCTCGCGGTAGAAGCTCTTTTGCGCCATCAGCTCGTCGTGCGTGCCCTGCTCGATCACTCTGCCGCCGCGCATAACGAGTATGTTGTCGGCGTTGCGTATGGTGGAAAGCCTGTGCGCGATAACAAAGCAGGTCTTGTGCTTCATCAGCTCGCGCATGGCGGCCTGTATCTGCTGCTCGGTGCGGGTGTCGACGTTCGACGTGGCCTCGTCGAGTATCAGCATGTTGGCGTCAAGCAGCATCGCGCGGGCAATGGTCAAAAGCTGCTTCTGCCCCTTTGATATGCCCGAGCCGTTGTCGGTCAGCACGGTGTTATAGCCTTCGGGCAGGCGCATTATGTAATTGTGTATCTTTGCGGCCTTGGCCGCTTTTACGACGTCATCCATGGTGGCGTCTTTTTTTCCGTAAGCGATATTGTCGAATATGGTGCCCGAAAAGAGCCAGGTATCCTGCAGCACCATGGCATAGGAGCCGCGCAGCGAGCTTCTGGTGACGTTCTTTATCGGGCGGCCGTCCACGCTTATCACGCCCGCGTCCACGTCGTAAAAGCGCATCAGCAGGTTTATTATGGTGGTCTTGCCGGCGCCCGTGGGGCCGACTATCGCAACGAGCGAGCCCGGCGCGGCGTGCAGATCGAAATCGCGTATTATGGGTATCTGCTTGTCATACGAAAAGTCCACGTCCTCGATACTCACGTCGCCCTTAACGTTTTCAAGCGCCTCGGCATGCTCGTCGTCCGCGGGCTCGGGCTCGGCGTCGATCAGCGCGAAGACCCTTTCGGCCGCCGCAAAAGCGCTTTGCAGCTCGGCGATAATGTTCGCCACCTCGTTTATGGGACCGGAGAACTTTCTTGAATACTGCACGAAGCTGGAAAGGTCTCCCAGGCGTATCACGCCCCTGAGATAGAGTATCGAGCCGAATACGCACACGAGCGCAAGCGAAACGTTGTTTATGAAGTTGACCGAGGGGCCTGTCACGGTGCCGTTGGCCTCGGCCCGGGTATAGGCGTTGACGGCGATCTCGTTCTTTTCCTCAAAGCGCTCCTGCACGGCCTCCTCGCGCCCGTAAGCGCGAATGGTCTTCTGCCCGCCCAGCATCTCCTCCACAAAGCCGTTCAGCTCGCCCAGCTTTTTCGAGCGGTTGCGGAACATGGGGCGCACGCGGTTTGCAAGCCAGCGCGTGAATATGAACGTGACGGGTATCGTCACGGCGAATACGGGCACCAGGATCGGCGCAATGGTCAGCATCATCACCAGCGAAACGGTCACGGTTATGGTGCTCTGCAATATCTGCAGCGCGTCCGAGGCAAGGCTTTGGTTCACCGTGTCGACGTCATAGGTGATGGTGCTTACGATATCGCCTATCTGACGGCTGTCGAAAAAGCTGACGGGCAGGCGGGAAAGGCTTGAGAATATGTCGTGCCGCATCTGCTTTGCGACCGTGCGCGAAAGGCGTATCATGACCAGCTGCAGCAGATAGCTGAACACCGCCGAAACAGAATAGCATATCACCATCAGTATCGCGCAGTGAATGACGGTGTCGAAATCCACGCCGCCCTCCGACGTGATGGCGTTTATCGCGCGGCCCGAAAGCTTTGGCCCATACAGCGCCAAAAGGCTGGAAAGGGAGGACAGCAGCACCGCAAGCACTATAAGCAGGCGGTTCCTGCCCATGTAATGCCACAGCCTTAAAAGCAGCCTTCCGCGATTTTTTCTTGTTTCATGCTTGTTTTCATTTGGAGAGCTCATGCATCACGCCTCCTCTCCGGTGCCCATCTGCGTCTGTGCGATCAGGCGGTATTCGGCGCAGTTCTTGAGCAGCTCGTCATGCCTGCCGCTGCCAAGCACCTTTCCGTCGTCAAGCACCAGTATCAGATCGGCATGCTGTATCGATGATATGCGCTGTGCGATCAGCACGGTGGTGGCTTTTGTGTGATGCTTCCTCAGCGCGCGGCGAAGCTCCGCGTCGGTGCGGTAATCGAGCGCGGACGAGGCGTCGTCCAGCACGAGTATCTCGGGATCGGAGGCAAGCGCGCGGGCGATCAGCAGGCGCTGCTTCTGCCCGCCCGAAAGGTTGTTGCCCCTTGCGGCGACGGGAGCGTCCATGCCGTGCTGCTTCTGCGATATGAATTCGGATGCCTGAGCGTCCCCGGCGGCGGAGGCAACGGCCGCGCCGTCTATATCGCGGAAGAAGCGGATATTGTCGCCAATGGTGCCCTCGGCAATAAAATCGTTCTGGAACGCCGCGCCGAACATGGCCTTGAGCTCATCCTTTTCATAGCTTCTCACGTCGCGCCCGTTTATCAGCACCGCGCCGGAGGCTGCGTCGTAAATGCGCATAAGCAGATTGATCACGGTGCTTTTGCCGGAGCCGGTCGCGCCAAGTATGCCAAGGGTCTGCCCACGCTCGAGCTTAAAGCTTAAATGCGATATGTTTTCGCCCACCCCCGTATAGGAAAAGCTGACGTCCCTGAATTCGATATGGGGAACGGGGGAGGGGACTTCGCCCTCGAAAAGCGCGGGAACGAGATCCGGCGGCAGCTCAAGCACGTCCGCCACGCGGTGCGCGGAGGCGGTGGAGCGCGAGGCCATTATGAATATCCTTGTAACGCCCAGCATGGCGTTGAGTATCATCACGAAGTATTGCAGGAAGGCGACTATCACCGAGGTCTCGGTGCCCTTGCCCGCCACGCGGAACGCGCCCACGACCACCACGGCGGTCAGACCCAGATTGAGTATAAGCGAGGCGATGGGGTTGTTAAGCGAAGTTACCGCGCCGGCCTTTGTATCGGTTTTTGTAAGCTCGTCATTGACTTTTTCAAAGCGCGCCTTCTCGTATTCGGTCTTGCTGAGCGCCTTTATCACGCGCACGCCGGTGATGTTTTCCTGCACCACGCGCACCATGCCGTCAAGTATCGACTGCTCCCTGGTGTAAAGGGGTATGCTCTTTTTGGTGATGAGATAGACGGAAAGGCCTATGAAGGGCAAAAGCGCGATCAGCACCAGCGCAAGCATGGCGTCCATCGTGAGCATCATCACAACGCCGCCCACGAGAAGTATGGGCGCCCTTATGCCCAATCGCTGGCCCCGCGCAAGGAATTCGTTAACGCGATAGGTGTCGCTCGTTAAGCGCGATTCGGCGGAAGGCACGGTAAGCTCGTCCATCTGGCGGGCGGAGAGCGAATTGAGCTTTGCGAAAAGATCGCTGCGGATCTTTCTTGTTATGCGCCCGGAGCTGACGGCGCTCATGCGGTTTGCCGAAATATTCATGAAAAGGCACAGCCCCGCGCACAGCAGCATAAGCCCGCCGTAAATGAATATGCGGTGCTGCTGGCCCGGCTCCACTCCCTCGCTCAGTATCCGCTCCATGAAAAAGGGTACAAAAAGCTCAGCGACGGCGCCGCCGAGCTTGACTATCATTGTAAACGCGATATAAAGGTAATGTGGCCTTATGTAGCTTTTCAGTCTTCCCATCATATCCTCCGCATTGTGATCTCATTATGGAGCATCGCGGCGGATTTGTCAATACCGATTCTTATATGAAGCGGCAGAAAAACGGCCCTGCGTTTATTGACTGACGAGGCGGTATATGGTATTATTATTACAGGTGGGATCCCGCCTCATTCGACGATTTGGAGAGAGCTTTATGGGGGTTTTTGACGTTATCTCGCTGCTGGGCGGGCTTGCGATGTTCCTTTACGGCATGCGCCTTATGGGCGATTCGCTGAAGGAAAATTCGTCCGGCACGCTTAAAAAGGCCATGGGCAAGGTCACGAATAATCCGATCAAGGCGTTCATACTGGGCGTGCTTGTGACCGCGCTGATCCAGTCCTCCACCGCGACCATCGTCATCACCTCGGGCCTTGTCGCCGCGGGGATACTTTCGCTGCATCAGTCGCTGGGCATAATCGTCGGCGCAAACGTCGGCACCACCATCACGGGCCAGATCATACGCCTGCTCGATATCGATTCGTCCGCCTCGTCGGTGCTGCGCTTCTTCCAACCCTCCACGCTCGCTCCCATCGCGCTCGTTATCGGCATAGTGCTGATCATGGGCAAATTCTTCAAAAATTCCCGCTCCATAGGCAATATCGCGATCGGCTTCGGCATACTGTTTTCGGGCCTTATCAACATGACGGGCGCCGTGAACACGCTTTCGCAGTCGGGCGTGGTGGAAGGCCTTTTCGCAGGCCTTGGCAGGAGCCCCGTGCTGGGCTATCTTACGGGCGCGGGCGTCGCTTTCATGCTGCAGAGCTCGTCCGCCACGGTGGGCATACTGCAGGCGTTCTCATCCACGGGCATGCTGGCGTTCAAATCCGTCTATTCGGTCATAGTGGGCGTCTATCTGGGCGACTGCGTGACCACCGCCATAGTGTGCTCGATCGGCGCCAAGGAGGACGCGAAGCGGGTGGGCATAGTGAACATACTCTATAACCTTTGCAAGAGCGCGCTGGTGCTGATAGGCGTGACGATCGCGCACAAGGTGGGGCTTCTTGAAGGCCTTTGGGATTCGCCCGTCAATTCAAGCATAATCGCAAACGCCAACACCGTGTTCAATCTTGCCTGCGCGCTGATACTGCTGCCCCTTTTGACCGTGTTTGAAAAGCTGAGCATGCGCATCGTCAGGGACAAGCCCGTGAAGGAAAGCAGATATAAGGCCGCGACCGACGCGCTGAACCCCGTTTTCTTCAACACTCCCGCGCTGGCGCTGCAGAGCTGCTATAAGGCGCTGCTCGAGATGTTCACCGCCGCAAGGAACAATCTTGAAAGCTCCTTCGGCCTTATAAACAAATACGATCCCGCCGTCCACAAGCGCATACTTGAGGAGGAGGAGGAGATCGACGGCATGACCGACCGCATAAGCAAATACATGGTGGAATTCCTGCCGCATCTTCAGCAGGAGGATCACGTTGCGATACTCAATCAGTATTACAAGATAATATCCGAATTCGAGCGCCTTGGCGATCACGCGGTGAATATTGCCGCTTACGGCGAATCGCTGCATAACAACAAGACCGCGTTCTCGCAGGCGGCCCTATCCCAGCTTGCGGTGCTTGAAAGCGCCGTGATGAACATACTCGACGAGACCGAGCAGACCTTTGCAAAGAGGGATATCGACGCCGCGGCAAGGATCGAGCCCCTGGTACAGGTGGTGGGCGATCTTATCACGGTGTTGCGCAAGAACCACCTGAAGCGCATGAGCACGGGCGAATGCAGCCCCCTTGCCGACACCGTGTTCAGCGATCTTATGGTGGAGTTCCACCGCATAAGCGACGTTTGCTCCAACGTGGGAGTTGCGACGGTCGTGCGCGTGCAGCCGGAGCTTGCCGATCACGAGCACCTGTATTTCGAGCGTCTGCACGCCGGCGGCGACAAGGATTTCAACGCGGCTTATGACCGCGCCCGTCAGCGCTATTTCTCGCTGCTCACCAAGCCCGAGCCCGAGCCCGCGGAACATGCGGGCGAAGCGGCGGGAGCCTGAATCGTAAAAATTCGAAAATGAAAGAGGAGCGCAGCCCAAAATCAAGCTGCGCTCCTTTTGCTTTGCTTACTTTACCAGCTTCTCCGCAGGAACGGAGAGGAATGGCAGATGAGTTATATTCCCGGTAAGGTTGATTATTCCGATGAAGATCATTATGGCGTGGACGACCCATGCAAGCGCGTGATGCATGAAAAACGTGAGCGCGCCCAGTATGAAAGCGCAGATCCAGCCCAGCACGGCCTCCCACATGAACAGCCTGTTTTCGCGGTTCATGCGCCTGTCAAGCACCAGCGCAAGCAGGGCGACGGGGGGAAGTATGAAGCATACGCCGTATGCCATGCTGCTCTTCATTCCGAATATCTTGTGATTATCGTACATACCGGCCTCCTTTTTATAAAAGGGCTTATTTGAAGGAGATGCTGTGCGATTCGCCCCTGAATTCATAGACTACGGTTACGGTCTTGCCGTCAAAATCCACTCGCCGTATACGCGAATCGCGCAGCTCGCGCAGGCCCCTGTAAACCTCACGCGTTTTCGCGCTGTAAGCGCCCATATTGTCCGAGGTCAGCAGCACCCCGCCTATGATCGCGTTAAGTTTGGCAAGCTTCATCTTCTGCTCTTCCGAAAGCTTTATGTTGTCCTCGCGCAGGAAGAAAACGTCGGGATCGGAAAGGTACGCTCTGCCGTTTAGCTGACGGCGGAACACCGAATTGCCCATGGCCTGCCTGGTCGAAACGCGCTCGCGGTGCGTGAGGCGCATCCAGGGCTTGTCGTTCCAGTCAAGGCCCACGTCACAGCTCACCCGGCAGTATTCCACAAGCCCGAAAGCGGGCATCACGGGCACGCCGCAGCCCAATATGGCGTGCTTGCCGCACACGCCGCGCAGCAGCTTCATGGCCCTTATCATGCGCCCGGCCCTTGTTTCGCGCTCGCTGCCGAAGGGCGCGGCGCCATACAGGAAATCGAGCTTTACAAGGTCAAAGCCCCATTCGTCGAACACCCTGCGGAAAACGCTTCCCACATATTCGATCACCTCGGGCTTGTCGATATCAAGGGAATAGAACCCGCCCCAGTTGGAGCCCAAAAGCCACGGCTCGCCTTCGTGCAGCAGCAGCCAATCGGGATGCTCCTTCACAAGAAGCGAATCCTTCTGCGCAACGAAGGGCGCAAGCCACAGGCCGGCCTTATAGCCCTTTTTGTGTATGGCTTCGGCGGCCGCGGCCATGCCGTTGGGGAATTTCTTTTCATCGGGCTCAAGCCAGTCGCCCACAAAGGGCTCCCAGCCGTCGTCGATCTGGAACAGGTCGCCGGTGAACATCACCTGAGAGCACCCCTCAAGATCCTCCATGATGCTCTTTTCGGAGATATCCTGATAGCGGTTGTACCAGCTTGAATACCCCGCGATGCGCTCGTCGGTGATGGGCGTTATGCCCATGGTGTTGAACCACGCGTCGAACACCTCGTCCTCGGAGCCCTTTGCAAGGAACAGATCGAACGAGGCAAAATTGCCCTCGTGCCGGAGCCCCGCGCAGTCGCGCCCGATCTTAAGCAGGCCCGCGGAGGCGTCGAAATTGAAGAGCGTGTAGCCGTTCTGCTCGGAAAGCGAGGCGATGAGAAGGTATTCCTCGCCCTCGCGGAAATAGCACCAGCTTTCGCCGTGAAGCATGCCCTTTTTGTTGGGATAATCGACGAAATGATAATCGCCGTAGCGGTCGAGCGACCAGGACTTTACGATGCCCTTGGGCAGCGCGTGCAGGCCGCGTATGCGGCTTTTCACGGTGTATTCGGGACAATAGGTCCATGTCTGATAGCCGTTCATGAATATGCGCGCGTCGCTTAAGCCCGTGATATCCATGAAGGCCTCGGCCTTTTCGATCACCTCGTCCTCAAAGCGGTGATCCACAAGCATCCTGGCGCATTTGCCGCCGGTGGGCAGCTCGTCCCAGAGAATATTGAACTCGCCGTTTCTGACGCCGCCCGAGGCCTTTATTTCGAATCTGAGTTTTTCCGGAATGTTCATAGCCCGTTATTTCCCTTCGATCGCAAGCCTTACGACCTCGTAGCCGCCGTTGTAAACGCCGGCGTTCTTGAGCTCGACTATGCGGCCGCAGAGCTGCCTTAATATCGCCTTGTCGTTTATCAGCGTATCGATCATGTCGCACAGGGCGGGAGCGGTCTCGCATTCATAGGTCGAATCGCCCATCTCGCGCGCGTAGATCGCGCCGTAGACCTCGTGCCCGCCTATATGACGCATCATCAGCTTGGGCACGGGATAGAAAGCAAGCTCGGAGGGCTTGGTTATAAGCACGTCGCAGTGACGCATCAGCAGATTGGTGGAATAGACCGCCTCGAATATGTCCTTATGACAGAAAGCGGTGACGCCATCGGAGGGACCGTCAAGCGTTTCGGCCCAATCGGAAAGACCCTTGTAATCGTCAAAGAAGGTGCGGCAGGAATCCGTCAGCTCGGGAAGCTGCTTTTTGAACACCTCCCACATGGCAAGGTGATCGCCGAAATTGATCCACAGCTCCGCCATGCCCTTTTTGATATAGGGCAGCAGGTGCTTTGCCATGGCAAGATAAAGGTCTCCGCCGGCTCCCGCGCCGCCGACCGTCATGAGGAAGCGGATGGGCGCGCCCCAATCGCATCTTTCGATCCTCTTCGCGCAGTCATGCTCCACGTTTGAAACAAGCTCGTGATCGATATAGTGACCGACCATTTTAAGCGCGTCGTCTGGCATGGGCTTCAGCGCCTTCTTCGCCATGCCGTTGAGCTTTTTGTAACCAAGGTAAGCAAAGGGAGTCTGCACGGTGTGTATGCTGCCCTCGGCAAGGTGCAGGCCCATGGGCCAGTTGTCGGGAATGGCGTTGACAACGTGCGTAAGCCCCGCGTGCACGGCGCCCTGGCTGGGCCATACGTGGGTGCCCACGTAGGGGATATCCTTGGGAAGATCGGCAAACAGGGGAACGAGCAGCTCGGAATTCTTCTGATCCGCCGCGTTATAGGTGATCTGACGGAAGCCTTCGCTGTTCAGGGGCTCCCAATAGAGCTTGTTGAACAGCCCCACCTTCTGCGAAAGCTTGGAGCCCATCGAATAAAGATCGTTCTGGCTCCTGATCATCTTCGAGCCGGTCGCGTCGAACGAAGCCAGGTCGAACCAGATGGGCGTGCGCCCCATGTGCTGAGCACATGAGGCGATCGCCATAGCTATCCTGTAATGGCCGAAGCCCATGCGGATATTGCCCACGATAAGGGCGTTATCCGGCAGCTTTAAAGGCTCGTCGGCATGGACGAGGTTTTTGATGCCTATCTCCTTTATCTGATCGATGGGCTTTAAGCCCAGGTGATAGACCTTTGCGGAATCGTCGCCGAACTTCTTTATGAACTTGGCCTTACTTTTTTCGGCTTTTTTCACGGTCTTTTGATCGATCGCATTGCCGAATATAACGCTTGTTTTATCCATTTTCGATTCCTTATACGGTCATTCGGGAAGGCCCTCTTTTTCGTGGGCGGACTCGATGGTGTTCATGACCTTCTTCTCGTTATACAGGGCAAGTATCACGGCGCCGAGCACGCAGAAGACCACGGCTACTATCGCAATGATCCTGAGGCCGAATTCGGAGGCGGTCAGATCGTTGCTGGTGAGATCCTGGCTGGTGCCGAGTATCGCAAGGGAGGTGAACACGAGCATCGCCACGGACTGGCCCATCTTCATTGCAAAGGTGCGGGCGGCAAAGAACATGCCCTCGCGCTTTTCGCCCGTCCTTATGGCGTCCTCTTCGGCAACGTCGGCGACTATGGACTGCGGGATGATGCCCAGGAGAGCCATGGGGAACGCGGAGATGACCACGATCAGCACGCCGGGGATCACGCCGGTGAAGCCGGGGATAACGCCGATCAGCGCGGTCACTACGTAGGCAAGAGCAAGGCCGAGGAAGCCGGTGATGACGAGCTTCTTTTTGCCGAACTTTTTGACGAGCTTGGAAACGATGGGATAGAAGCATGCGGAAAGCACCGTCATGCCGCCGAGGAAATACATGGAGAACGAGGCGTCAAGCTTCATCGAAACCTTTACGAAGAAGGGAAGACCGGTCTGGAACAGGGTCAGAGCGATGAAGTAGGCGATATCGGAAGCGGAGAATTTAAGGAATTCCTTGTTCTTGAAGGTTTTGCTGAGGCTCTTGAAGGTGTTGGTGTTGCTGGGAACCGCGTCGACGAATTCCTTTTCCTTGAGCTTGAAGGTGGGGATCAGCATGCAGACGAGCGCTATCGCGGCAAGCACTATGAAGCAGATGCGGTAGCTCCAGGCGTAATCCTGCACGAACTGGCGCAGCACGCCCGCGAATACGAAGGGCAGATAAGCGATCATGGTGCCGAAGAAGAAGGTGAGCGAGATCGCGGTGGAGATGTACATGCGGTCCTCCTGAGTCTTGCCGAACTCGGAGATGAGGGCGTTATAGGGGGTGCAGTACATGGTCATGAACAGATAGAAGAGCACCAGGGTCACGAGCACCCATACGATGTTGATCCAGCTGCTCGTGGTGCCGGCCTGGGGAGCGAAGAATACGAGCACGGCGATAACGGCAAAGGGGATCGCGGCACGCTTCATGAAGGGGATCCTTCGCCCGTTGGGATTCTTGCTTCTGTCGGAAAGAGAGGCTATCCACGGATCGGTCACGGCGTCGAAGATTCGGCAAATGAATGCTATCAGGCCGAGTATTGTTAAAATGCCGAAGATTATAAGGCCTGTGGGAAGATAGAACTGCGCGCCCGCGTCGATATCCTGCTGCGTGGGAAGATAGAAGGTCACAAGCCACGCGTTGATGATGCCGCCCAGGATGGACCAGCCAAGCTGGCCTATCGCGAATATGCGCATCTCTTTCTTGGTGAGTCGTCTTGTTTTCATTGATTTTTCCCCCTTATGGTAAAATGCAACTTTTATTATAATACAGATCTTCGCGTTTTGCAAAGCTGTTTATAATTTTTTTCAAACGGCGGCGTAAAGGCCGCCCGGTCAATCGACCGAGAATTCGATCACTGCCGCCTTAAGCCCCGGAACGGACACGGTCAGCCTCGCCTCGCCGCGCTCCCCGATCGTTTTGACGAAAGCGCCGCACATGCCGCCCTCGGCGCAGACGCAGTCGGGCCCCGCAAGCTCGGCCGCGCCCTCGATATTGAAGCTCACGGGAATCTGCGCATAGTGAGCGACGGCGCCGTTCTCGTCAAGCAGGCGTATCCTCACCGCGGCCATGTCGTAAATATCCCCCTCGTGAAGCTGCGTGCGTGAGGCGCGCGCCTCGATATGCAGCTTTGCGGAGGGCTGCCTTGTAACGGAAGCAACTACCCGGCCGTCCTTCTTTGCGTCAAAGCGCCAGCTTGTGAACGTGCCGCCCCAGTTGCCTATGTATTTGCCGTAAAGATCCGAGCCGTCCTGATAGGTCAGGCCGAATCTTAACATGCATTCGCCCATCTTCAGCTTGTATTTCATGGGAAGCCCGTCCATGCCGTATTTCGCGGCGGCGTTAAGGCATTCGCGCAGCAGCTTTTCCTTTGCGCCGGTAAAGCCCTCGTGCTTTTCAAGCAGGTCGCCCACGGTATCGTCAAGCGGTATGGGCGGGTGGGGAAGCCCCGCCTTTTTGGGGAAGAACGAGGTCACGCGCTCGCCGTTTCTGAAAAGCTCGATCTCGTCGGCGTTGGTGAACATGTAAACTTCGCCTATAACGCTTGCGTTGTAATCGCCTATCTCCATGGGAGAGCCTATCTCCAGCACGGGCTTGTCTTCGCCCTGGCTTGCATATACCGCCGCGGCAAGCTTGGGATTGCGGAACTGATCCATAACCCCGTGATAGCACACCCTGTCGCCCGAGCCGAAATCCTTGTGAGTGGCATAATCGAACATGCACCAGCCAAAGCAGCCCGCGTGCTCGCCCGTTTCATATGCGGCGCCAAGCACGCGCGCGTGGCGCAGAGCGTGCTCCTGGCGGCGCTCCGCGTTGTCGAACGATTTGGTGGGGAACATATGCCCGCTGTGCTCGGAAATGAGTATCGCCTTGCTCATATCGGGCGTCACGTCCTTCTTGGGCCTGCAGCCGGGATTATCGCCGTGATGCGAAAAATCGTTATAGGCGTAAACGTCCTCCAAAAGACTGCTCTTCAATATGCAGCGCACGCCGCTCGTCGCCCTTGAAGGATCCAGCCCGCGGCAAAGCTCGTTGGTGCGCCTGTAAAAATCGTCGTCGTCCTTGCTCTCGTTTATCCTCACGCCCCAAAGCACTATGGAGGGATGATTGCGGTACTGCATCACCATCTCCCCGGTGTTTTCTATGGAGCGCTTCTTCCAATCCTCGCCGCCGATGTGCTGCCAGCCGGGTATCTCGGTGAATACCAAAAGCCCCAGCTCGTCGCACGCGTCTATAAAGCTTTGCGACTGGGGATAATGGCTAGTCCTCACGGCATTGCAGCAGAGCTCTTCCTTTAATATCCTCGCGTCCTCGAACTGCAGCGAGGCCGGCGCGGCATAGCCTATATAGGGCCAGCACTGGTGACGGTCGAGCCCGCGCATGAAGTATCTGCGCCCGTTCAGATAGAATCCGTCCGCCTTGAAGACCGCGCTGCGGAAGCCGAACCTGACCGAATGCGTGTCAAGCACGCCGCCCTCGGAGCTCAAAAGCCGCACCTCCAGCTCGTAAAGCTTGGGGCTTTCGGGCGACCATGGCGTAACGCCGGGGATATTTGCTTCGAATTTTGCCGAATTCACTGTGAATTCGCTTAACACTTCTCCGCCGTCCTTCACGCGGCAGACCGCGGCGGCAAACGCGCCGGATACGGTCAGCTCGCCGCAAAGCCTTCCGTTATGATCGGCGTGAACGAACAGGTCGTCGATATATACCTCGCCGCGCTCGATCAGATACGCTTCGCGGTAAAGCCCGCCATAGCCCAGATAATCCATTACGAAGCCGAAGGGCGGCACGTCGGGCCGCTCGGTGCAGTCGAGCTTTACCGCAACAAGATTGGCGCCCGGGTGTATGAAGGGGGTGATATCCACCGTGAAGGCCGTGTAGCCGCAGTAATGCCCGCCCGCCTTAACGCCGTTGACGAACACCTCGGCGGCATGGGCGGCGCCGTCAAAACGCAAAAAATACCTCCTGCCGGAAGTATTTTTGATATCTATATTCCTTCTGTAACCGTAAATGCCCGCGTATTGCTCGGGTGCGGCATAGTGGAGGGGCAGCTCCTTAACGGTATGGGGCAGGCGTACCAAAGCATAAGCCTCCGCTCCTCCCCTGACTTCGCCTCTGAAAAAACCTTCCGAAGGATCCTTCGTGAATTCCCAGCCGCTGCAAATGCTCATCATAGTATCGCGGTGACTTCCTTTCATCTTGATCGGTATTATGTTAACTTATTATAAACTTGAAGTGACCTCCTTGTCAACAGCGTATTCGTCAAAAGCCCGTATAAGGGCGATATTTGACCGAAAAGTCACATTTTAGGGGACTTTAGCTGTTGCCCGGGAGGCGACTGTGGTGTATAATATAAACGGCTTGTTATCGGTAAAACAGCAGTCTGCGGAATGTCTTTCAAGGGCGTTCCGCGAAGGAGGCAGCATGAAACGCCTGATCTCGGTTATTATCGCGCTCATATCCGCTTTTTCGCTCATTCCCGCAGCCGGCGCGGCGGGCTTCCTTCGCGCTCCGGTCGATTATTCCGTGAGCGGAGGCTATGCTCAAAGCGTCTATTACCGCAACCTGAAGGAAGTGCAGCTAACGGGCAATCAAAGGCTCGATCTGATCAATATCGCGCTTTCGCAGGTGGGCTATCACGAGGGCAACAGCCTTTCGCAGCTTGACGGCTCCAACTCCTCCGGATCCATGAATTATTCCGAATACGGCTATTATTTCGGCATGGAGGTGCTTGGGCGCGGCACGGGCTTCTTCTATGAATGGTGCGCCATGTTCACCGCGTGGTCGGCCCGCATGGCAAAGCTTGACAAGAGCATCATAAACAACGCCACCTATGCGCACGTCGGCTCCAATCCCTATTATTTCCACATGTCCTTCCATCCGCGCGGAACCTACACTCCGCTTCCCGGCGATCTGATATTTTACGACTGGGCTTACAGCCAAAAGAATTGGGATCACGTGGGCATAGTGCTTTATGCGGAAAACGGGCGGGTGCACGCGGTCGAGGGCAACGCATCAGACAAGGTGATAATGCGCGACATAAGCCTGTATGATTCCGAGATACAGGGCTTCGGCTCTCCCGCATACACAAGCGCCATGGCTTCGGCGGTGAACGTTTCGAGCTATGCCGTGCCCGAAGAGGCGGTAAAGCAGGGCGATTCCGGCGACGGAGTCAAATGGCTCCAGGCGGCGCTCCTGCATTTGGGCTATCCCTGCCCGATCGACGGGCATTTCGGGCAGAACACGCTGCGCCAGCTAAAGCGCTTTCAGCAGAATTCCGGCGTGAGCCCCACGGGCACCTGCGGCTCGCAGACCAAGGCCAAGATCAAAAAGCTGCTTTCGGCGGGCCCTGTCACCGGCAGCGATCCTACAAGCTATCCCTTTCCGCAGAGGACCCTGCGCGAGGGCTGCACGGGCAGCGACGTAAAGTGGCTGCAGGCCGCGCTGAAAAAGCTGGGCGAGCAGATCGTCGTTGACGGCGATTTCGGCCCCGCTACAAAAGAAAAGGTCATAGCCTTCCAGTCAAGGCACGGCTTAAAGCGCGACGGGCTCGTCGGCCCTGCCACGAGGGAGCGCATAAAGAGCGCTCTGGGCGGAGGCGGCGCTCAGGCGTCCTCCGATCCCTCGTCGTATCCCGTGCCTGCAAGGACGCTTTCGTTCGGATGCAGCGGCGAGGACGTGAAATGGCTCCAGGCGGTGCTCACGCAAAAGGGGCTTACAATGAATATGACGGGCTATTTCGGGGAAAAGACCCGTAATTACGTTAAGGCCGTGCAGCGCTATTACGGCATGACGCCCGACGGCATAGTCGGCCCGGCCACCCTCAAAAAATTCAAACAGCTTCTGGAGCCCGGCTCCGGGATGGGCCTTGCGGGAAGCACGGGCGCGCCCGTGAACGTTTCGGCTTACCCCGAGCCTTCGAGGAACCTCAAGCTGGGTTCCAGCGGTGACGACGTCAAATGGCTGCAGGCCGCGCTTAAAAAGCTGGGCTTTTCGGTAACTGTCGACGGCATTTTCGGCAGTGCGACCGAGCTGAAGCTAAAGGCGTTCCAGCGCGCCGCGGGCATACTTGCGGACGGCAAATGCGGTCCCGCCACAAGAAGAGAGCTTAAAAGCAGGATCTGAACAATATGAAAAAAAGGCTCGTCTCGGCGGCTCTTATAATGCTTGCGGCACTGCTTTCGATACCCTTCTCAAAGGCGGGCGAAGCGCCCATGACAAGCATCGTTTATGAGCCCACCCCGGAATATCAAAGCGGGGTCTATTATGAAAATCTCGATGAGCTCGCGCTCACGGGCAATTCACGGCTCGACGTGTGCAACGTCGGGATATCCCAGTGCGGCTATCACGAGGGCGACAACGCTTCGGAGCTGAACGGAATGAACCTTTCCGGCTCGGGGGATTACACCGAGTACGGCTATTGGTACGGCATGTGCGTTCACGGTGGATGGCCGTTTTACACCCCGTGGTGCGCGTTCTTTATTTCATGGTCGGCAAGGCAGGCGCTCGTGCCGACCGGCGTGATCAACAATTCCGCCTATGCGCGCCCGGGCTCCAATCCGGCGCATTTCAACGTGTCGTTCCGCCCGGCGGGGCAGTATCTTCCCAAATGCGGCGACCTGATATTCTATGATTTTTCGGCAAGCGGCAACAACTGGAATCACGCAGGCCTCGTGCTGTACGTTGAAAACGAGTACGTATTTTCCATCGAGGGCAATATCAGCAAGAGCGTAAAGCTGAGGAAGCACCTTTTGACCGACGCCACGATAAGGGGCTATGGCATACCCGCATATCACAATGCCGATCCCAACGCATACTGCCTGCTGAAATATCCCGTTCCGCAGCGCACGCTTTCGGCGGGGAGCGCCGGCGACGACGTGAAATGGCTGCAGACCGCGCTGCTGCATCTGGGCTATCCCGCGCCGGCTGACGGCGTGTTCGGCTCCAATACCGAAAGACAGCTAATGGGATTCCAGCGCGATAAGGGCCTGAATCCCGACGGCATATGCGGCTCATCCACAAGGAGCGCGGTCGAAAGAGCGCTTGCAAACGCCGATAAATACCCGGCGGATCCCTCGCAGTATCCCGTTCCCGAAAGGATAATGCAATACGGCGATTCCGGCAGCGACGTGCGCTGGCTGCAGGCGGCGTTCTCGGTGCTGGGCTTCAAATCGAATATCACGGGCTATTACGGCCCGCAGACCGCCGCGAGAGTGCAGCTGCTGCAGTCCACATTTGGTCTGACGCCCACCGGCGTGTGCGATCCGCTCACGGTCCGGTGCGTCGCCCACGCGATCGGCCCCGACGCGGGCACGCCAATGAGCATACCTTCGCCCGCGCCCTGCGTTACGGCAACTCCCGGGCCCACGCCCGTTCCCACCCCCACGGCGGCGCCTACCGCGGCTCCCACCGCCGCTCCAACCGCGGCTCCAACCGCAGCGCCCACCGCCGCGCCCACTCCCGTGCCGACCGGGAACGAGGCTTCGGATCCGAACGATCCCAACAGCTATCCCGTTCCCGAAAGGACGCTCTCCAAGGGCGACAGCGGGGACGACGTGCGCTGGCTGCAGGCGGTGCTTCGCAGGATGGGCGCGACTTTTAACGTGACCGGCTATTTCGGCTCGCAGACAAAGGCCTTCGTCAAGCAGGTGCAGCGCGAAAACGGCCTGCCGCAGACGGGCATATGCGCCTCGCGCACAAGGGCGGTGCTGCTTGCCTTCCTTAACGGGCAGGCGCTCGGTCAGCCCGCTCCCACCGCGGCGCCGACCCCCGCTCCTACCGCGGAGCCGACCACCGAACCCACCGCCGCGCCGGAGGATCCGTTCGATCCGTCGAATTATCCGGTGCCCGAAAGGACGCTTTCATATGGCGATCGGGGCGACGACGTGCGCTGGCTGCAGGCGGCGCTGAGGAAGATGGGTGCGACCTTTAACGTCACGGGCTATTACGGCTCGCAGACCAAGGCCTTCGTCAAGCAGGTGCAGCGCGAAAACGGCCTGCCGCAGACGGGCATATGCGCCTCGCGCACGAGGGCGGCGGTGCTTGAATTCCTCGATTCGCTGAATGCTCCGCTTGCGCCGGACGATCCCATGAACTTCCCGATACCGGAGCGGAACCTATCCTATGGCATGAGGGGCGACGACGTGAAATGGCTGCAGGCGGCGCTGAGAAGGATGGGGGCGACCTTTAACGTCACGGGCTATTTCGGCTCCAAGACCAAGGCGTTCGTTAAGCGGATCCAGGCCGAGAACGGCCTTCCGCAGACGGGCGTATGCGCCTCGCGCACCAGGGCGGTGATATTCGCCTTCCTCGGGATTCAGCCCGAGCTGCAGCCGGATCCCGCTTTTACCGATCAAACCGATTGAAAGAAAGGAACTTTGAATGACGAACAGGCTTTTTAAAACCCTTGCGCTGACGCTTGCGCTGGTTTTCGCGCTGCTGCCGCTTTCGGGCTGCGTGCAGAGCGGCGGCCCGAATACCGACCTTCCCACCTATTCGGAAGGCCCCGACGCGCTTTACACCTATTCCCCGGATAACGTCACCGACGCTCCGGCGACCGAGGCCCCCGCAACGGATCTGCCCGCGACGGAAGCTCCCGAAGCGACTCAGGCGCCCACTCCCGCGCCCACCGCGGCGCCGACTCCCGCGCCGACCCCCGCGCCCACCGAGTGCCCCGTAAGGGAGGACGGCCGGTATGATTCCAAGGACGAGGTCGCGCTCTATATACATCTTTTCGGGCACCTTCCCTCCAATTACATCACCAAGAGGGAAGCCAACGCCCTCGGCTGGACGGGCGGCAGCCTTGAGCCTTACGCCCCCGGATGCTCCATCGGCGGAGATTATTTCGGCAACTATGAAGGCCTGCTTCCCAAAAAGGCGGGCAGGAAATATTACGAGTGCGATATAGGCACCCGCGGCAGAAGCTCGCGCGGGGCCAAGCGCATAGTGTTCTCCAACGACGGGCTTATCTATTATTCAGGCGACCATTACGACAGCTTCACACTGCTTTACGGAGGCGATTGATATGAGGATCCGGATAGACGGCAAGGCTTTTTTCAGCAGACAGGATACCCACCGCGCGCTTAGGAACGCGCTGGGAAAGGACAACTATCAGGGCAGCAATCTGGATGCGCTCCACGACTGCCTCACCTGCATATTCACGCCCACCGAGATCGTGATCAAAAACTGGTCGTACGCGGCAAGATACCTGGGCGAATACGCCGACATGCTCTGGCACGTGCTGGACGATTCGACAGCGGAGAATCCCAATATCACGGTGGTCATCGAATAGCTTTTTACAGGTTGATTTTGCCTTGAAAGTATGCTAACATAGTAAAAGAAGATCATAAGGAGGTGCCGAAATGATAAAGGTGCTGTATGGCGGCAGGGGAGAGGGCATGTCCCGCGAGCTCTGCGATATGGCCAACCGCTGTTTGCAGTCCGCAAAGGGCAGTATTGTGTTCATTGACAAGGACGATAACCACATCTACGATCTCAACAGGGAAATAAGATTCATCAACGCGAAGGATTATCATATCGAAGGCCCCAAGATGTTCTCGGGCTTCGTGGCGGGCATACTTGCGCAGGATCACGATATCGAGGTGATCTACGTTGCCAGCTTTATGAAAACCGTCAGGCATCCCATCTCCTCGCTCGAGGGGCTGTTCGGCTTTTTCGAGGAATTCTCAAGGGAATATTCCGTGGATTTCGTGATCGAGGTAAACACCGATGAGGAATGCCCCGAGTTCATCAAAAAGTTCGTAAACTGAACAATTTGTGCTTGACAACCGTATCCGGCTACTATATAATGTGTGCGGCATTATTTGGGGTAATGCCGCATATGTTTTTTTATGCATTTATCCGGCATAATATTTTGGAGGAATTATGGGTATTTTTGATTTTCTGCGGAAGACCGCGCATGAGCTCGGCGGCGTGCCCGAGGACGAGATCCGTCCCGAAAGCACCACTAAGGAGCTTAACCTCGATATGTTCGACCGGGAAGAGCTCGTTCTTGACGCCGAGGAGCAGTATGACGTCTTCCTCAACGATCCGAAATTCGAAACGCTCGACGACCTTGCAAAGCTCATCGACGTTGCGTAAGGAGCAAATAAAACTCCGGGTGGAATCCGATCCATCCGGAGTTTTTTTATTTTTCGATTACTTTAAGTCCTTCTCGTCAAACGGATCGCCGCAGTTCGGGCAGAACTTGGGGGGCTTGGTGGGATCTGCGGGTTCCCAGCCGCACTTATCGCACCTGTAAAGGGGCGCGTCGGCGGGCTTGGGCTTGCCGCAGGCGGAGCAGAACTTGCCGCCGTTCACCTGGCCGCATTCGCAGGTCCAGCCTGCGGTCTCGCCGGGCTTGGGCTTGCCGCAGGAGGCGCAGAATTTGCCGGTGTTCTGGGCGCCGCACTCGCAGGTCCACGCTCCCTCGGGAGCGGGCTTGGGCTTGCCGCAGGCGGCGCAGAAATTGCCGTTGTTCTGAGCGCCGCACGCACAGGTCCATCCGGTCGCCGCGGCAGCTGCCTGCTGAGCCTGAGCCTGCTGCATCTGCTGCATCTGAAGGAGGGTCTGCATGCTGGAGCCCGCGGCGCCGCCGGCCGCGTTCAGGCCCGCAAAGCCAAGGAACGCGCCGCCTTCGTTGCCCGCGGCGGTCTGCATGGCGGCAGCCTGAGCGCCGGCCATGTGCGCGATGGCAAGGGAGGGATCGCGCAGGGCCGCATGGGTCTGCAGCTCCTTGATCCTGTCTTCATCGGCCTTGTCGCAGGAGACGGAGCTTACGCCGAAGGATACGACGGAGATACCGCGCAGCTGGGTCCAGGTCTCGGAAAGCTCCTCGTTGAGGGCGTTCGCGATCTCCTTGGTGTGACCGGGCAGAGCGCTGTATCTTATGCCCAGCTCGGACACCCTGTAAAGGGCGGGCTGCAGAGCCGTCAGCAGCTCGGACTTGAGCTGAGAATCGATCCTGTCGCGGGTGAACCTGTCGGTGAAGTTCGCGCTGATCTTCTGATAGAAGGTTATGGGGTTGGAGATCTCATAGGAGTATTCGCCGAAGCACTTGATGGAAACGTCGGTCTCAAGGTTGATGCTCTTGTCGAATACGTGGAAGGGCACGGGATTGGCGGTGCCGTACTTGTTGCCGAAGATCTCCTTGGTGTTTATGTAATAAACACGCTGATCCTTGGCGGGGCCGCCGCCGTGCTTGAACCTGTCCCACCACTCCTTGAAGGAGTCGACAAGGCTCTGACCGAACTTGCCGGCGAATATGGAGGGGGAGGTGGAGGTGTCATAGATGAACTCGCCGGGCTCGGCGCAGATCTCAACGACGGCGCCCTGATCGACAATGATCATGCACTGACCGTCGGCAACGGCGATCGTTGAGCCGTTGGAGATTATGTTGTCCTCACCCTTGGTGTTGCTGGAACGCCCGGAAACGCGCTTTCTGCCCTTTATGGCAAGAACGTCCTCGGGAAGAGAGTCGCAGTAGAAGTACTCAAGCCACTGATCGGCAAGAAGACCGCCCGCGGCGCCCAGTGCTGCTTTGATAAGACCCATAGTTTAATATCTCCTTTCGGTTATTCACAGATATAATATAAGCATTATACTTCCTATATTATCCGACAACTCGGCGGCTTTGTCAATACCCCTAATCGGCTGTTGACGCGATTTTTTGCGCATATTCGCGCGGGATCAAAGGTCTATCCCAAGCTCGCGCGAAACGGCCCGCAGCTTCTTTGAAAGCTCGCGTATCTCGGCGTCATAGGGATTCACCGCCGCGATCTCGTTTTCAAGATCCTCCTTCTCGCGCTTGAGCGCGTCGTGCTCCGCCAAGGAATCCTCAAGCCGCTTTGCGATGCCGGATACGGCGTTGTCCATCCTCTGGGCCTGCCCGCGGGGACTGTCGCTTATCTCAACGGGATACGAGCATTCGCCCTTTAAAAGGAATATCCTGTGCACGCCGGTGTAATCCGCCGTGATATAGAGCGGGAAGCCGCGGAAGGAGCCTATCATGGCGGGCTCCCTGACGTAGGCGTGCTCGTTGAGCAGCTCGAGCAGCCTTTCGCCCGCGTCGCGCCGCCTTGTGTATTCCTCGCCCTGGAGCACCATGATGAAGCCCGCATCGGGATCGGCCGCCGAGGTATCAAGATCCCTCTTCAGCTTTTCTATGCGCTCCGCGGTCTCCTCCATGCGCGTGGGCAGCTGCAAAAGCTGCTCCCTTGCGCGGTCCTTGCCGCGCTCTATGCGCGCCCTTAACATGCTCTTTCGCTGTATCTCGGTCTCAAGCTCTATCCTGCGCTTGATGAGCGGATTGCCGACGGCAAGGGATTTGACCTCGCTGTAGGTCAGCACCACCTCGTCCACCTCGTCGCCGCTTCGCGCGGAGTAATCCCCGCCTATTATCTGCGAGGTGAAGCGCTGCTTGTTTTCAAGCAGCTGCCATGAATAGGCGTCAAAGCTGCCGTTGGTGATATAGCGATAGATCGCCACGTCGTCGTTCTTGTTGCCCTGGCGCAGCATTCGGCCCTCGCGCTGGGTGACGTCGGAAGGCCTCCACGGTATGTCAAGATGGTGCACCGCCCAAAGCTTATCCTGCACGTTCGCGCCGATGCCAAGCTTGAAGGTGGAGCCTATCAGTATGCGCACCTCGCCCTTCCTAACCTTATTGAAAAGAGCCGTGCGCATGGAATCGTTTATCGCGTCGTGCACGAATGCGATCTCCCTGCCGGGTATCCCACGCGCCTGAAGCTTATCCTTCATGTCGTCGTAAAGATTGAAGCTGTCCTTGGGAGTGGACTGATCGAGGAACACAAGCTGAGTGACGCTCTGATCCCGGCTCCAGATATTATAGACGTTTTCAACGCAGTTGTTCAGCTTGGATGTGGGCAGATCCTCGGCGTTGGGATCGACAAGGCGCATATCCAGCGCCGCCTTGCGTCCGTCGGTGGTGATCTTCAGCATGTTGTCCTCCGTGCGGGGAACGAGACCGGCCTTGACCCGGTCGGCCCTTATCGCAAGCTCGCTTATATAGTCGCGAAGCGCCTTCGAGGCGGGCACGGTGCAGTTCACAAAGCGCACGTTGGAGGGAAGCTTTTGCTCCTCGTCCCTTATAAAATGCAGATCCGCTATCTCCGAAAGCAGCAGCGAAAGCTCGGGCAGATTGTGATAGCGCGAAAGCCTGCGCCTTAAGCGATAGCCTATGCCGTTGGCTTCGACTTCGAATTCCTCGGTGACCTCGGAGAAGAGCTTGACCCAGTTGTCGAACTCCACAAGGTTCATTTCGTCCAGCCGTTCATAGGCAAGATAGAGGAGCATCGTGTAAAGATCGGAAACCGAATTGGTTATGGGCGTGCCCGTGGCGAACACCACGCCGCGCCCGTCGTGCGTGCGCTGAATGAAGCGCACCTTGGCCATAAGATCGTCACAGCGCTTGGAGCCCTTGGTGTTAAGGCCGGGCAGCGTGCCGTGCTTGGTCTCGATGCTGATATTCTTGAAATTGTGCGCCTCGTCGACGAAAAGCGTGTCGATCCCCAGGTCGTCAAAGCATATCTCGCCCTCGGCCGCGGGCTCCTCGTCGTCCCACAGCTTCTGCAGCCTGCGCTCGATGCGCGAGGAATAGCGGTTGAGCACCATGTAAGCGTCGTTATACACCGCGTCGTGCATGGAGACGGATATCTCCTTCATGCGGTTCAAAAGCTCCTTTTCGCGCTCCTTCCTTGACAGGGGGATGAGCGAAAAGCTGCCATAGCCCATTATGATCGCGTCGGAATCGCTTTCCGTCAGCTCCTTTAAAAGCTTCTGCCTGCGCGCGGGGGTGAAATCCTTGGGCTCGATCACGATCAGTTTGGCTTCGGGATAAAGCTTTAAAAACTCGGTGTGCCACTGATCGAGTATGTTGTTGGGCACCACGAACAGGTTTCGGCCCGATACTCCCGTGCGGCGCAGCTCCATCGCGGCGGCGGCCATAGCATAAGTCTTGCCCGCGCCGACCTGATGCGCAAGCAGGGTGTTTTTGGAATTGACTATCCTGCTGACCGCGGCAAGCTGATAATCCTGCAGCTTAATATTGGGGTTCTTGCCGGGAAGCTTCAGCCCGCGCCCGTCGTAAACGCGGGGACGCACCGCGCCGAAGGCTTCGTTATAGTGCTCCAAAAGGCGGCTCCTGCGCGGCTCGTCCTTAAAGAGCCACATAGAAAACCTCTCCTCGATCAGCCTCATGCGCTCCTGCGCCATGAGCGTTTCGGCGCGGTTGATGCGCCTGACGGGCATTCCGCCGGCGCCGGAGGAGACGGTGTCGTAAACGACCACCTCGCCCGAATTGAGCAGCTTTTCGACGATATCAAAGGCGTTGAAGCGCTCCGTGCCGTAAGTCAGGCGCGCTCTTGAAAGCTTTGCGTAATTCTTTTTTCCGTGGATGATGTAATGATTGGCCGCCTTGACGTATTCGACGATAAGGCGCGGCTTCTTGCCGCCCGCGGGCTTTATATTGAGAAGCGAGATCAGAAAATCGCGGTAGACCCAGGAGGGGATCCAGGGCGAGCCGATATTGGCCTTGATATCCTCGGCCTTGACGAAGGGCGGCATTATGCTTTCGAGCGAGCTTATGTTGAGCGAATAATCGACTTCAAAGCCGCGGTCGGGGCTGCCGAATTCCTCCTCGCGGGACTGCGCCTTTTTCGCCTGGTTCAGCTTTAAAAGCACGTTGCCCGAAAGGTATTCCGCGGCGGGCACAAGCCTGTCGAGCTTGGGATCGTAATAGATCAGCCCCGCAAGATGCGAATAGGCCTCGGCGGGAGTCAGCCCCGATCTTTCGCAGATAAGGCGCAGATCCACGCGCCCGCGCAGAAAGAGCGAAAGCTCCAATGCTTCCGAAGGAGCGAGTATGCCGTTCAACTCCATATCGCCGTTCATGCGCGCCTCTCACGATCCTTTTTTAGGAGGAAAAGCCCCCCTATTGAATTTGGCATTATAGCAGAAAAAATCCATTTTGTCAAGGGCTTTTCCCTTTATTGTAAAAAATAAACGGAAATTTTACGTAAAAAAAATACGACGGCGGCGTCACGAGGAGCTGTTCCGGTTCGGAGAGGATAAGATAAAGCCTGAGAACACAAAGAAAACCGCCTGCCGGAGCTTTCGGCGGGCGGTCTGTTTATCGGGAGTATTATAATATGCCGAGCGCGGCGCGCAGTATCATAAGCGCGTCCTCGCTTCCCACGGAGCCGTCGGAATTATAGTCGGCAAGCGCGGCGGCGCTTTCGTCAAGCGTTATTATGCCCAGCGCCGATCTAAGCGCGGTCAGCGCGTCGGAAGAGGTGACGTAATGATCCATATCCACGTCGCCCTGCGCATAGGGGTGCTCGATATCATAGGCGTAGAGGCATATATTGCCGCTGCCCGCGTCGTCGGTGTGGTCGATCGGGGTGATAACAAGATAGAAATCGCTTTCCTCATAGGTGTCGAGCGTGACGCATCCGTAAGGGTTCAGGGCGGTTCCCCTGTCATATTCCCACAGATAGAAATAGCGGTCATACACGCAGACGTAGGCGCCCGAGGCGTGCGGGCCGGAAGCGGAGGAAGCCGAGGTGACAAAGCGGAAGCTCTGCCCGTAATGCACGCGGAATTTGTAGATCACGGCATAGGTATAGGTCCAGCCGTTCGAAGCGATGAATGCGTTGGGATCGGGCTCGGGCACGTCCCCGCAGGAGGGCGGCACTATCGCCCGCTTGAGCACGACGGGCTCCGCGCCGCAGAGGGGGCCGATGCCCACCTCCTGGGAATAGAAGGGCAGGTCGAGCTCTATCGGCTCAAGATCGGCAAGCGTGGCCGTCGCCTCGTCGTCGACCACGGTTATTACCGATTCGGCATATTCGTCATCATCCTCATATGCCCTTATCACGGCCGAGCCGGGGGCGACCGCGTGAAGCCTGCCGTCCTGCGTGACGGTCACAACGCCGGGATCGGAGGATTCCCAGCGGAACAGGTCGGCGGGAACGAGCTCGCCGTCGTAAAACACCCTAAGCCTTTCGCCCGAGCTTGAGCTGAACATGGGCAGGAGCATGGAGGAGGGGAAGAGCGAAAGCCCCGCGTCATCCGAAACGGCGGCGCTTTTCGAGGGAGAGGAGGCTGTGACGGCCATGCATGAAAAGACCAGAATCAACGCGATGACGATAGAGAATATTTTTTTCACGGTGAACCTCGTTTTTTGTTTATTATACCATCATATCAACGCCCGCGCAATAAGCGGAAGCGCGTTTTTTAAACGGTTTTGGAATAAAATTAACACTATACAAGGGCGTGATTTCGTGGTAAAATATACCTGTTAAAATATGGCTCAAGCCACAGAAAGGAAATAACACCATGGCACAGAAAAAGATACCCAAGCGTTCCGAAGTGGAAAAGCAGTACACGTGGGCTACCGAGGATCTGTTTGCGACCGACGCTCTTTGGGAGGAAGCGCTCGAGGCCGCCAAGGTCTATCCCGGCAAGATCGCCGCATTCCGCGGCAGGCTTTCGGAATCCGCCGAGACTCTGTATGATTACATGCAGCTTTGCGACGAAATGCAGGTCAAGGTCGAGCGCCTTGGCAATTACGCCATGCGCAAGTCCGATGAGGATACCGCCAATTCCTTCTATCAGGGCATGAAGGGCAAGATAATGAACCTTTACGTTGCCATTGGCAGCGCCGATTCGTTCTCCACCCCCGAGCTGATCGCCATTCCCGACGAGACCATCGAAAAGTTCTATGCCGATCTTCCCGCGCTCAGGCTCTATACAAGGAAGCTGTCCAAGATCCGCCAGTACAAGGCGCACACCCTTTCCGACGCCGAGGAGCGCATACTCGCTCTTGCCGGTCAGGTCGTCGGCGCTCCCGGCGAGACCGCTTCCGCGTTCCGCAACGCGGATATCAAGTTCCCCTCCATCAAGGACGCCGATGGCAACGAGCTGATCGTCACCCAGGGCTCGTTCATACCCCTCATGGAGAATCCCGACGTCAACGTCCGCAAGGCCGCCTTCGAATCCCTCTATCACACCTTCGCGGCCTTCAAGAACACCTCCGCCGCGTTCCTCGATTCCCAGGTCAAGGGCCTGATATTCAACGCCCGCGCAAGGAATTACAACTCTACGCTCGAGGCCGCGCTGGATCACACCGAGGTGCCCGTTGCCGTCTATCACAACCTTATCAACGCCGTGCATGAGAATCTGCCCTATATGCACAAGTACGTCGCCCTGCGCAAGAAGCTGATGGGCGCCGACGAGCTGCATATGTACGATCTTTACACTCCCATAGTGGGCGACGCCGACCGCGAGATCCCCTATGAGGAGGCCAAGGAGATAATCGTCAAGGCGCTCGCGCCGCTCGGCGAGGATTACATCTCCATCCTCAAGGAAGGCTTTGAGAACCGCTGGATCGACGTTTACGAAAACGAGGGCAAGCGCGGCGGCGCGTATTCCTCCTGCGGCGATCCGCACCCCTACGTGCTGCTCAATCAGAAGGACACCCTTGATTCCATGTTCACCATCGCGCACGAGATGGGCCATTCACTCCACACCGTCTATTCGCTCAGGAACCAGCCCATCTGCCAGGCGGATTACGTGATTTTCGTTGCCGAGATCGCCTCCACCTGCAACGAGGTGCTGCTCGTCAGGTATCTGCTCAACAACACCACCGACAAGCGCGAAAGGGCTTACCTGATCAATCACTTCCTGGAGAGCTTCCGCGGAACCGTCTATCGCCAGACCATGTTCGCCGAATTCGAGCTGTTCATGAATCAGCTTGCCGAAAAGGGCGAAACGCTCACCGCCGACGCCCTTTGCGAGAAGTATTATGAGCTCAACAAGCAGTATTTCGGCGACGCCATCACCGTGGATCCCGAGATCGCCTATGAGTGGGAGCGCATACCGCACTTCTTCTATAACTTCTACGTATTCCAGTATGCCACGGGCTTCTCCGCCGCGTGCGCCATCGCCAACCGCATACTGACCGAGGGCGAGCCCGCCGTCGCCGATTACAAGAAGTTCCTCTCCGCCGGCGGATCGATGGATCCCATCAGCATACTCAAGCTTGCGGGCGTCGATATGACCACCGCCGCCCCCATCAACGAGGCGCTCAAGCTCTTCGGCGAGCTGCTCGACGAGATGGAAGAGCTGATGAAGTGATCAAACCGTATAACGGAAAGAGGCCTTCCCGCAGGGGAGACCTCTTTTTCGCGTCCCGAACATTATTCACATACCGATTATTTCCATGCCGCAGGGCTTTTCGGTCACGGCAAAGCACGCGCAGCCGCGGGCGGGTATCCCACTTACGAAGCCAACGCGCACGCCGCGGCGGAATATCAGCCCGCCGTTTACGTGCAGCTCGCTCATGCCGCCGAAAACGCCCTCGCCGGTCAGCTTGAGATACGCCTCCTTGATCACGAAGCGCTCAAGCAGATACCTGCCCGAAGGGGCCGCCCGGTATTCTTCAAGCTCCATTGGGGAAAGTATCCGCGGCGCAAGCTTGGGATCGACGTCGCGCTCTGCCTCGATATCTATCCCCACGGGGACGGGTGAGAGCGCGCACACCGCAAAGCCCCTTGTGTGCGAAAGGGAAATGAAGCCCCGGCTCACGATCGGCTTACCGCGCCCGTCATACGAATACTCCGGAGGCAAAAGCGCCTCTCCCGACAGAGCGCGTGAAAGCGCCAGCTCCGCCGCATAGCCCTGCAGCCGCCGCTCGGCGTTGGAAATGCGCCCGCAGCGAATAAGCCTTTCGGGCGACGAGAAACGCTCCGGCGCGCTGAGCAGACCGAGATTCCCTTCGATATTCACGATAACGATATCGACCTTCATATAATGTATCATACCCCCGCGCGGAGAGCGTGTCAACTTTTTTTGAAGAATTGAATATTTTTGCTTGACATCCCGCGTTAATGGTGCTATAATCCCATTCGTCACCGAAACAGGGGCATGATGTAATGGTAACATAGCGGTCTCCAAAACCGTTCTTCTGAGTTCGAGTCTTAGTGCCCCTGCCAATAAAAAGCGGATACCCACCGGGTATCCGCTTTTTATTGGCACAGAGAGCGTGTGACTCAGAACTCCGAGAATTCGCCAAAGGCGGATTCTCACATAGCATCGCTCACGAAAGCCGTATTGCAAACGAGCGAATGCGATGCGGGAGTTCTGAGTCTTAGTGCCCCTGCCAAAGCAAAAAACCGATCGCGCCAGCGGTTGGTTTTTTGCTTTGTATTATTCATTATTCAATCTTCATTTTTCATTATTCACTAAACAGGCGCGATCGATTATTCTAAATGATCAATGAATACTGAAAAATGAATAATGAATAATTGAGGAAGCTTTGCCTGCGGCAAAGCGAGAATTATATTGAAAAATCTCTTTATTTCCTGTATAATTTCTCTGAGGTGATAGTATGAAAGAAAACGTCCTGATCGAAAAAACCATCGATTTCGGCGCCCGCATAGTCAAGCTGCACCGTTATCTCGTGAAAGAAAAGCATGAATCGGTAATTGCAAAACAGATACTCCGCAGCGGCACGTCAATAGGGGCGAATATCAGCGAAGCCCAATACGGGCAGAGCAAAGCCGATTTCGTATCAAAGCTTCAGATCGCCTTAAAGGAAACTGCGGAGACGGAGTATTGGCTTCATATCCTGCAAAAATCGGATTACCTTGATGAACAGCAGGCGGGATCGCTTTTGAACGACTGCCTTGAGATAAAGCGGATATTGATCTCTTCCGTTAATACCGCAAAAAGCGGAGCCGAAAACAACAACTGACAGTATGCCACAAAGCGAAAAGCCGATCGCGCCAGCGGTTGGCTTTTTGCTTTGTATTATTCATTTTTCAGTTTTCAGTATAAATTATTCATTATTATTTGGCGCGATGGCTATTCTAAATGAATAATGAAGAATGAATAATGAATAATTGAGGAAGCTTTGCCTGCGGCAATGCCTTATGCAACGCCCCCGACCAATACCAACGGTATAATAAATTTTATCAAAACAGTATGCATGGTGTGTTTACATCCGCCCGTTTATCGGGTAGAATAAATACAGAAACAAACGGAGGCCGGCGAATGGAAACAAAGCTTGCAGAGAATATCCGCTCATTCCGTAAGAAAAGGTCGCTTACACAGGAGCAGCTTGCCGAGGTGCTCGGCGTAACGACCGGCGCGGTCTACAAATGGGAATCGAAGCTTTCGGTGCCGGATATCGGGCTGATACTCCAGATGGCGGATTTTTTCGACGTGTCGCTGGATGTGCTGTTCGGTTATGAAATGAAGGACAACCGCCTCGACGCAACCGTCAAACGCCTGCAGGAATGCCGCCGCAACAAGGACCGCGCAGGGCTTGATGAGGCGGAAAAGGCCTTGAAGAAATATCCGCATTCCTTCAAGATCGTCAATGAATGCGCAACCGTTTTCCGTGTGTTCTTTATTGAAACCAACGACAAAAAGCTTGGCAGGCGCGCGTTGGAGCTGACGGAAAGGTCGCTTACGCTCCTGCCGCAGAATACGGATCCGGAGATCAGTGAACAAACGCTTTACGGGAAAATGGCGGAAGTGTATCTGAGCCTGGGTGAGACGGAAAAGGGGATCGAGCTTTATAAGAAGCACAATGCGGGCGGCCTTTTTAACCATAAGCTCGGCAGCATACTGGCTGACAGCGAGCATCCGGAGGACGCGGCGCCGTATCTTTCGCAGGCCATGGCAAATCTCCTGGCCGAGTTCATCAGCGTGGTCTTCGGCTACGTGAACTATTACGGCTCACGTGGGGATTACGCTTCCTCCGAGGCGATACTGCACTTGGGGAGCGAGCTGATGTTTGGACTCAGAAAAGATGGCAGGCCGAACTTTTTCGACAAGGTGAACAGCGGGGCTCTTGCTGCGATCGCCCTTGTGCAGCTCCTTCAGGGCAGGGAGGACGACGCCCGCGAGTCCCTTAAAAAAGCTAAGGAGCTTGCCGAATTCTTCGATGCATCCCCGAGCTATGACGAAAGCGACATCCGGTTCATCGAGCGGATCGAAGGCGCGAGCGTGCATGACGATATCGGCGCATCCGCAATGGACGTTGTTGCAAACATAGTAAAGCAAGGCGAAAACGAGGAGCTTAACGCCCTCTGGAAAAGCATAATACAATCAGACCAGGAAAAAGAATAAAGGAGAAGACAGTTATGATCCAATTCAAAGAAGGCTACTATGCAGACATCCGCATTGAGGATCGCTTCCGCACTACGATCTCGTACAAGGCGGGCGTGCTCGAGGAGATGAAGACCCGCAATGAAAAGCAGGCGTTCCTGCGCGTTTACGACGGCAAGCTCTGGTATTACGCTTCCGTCACCGACGTCGACCACCTGCAGAAGACGCTGGACGGCCTCTATGCCGCCGCGACGGCGAACCCCGATATCCTCGAGGATCCCACCGTAAAGCGTTTCGAAGTCAACCGCGATAAGCTTTCGTCTTTCGCGGACCGCTCCGTTCGGGATATCCCGCTCGCGAAAAAGCAGGAGCTGCTGCTTTCGTACCTGCCGATACTTTCGGAAGAGCCCGCAGTGACCCTGCCCGAGGGGAAATACCTTGACCGAAACAGCGAATTCCGCTTCCTCTCCAGCCTCGGCGCCGACATCACTTATGATTATCAGACCTGCGGCATCGTTCTTTCGTTCGCGATGGCGGAGGGAGAAAAGCAGTTCCACGGCAGCTGGAGCAACGGCGTGACCCGCTTTGAGGAGCTCCGCGGCCTTGAGGAGACCATTCGCGGCTCCGTCCGCGAGCAGGCGGACAGCATGCGCAATGCCGTGCCCGTGGAGGCCGGAAAATACCCCGTCGTGCTCTCCCCGGAGGCTGCGGGCGTATTCGCCCACGAGAGCTTCGGCCATAAATCGGAAGCGGACTTCATGATTTCCGATGAAACGATGAAGGAGGAGTGGCAGCTCGGCAAGGCAGTCGGCTCGCCGATCCTTTCCATCGCGGAAAGCGGCGCCATCCCCGGCAGCGGCTTCGTTCCCTATGACGACGAGGGCACCAAGGCACGCAAGAATTACCTCATCAAAAACGGCGTGCTTGCGGGTCGTCTGCACAGCGCGCAGACCGCCGCGGCGCTCGATGAGGAACTGACCGGCAACGCCCGTGCGATCGACTGCGAATTCGAGCCGATCGTCCGCATGACGACGACATATATCGAGGGAGGCGACTTGAGCTTCGATGAGCTCATCGCGCCTATCGAAAAGGGTTATTTCATCAAAACCGTCAAGCACGGCAGCGGTATGAGCACCTTTACCATCGCGCCGAAGGTTGCTTATGAGATCGTGAACGGCAAGCTCGGCCGCCCCGCGCAGATCAGCGTTATTTCCGGCAACGTGTTCGAAACGCTCGGCCTTATCGACGGACTCACAAGGGACGTAGAGCTTCTCTCCTTCGTCGGCGGCGGCTGCGGTAAGATAGAGCAGTATCCTCTGCCCGTAGGCTTCGGCGGCCCGTACGTCAGGGTCTCCGAAATGAACGTTCAATAATCGAGGTGATAAAAATGGAAAAAGAATTCATCAAAAAAACAGAACAGTCCGTAACGCTCAACGTCACGGCGGGAAAGATCGACAGCTTCCGCGAGATCGAAAAAACGACCGGCACCGTCCGCGTCTATGAAAACGGCTGCATCGGCGTCGCCGGCTGCCTCGGCGAACCGAACGAAGAGGAGCTGACCGAAAAGGCGAAGGCAGCGCTCGCTTTCGCGATCCCGTATCCTTGCTGCCTCGAAGGTCCCCTCGAGCAGGAGGAGATCCATGATGAGGAGATCATCCCGGTCGCCGAATTCATCCCGACGATGCAGCGTTTCCTCGACCGCCTCGGCGAGCTCTGCCCGCGATTCGCGCTTACAAACAAGATCGGCATGAGCCGCACCTATACGGAATACCGCAACTCCCTCGGCAGGCATCTCGTCAGCTGCGGCAGAGAACTCAATATCAGCCTGGTCGCCCAAAGCCGCGGCAGCGGCAATCTTTTTGACACGGGGTTTGGCTGGAGCGGCGATCACTTCGATGAGGAAGCGCTGCTCGCGGAGTTCAAGAGGGAGTACGACGCCTTCTATAAGCCCGTCGATATCGAGCCCGGCAGATACCCGATCCTGATCGAACCTGCGCAGCTCCTGTATAGTTATCTCAATCATTTCGTCGGCGATCTCTACGCCGCGGGCGCATCGCTTCTGAACGGCAAGCTCGGCGAAAAGGTGTTCTCCGATAAGCTGACTTTGAAGGCCGATATGAACCTTCATACCGCGCCTAATGGCTGCTTCTTCGACGCCGAAGGCTGCGTAGCTCCGTATATGAGGCCTTCTCTTGTTGAGAACGGCGTGCTGAAGGGCCTTCTCACCACGAAAAAAACAGCGGCGGCTTACGGGCTTCCCAACCTCGGGACCGCGGCAGCGACGTATGACGGCGTTCCCGATATGGACTTGCCCGGCCTTTATGCGGAACCGACCGCAAAGAGCCTTAAGGAGCTCGTGCCCGGCAAGGCGGTGCTCGTGGTGGTCGCGGCCGGCGGCGACGCCACGCCCGAAGGTCACTTTGTGACGCCCGTGCAGATGGCTTACCTGATGGAGAACGGCGAGCTTGTCGGCCGCCTGCCCGATATTACCATCTCCGGCGACTTCTTCGACCTCTTAGGCAAGGACTACGTCGGCACCTCCCACGACGATCCGATAGAGGGCTTTAATTTCAGCGCTTTTGTAATGGACGTGGAAAAGCCATGAGCAGGGCTCATTGAAAAGCCATGAGCAGGGCTCATGGAAAATGAATAATGAATAATGAATAATTGAGGAAGCTTTGCCGATGGCAAAGCTTTTTCGATCATATATTTTATTATAAAAAGAGCGGAATCAAAAAGCTCAACCGAATTGAGCCGCGGACGCTCCCCGCGCATTCTTCACGTTTTTATCCGATAAATTTAGTCAGCGTGCCGACGATGATCTTCGTTTTGAACGGATCCGCGCCGGGCGCCCACACTGCGACGGCCTCCTTTATGAGGCGTTCCTGATCGGCCTTGTTGAGCTTCATAAAGGAATCCCTCATTTTGAGCATATCGATCTTGGCCCGATCGTAATCGCTTACGGGCGCTGTGCCTGTGATATCGCCGTTTTCCATATTGACCTCGCTTACGTTTTTTCCTCGAGCGCCTTGATCTCCTCGGCGCGCTCGATTATTTTTTCCTGCCACCCGTCGTCCTCCGCGTTCAGCTGATACGCGCGGTAGCCGTATTCCCTGCCGAGTGAGCACACTATCGATTCGTCGTCGATATGAAGGGATATGCGGTAGCGGTTGGGAAGCTTTTGCGGAAGCGTCGTGCTGCTGCCCCGCTGCACCTCGCGCAGGTGCCTTTCGGCATTCACTATGCCGTCGAAGCGCACGCCGTAATGCCCGAAAAGCCTTCTTATGTATTTTTCCGTGCGGAAGGACGAGGTGTAGACCCACACCTCATAGCCCATCGCCTGCAGCCTGTTCACAAGCTCGGGAGCGCCCAGCCGCAGCCTTTCCTTATAGATCCTGTTAAGGGGAAAGGGCAGGGGCGGCTCCGTTTTGTGCGTTCGGGGCGATACGAAAAGCACCTCGTCAAGATCGAATGAAACCCTCAAATCCTATGCGCCGCCCTTCCCGATGCGTTCTATCACGCCGATCGCCTCCTGCGGCCAACGCCCGCCGGATGAGCTCAGCTCGTGATCGGCATATTCCCCGGTCGAATTGTTCACCTCAAGCACCGCGCCGGGATCGATATGCAGGGTGGTCGAATAGCTTTCGGTGATGCTTTGCTCAAGCTTCCTTCGCTGCTCGCGCGCGGCCTTCGACTGCCGGTTGGCGGCGCTTATGACGCCCGTCACCTTAACGCCGTATCTGCGGAAATAGCGCTGTACATAGTCGAAGGAATAGTATCCGGAAGAATACAGCCAAACGTCATAGCCGTGAGTCGTAAGAAAATGGAAGAGCGCGGGGACGCCGAGCCTTATGCGCTCGGTATAGATGCGGCCGAAGGGGAAGCGCAGGGGCTTTTCGGCGGGCTCGGCGGGATCGCCTGTGAACACCGCCTCGTCAAGGTCGAGCACGGCGCGTTTTGAGCGCCCGGTGGAGGCGAGTATCCTTTTTACGTCCTCCTCGTGCATCAGGGTCACGAGCTTTACCGGCACCTTTTCCTGCCGGATGCGTATCGCCGCGGCCCAGCGATGATGCCCGTTAAGAATGATATAGCCGTCGGGATGCGCCTTTTCGATCACGATGGGCTCGTTGTCGAAGAAGCGGTGAAAGCGGATATCGGTCAGGAACTGCTTTTGATACTCCGAAATTATGCGGTAGCTCGGGCCGATCGCGGGATCGCAGAATTCGTCGGAGGGATTGGGATGCATTTCGGAGCATCCGGCCTTTTTCATCAGCAGGCGCCTCAGCATTCCCGACTTGACGGGGTAGTAAACGCCCTTGCTTTTTTTGATCTCGCCGGCGATAAAATCGTCGAATTGTGTCTTGATGACGGCCATTTGCCCCTCCTTGAGCCTGAATAAAACAATTATACACCATGGCGCGTTAAAAAACCATATCCCAAAGCGGCTTCGAAAACGGTTTTTTCCGCGAAAAATCCCGCTGCGGCGTTGAAATCCGGCGCGGGCTCTGGTAAAATAACAGCCGGGGAAAAGGAGGCGGAGCATACGGAATACAAAAGGCTGACGTTTCGCGAATACTTCATCAACACCAGCGAGGATTACACGCACACCGGCGAGCTTACGCGCCATATCAGATATGCCGCGTTCAAGTATTATTCCTCGCGCCTTCAGCGTGCGATCGGCCTTGCGCACGAGGTGAATTACGACGTCCATTATGAAGAGGACAGGGACGTGATACAGCTGAATTTCCAGCGCACACTCGATAAATCCGATTGGGTGGCGAACGTATTCGAGTTTTCGAGCAAATATTATGCCGCGATCGAGTTTAAGGGCCGGCCCCTGCAGCTGCGCGTGCATCACGGCTGGGGAAACATGTATAAGGCCATCAAGTACACCGTCAGGAAGCGCTGGCAGCGCATACATGAAAAGCACCCCCATGCGCATACAGAGGTGCTGGGCTGGTCGCTGGGCGCGGGCATCGCGTGCCTGTGCGCTCAGGACCTAAACTACAATTTCGGCATAAAGCCCTATCTTTACACCTTCGGCAGCGTGCGCCCCTTCAAGGCCGCGCACAGGGACACGGAGCGCCTGCGCGAATATCTTGACACCGTCTGCGCCGAATGTCTCAACTTTTCCGACGTGAACGATCTTATAAGCTATATGCCCCCGTTCCGCGGCTTTATGATGATCAACCGGGTGGACGTTGGCCTTACCATGAAAAAGAGCTTTTTCAAGCTGATGCATCCCCTGAAATACCATATCCATTACGATACCCCGGCGCTGTATGAAAATATAGAGCGCACGACAAGATCCGCCGTTTACTCTCCCCGCACGGGGAGCGTGCCGGCAAAGAATAAGGTGAAGAGCTATGAACACACTGAAAACTGAACAGCATGACGGGATAAAGAGCATAGAGCAGGTGCTGCGCGACGCCTATGACGCGGGCCTGCGCGCGATACCCTATGGGCGCGTGGCGGATTATATCCCCGAGCTTGCCAAGGCCGATCCGAACGCGTTCGGCATATGCATGATAGACGGCGACGGAAGGACCTGCTCCATCGGCGACGCGGGCACGCGCTTTTCGGTGCAGTCCGTGAGCAAGGTGATAATACTTGCCGCCGCGCTTAAATTCCGTGGCTTTGACGGCACCTTTTCGCACGTCATGATGGAGCCCTCGGGCGATTCGTTCAATTCGATACTCAAGCTGGACACAAGAAGCAATCTGCCCTTCAATCCCATGATAAACGCCGGCGCGATCCAGACGGTCAGCCTGCTGGTGGATCATATAAGCTTTGAGGAGCTGCTCGATTACGCAAGGCTGCTCTGCCGCGACGGGGGCATAACCCTTGATGAAAAGGTCTATCGGAGCGAAGCCGAAACGGGCGACCGCAACCGCGCGATAGTTTATCTTTTAAAGAGCAAGGGCGTGCTGCAGGGCGATCCCGAAAGGACGCTCGAGCTTTACTTCAAGATGTGCTCGCTTGCAGTCAACGCCAAATCGCTCGCCGCGCTCGGACTGATAATATCAAACGGCGGCGTCGATCCCATCGAGGGCGCAAGGCTGATCGGCGCGGATAACGTCCGCACGATCAAGAGCCTTATGTTCACCTGCGGCATGTATGATTATTCCGGCGAATTCGGCGTGCGCGTGGGCGTGCCCTCAAAGAGCGGCGTGGGCGGCGGCCTTGTGTGCTCCGCGCATGGTCCGCTGGGCTTCGGCTTTTACGGCCCCGCGCTGGATCCTTACGGCAACAGCATAGCCGCCGTCAAGGCAATGGAGCATATCTCCAAGGAACTCGGCCTGCACGTGTTCAACTATTGACGACTTTTCGCCTTGCTAACGCCGTCCGAACATGGTATAATGATTTTGTTGATCTGTTAATCAAATCCAAAGGAGTTTCAATATGGAAAGAGAAAACGCATGGAAAAAGTATGACGCCAAGGCGCTTGAAGAGCTTGAATCCCTCTCCCTGCGCTATCGCAAGTTCCTCGACAACGGCAAGACCGAGCGCGAGTGCGCGGATTATGCCGTGGAGCTTGCCAAAAAGAACGGCTACACCTCGCTTGAGGACGCCGTGAAGGCGGGCGAAAAGCTCGCTCCCGGCGCAAAGCTTTGGGCTTCGCCCATGGGCAAAACGATCATGCTCTTCATCATCGGCAGGCAGCCCCTTGAGAACGGCATGAACATAATCGGCGCCCATATCGACAGCCCCAGGATCGACGTAAAGCAGAACCCCCTCTATGAGGACGGCGATCTTGCTTACCTCGACACCCATTATTACGGCGGCATCAAAAAGTATCAGTGGGTCACACTGCCCCTGGCCATTCACGGCGTGGTCGTCAGGAAGGACGGCACAAAGGTCAATATCGTCATCGGCGAAAACGACAACGACCCCGTGCTCTGCATATCCGACCTGCTCATCCACCTCTCTCAGGAGCAGATGCAGAAGAAGGCCTCCGAGGTCATCGGCGGCGAGGACCTGAACCTGATCATCGGCGGCAAGCCCGTCAAGGATACCGACGAGAAGGAAGCCGTCAAGGCCAACGTGATGGGCATACTCAAGGATAAGTACGGCATCGAGGAGGAGGATTTCCTCTCCGCCGAGCTCGAGATAGTCCCCGCGGGCCGCGCCCGTGAGATGGGCCTTGACAGGTCGATGATTCTGGGCTATGGCCATGACGACAGAGTGTGCGCGTTTGCCGAGCTCGAGGCCATATTCAACGTGGAGGGCGTCCCCGAAAAGACCGTTTGCTGCCTCTTTGCCGATAAGGAAGAGATCGGCTCCGTCGGCGCCACCGGCATGCAGGCCCATTATTTCGAGAACGCGTTTGCCGAGCTGATGAACCTCACCGGCGATTACTGCGATCTCAAGCTCAGGCGCGGCCTTGCGGCGTCCAAGATGCTCTCCTGCGACGTCTCGGCGGGCTTCGATCCCAATTTCGCCTCCGCGTTTGAGAAGAAGAACGCGGCGTTCCTCGGCCGCGGCGTGTGCTTCAATAAGTACACCGGCTCCCGAGGCAAGGGCGGCTCCAACGACGCCAATGCCGAATACATGGCCGAGGTGCGCAAGATAATGGACGACGCAGGCGTATCCTTCCAGACCGCCGAGCTCGGCCGCGTCGATCTTGGCGGCGGCGGCACCATCGCCTATATCTGCGCGCTCTATTGCATGAACGTGATCGATTCCGGCGTGGCGGTGCTCTCCATGCACGCCCCCTGGGAGATCATCTCCAAGGCCGACCTTTACGAGGCCATGCGCGGCTATCACGCGTTCCTCGTAAACGCATAAAAAAGGCATGATCAAAGGACGCGCCGGGTCCATACCTGCGCGTCCTTTTGCTTTACTCAGAATTCTTCTTCCTCGTCCTCTATTATTTCAACTTCGTCGGGCTCGATATCCACGATATCGTCAGAACGGTATCCCGCGTTGGGGATCGTCACGTCCTCGGCGTCTATGAGCGGAGGCTCGTTTGCGGGGGGCAGGGCGTTTTCCTTTCTTTCAACAACACTCAGCTTCACGCGCTTTATCAGCTCGGGCGCAAAGCTCAAGCCCGCGGTCAAAAGCCCCGTCACCACGTTCAGCGCGATCTGCGCGGTGCGCTCGCTGTGCCCGCCCAGGGTCTCGGCATACTGCACCTTGGTGTTTGCCTCCTGCTCGGCAAGCTTGCGCAGCTCCTCGATCTTCTCCTTTTCGGTGAGGGTGGTGCTTTCGGTGATGATCTTCCTCATCGTGTCAAAGCTTTCCTCGGTGCTTGTGTTCAGCTGGTCGACGGCGGTGGCGAATTTCTGCGGATCGCCCTGATCGAGTATCCTCGAGGCGGCGTCCGTGACCTTGTTGAAAGCGCCCATTATCGCGGCAAGGTAACCCATAATGATCCTCCTTTTTTATACCCAGTCCTTGGGAACGAACAGTCGTTTATAGTCGTCTATCGCGTAACGGTCGGTCATGCAGGCGATATGATCCGCGGCGATGCGCTCATAGCCGTCGCGCTCGATATTGCGAAGGAACTCGGCGGGCAGATCGTCTATATGATCCAGATAATGATACCAAAGCGAGCGTATCACGCCCTCGGCCTTGCCCTCCTCGGCCTTTGCCGTGGAGTTGTGATAAAGGTTTTCAAACAGAAAATCGCGCAGCTTGTTGAATTCCGCCCACATGTCATCCGACATGCGCACGTAAGGCTGCCCGGAGGATTCGCGCAGCACGTTTATTATAAGGTTGTTTATGCGCTGCCCGTGCGAAGCGCCGATCGCCCTCTTGGCCGAATCGGGAAGCATGTCCTCCGAAAGTATCCCGGCGCGTATCGCGTCGTCAATATCGTGATTGATGTAAGCTATGCGGTCGGATATGGACACCACCACGCCCTCGAGCGTCGCGGCCTTCCCGCGGGAGGTGTGGTTGAGTATCCCGTCGCGCACCTCGTAAGTCAGGTTCAGCCCTTCGCCGTCGTTTTCAAGCTTTTCAACCACCCTCAGGCTTTGCTCGTTATGCTCGAAGCCGCCGGGGACCAGGTCGTTCAGCACCTTCTCGCCCGAATGCCCGAAGGGGGTGTGCCCCAGATCGTGCCCCAAGGCTATCGCCTCGGTAAGATCCTCGTTCAGCCTGAGCCCGCGCGATATCGTGCGGGCGATCTGACTGACCTCCAGCGTGTGAGTCAGGCGCGTGCGGTAATGATCGCCGACGGGGGATAGGAACACCTGCGTTTTGTGCTTTAATCGGCGAAAGCTTTTGCAGTGCAGTATTCGGTCGCGGTCGCGTATGAAATCCGTCCTTATGGGGCAGGGCTCGATGGGCCTTTCGCGCCCGCGCGTGTTCACGCTGAGACAGGCAAAGGGCGAAAGCGTCTGCCTTTCGCGTTCCTCGATCATTCTTCTGTAAGAATCGTCCATGCTCATTTCATGTTCACCCTGAACAGCTTTGCAAGCTTCCTCGAGCCCGGCATGAAGCCCAGATCGTCCTTGTTGAAAGCGCGAAGCACCCACAGGCAGGCGGCGTAAACGATCACGCCGAGCACTACCGAGCCGAGCGTGGCAAGAGTGGGATGCCCGGCCTTGTTGATGAAGCTGTAGGCAAAATAGACCACCGCGCCCATGGCCGCCGCCGAGAGCAGGGGCTTGCCGAAGGTGTCGAACCAGCGCACCTTCATATTGGCGTGATTGATGGTGTAGAACGTGTCACCGATGCCCGCCACAACGTAACAGAGCACAGTGGAGATCGCCGCGCCCAGCACGCCCAGGTTGGTGCATTTCATCAGCACCACCATCGATATGACCTTGAGCGCGCCGCCCGCGATGAGGAAGTAGACGGGCACCTTCTGCCTGCCCATGCCCTGTATGACGCCCGTCATGGTCTGCACGAGCGAAAGGAACAGCACGCCTATTGCGGATATCTGCATTATTCCGCCGGCAAGCGCGTAAATGGGTATCTCCTGCCCGGGCTTCATGTTGAGTATCTGCGAGATGAAGCCGGATATGTAATAGGTGCCGTGCTCGCCGACGGATGCGCCGACCTTGGTGTAGAGCATCGCCATTATGGGAGCGCCCAGCACGAACAGGCCCACCGCGCAGGGGGCGCCGATTATCATGGCAAGCTTCATGCCCGTCGCGCCGACCTTTCTTATGCCGCGGCGGTCTCTTGCCGCCGTCATGGGGGCGATGGCGGGAACAAGGCTCATCGAAAGCGCCAGGGTCAGCACCGCAGGCATATTGATAAGCGGCGTGACGTAGGAACGCAGCGCAACAAAGCCGTCGCCCGCCATCACGTCGGCCACGCTTTGCGCAAAGCCCAGCGAAACGTATCTTTCCTGCAGCAGACGCTTTATGAATATCGTGTCGGCAATGCCGGTGATGGGCATTATGGAGGCGCCTATCGTGATGGGAACGGCGATCGCCAAAAGCCCCATGCCCACGCGCTTCATGGTGGACTTGGATACGTTCATGTTTTCGAGCTTATACGAGGGGAGCATGCGGCGGCAGCGCCTGTAATACCACCAGATCACCGCAAGCCCCAGCACCTCGGAAAGGCTTATGCCTATCAGCGTGCCCATGGCCCACAGATCGGGCCTTTCGGGGAATATGTGCACGAACAGCAGCGCGAGCGAATAAGAGAATATCAGCTTGCCTACCTGCTCCGTCACCTGCGATATGGCGGTGCCGGTCATCATCTGCATGCCCTGCAGATAGCCGCGGTAGGCGCACATGATGGATACGAAGAAGAGCGAGGGAGCAAGCGCCATCAGCGAAAGCGTTGCGCCGGGAACGTCGGCAAGCCGCGCGATCAGGGGCGAGCCCGCAAAGAGCAGCACCGTGGTGACGACACCTATCGCAAAGAGCAGCAGGAACGCCGTCTTGAACACGGCGGTGGCGCCCTTTTTGTCGCCCACGGCGACCTTTTCGGAAACCATCTTGGAAATGGCCGTGGGGAAGCCCGCCGACGAGATGACAAGCAGCCATGAATAATAGGGGTAGGCCGTGGCATAATAGATCATGCCGTCCAGGTCGCCTCTCTGCAGGATATTGGTAAGGGGTATCCGATAAAACGCCCCGATTATTTTAACTATCAGGCCGGCAGCGCCCAGTATGGCGGCGCCTTTTACGAATGATTTCTTGTTCTTTTCCATAAGCAACTCCGTGAGCTGTATTTACTCAACCTATATTATAACTCAATTTTCATCCATATGCACGCTTTTTTTATAATATTGATAAATTTGTTTGGGGAACCGGACCTCTCGCGGCGCGGCCGCACTGCCGCGGGCATATCGGCTTTTTTGCCCGCATACACTATACTGCCGTCCTTTTCGGGGCGGACAAACCTTTTAGGAGGCGTGTATGCGCAAAACGATCGGCGCCTTTGCGGTGAACGCCGCGGTGCTTGCAGCGGTGCTGATAATGTATCTTACGCTCCTGTCCCCGGTCTCGGTGATGACCTGGTCGGGCAGCCGCGCCCATCCGGTCTATTACGGCGGCGGGGGCGCTTCGATACTGATACCCATAACCTGGGACGTTTCATCGCTCGATCCCATACTGCACGTGCTTGGGGACAACGGCGAGCACGCCGTGTTTGCCGTGACGGGGGAATGGGCGGAAGCCTGTGCCGATACGCTTGCGCGCATAGCGGGCGAGGGGCACGAGCTGGCGGTGACCGTCAAGAGCTCCGCCGGGGAGCCCGGGGAGCTTAAGGAGGAGCTGGCGTCCGCGCTCGATACCGTCGAGCGCATAACCGGCGTAAGACCTCAGCTGCTCTATGCTCCTCCCGCGATCGCTTCCGCCGCCTCCGCGGGGAACGCTCTGGGGCTTATCACCGTTGCCGGCACGCTCGATCTCGACTGCGGCAGGGGCTCGGCATTCGATATTGCCGAAAGGCTCGAGGGGCTCTCGCCCGGGAGCATAATAACCGCTCAGCCCACGGCGGGATTCGCGCGGGCGCTCCCTTTTTTGATCGAAAAAATAAAAAATATGGGGATTCCTATTGTATCGATACACAAAATGTTGTATAATTAGAATGTATAGATATAGTCGGAAACTATATCGGCGCAAAAGCATCCGTGTATAAGCTGCCGCAAATCACGGCAAACTTACCGCATGGAAGAAGGAAAAGTATCGATGTTTTCAGCTAAGCTTAAAAACGGCGTGCGCGTCGTCGGCGAGAATATGCCCGGCTACCGTTCCGTTTCGATGGGCGTTTGGATAAACGCGGGCTCCGTTTACGAGCAGGGCGACGAATCCGGCGCGGCCCATTTTATAGAGCATATGCTCTTCAAGGGCACAAAGACTCGCTCGGCTTCGGATATCGCCGCGGTGATGGACGCCGTGGGAGGCAATCTCAACGCCTTCACCGGCAAGGAATGCACCTGCTTTTACGGGCGCGTGCTTCGCGACAAGGTGGGAGTGCTCTCCGAGGTATTGGCGGATCTTATCTGCAATTCGCTGCTCGATCCCGAGGATATCGAGCGCGAAAAGGGCGTCGTCTGCGAGGAGATATTGATGACCGAGGATTCGCCCGAGGATCTGGTCACCGAAACGGCCGTCGCGGGCTTTTACGAGGGCGATCCGCTGGAAAGGCCCATACTCGGCACGCTGGGCAGCGTCAAAGCCTTCACAAGGGACGGCCTGAGAGCCTATATGGATAGGCTTTATCTGCCCGACCGCATGGTGATATCCGCCGCGGGCAGCCTTGACGAGGCCGAGCTTATTTCGGCGCTTGACGAAAGCTTTACCATGACGGGCTCGTCCAGCGTTCCCGAAGCGGAATTTGCGGTCCACAAGCCCGGCAAAAGGCTGAAATTCATAGAAAAGGATATCGGGCAGGCGCATATCTGCATATGCCTTCCCGGATACAGGAAGGACACGCCCGAGAATTACGCGCAGCTCGTGTTCTCAAACGCATTCGGCGGCACCATGAGCTCAAGGCTGTTCCAGAAAATACGCGAGGAAAGCGGCCTTGCATACTCCGTTTACGCCTATCCCACCGCCTATAAGCGCTCCGGTTACATGACGCTTTATGCGGGCACAAGCCCCGAAAACGCCGCCACGGTTACCGAAATGATGCTTGAAGAGGCGCTTAAGGTCAGGGAAAGGGGCTTTTCCCGCGAGGAGATAGAGCGCGCAAAGGATCAGCTTATCGCAAGCTTCCTGATGGCGCAGGAATCCACCTCGGCAAGGGGCTCGGCGATAGGCCGGGCGGAGCTGATGCGCGGCAGGCATTTGACCGAGGACGAGATAATCGCGAACATCCGCGCCGTTGACGGAGCCGCCGTTGAAGAGATACTGCCCACCGTGTGCGGCGCCGAGGATTTTTCCGCGGCGGTCGTGGGCAAATGCGGCGGCGCGCGCGAGCGCATAAGCCGGCTGCTGCTTTGATAAATTATGAGGAATGATATGGAAATAAACAAGGATAAGCTTGACGTGATATTCGAACTCCAGGCGTCGCTCGACCGCGACATTCAGGAGCGCCGCGGCCTGGATTTTCCCATGGAGCGGTGGATACAGAAGGACGTGCTCGCGATGGTCAGCGAGCTTGCGGAGCTTTTGGACGAAGTCAATTTCAAATGGTGGAAGAACGAGAAGCCCGTAGATCGGGGATCGCTTCACGGCGAGCTGGTGGATATACTCCACTTCTTCATAAGCATGTGCATTCGCGCCGGCATGACTCCCGAGGACCTGTATAACGGCTATATCGCCAAAAACAAAGAGAATTTCGACCGTCAGTACGGCAGGTCCCAAAAGAAGGGCTATGACGTGAACGAGAAGGAACCCGAATGATAATCCGCAAGAAGCGCAAAAAGAAGGCGCGCAGCCGCATAGATCCGAAGATCCCCGTGATCATATTCGCCCTGCTGCTGGCGATCGGCGCGGTGCTGTTCCTCGTGCTTCATAACGGAACGGAGGAAACTGCGGAATTCGGCAGCATGATGTTCTCCATGAAGGACAAGTCCGCCGTGATAATACGCGACGAGCACACCTATATCGCCTCCGAGCATACCGACACGGATTTCCTTAAGGAGGAGGGCGCAAGCGTCAACAGCGGCGATAAGCTTGCGACCGTCTATAAGCTGGGTTACAGCGGCGAGCTGATGCAGTCGCTGCTGGACGCGCGCGAGGACGTTTACAGGGCGCAGATGGAGCGCATAGGCGCCACCAAGGATCAGAAGCTTGACGAGATAAACGAGCGCTTAAGCGCCGTAAAGAGCCGCATAACCTCGTGCGTCATGCTGGATTCCGGCGAGGATCTCGAAAAGCTTTACAGGAGCCTTGACGATATCTTGAAGGAGCGCATGGAATATCTGCGCGGCAAGGTGCAGGAGACCGAAAACCTTCGCGGCCTGTATGCGCAGGTCGACGCCAAGGAGGATCTGATATCCGCCTGGACGGAGGACGTCACGGCGGAAAGCCCGGGCGTTGTCAGCTTTTATTTCGACAGCTATGAGCAGGCGCTGAACGCCGAAAAGCTCAATATGATCTCGGCCGACCTTGTGACAAGGGCGATCAAGGGCAAGGGCGCCGCCAACTGGACGACCGACGACAAGACGCGCGTCTGCCGCGTGGTAGATCCCGACAAATGGTATCTGGCCTTCATAACCGACGGCAGCGGCTTGAAGCGGCTTGCCGCGGGCGTGGAATACGAAGTAAGCATCAAGGGTCACGGCACGTTCCGCGGCGTGGGGCTGGAGCCCGTCGTCAGCGGCAAGGAGATAGTCAATATAATCGAGTTCAGCACCGATATGGGCAGCCTGATCGACGTCAGGACGGTCAGGACGGATATCACCGCCGCCGTAACGGGCGTGCGCGTTAAAAGCGGAGCGGTCACCTTTGAAGAAAGTCAGCCCTATATCGAGCTCGTGCTCACAAATTCGCACCATTCCATTCGCGTGGACGTGCTTGCAAGCGAGGACGGCTATGCGATAGTAAGGCCGCACGAGAGCGGCGAATCACTTTCCGAGGGGGCGAGGTATTGGAACAGGAAACGATAGACGTTTATTCCAACTTTCTCAGGGTAAGGGACGAGGTGGCCGAAAGCGCGCTGAAGTCCGGAAGGCGGCCCGAGGATATCAGGCTGGTGGCCGTGACCAAATTCGTCGAGGCCGAAAGGATCGCGCCCGCGTTCCGTGCGGGCTGCCTTGAGGTGGGCGAGAACCGCGCGCAGGAGCTTACCGATAAATTCGATTTCTTCAAGGCTAACGGGCAGACCGTTCATTTTATAGGTCAGCTCCAGCTCAACAAGATAAAATACCTCGTAGGCCGCGCGGATCTGATCCAGTCGGCGGACAGGCCCGAGGCGTTTTCCGAAATAAGCAGGCTTGCCGAAAAGCGCGGCGTAAAGCAGTCCTGCCTGGTGGAGATCAATATCGGCGACGAGCCGCAGAAGGCGGGGATCGCGCCAAACGATCTTCCCGAATTGTTAAAGCGAATTTCCGACATGCCCGATATTTTCGTAAAGGGGCTCATGTGCATACCGCCCGCGGCGGGGGACAGGGATGCGCGGTACTACTTTGCGAAGATGCGCGAGCTGTTTGAAGATATGAAGGGGATCGAACTCCCCGGAATAGACATGCAGATACTCTCAATGGGTATGAGCGGGGATTATACCTCCGCGATAGCGGAGGGGGCAAATATGGTCAGAGTCGGCTCCGCCATATTCGGCCCAAGGCATTTTCATTAGCCGAAACAGCCGCATGAGCCGTACATAAATATAAGGCCCGTGTGTCAGATACAAGGCTGAACAAGTTTTCTCCAAGTGCCAACGAATAAAAGTTTGGAGGAAAGAAAAATGTCCAAGGTAGCAAGCAAGCTCAGGAACTGGTTCGGGTTCGACGTGGTCGAGGACGAAGAGATCGAAGACGTTGAGCTCGAGGAGGAGCAGGAGCTCCAGCCCATCACAGCTCGTGAGGAGAAGCGCCGCGAGCGCAAGAATCCGGGCAAGGTCGTCGACCTTCCCATTTCCGGCAACCGCAGCAAGCTGATCGTTTACAGACCGGTCAGCTACGAGGATACCATGAGTATCATCGACAACCTCAAGAGCCGCAAGCCCATCATCCTCAACATGGAAAACATCGAGATCGAAGTTGCCCAGAGGATACTCGACTTCATGTCGGGCGCGTGCAGCGCGATGGGAGGGGATATCCGCAAGATCTCGGCAAAGATTTTTGCAGTAGTGCCCGCCGACTACGAGATCGTAGGCAATTCCGACGGTTTCAAGGAGTAAGCATCAAAGGGGCCATGGGAAAGCCTCATGGCCCCGAACCTTTCCCGAAAAGGATCCGCAATGAACAGAGACGACGTTATAAACAAGGTCTTCCCGCACTCGCTGTTCGGCTATGACCCGGTCGCGGTCGACGCCTTCCTCGACGAGGTGATAAGGGAGTTCGACAGGATGACGAATACGATCGACGTGCTGCAGTTCAAGCTCACGCAGGAGCTTGGCAGCGCCAAGATGACCAACGACGTGCTTGCGGCACAGCTTGCAAGGACGGCCTTTGAATACCGCGCCGAGCAGTTCCTGCCCGAGCATATGGAGCCCGCGCCCGAAGAAACGGAGCCCGAAGCGGCCTGCGCCGAAGCTGCGCCCGCGGAAACCGCGCCCGAAAAGGCCGACGAGCCCGAAAAGGAATCGGAGCTCGCGGAAGCCGCGCCCGCGGAAACCGCGCCCCAAAAAACGGAGGGGCCCGAAAATGCTGCGGAGCCTCCGAAAAACAAGAAGAAAAAGCACAGGCATAAGCATTGAAATAAAGGGGCGGGAATCCCGCCTCTTTTTCATGTTTCGAATAATAAAAGGGATCCCCTTCACGGGAGACCCCTTAACGGTTTCGCTGTATCAATAGATCTTGAGCCCGAACGTGCCCCTGACCCTTGTGCCTATCACGATGTAGTTGTCGAACGCGACGGGGGAGGCCTCGATATTGCTCTCGACGTTGATCTTGTCAAGCTGATTGCCGTGACCGTCGAGCACGTAGATATCGCCCAGGCAGTTGCAGACGATTATATAAGCCTTGCCGTTCGCGTCATACATCGCCACGGGGCTGCACCAGGTGTAGCCCGCAACCTTGAACTTCCACACCTCGTCGCCGGTCTCGGTGTTATAGGCGACCACGTAGCCCTCATAGCCGTTGCCGACGGAGCTGTAGGTGGTTATGACAAGCCCCTCAAGCTCGCCCCTGCCAAGCACCGCGCTGCCCTGGAAGCCGCCGGTGACGTGCTTGTCGGTGTAAACGGTGTATTCCTTCTGCCAGACGATCCTGCCGGTGCAGGCGTCTATCTTGAAGAACGCGACGGGGCCCTTGCCGTTTGAATCCATCTTGTTGTCAAGCGTGTTGCCCACGTAAAGATAAGCGGTGTGGTTTGCGGGATCCTCTTCAAGACAGGGGGTGGCGTTGGTATCGTCCCAGGTGTCCTGCACCCACACGGTCTTCATGGTGTTCACGTCCACGCACTGCATATAGCCCGCGTTGTCGCAAAGGTAGAGATAATTGCGCCACGCGACCGCGCTTGCCTCATAGCCGAGCCAGAAATTGCCCGATTCGGTGCGCGGGGTCTGATAGCGCACCTTTACGGGCGCGGAGGGGTTCATGGTGAGCGTGCCGGCCGCCTTGTCGAACTGCGTATTCAGCTTGACGCGGTAGAGTATGCCGTTCTCGGCGGGATAGAAGAGGGTGTCGGTTTTGCCGTCCACCACAGCCGCGGAATCATAGGCGTGGAAGGTGCGCAGCGCAAAGCTGTCGGGCTTGTTGCCGAAGGTGGCGAGCACCTTGCCGTCGATGAGCGAGATTATGTACGCCTTGGATTCCTTGCCCTGCTCCTTGTAATGATCGCCCTGGCCTACGTAAAGTATGGGCCAGCCGCGCGGATCGAGCGAGCCTGCGCCCTTGAAGGGCACGCCGAAAACAAGCTTGTTCCTGGTGGGCTCGCCGGTCTCCATATCATAAAAGTAGATATTTCCGTCCATGGTGGCGTGGATGACCTCGATCAGCCCGTCCTTTGCCTTGGCGGAATCGAACATGTTCATTATCTGCCTGGTTTCGTTATCCCAGCGGATCGCAAGCGCCTGGCCCGTCCAGCCCGCGCCGGTCCACACGCCGGAATAATTGCCGCCCTCGCCCTTGGGCACGGAATAGGTATCGTGATGCCATATCTCCTGCAGCTTGCCCTCGGCAGCCGTTGTCACGCCGTAATAGGGATCCTGGCGGAAGCAGCTTCCGCGGAACGAAAGCACGCCCTCGGCCTGCTGATATTCGTCGTTATGAGCGAATTCGATCGGCTCGCCGCCGGAATATGAGCTTGCGCTCTCGCCGTTCACCTGCATCTCCGTCTTGAAGCTGTATTTCGAGGTCATCGCAGAATCATCCGCCTGAACGGGATCGTAGACCTCGGGCTCGGGAGTGGGGACCTCGGTGGGCTCGGGAGTGGGCTCCTCGGTGATCTCGGCAGGCTCCGTCTGCTCGGGAGCGGAAGTGTCGGTCTGCTGAGTGTGCGCGGGCGCGTCCGTGCGCGAGGGCCTTGCGGGGTTCTCGTCGGCATTTCGCCTGATCAGCAGTATGAGTATCCCTATCGCGGCCACCGCCAGAACGATGAGGGATATGAGCAGGGCGACCTGCCTTGAAGTATCGTTATTTTTATTAGACGCCATTTAAAGACCTCCGAATAATCAATTAACCCTTATTATACAACCTTTTTTGATCAAATACAATAGCTTGTGCAAAACAAATAAATGTGATACAATAATTATACCATATACCGCAAAAGGAACATATTCCGGAGGTCTTATGAAGAGATTATTTTGCATTCTCCTGAGCCTTGTGACCGCGCTTGCGCTCGCGGGCTGCGGGGGAAAGAAGGAGGAACCCGTGCAAACCACACCCACACCCACCGAAGCGGTGAACGGCGAAAACGCCAAGATCAAAGCGGCCATCGAGGTAGAGGGCTTCGGCGTGATCGAGCTGGAGCTGTATCCCGATATCGCGCCCCAATCCGTTCGCAACTTCTGCTCGCTCGCAAGGCAGGGCTTTTATGACGGCACCACCTTCCACAGGATCATAAACGGCTTTATGATCCAGGGCGGCGATCCCACCGGCACCGGCGGAGGCGGCCCCGGCTACTGCATCAAGGGCGAATTCGAGCTGAACGGCTTTAAAAACGATTTAAAGCACACCCGCGGCGTTATTTCAATGGCCCGCCTGAGCCGCCCCTATGACAGCGCGGGCTGCCAGTTCTTTATCGTGCATAAGGATTCGCCCCATCTTGACGGCGCATATGCCGCCTTCGGCATGGTGACGAGCGGCATGGAGGTTGTGGACGCGATAGCTTCCGTCAGGACAAACGCATCCAACCGCCCCTATGAGGACGTCGTGATAAAGTCCGTCACGATCACCGGCCCCGAGCTTCCCGAGCCCGAGAAGCTGCCCGACGTAAGATAAGTCCCGATCGAAAGGAACGGCGCGGGGGAATATCCCTCGCGCCGCTCCCTTATGGGGGAAAGAGGTGGTATTGGCAATCAGCTGCGTTTCCTGCTTTTCTTAGACCTGCGGGCCGCTTCGCCAATGAGCGACGCCGCCATGCCCCCGACTACCATACCGGGGATCATGAAGGAAAAGATCAATCCGATGTAATTCATATTTATGTCTCCTTTTTTTATTCCCGGCGCCCGTGGAGGCGCTTTTGTTTTTTGATGACCCTATTATAGTTTCCACAAAAGAAACAGTCAATACAAAAAATGGTACTCAAATCGGCAATTTAAAATATATTATTCTGATTATATTGAAAAATGTTTCCTGATGGGATACAATGTATGCGCAACAAAAGCATTGAGGTGAGCGAATGAACCGTATCAAGGAGCTTCGCGCCGCAAGGGGCATCACCCAGGAGCAGCTTGGAGCGATGCTTGGCGTAAAGAAGGCGGCGGTCTGCAAATATGAAAACGAAAAGGTCGGCATTCCCTATCCCGTGATCGAAAAGCTCGCGGGCATTTTCGGCGTCACGGCCGATCACCTGCTCTGCAGGGACGAGGCGGCGCCCCTTCCCAAGGGCATGCGCGAACGCATCGCCTCCGGCAGGCGCGAGGCGGATTCCGTGCCCGTGCCGCTGCTTGGCATGGTGCACGCGGGCGAGCCCATGCTTGCCGAGGAAAATATCACCGATTACATCCCCGTGGCCGCGGGCGAGGTGTATGACGGCGATTATTTCTTTATGGAGGTCGTGGGCGACTGCATGACGGGCGATCACATTGCCGAAGGCTCCATAGTGCTCGTGCGCAAGGGGAGCGAGGTGCGCGACGGCTTCATCTACGTCGTCCGCATCGAGGACGAAGTCCTGCTTCGCCGCGTCAAACGCATCAAGAACAGCATCGCGCTTATCCCATCCAATCCCGCCTACGATCCCATGATAATCCAGGGCGGCGACGTGGAGATAATAGGCCGCGTGGTGGAATCCAGGACCAGGCACTGAAGCTGATATTTTTATCGCCTTCCGCATACTATTCTGCGGGAGGTGTTTTTTTATGGAACAAAACGAGTATGCAAAGCCCGATACGCTGAAATTCGTTTCAAAAAGCTGCGGGGCGGGATCGGGACCGGCTCCCGGCAGGATGAGGGCCGCGAAAGCGGTTCCCGCTAAAAAACGCGCCGCGGCCGACCGCGTGTATCTGCTGATCCGCATAGGCGCCTGCGCCCTGCTCCTTGCGGGAGCCGCCGTGCTAAGGCTCAAGGGTGATGAAGAAACGCTTGCGGTAATAGGCAAAGCGGCCTATGGCGAGGAAAACGAGAGCGAGAGCGAGGACCGCCTTGGAAGGCTTAGATTCGTGGAGCTGCCCTCCATAATAGACGTTTTCGCGCCGGCAAAGGCCGCCGTGCTTCCGACCGAGGCGCAAAGCTTTTACAGCGACGAGGAGGGCCGCCTGCTGGTGCTGAACGCGGCTCCCGGCGCAAGCGTCGTATCCCCGGCGGCGGGAAGCGTTGCGGCGCTTGGCACGGACGAGGCCTTGGGGGATTTCATAACGGTAAGGACCGAAGCGGACGAGGAATACACCCTGTACGGAGTCGGCAAGCTCTCCGTCGAGCGCGGACAGCCCGTGAAGCAGGGGCAGAAGCTTGCGGAGGCCGGGGGAGAGCGCGTATCGGTGCGCGTCACGCGCGGTGGGAGACCGGCGGAGCCTGCCGAGGTGTTTGGCCTGGGCGGAGCGGGATGAAGCTTTTTTCGATAGGCGAAACGGAGATACGCTGCAGCCCGCTTTTGCTTATGCTGATCCCGGCGGCGGTGGTTTTCGGCAGGGAGGGGCTGCTTGCCGCCGCGTTCCTTTCGCTCTCGGTGCACGAGGCGGCGCATGCGATCATGGCGGCAAGGCTTGGGTTCAGACCCGAGCGGATCGAGATACAGCCCTTCGGATTCGTCGCAAGGGCGGATCTGCGCGCGGCTTCGGCCGGCGAACGCGCTTTAATTTACGCCGCCGGGCCCGCGGCAAGCGTTATGCTCGCCGCCTTCAGCGCGCTTGCCGGGGAGCTGATTCCCGCATATTCCGCGGCCTCGCTCGGGCTTACGGAATACAATCTGCTGATCTGCGCTGTGAACCTGCTTCCGGCTCTGCCCCTTGACGGCGGGCGGCTGATCTATTCGGCCGTGATGGATCGGGGGCGAAAACCGGCGCTGCGCGCGCTCAGGGTCATGGGTGCGCTCACGGGGGCGGCCTTCCTTGCGGCGTTCGGTCTGCTGCTGGCAAACGGCTTTGTGAATCCCACGTTCGCGGTGATGGGCGCTTTCCTGATCGCGGCCGCTCTGCGCGAGAAGGAGCCCGCGTTTTTCACGCGGCACAAGCGCATATGCGCGGGCAGGGCGCTTCCCGTGCGTTTTTTTGCCGCCCCGCAGGAGGCCACTGTGGCGGAGGCTTATTCGCTGCTGCCTGCGGGGAGCTATGCGGTGCTCAGCGTGCTGGACGGCGCGGGGCGAAGGCTCGGCGAGCTGGACGAATACGCGCTCTCGCAGGCCGCCTCGGCGCTTGGCGCTTCGGCAACGCTCAAGGAGGCGGTTGAAATCACCCGCCGGGGGATGTTATAATATGCGCAGCAAATCAAAAGAGGGCATCCCGATGAGATTCACCGTTTTGAAAACCGATGGCGCGGCAAGGCGCGCGCGTCTGGAGACCGTCCACGGCACGGTCGAAACGCCGCTTTTTATGAACGTCTGCACCGCGGCCGCCATTCGCGGCGGAGCTTCGACGGACGATCTTCGCGGGCTGAACTGCCAGATCGCCCTGTGCAACACTTATCATCTGAATATGCGTCCCGGCCCCGAGCTTATAAAAACGCTGGGCGGGCTTCATAAATTCATGAATTGGGACGGGCCGATACTGACCGACAGCGGCGGCTTTCAGGTTTTTTCGCTTGCCAAGCGCCGCGCGATCTCCGAGGAGGGAGTGCGCTTCACCTCCTATCTTGACGGCAGTAAAATATTCATGGGGCCCGAGGAATCCATGCGCATACAGTCCTGCCTGGGCTCCACCATCGCGATGGCCTTTGATGAATGCATCGAAAACCCCGCGCCCTATGCCTACGTCGAACGCTCCGTCGACCGCACCACGCGCTGGCTCGAGCGCTGCATGAGGGAGCTTGAAAGGCTGAACGCGCTTCCCGACGCGGTGAATCCCGATCAGGTGCTCTTCGGCATAGATCAGGGAGGCGTTTATGAGGATATCCGCGTGCGGCATATGAAGCAGATCGCGGCATTCGATCTGCCCGGCTACTCGATAGGCGGGCTCTCGGTGGGCGAATCGACCGCGGATATGTATCGCATACTCGACGCCGTGTGTCCCGTAATGCCCGAAAACAAGCCGCGCTATCTGATGGGCGTGGGCACGCCCTGCAATATTATCGAGGGCGTGTATCGCGGCATAGATATTTTCGACTGCGTGTTCCCGCTTAAGGCCGCACAGCACGGCAACGTCTACACTTGGCAGGGCAAGTGCCGCCTGCTTGCCGCGCGATACAGCCTCGATCCCAAGCCGATATCCGAGGAATGCGGCTGCCCCGCCTGCAGGAGCTATTCGCGCGCGTACATACGCCATCTTTTAAAGGCCGACGAGCGCCTTGGCATGCGCCTGTGCATACTGCACAACCTTTGGTTCTATAACGAGCTGATGACGAGGATGCGCGAGGCGATCGAGACGGGCGGCTTCAAAAGCTTTTATGAAAGGTATCATGCGCTTCTCGATAAAAACATCGATTCGACCGAAGTCTGATGAAAAAATTTCCTGTCATATTCCGTCGCATACGGCGCACAATATCGTTGAACGGTAAAAACCGATTCGGAATATTGTGTGAAAGGAGAAGAATATGAATACCAATATGAACAACTCCGGTTCTTCTGATTCCGGCAGCCGTCAGATGAAGGGCCGCCTGCAGCAGTTCAAGAACGAGGTGGCGTCCTCCATGAACGTCGATCTCAAGCAGGGCTACAACGGCGATATCACCGCCCGCGAGGCCGGCTCCATCGGCGGCGAGATGGTAAAGCGCATGATCGCTTATGCCGAAAGCCATATGAACTCCGGCTCCATGAACTGACTTTGAGTGAAAAAGCGGCCACCAAGCCGCTTTTTTGCGTTCCTTGTTGACGCGAAAATGCTTATCGGCTATAATCTAACCAATAAAAATGCGAGGTAAACCGCCATGGAACGACCCTATCCCATATTCAAAGTGACCAAAAAAGCCGAGCTTTCGCTTAAAAACGGGCACCCCTGGGTGTATGGCGACGAGGTCACCGGCGTGACGAAGGAATATCGTAACGGTGACATCGTCGACGTGCGCGGGCCGAAGGACAATTATCTGGGCTCGGGCTATGTGAACGACAATTCCAAGATACGCGTCCGCGTGATATCCGACAACGCCAACGACCGCTTTGACGAGGACTTTTACAAGCGCCGCATCAAATACGCCGTCGATTACCGCCGCCAGGTGATGGGGGAGGATTTTTCCGACTGCCGCCTGGTGTTCGGCGAAGCGGACAGGCTTCCCGGCCTGACGGTCGACCGCTTCGGCAGCGTGCTGGTCACGCAGTCGCTCTGCCTGGGCACGGATATGCGCAAGCATATCCTGATCCCCGCGCTTGTTGAGTATCTTCGCTCCCTTGGCGAGGATATCGAGGCCGTCTATGAGCGCAACGACGTGGGCATACGCGCGCTCGAGGGGATGGAGGAATACAAGGGCTTCTATGAAGCGCCGGGCTTGAGGACCGATCTTTGCGGCAGGACCGAGATAACCGAAAACGGAGTCAGGTACGAGGTGGATTACGTGAACGGGCAGAAAACGGGGTTCTTCCTCGATCAAAAGTATAACCGCCTTGCCGTAAAGCGCATAGCAAGCGGCCTTCGCGTGCTCGACTGCTTCACCCACACGGGCGCGTTCGCGCTGAACGCGGCAATGGGCGGCGCCGCCTCCGTCACGGCGGTCGATATCTCGGCCTCCGCGATCGAGCTTGCCAAAGCGAACGCCGAAAGGAACGGGATCGATATGGGCTTCATAGTCGCGGACGTGTTCGATCTGCTCACCGGGCTCAGCGAAAAGCACTGCAAAGATTACGATTTCATAATACTCGATCCGCCCGCGTTCACCAAATCCTCGTCCACCGCGCAGAGCGCCTATCGCGGGTATAAGGAGATCAACATGAAGGCCATGCGCCTGCTTCCCCGCGGAGGCTATCTTGCCACCTGCTCCTGTTCGCACTTCATGTACGACGATATGTTCAGAAAAATGCTTTCGGAGGCCGCGCGCGACGCCTGCGTCACGCTCCGACAGATCGAAGCCCGCCAGCAGGCACCGGATCACCCCATACTGCCCAGCGTGAGGGAGACGGATTATCTGAAATTCTATCTGTTCCAGGTGGTGTGAGAAGATGCCGGCAGCGGAACGGATTTATGATAGGCATTCCGACACGCACAGAAATATACTTTAAAACGGGGTTGACAATGCAAATCAACAGCGCTATAATACACAAGCATCAAGCGACTGGGTGTAGCGCAGTTTGGTAGCGTGCTTGAATGGGGTTCAAGAGGCCGGAAGTTCGAATCTTCTCACCCAGACCAAACAAAAGAGATAGGCAACCGCCTATCTCTTTTGTTTGCATTTGATTGAAGAAGTTCCGGGCTCTTGAACCCTAAGAGGGGTTGAATGCCGGTCGCCAAAGGCGATTTCAAGCATCCGGTGGATGCTTGAAAAGGAATTCAACGGGCGGCAGACTGTTCCGAAGGAACAGCAGACCGCCCCGAGGCCGGAAGTTCGAATCTTCTCACTCGGTCCACAAACTAACGGAAGGGAATACTTCAAGTCAAACTGCCGACAAGCTTATGTCAGCGGTCTTTTTTTACGTTTAGCGCTGTAAAACATAGAAACGATGTGGTATAATAGAAACATAAAAGTTAAAGGACGGCAGCTTGGGAATTAGCCTGCTTAACACTAACTACACTTCGCGCCGTTACAGTGTTGATGAAGTCTCTGCTTTGCCGGTGCCGATCGGCTGCGTGGTAACAGAACTGAGAAGGGAAATAAATAATGGAGGTATAAAAATGAGTAAAGGCGGTTTTTCTTGGAAAAGAGCGACAGGAGTAACAAACGCCAAAAGAAAGATTTCAAAAGCAACTGGGATTCCACTCACAAAGCAAGGAAGACGCAACAAGACTGCACGAGCTATGACTGGCGGATGCCTGACTCTCATACTCGCGGAATTACTTATTGCAGCGTGTATTGTGTTCTTTATTGTGGAGGTAATATGAAAAGCTTAAGACAAAAGATTTGGGATTTGGTAGAGCCTTCGACCGGAGATGGCGTTTTTACCGGTTGGAATGATATCTATGATTATGCAATGATTGTAATAATCATTGTGAGCCTGATACCGTTGGCTTTTAAAACAGAACCGCTTATATTCACTATTGTAGATAAAGTTGCAGCGGTTTTCTTTGCGGTGGACTACCTTCTTCGCTGGGTGACTTACGATATAGCCAAGCCAAAGCACCGCAAATTTGCTTTTTTGATTTATCCGTTCACTCCGATGGCAATTGTCGACCTTTTGAGCATCATGCCGTCGCTTAGCCTTATTTCTTCCGGCTTCCGCATTTTAAAGGTTTTCCGCCTGCTGCGCACGCTCCGTGTATTTCGTGCTATGAAGTTTGTGCGCTATTCTAAAAACATACAGATTCTAGCGAACGTGCTTACCGGGCAGAAAAAGGCATTGTATGCAGTTGGAGCTCTTGCCGGAGCATATGTGCTGCTCTCGGCTCTGCTTGTGTTCAACGTGGAGCCGGATACTTTCAACGATTATTTTGAGGCAATCTATTGGGCGACTGTTTCACTTACAACGATGGGTTACGGTGATATTTATCCTGTTACCACGCTTGGGCGGGTAGTGACGATGGCATCTTCTTTTGTCGGAATCGCAATTGTAGCGCTTCCGGCTGGTATAATAACAGCGGGTTATATGGATGAAATCAAAGCCGCAAAGATGGAGGCGGCAAAAGAAGAATCGGAATCGCAGGAAACCATAAAGGAGTCCTGAAGGCGCGTTATAGTCCCGGATAGAGATCAAATGCCCCTCAATAGGCTTGTTTTCGCAGGAGAACGGATCATACCTCGCAGGGGCGGCCTCAGTTTCTTGAAGTCCGCATTCCGCGCCTATCGCGGCGCGGCGCCCGTTCGCTCCGAAAAAAATATTTTTCGGGCTCACTTCGCGGCTCGCTTAGCTCGCGGGGATGGCTTGTTTGCACAACCCATCCCCACCGGCCAACCCGTACCGTTATCGCACTGATCGGTTCCTGTCAAAAATCTATCACTCCGAGCAGATTCAGCCCGACCTTTAAAAACAGCAGCCCGAGCACCACGAACATAACGAGGCGTATCTTAGAGCTCCCGCCCTTGATCGCGAAGCGCGAGCCCAGTTAATTGCCCAGCATGGAGCACGCCATTGCGGGTATGCCGACCGAGAAAAGCACGTCTCCGTGCATGAGGTACACCACGAGAGAAGCGACGTTGGAGGCAAGGTTGGCGACCTTCGCGCAGCCGGAGGATTTTAAAAGCGTGTAGCCGAGTATCATTGAAAACGCAAGCGTCAGGAACGTGCCCGTGCCAGGGCCGACGAGCCCGTCGTAACAGCCTATCGCAAGGCCGATGAGCGAGGAATAGACGAGCGTTTTCGCCTTTGATTTGGGAGGCTTTTCAACGGCGCCGAAGTTCTTTGAGAAGAAGAGCAGCACGGCAACGAGCGGCAGCGCGGCAAGTATTATCACCTCGAGCACGGCGTCGTTCATATAGACGGCGAGCGAGGTGCCTATCGACGAGCCGACGAGCGAGAACACCCCCGCGGGGATCGCGGCGCGCCAGTCGATATTGCCCGATCTGCCGTATTTATAGCAGGCAAGTGCCGTGCCGCAGCCGTTGGCAAGCTTGTTGGTGCCCGCGGCAAGCTTCACGGGAAGCCCCGCGATGAGATATGCGGGCAGTGAGATAACGCCTCCGCCTCCCGCGACGGAATCAACGAACCCCGCTATGAATACCAGGGGGCATACTATCAAAAAAGTCCATACCGTTGGCTGCATCTTATTTACCGTTCCATTCGAATTTGAGCGTATTATAACACATCGTCCGCCGTATTTCCACAAAAAAAGACTTCCATAAGGAAGCCTTTTTCACATGCCGGTTTACCAGCGGTAATTGAACATGCTCAGCGAACCGATGGCGGTGACCGCGCCTATTATCAGGGCCATGAGCAGCTCGAACAGCAGCATCATGAACATGACCGCAAGCGTGAACGCTATGAAAAGGAAGAAATCGCGGTTCTCGCTGGAGCCCCATTCCTTGACGGCGGTGTAGATGAGTATCACGGCCATGAGCGAAGCCGCGCCTATGAGCATCATGCTGACCAAGCCGTGCACGACGCCGAATATCATGCCCACGGTCAAAGCGCAGGTCACGGGGATGGAGGCGTAAGCGATGACGTTGAGCAGCGAAACGGGGGAGACGTCCCTGCGCTTCATTATGACCTTGACGTGAAGAAGCATGAACAGGAATATCCACGCGATAAGCGTTATCGCGGTAAAGAGGCCCGCGGCGAAGAACGCGCCGTAGGAGATCATCCTGGATGCGGGACTGCCCACAAGCTGCCTTATCAGTATGGGCAGCGAGATCGCAAACACGGTGATGAACGCGCCCAGGAAGAGCAGCCATTCAAGGCTCTTGCTCTTTGCCTCATCACGCAGGCCGTCCATCACATGGCCGGTGAAGAAGCTCTTGAAGGCTTTCCACACCTTGCCGAAAAAGCTTTCGCCGGCAGAGGGCTCCGCCTTATTGACCTCGGGCTGATAAGCGGGAGCATACCCGCCCTGCGGATAGCCGTAATCCGCCCGGGGCGCTTCCTGCGTGCAGCGGGGATCGGGAGCAGTGCGCTGCGCGGGCTGCGCCTGCGGAAGCTCCGCCCTGGTGCCGCAGTTGGGGCAAAAGAGCTCGCCCTCTTCAAGATATGCGCCGCATTTTCTGCAAATCATATTATGCCTCCTTATATCTTAAAAAAATAGCATATATGATTATAGCATTTTATACGAAGCATTTCAAGAGGCGGCGCGGCAAAAAACCGCCCCGACCGCATTCCGGGCGTCCGGTCAACTTGCTTTATCGGGCGGTATTACAGTCTTGACACTTCCCTCGAACAGGTCTATAATTTACATGGCAGATATCTGCCAATACGATAACGGAGGTTTATGTCTTTCCATGCCTACAGTTTTTGAAATGAGCCGTGAGGAGCAGGAGGCTCTGTTGAAATCCTCTTTGGAGCAGTACGAGGCTATGAAGGCCAAGGGCTTGAAGCTTGATATGTCAAGGGGCAAGCCCGGCGCGGAGCAGCTTGAGCTTTCCGACGAGATGCTCAACATGTACATCGATCCTTCCGAGACCAAGGTCGACGGAGTTGAAGCCCGCAATTACGGCGAGCTGATGGGTCTGCCCGCATGCCGCAGGCTTTTTGCCGAGCTCCTGGGAGTTAAGTACGAGCAGGTGTTCGTCGGCGGTAGCGCATCGCTTGAGATGATGTATGACGTGATCGCCAAGGCCTATACGCACGGTCTTCTGCATTCGCCCGAAAAATGGGCAAAGCTCGACAAAGTAAAATTCCTTTGTCCCGCCCCCGGCTATGACAGGCATTTCACCATCTGCGAGACCTTCGGTATGGAGATGATAACGATACCGCTCCTTGAGGACGGCCCTGATATGGACATGGTAGAGGAGCTCATAAAGGATCCCTGCGTCAAGGGTATGTGGTGCGTTCCCAAGTATTCCAATCCCGACGGCGTGGTGTTCTCCGACAGGACCTTCCAGCGCATCGCCAATATGAAGCCCGCGGCGCCCGATTTCGTGCTCATGTGGGACAACGCTTACTGCGTGCATGAATTCGAGGGCGGCTTCGTGCCCTTCCGCAACATTTTGCAGGCCTGCGCCGACGCGGGCAATCCCGATATGGTATTCGAATTCGCGTCCACCAGCAAGATCACTTTCCCCGGCGCGGGCGTTTCCTGCTTCTGCTGCTCCGAGGACAACATGGCCTATATGAAAAAGCTGTGGAACGCGCAGATAATCAGCTATGACAAGCTCAATCAGCTTCGTCACGTCAAGTTCTTCGGCAACGCGGCGGGCGTTATCGCTCACATGAAGCGCCACGCGGCCGTGCTCAAGCCCAAATTCGATATAGTTCTCGAGACCCTCGAAAGCGAGATCGCGCCCCTGGGCGCTGCCTCCTGGCATAAGCCCACCGGCGGCTATTTCGTGTCCCTCAACACAATGGAGGGCTGCGCAAAGCGCGTTCACGCCCTGTGCAAGGAAGCGGGCGTCGTTATGACCGGCGCCGGAGCGACCTTCCCCTACAAGAACGATCCCAAGGATCAGAACCTGCGCATCGCGCCCAGCTTCCCTCCCTGCGAGGAGCTTGCGCTTGCCATGCAGGTGCTTTGCCTTGCGATAAAGATCGCCGCTCTTGAAAAGCTGCTCGGCATTGCCGCTTGATCGAAACCAATTATATTTCACATAAGGAAGGCGAATCATATGGAAAAAATGATGGATGCACTTGTTAAGACCACTGCCGGCCCCGGTCTTACCCTCATGCAGGTACCCGTACCCGAGGTGCACACCGGCGAAGTCCTCATCAAGATACATAAGACCGCTATCTGCGGCACGGACGTCCACATCTATAACTGGGATCCGTGGAGCCAGACTCACGTCAAGCCCCCCGTGACCATCGGTCATGAATACGTGGGCGAGATCGCCGAGCTCGGCGACGGAGTTGAGGGCCTGCACGTGAGCCAGCTCGTATCCGGCGAGGGCCACATCACCTGCGGCCACTGCCGCAACTGCCGCAGCGGCAAGTCCCATCTCTGCGCCAAGACCCAGGGCGTGGGCGTTCAGCGCAGCGGCGCCTTTGCGGAATACATCTGCATCCCCGCGCGCAACGTGATACCCATCACCTGGGATATCCCCGAGGATATCATCTCCTTCTTCGATGCTTACGGCAACGCCACCCACACCGCGCTGATGTTCGACGTGATCGGCGAGGACGTGCTGATCACAGGCGCAGGCCCCATCGGCATGATGGCCGCCGGCATCTGCCGCCAGAACGGCGCGCGCAAGGTCGTCGTGACCGATATCAACGATTACCGCCTTGCCCTTGCCAAAAAGATGGGCGCCACCAGGGTCGTCAACACCATGAAGGAGGATCTTACCGAGGTCATGAAGGAAATGGGCATGACCGAGGGCTTTGACGTGGGCCTTGAAATGTCCGGCTCCGGCATAGCGCTCAATCAGATGATCAGCGTTATGCGCAACGCGGGCAAGGTAGCGCTCCTCGGCATTGCCAAGCCCGGCACCGCAGTCGATTGGAACGACGTCATATTCAAGGGTCTCACCCTGCAGGGCATTTACGGCAGGCAGATGTTCGAGACCTGGTATAAGATGGGCGCCATGGTCGAGGCCGGCCTCGATCTTTCACCCATGATCACCCACCGCTTCAACTACCGCGACTTCGAGAAGGGCTTCGAGGCCATGAATTCCGGCATGAGCGGCAAGGTTGTGCTCGATTGGACCAAGTAAATCTTTAATAAGGAGATAATAGTATGAAGGAAGCTTACAACATTTTCCGTAAAGAGCTCGACGCTATCAAAGAGGCCGGCACGTGGCGCGAGGAGCGCATAATCACCACCGAGCAGCGCGCGAGGATCGACACCACCAAGGCAAAGGGCGTTCTCAATATGTGCGCCAACAACTATCTGGGTCTTGCCAACAATCCCGAGATCATAGCCGCCGCCAAGGCCAGCTATGAAAAGTGGGGCTACGGCCTTTCCTCCGTCCGCTTCATCTGCGGCACGCAGGAGATCCATAAGGAGCTGGAGCGCAAGCTTGCCGACTTCATCGAGATGGACGACTGCATACTCTACACCTCCTGCTTCGACGCGAACGGCGGTCTTTTCGAGACCATCCTCGGTGCTGAAGACGCCATCATCTCCGACGAGCTCAACCATGCCTCCATAATCGACGGCGTAAGGCTGTGCAAGGCAAAGAGGTTCCGCTATAAGAACAACAACATGGACGACCTCCGCGCTCAGCTCGAGGCCGCCAAGGATTGCCGCATCAAGCTGATCGCCACCGACGGCGTATTCTCCATGGACGGCATCATCGCCAACCTTCCCGCCATCTGCGACCTGGCCGATGAATACGGCGCGCTCGTTATGGTCGATGATTCCCACGCGGTCGGCTTCATGGGCGAGCACGGCAAGGGCACTCACGAGGCCTGCGGCGTAATGGGCCGTGTTGATATCATCACCGGCACCCTCGGCAAGGCCATGGGCGGCGCGTCCGGCGGCTATACCTGCGCCAGTCAGGAGATAATCGATATGCTCCGTCAGAAGAGCCGTCCCTATCTCTTCTCCAACACCCTTGCTCCCGCCATTTGCGCGGCTTCCATCAAGGTCATCGATATGCTCAACGAGTCCACCGCCCTGCGTGACAAGGTGCATGAGAACACCAAGTATTTCCGCGAGCAGCTCGGCAAGATCGGCTTTGACGTCATCGAGAGCACCCATCCCATCGTGCCCGTAATGCTCTACGATCCCAAGATCGCTCAGGAGTTCGCCCGCCGCATGCTCGATAAGGGCGTCTACGTAGTCGGCTTCTGCTACCCCGTAGTGCCCAAGGGCAAGGACAGGATCCGCACTCAGGTCTCCGCGGGACACACCAAGGAGGATCTGGATTTCGCGGTCAAGTGCTTCAAGGAAGTCAAGGAAGAAATGGGCATATGATTTAAATCAGAGATCAGCAAATAGTAATTGGCGGAGAGCTCCTGAAAGGGGCTCTCCGCTCTATCTATTACTGTCTACGGGCAATAACGCTATCCTTTTTACTTTACGTATCCCCGCAACTCCGCAAGCACGGTTTCCTGCTGTTCATGCTCCTTATACCCAAACAGAGAGTATTTGCTTTCGGCATACAGCCTTCCTTCGCGCACCTCAACGGCTCCCTGATAGGGATTGACAGGGGAATACGGCACATCATCGTATGCCGCAAGGAAGAGAAGCCGCGTTGAGCCCTTCTTAAAAAAGCTTCCGCTCTCCTCATAGTGAACTTTTTCAGAGCCAAGCTGCTTCACCTCGATCACGTCCCCGGTACGAAGCCTGCCCTTTACGGCCTCGGTCACGCGTACTTTGGAGACTGTGTATATCAGCTTTTCGGTTGAATCCGGGGAAACGCTCATGCTCCTCTCTTCGCCTGCGGATATCACCTCGCCGACTATCACGGCGTCGGAGGCTTCCATGAGCTCTTCCACCGACGCGTAATAGGGATAATCGCCGCCATGCGGCCTTCCGCTGTCAATACCGGAAAAACTCTTTATCACCGCAAAAATGCCAAATCCAAGCGCGATAAGCGCGGCTGCCGCGGCAAGCCATTTTATCAGCTTCTTCGCGGTATCCGTCCTCCTTTGCTTACTCTCGGACGAGACGGCAGGGCAGAGCCCGGAATACCGCGCTATCGTATCCCCGCTTATCTGCCCAACGGCGTCCATAAAAAGCTTAGCGTTCATACCAAAACTCATTTCTCCTGCAAAAACGGTTTTAGATCGGCCTTTATTCTTGAAAGCCGCGATCTGACGGCAACGGATGTCAGTCCTGTTTGTTCGGCTATCTGCGGGCTCGTGTCCATGTAGAAAAATCGCCTCACGAATATGAGCCGGTCGAGCTCGCTCCGCGTTTCGAGGAACTCATCGATATAGCCCGCAAGCATTTTTTTGTCCATGGTTTCCTCGACGCTTTCCCGCGAGCCGAACAGGTTTTCAAATTCATCAAGGCATTCCTCATATCCGTTCCGCCTGTGCTCGAACGCCTTGCTGTGATAGCGGTTGATCGAGATATTGCGTACTATCCTGCATACGAAGGCTATAAGCGGCTTCGGTCTTGCGGGCGGTATGGCGTTCCAGAGCCCCAGATAGGCGTCGTTCACGCATTCTTCCGCATCGGGCAAGCTGCCCAATGCGTTCATTGCAACCTTCGTCATCAGCCTGCCGTATTTTTGCGAAACCTCCGTTATGGCCTGTTCCGAGCGTTCGAAGAACAGCTCTATTATCCTTTCATCGTCCAAACGATCAAACCTCCTTCATGCGGTCTCACATATTATCTCAGAAAAACAGCGCCGTGTGTTGCATGGAATGGAGAAACAAAACAATATATTTTATCGGAACGGTGTTACTTTTACCCTTTTGTGCTATAATCCATATAATTACTTTTTTGAAGAAGGAGGGTCCAAAATGGACAAAAAGATCATTTTAAGCGGCATCAAGCCGACCGGAATTCCCACGCTTGGCAATTATATAGGGGCTCTCCGCAACTGGAACCTCATGCAGCAGGACGATAATTACTGCTATTATATGGTCGCCGATATGCACGCGCTGACGGTAAGGAACGATCCCGATACGTTACGGCAGGAGACCCGCTCGATGGCGGCGCTGCTGATGGCCTGCGGCATCGACCCTTCAAGGAGCCCGCTCTTTATACAGAGCCACGTGCACCAGCACGCGGAGCTTTCGTGGATACTGGGCTGCACCACCTATATGGGAGAGCTTTCCCGCATGACTCAGTTCAAGGATAAATCCGCCAAGCACGCCGATAACATCAACGCGGGGCTTTTCACCTATCCCGTGCTGATGGCGGCGGACATACTCATCTACGGCGCGCATCAGGTTCCCGTGGGCGACGATCAGAAACAGCACGTTGAGCTGGCGCGCAATATCGCGATCCGCTTCAACAACGCCTTTGGCGAGACCTTCGTTGTGCCCGAGCCCGTGATGCCCAAATTCGGCGCCCGCATAATGGGTCTGCAGGATCCCGAGCATAAGATGAGCAAGACGGATACCAATCCCAACGGCTATATCTCGCTGCTCGACGAGCCGGGCGTTATAATGAAGAAGTTCAAGAAGGCCGTCACCGACTGCGAGCCCACCATTGCCTATGCCGAAGGCCGCCACGGCTGCAACAACCTTTTGACCATCTACTGCGCCTGCACCGGCAAGACGATGGACGAGGCCGTGAAGGATTTCGAGGGCTGCGGCTACGGCAAGCTGAAGGTCGCCGTTGCGGACGCGGTCATTGCCGAGATCGAGCCCGTACAGAAGGAATACCGCCGCATACTGGACGATCCCGCGTATCTCGACGCCACCCTTGCAAAGGGCGCGGCTTCGGCGCAGGAGAAGGCGCAGCAGACTCTGGATCTCGCTTATCAGAGGGTCGGCCTTCGATAAACCGAATATTTTAAAGAAAGACTGCCGTGAGCGTTTGCCCGCGGCAGTTTGCTTTTCGGAAAAACCGATTTCAGTAAACCTTGATAAGCTCCTTTTCGACCGCCTCCGTCAGAGTGCCGAAATCGAACGAGAGTATCTCGCTCTCACCGCACTCGCACGTCGTTATACTCACGAACTGTCCGTCAATCTCGGCTATGAAGCTGTGAAAAACGGAAAATTCGGCGTCGGAGCGATACAGCCTTTTGATATGCGTATTTCCGCCGACGTCGATCTCGGTGTATCCGCCCTGCCCGAGCGTTTTATCGAGCGCGTCAACGGAACCTTCCTCGCTGTCCGGATGAAAGCTGAATTCAACGGATGCTCCGGACAGCCCCTTATAATCCCTGTCGTGCATGAAGTAATAGATATCGCATTCGGCTTTGCCGGATTCGCGGAGGAAGCGCAGTTCGCTGAAACGGTATTCGTCTGATATGGGAAAGGGCATGGAATCGAAGAAAGCTATGAGCGCTTTCGCATCCTCGCGGGTATCGACGCCCTTCCAATTATCATTATACTTCCGTACGTATTCGCCGTATGCTTCATCCGAAACCAAAGCGTTGAAAAGAAGTCTCGGGTCGTTTCCGGGACCGCGGAAATCGAAGAAACAATCATCCGCTAAAGCGTGCGGGTGATCTGCGGTTTGCTGTGCCGCGGGAGCGGGGGTGCTTTCCGCGGGCTCGGAGGGAGCAGATGGAATGCCGCAAGCGGCAAACGAGAGCAGTATCAAAACAATGATCGATATCGCAATAAGTCTTTTCATGGATAACGCCTCCCGACTGCAGTAGTTAAAAGGCGCGGCTTGACTATATGCACGCATCACCGAAACGCCGCTGACCTTAATATGACAAAACGGTGCGTTGATAAAGATCCGCCGCCCTTTACCTGTTATGATGCGCTTGAATGCACACAGGTTGCGGGCGGCAGAAATATATTTTTGTTGGGTTAGTTTTACGGGATCGTTCAGCTTTCCTTCCGCTTCCTTGCAAGATACTCGTCAAGCTCCTTCTTTACCTTTTCGGGTATCTCGCGTGAGACGGGGCATACCGCCGATTCCGCCATGCGCCTTGTGAACTCGGCGATGAAGGCGATATCCTCAAGCAGCTGCTTTTCGCTCATAACGTCCGGAAGGTCGTAACGGCAGTGTATCGGGGCCGCGTTTCCCGAAGCGAGGCGCGCGAATGAGAGAGCGGGAACGCCCTTGTCGGCAAACGGAGTGGAATCGCTCGAATATACGCCGACCTTGGCGCTGATGGGGAAGCCGAGCTCCGATCCCATATAGCCTATGTAATGCGCCAGCTTTTCCTCCGCGGAGACGCAGGCTATGAATTTGCCCATATAGGTGCCTATCATATCAAGATTGACGTTAAGCGCTGTCTTGGGCAGCTCGTCCTCGTGATCCCTCGCGTAAGCCTTGGAGCCCAAAAGGCCCCTTTCCTCGCTGCCGCAGAATACGAAGCGCAGACCGTAATTCAGCTCCCGGTCCTTAAGCGCCTCCATCACGCCTATCAGGCCCGCACAGCCGGACATGTTGTCGTAGGAGCCGTGGGAGAGCGCGGTGGAATCATAATGCGCGGAGAGGGTGATGAATTCGTCCCTCCTTCCGGGGATCTCGGCGATCACGTTATGACTTTCGCCGTCATATTCGTTCTGGCGGATGGATACGGTGATCTCCTTCACCTCGTTTTTGACGAGTTCAATGGCGTCGCGCGTGTGGATCATGGCGCAGAGCACCTTTCGTTCATCCCCCACGACGTGCTCGCGCAGGTCGCGCTCGTCGATATCGTCGTTGGGCCAGTGCGCGTTGCCGTACTGGAAGAGTATTCCGACCGCGCCCGCTTCCATAAGATCCTTATAGCCGAAGAAGCCTATGCCGGAGGTGTCGAGCAGCACTATCCTGTCCCTTGCGCGGGTCAGCGAGACCTTGTCGAGCGAGGGAAGATAGCACAGCGGGGCGGTTACGCTGCCGCTGCCGCAGTTAAAGAAGCCCCTGCAGGGGATCTCGCGCCCGTCGGCATATACGTGCGCTTCCTCGATATCCGCCATGGGCACGCGGAAGCCCTCTATGCGCGCGTTGACTCCCAGCGCTTCACAGCGGGCCTTAAGATATTCGGCCACGCGCAGCTCCTCGGGAGTGCCGCTGCGGTGCACGAAATCGGTATCGGTGAAAATGCTCATTATGTTTTCCATATTGCGCCTCCCCGATCAATTATCCGCACGGTTATAACCGTTCTTCATGCCTGCGCTCGATTCGGCAAGCACTTTTCCAAGCGCCGCGGTCGACTGCTCCTTTGCCATTTGAGCAAGCCTTTCATTGGCTTCGATCAGCAGCTTTTCCGAGGGCTCTTCGGCGTATTTCCTGTCGTATTCTATCAGCAGCTGCCTGCCCTTGGTCATCACGGCGTTTTGATAGCGCATGATATGCTGTATGCAGGAGTTATAGCTGTGATCGGCCAAAGCGCCAATGAGCGCGCTTGCCCAATAGAAATTCTCGGTGGAAACGTCAAGCGTGACGTCGGAGAGATATTTGGGCATTTTGGGCACGTTGGGATAGACGGGCAGCAGCGCGTCAAAGGTGGTCGAGGCAAAGCAGATCCATTCAACGCCCTTCACGCCTTCGGGCACGCCGCTCCTTATCTGGCATACGGAGGTGACGCCCGTGCGGTTGATGCCGATGGAGCGGTATTTGCCGCGCACGCCGGTATCCTGATTCAGATAGGGGTTATAGGGGGTGCCCTGATAGTTGGAGGAGAGCATGTATTTCACGTCCTCAACGGCGATCTTCCGCTCGGGCAGGAAGCTCCAGGGGATATCGTCGCTTTCGGGACCGAAATCGGCGTTCGCGCCCTCCCACTTATATTTGGTGGGATTGAGGAAGCGGCCCATAAACCAGGCCCTGGGGGTGTTATAGATATGATCCTGATCGGAGGCCGAGCCGAATATCAGGCGGGGGTTCGATCCGCCGTTAAGATTCAGGTCCAGGCGGTTTTCTTCGATGAACTCACGAAGATCGGCCGAACACATATGCGCCTCCTGCCTGCCGAAGGCGTCGTCCATGTCAAAGCTGTCCATGCCGAACTGATTGGGCATTATGACCACCGCTTCATCGGGCACGCGCTTTGCCATCCAGTGATGCCCGCCGATGGTCTCCATCCACCACACCTCGTTCTCGTCGTTGAAGGCGACGCCGTTGGATTCGTATGTGCCGTACTGCTCGAGAAGCGCGGCAAGGCGCTTTACGCCCTCCCTTGCGGAACGGATATAGGGCAGCACCAGCACGAGTATGTCCTCCTCGCCTATGCCGCCGGGGATCTCCTTTTCGCCGCGTTTTACAGCCTTTTTAAGCTCGACGAGCGGATCCGCCGCAAGCACGCGGGGGTTTGAAGTGATCGTCTCCGTTGCCGTCATGCCAACGTTCAGGGCGTTTATGCCCGTTGCCGCCCAGATCCCGTTCTTGGGATCCACACTGGGGCAGGCGGTGTAACGCACGGGGTTATCGGGAAGCTCTATCTCAACGTGAGAGAGCACCGATCTGTATTTGCGCTTCTGATCCCGGGGCTCGACCACGATGAGCTTTTTGGTGTCGAAATGCCCATCGTCCGTGCGGGCGATCATGGTGGAATTGTCGTTGGAAGCCTTTCTTCCTACTAAAACTGTGGTGCAGGGCATGGTGTAAACTCCTTCCTTAAACTTTGTATATCTCGTCGGCCTCGGGCGGGTCGACGACGTTTCCTTCGCTGTCGCGCACGTGAGTAAAGGCGTTTGAAGCTTTGCCTATCACCGCGGCGTCCACGCCGAGCTCTTTAAGGCCATTGACAAGCCCGGCGCCGTCCCCGCACGCGATGAGCATGGAGCCGGAGCTTATAAGCTTGTAAACGTCGATACCGTAATATCCGCACAGCTTTTCGGTGATGGGGTGCACGGGGATAAGGCTTTTATCGAACTCGATACCGCAGCCGGAGGCCGCGCTCATCTCCCACAGCGCGCCCAAAATGCCGCCCTCGGTAACGTCGTGCATGGCGTGCGCGCCGTGGCGGGCCGCGTAAAGCCCCTCGGGAACGACGGTCGTAAGCGCCGCAAAGGAATGCACGGCGTCCATCTCGGCGTCGGTCAGCAGCGCCGCGCCCTTTGGCAGCTTGTCCGCCATTATGATCGCGCCCTCTAGCCCCGCGTGCTTGGTGACGACTATGTCGTCGCCCGGGCGCACGCCCTTGGGCGTGATGAGCTCACGGCTTACGGGCTGCGCGATGACCGTTGCGCAGGTAACTATGCGCGTGACGGCGGGGGTTATTTCGGTATGCCCGCCTATTATGTCCACGTTTGCAGCGGCTGCGGCCTCGACCAGCTCGTCGGCCAGCGCGCCGATTTCGGCTTCGGTAACGTGCGGCGGCAGCAGGAAAGTGACCATAAGGCCTATCGGCTCCGCGCCGGAAGCCGCCGCATCGTTGCATGAGACGTTTACGGTAAGCCTGCCTATGCCGCTTTCCGCAGCCGTGATCGGGTCGCAGGATAACACCGCAAGCCCGCGTTCAATGAATACCGCCGTGCAGTCAACGCCAACGGAGGGCGCGCATACGACCTCCCCGCGCGTGTGACGCAGCTTTGAAAGTATCAGCCTGTCAAGCTGTTCGTTGGATAATTTACCGATCCTCATATCATTTTCCGATAAGTTCCATAAATTCTTCTTCCGTGAGCACGGGAACGCCCAGCTCGCGCGCTTTGTCGAGCTTTGAGCCCGCGTTTTCGCCGCATACGACGAAAGAGGTCTTCCTGCTCACCGAGCCCGCCGCCTTGCCGCCCAGGGATTCTATCAGCGCCTCGATGCCGTGGCGGTCGAAATGCGCAAGGGTGCCCGTCACGACCAACGTCCTGCCCGCCAAAATGGCGGGGGAGGAGCTTTGCTCCGCTTCGCGGGGCTTCACGCCCAGCTCGAGCAGCCTGTCTACCTGCGCGCGCAGCCTTTCGTCGTTAAGAAAATCGATTATGCCGTCGGCCACAGTCGCGCCTACGTCGCGTATGCTCAGCAGCTCGTCAAGGGTCGCCTCGCGGAAACGCTCTATGCTCCCGAATTTCGCCGCGATATCCTTTGCGGTCTTGATGCCCACGTTTGGTATGCCCAGCGCGAATATAAACGAGGCAAGCGAGCAGTCCTTGCTCTTCTCGATCGCGCCGAGTATGTTCGCTATCCGCTTTTCGCCGAAGCCCGCAAGCCCGTGAAAGCTTTGGGGCGTAAGCTCATACAGCTCCGGGATGTTGCGAAGGCCCGTTTCGTTGATCAAAAGCTCGGCCGTCTTTTCCGAAAAGCCCTCGATATCCATTGCGTCGCGCGAGGCGAAGTGCGCAAGGCGCGCCGTGATCTGCGGCGTGCATGAGAGTGAATTCGTGCAGAATATATGCGCGCCGCGCTGCTCGGTGTGCGCCCCGCAGTAGGGGCATTTTTTCGGCGGGAAAACGGGGTTTTCGGGCTCGCCCTCGTCCGCGCTCGAGAGTATCTCGGGTATCACGTCGTTCGAGCGGCGTATGAACACGCGCGAGCCTATGCCCACACGCTTGCGCTTTATGTCGTCGTAATTGTTAAGGGTCGCCCTTTTCACGGTCGCGCCCATCAGCTCAACGGGGGCCACGTGCGCAAGCGGGGTGAGCTTGCCCGTGCGGCCGACCTCCCACGTGACGTCCTCCACCACGGTGGTCTGCTCCTGCGCGGCGAATTTATAGGCGATGGCGCCCCTGGGGAATCGGTCGGTAAAGCCCAAACGCTCGAAAAGAGCCATATCGTTGAGCTTTATCACCATGCCGTCGATATCGTAATCCAGCGTGAAGCGGCGCTCCTCGGCCTTGTCTATTTCGGCGATGACCTCGTTTATGCCGCCGGCAAAGCAAAAATCGTTCACCGGCAGGCCGTTTTCGCGCAGGAAGCCCAGCATTTCAAGCTGCGAGGCGAATTCCCTGCCTTCTATATAGCCCACGTCATAGGCGGTGAAATCCAGCCTGCGCGAGGCCGTCACCTTGGGATCGAGATTGCGTATCGCGCCGGCCGCGGCGTTGCGCGGGTTCTTGAGCTGTTCCGACGAGGTCCTGTTCAGCTCGTCAAGCACCGATATGCGCATATAGCACTCGCCGCGCACCTCGAATTTGCCCTTGTAGGGCACGGTCAGGGGTATCGAGCGTATGGTCCTTGCCTGAGCGGTTATCCCCTCGCCGGTAATACCGTTGCCGCGCGTGGCGGCATAGACCAGGCGGCCTTCGTCATAAGTCAGATTGATCGTCAGCCCGTCGAATTTGTATTCCAATATGAACTTTTTGTCCTCAAAGCGCGACTGCCCGCATTTTGAGGCCCACGCGATAAGATCGGGATAAGTCTTGACCTTGTCAAGGCTCCATAGCCTTTGTATGTGCGTGTGCTCCTCAAAGGCGGAAAGCGGTTCCCCGCCGACTCGGTGCGTGGGCGAATCGGGCAGTGTGACGCCCGTTTCAAGCTCAAGCGCAGTCAGCTCGTCAAACAGCGCGTCATACTCGGCGTCGCTCGCGGGCGAGGCCGCATCCCGGTAATAGGCGTTGGCAAGGAAGGTTATCTTCGCCGCCAGCTCCTTCATCCTGTCAAGCTTATTCATCGCATAACCTCATTGTGACGTAACCCGCGGCAAGCCGCTTTACGCCGAATTTTTCGAAATCCACGGTTATTGTTCGCGTTGCGCCGCTTCCCGATACGTCGGTGATCACGCCGCGCCCGAATTTATCGTGCTCCACCTTTTGATATTTTTCATACTGCGAGCCCACGATCAGCTTGCCGCCGGAGGGCTTTTTGGCGGGAGCGGGCTGCTTTGCGCCGAAGCCGAAGGACGGAGCCGCCTTTTGAACGGGCTTGGGAACGTAAACGGGCTTTGAAGCGGGCTTTGCGGCGCGCGCGGGCTTTGCAAAAAGCGCTCTGCCCGGGCTGCGGCCGAAATCGTCGTCGCCCGCATACTCGTCGTCCACCATCTTCATCTCAACGAGGAAGCGCGATGGCTTGTTCATAGTCCTCTCGCCATAGAGCATGCGCGAGCGGCAGCACATAAGATAAAGCTTTTCCTCGGCGCGCGTCACGCCCACGTAGCACAGCCTGCGCTCTTCCTCGACTCTGAAGGGATCCTCCTTTGAACGGGACGAGGGGAATATGTTCTCCTCCATGCCGGGCATGAACACCACGGGGAATTCAAGCCCCTTCGCGCAGTGCAGGGTCATCAGCTTTACCGTGCCGTCCTCCTCGGAGATATCGTCGGAGGAGGACAGCAGCGCGGCGTTTTCAAGGAAGGACCTCAGCTGATCCTCGTCGTCGGGATTCTGCTCCATATGCTCGCGCATGGCGCCTATCAGCTCCTCGATGTTCTCAACGCGCGTTTCAAGCAGGCCGTCCTGCTGCTCGGAAAGATACTGCATATAGCCCGTGCGGTCTATCACCAGCTGAGCGAGCGCGTCGGGGGCCAGCTCGTGCCGCGCGGCGAAAAGATCGGCCATCACGTCAATAAAGGGCTTCAGCTTGGCGGTGAGCTTGGGCGGTATCATGCCCTCCATCGTCGCGGCGTTGAAAAGCGATATATCCCGCTGCTTCGCAATGGAATCGAGCTCGTTTACAGTCATCTGGCCTATATTCCTTTTGGGAACGTTCACTATCCTGCGGAATGCCACGTCGTCGTTCGTGTTGACGGCAAGGCGCAGATATGCCAGGATATCCTTTATCTCTTTATATTCATAGAATCTCGTGCCGCCTATCAGCGAAACGGGTATCTTGAAGCCCTGCTGCAGAGTGGTCTCTATCACGCGGCTCTGCGCGTGCGTGCGGTAAAGCACGGCATAGTCGTTATAGCTCCTGCCGCGCCTGTGCCCCTGCGCGATTATGTTGGCAATGGAATAGGCCTCGTCGCGCTCGCTGTCGGTCTCCAGCAGCTCCACGGGCTCGCCGGTTTTTCTTGCCGTCCACAGGGTCTTTTCCTTGCGGCCCGAATTGTTGCTTATAACAAGGTTCGCCTTGTCGAGTATGGGCTTGGTCGAGCGGTAATTCTGCTCAAGCCTTATCACCTTGGCTCCTGGGAAATCCTTTTCGAAATCGAGTATGTTGCGTATATCCGCGCCGCGCCAGCCGTATATGGATTGGTCGTCGTCGCCCACCACGCACACGTTCCCGCTTGCTTCACACAGCAGCTTCACTATGCGGTACTGCACGGTGTTGGTATCCTGATATTCGTCCACGAGCACGTAGCGGAACTGCCTGCGGTATTTATCGAGCACGTCGGGCACGGTCCTGAAAAGCTCGACGGTCAGCACGAGCAGATCGTCGAAATCGAGCGCGTCGGCCGCCTCGAGCCGCTTCTGATACTCGCGGTAGATCTCTATCGTCTTGCCCGAGGTGTCCGCCACCTCGGATAAATAGTGCTCCGGATCGTCGCTCGTGTTCTTAGCCTCGGAAATGAGCGAGCGAATAAAGCCCTTGGGCGCCTTCTTTTCATCAAGGCCCAGCTTTTTTATTATTTCGCCTATTATCGTGTTCTGATCGGAGTCGTCATATATGGTGAAATCACGGGTCCAGCGCCCCAGGCGGGCTATGTCGAACCTGAGCACCTTTGCGCAGAAGGAGTGAAACGTGGTCACCCACATATCCTTGGCGGATATGCCGGTAAGCTTCTCGGTGCGGTCGCGCATCTCCTTGGCGGCCTTGTTGGTGAAAGTGAGCGCCAAAATACGCCAGGGCTGCACGCCGTGGTTTTCTATCAGATTCGCTATCCTGTATGTCAGCACACGGGTCTTCCCGCTGCCCGCGCCCGCAAGCACGAGCAGGGGGCCCTCCGTGCAGAGCACCGCCTCGCGCTGAGGCGGGTTCAAAGAAGTCAGATCCATATCAATCCAATTCGTTTATCGCTTTTTCAAGCCTTGTCAGCGCGTCCTCCAGAACGGAGCGCGGCATGGCAAGATTCCATCTTCTGAAGCCCTCGCCGGCTTTGCCGAACATGGCTCCGTCGTTATCGGCTATCCGCGCCTTTTCAACGAGGAAGCCCGAAAGCGCCTCGTGATCCATACCCAGCCCGCGCATGTCGATCCAGGCAAGATAGGTGCCCTCGGCCCGGGTCACGGAAAGGCGGGGAAGACGCTCGTTTACAAATGCGTACAGGTATTCGAAATTGCCGTTCACGACCTGCAAAAGCTCGTCCAGCCACCCGGCGCACTCCGTATATGCCGCGATGGTGGCGAACCTTGCGATATAGGGCACGCAGCCGCAGCCGTCCATATGCGCGCGCTCGGAGAAGCGCTCGCGCAGCTCCTTGTCGGGGATGAGTATGTTCGAGCAGGAAAGGCCGGCCAGATTGAAAGTCTTTGAAACGGCGGTGCAGACTATGCACCTGCTGCCGGCGGTCTTGGCGAATACGGTGTGCGTATTGCCGGGCAGTATCAGGTCGTTATGTATCTCGTCGCTTATCACGAGCACGCCGTTCCTGCCGGTTATTTCGGCCACCCTTGCAAGCTCGTCCTTCGTCCACACCCTGCCCACGGGATTGTGCGGGCTGCACAGCAGCATGAGCTTTACCGAAGGATCGGCGCACTTGGCTTCCAGGTCGTCAAAGTCCATCTCATAGCGCCCGTTGTTTTCGATAAGCGGGTTTTCAACGATGATCCTTCCGTTGTCCTTTATAGCGCCGTAAAAGGGCGTGTAGACGGGGGATTGAAGTATCACGGAATCGCCGGGCCGGGTGAAGGCCCTGACGGCTATGCCCAGCGCCTGCACTATGCCGTTGGTAACGACGTACCAATCGTCCTCGATATCCCAGCCGTGGCGGGTCTTCTGCCAATGCTTCACGGCGTCGAGGTATTCGCCCTGGGGCCCCGTATAGCCGTAACAGCCGTGACGGGCGGCTTTTACGACCGCCTCGTTTACCTCGGGAGGCGCGGAAAACTCCATGTCGGCGATCGTCATGGGCACAATGCCCGAACCCCTGAGGGGCTCGGGCATCATATCGTATTTATATGCGCCGGTATTCGACCGGTCGATACTTGAGGTGAAATCGTATTTCATCAATATTTGAAACCTCTTTCGAAAGCCATAAGGTTGACGTCCAGGAACTTGGGCTTGACGCAGGCGGTGATGGCCTTCTTCCACTCCTCCTCGGAGAAGGGAAGGGACTTGGCAAGCACGCCCATCAGCACCACGTTGGCGGCCTTATAGGTGCCGCACTCATGAGCGATCTCAACGGCGTTGATCTCGACCGTCTTGCAGGCGGCTCTCGCGCGCTCAAGGCAGTTGTCGGGATACTTGGCCGCGCCGGTGATAACGGGCATGGGCAGTATTTCCTGGGTGTTGATGACCATGGTGCCGCCTTCCTTCATATAGGGAAGGGCGCGCACGGCCTCGAGGTTTTCAAAAGCGAGCACGACGTCCGCCTGACCCTGCTCCACGATGGAGGAATAGAGGGGCTTGTCGTTGGAGATGCGAACGTAAGTCACAACGCTGCCGCCGCGCTGGCTCATGCCGTGGACTTCGCTTACGCGAACGTCATAGCCGTTGTTCATGGCGAGCACGCCGAGTATCTTGCTGGCAAGGAGGGTACCCTGACCGCCAACGCCTACTATAACGATATTAAACATAATAGCACCTCCTGAATTATTCCGCAGCCTTGAGTGCGCCGAAGTGGCAAAGCTGAGCGCACATGCCGCAGCCCACGCACTGGGTGGGATCGATGCGTATGCCGGTCTCCGTCTTGATGATGGCGGGGCAGCCGACCTTCATGCACATGCCGCAGCCCACGCACGCGTCGGGATCGTTCACAACGGGCTTGTTGGTCTGCTTGATTATGAGCGCGCAGGGACGGCGGCTTATCACAACGGAAAGCCCGTCTCTTGCGACCTCTTCCTTGAGGACCTTCTCGGTCTCCTTGAGATCGAAGGGATCGACTATGCGGACGGAAGCCACGCCCATAGCCTCGCAGAGCTTGACTATATCGAGCGCGGTGGTGGGATCGCCGTGGATATCCTTGCCGTTGGCGGGGTTGTTCTGATGGCCCGTCATGCCGGTGATGGAGTTGTCGGCAATGATCACGGTGCCGACGGAGCGGTTATAGGCCATGTTGAGCAGGCCGGTCATGCCGCTGTGGCAGAAGGTGGAATCGCCGAGCACGGCAACGGTGCGCTTGGCTTGTTCGGCGCCGCGGGCCTTTTCAAAGCCGTGGGCCATGCCGATGGAGGCGCCCATGCAGACGCAGGTGTCAACGCCGGAAAGGGGAGGCAGCGCGCCCAGGGTGTAGCAGCCGATATCGGAACATACCGTCAGCTTGAGCTTGCCGAGCACGTAGTAAAGACCGCGGTGCGGGCAGCCGGGGCAAAGCACGGGAGGACGGTTGGGGATATCCTGGGTGTTCATGGGGGCTGCGGGTTCCGCGCCCAAGAACTTTTCTTCGATCTTGTGCATGAAGAGCTCGCCCTGAACGCCGGTCTTGTCCTTGCCTGAGCAGGGGATGCCCCAGGCCTTTATGGTGTCCTCATAGAAGGGCTCCATGTCCTCGATCACGTAAAGGGTCTCAACGCCGGCGGCGAATTCCTCGATGAGCTTCCTGGGCATGGGATAGGCAAGGCCCAGCTTCAGCACGGAAGCTTCGGGCATGGCTTCCTTGACGTAATTGTAAGCCGCGCCGGAGGTGACGACGCCCACCTTGCGGTCTGCCCACTCGATGCGGTTGAGCTCGGGCATGTTGTTGGCGTCCTCGGCAAGACGGTTCTCGCGCGCCTCGACCACCTTGTGACGGCCGATCATGTTGGCGGGCATGGAGACGTACTTTTTGATGTCCTTTTTGTACTCGCGAAGCTCGGGAAGCACACGGTCCTCAAGCTCTACGAGCGTGCGGGCATGCGCTATGCGGGTGGTCAGTCGGAGTATGACGGGGGTGTCGTATTCCTCGCTGATCTCGAAAGCGCGCTTCATGAAATCCTTGCATTCCTGAGAACTGGAGGGATCGAGCACGGGAGCGTGCGAAGCACGGCCCAGCAGCCTGGTATCCTGCTCGTTCTGAGAGGAGTGCATTCCGGGATCGTCGGCAACGACGACTACCATGCCGGCGTTGATGCCGGTGTAGGTGGCGGTGAAGAAGGGGTCTGCAGCAACGTTGAGACCAACGTGCTTCATGCACGCCATGCTGCGTGCGCCGCTGACCGCCGCGCCAAGGGCCACTTCGACGGCGACCTTTTCATTGGGCGCCCACTCGGAATAGATCTCCTTGTAATTGGCAATGTTCTCGTTGATCTCCGTGCTGGGGGTTCCGGGGTATGCGCTGGAAACACGAACGCCTGCTTCCCACGCGCCTCTGGCAATGGCTTCATTGCCAAGCATAAGCTGTTTCAAAACCTTTTACCTCCTGTGTGTATGTTGGCGGCGATAACGCCGCTTTGAAGTCTCTTTAATTATAATGTAAAAAAGGCGGTAAATACAGTGCTTCGGCAAATATATTTGTTTTCGGGTGAAAATAATAAGCAAAAGGGGGCATATTAGCTCATATCGGAGGGATATCGTGCGCAAGAATACCGTGAAAAACGCCTGTGACCGCATACCGGGGACGCAGAAGGAGCTTGTGAAGCTCGTCCGCGGCCTCTTTTCGGCGCATATAAACAATGACGTAATAATACGCGCCTTCTTCACCGCGGCCGATCAGCGCCTCACGCTGGTCTGTATGAACGGCATGGCCGACTCCAAGGTGATAAACGAATTCATTTTAAAGCCGCTCATGGAGCATGAGCGAAAGGAAAAGGGCCTTGCCGAGCTTTCGGCCCGCTGCATAGAGACTGCCGAGGCGCGCATGGCGTATAGCTTTGCGGAAGCGATGAAGGCCGTGACCGACGGCATGACGGCGCTCTTTCTCGAAGGCGAGCGCGCCTGCCTGGTGCTTGAAACGAGGGGCTTCGAGAAGCGCGGCGTGAGCAAGCCCGAAAACGAGAGCATAGTGCTTGGCCCCAAGGAGAGCTTCACCGAAAGCCTGCGCACGAATATCACGCTGATCCGCCGCATGGTGAAGACCCCCGCGCTCATCGCCGAAAGCATTGTCGCGGGCGGCGAAAACGGCGTTTGCTGCTCGCTGCTTTACGTAAGCGGCAAAGCGGACGGCCAAACGGTTTCACTTGCGCGGGAGAGGCTTGAGGGCCTGGCCCCCGACACGCTCGTTTCAAGCGGCGTGATGGAACAGCTTATAGAGGACGGCGGGCTGCTGCCCGTTCCGCGGGTGCTCTCCACTGAGCGCCCCGACCGCGCCGCGGGGCATTTGCTGAAGGGCGGCGTTTGCCTGCTCTGCGACGGCAGCCCGTTTGCGCTGATCATGCCCATATCCTTCTTCGACCTGATGGAAAGCCCGGAGGACGTCTATCTGCGTCCCGCTCCGGGCACGCTCGTGCGGGTGGTAAGGTATCTGGGCGCGTTCGTTTCGGTATTCATGCCGGGATACTTCCTCGCGCTGGTGCTCTATCATCAGGGCATGCTCACCACCGAGGTGCTAAGCACCGTCGCTTCCTCGCGCGAGATGGTGTTCGAGCCGATAGCGCTTGAAATAATGCTCCTTTTGCTGATATTTCAGCTCATACGCGAGGCGGGCCTGCGAGTGCCGGGCCCCGTCGGGCAGGCGATAGGCATAATAGGCGGCCTTATAATGGGCCAGGCGGCGGTCACGGCGCATCTGGCAAGCCCCGTGGTGCTCATAATAGTCGCCGCGTCGGGCCTGGGCAATTTCTGCATACCCGATTATTCCACTCAGCTCTCGGCCTCCTACGCGCGCATGGCGGCGGTGATATCGGCGTGGATGGGCGGCCTGCTGGGGCTTACGGCGGTCACGCTCGTGACGGTGGCGTCGCTTGCGGGCACGAAGAGCTTTTCAAGGCCTTTCCTCACGCCGCTTGCCCCAAAGAGGCGCACCCGCCGCCCGCTGATACTTCGCGGCAGGATAGGAAGGGGGCGCGGCGGATGAGATCGTCCCCTCGCGCGTGAGCGTCACCGCCCTCACGCTGAGCGTAAACGGCGTATTTGCGCTCGATCCGGGCTTTTTATACGGCGGGGGAGGCGGAGCGTATATCGCCGTGCCGCTTTCGATACTGCTCTCGCTGTTCATTTCAAGGGCGTTTCTGAAGCTCATCCCCGACAGGCGCCGGCCTCCCGCCGCGCTGCGCGTTTTGCTCTGTTTGGGGCTTGCCGCCTTCCCGGCGCTTGCGCTGCGCACGTTCCTTCACGCACTGCAAACGCTCGTTTACGACGCGGGCGCGGTCGGCCTGCTCGCGTTCATACTGCCCGCCGTGCTTTATATCGCCCTGCGGGGAGACGAGGTAGCCGCGTGGACCTCGCGCTGCTTTGCGCTCGCGCTCGTTTTGTCGCTTGCCGTGTCGGTCGCCTTCTCCGCATCGGGCTTTCAGACCTACCGTCTCTATCCGCTTCCCACGGGCAATATCCCGCATCTTGTCGGGCTTACGCTCCTCTGCACGCCCGCGTTCGTGCCGCCGCTGCTTGCCGCGGGGCTTGCGGAGGGCGAAGCGCGCACGCCGACCGTATCCGCGCTGATCTCCTGCGCCGTAACTGGCGCGGCCCTTTTTGCCTCGGCGCTCTGCTTTCCCGCGCAGATGCTCGAAAACATGCCGATGCCGCTTTACGCGGCGGGCGCGCTCGATCCGCGGCAGAGCTTCATACTCAGGCTCGACAAGCTGTTCATAATGCTGTGGCTTGGCGGGGATATGATCGCCTTGGCGCACGCGCTTGCGTTGGGAGCCCGCCTGCTTAAAGCGGAAAAAAGTGAGGTGAGAGCATGAAAAAAATACTTTTGCCGCTTATGGCCGCAATGCTGCTGCTCCTTCCCGGCTGCCTTTCGCCGGTATCGCCCGAGGCCTATGGCTACGTGATCGCGATAGGCGCCGACGGGGGCGAGGACGCGCGTTATTATTACACGCTTCAGCTTCAGAGGGAGCTTTCGGAGCCGTCCTCCGAGCACGAGGGCGGCGCACTGATATTGGGTATCGAGGGGGATTCGCTTGAAGAGGCGGTGACAAAGCTCGAGGGCAATCTGCCCTTCACGCTCAGCTTCAGCCGCACGAATCTGTTCGTGTTCAGCCGCGCGCTTGCGGAGGCGGGGGAGGTTGAAACGCTGCTTTCGCTCTCGTTCGACCGGTTGAAGATACGCCGTTCCGCCGTGCTCGCGGTGAGCGAAGGCGCCGCGCTCGAATTCCTTGGCGGGCTCTCGGCGGGCAACGACGCGAACATCCGCAAGCTGCGCGAGGCGGTGATGCTCGATATGGAAAAGACGGGCATGATAAGCATAACGAGCGTTGCGGGGCTTTTCGAGGCGACCGAAACGGGGCTCTTCGACCACACCGCCGCGCTGGGCGTTTACGAACCGGATACGGTCACCGATCCCGAACAGAAGAAGGCCGAGAACGAAGGCAAAAACCCCGTGGAGAGCGCAAAGCCCGGCAGCCGCATAGGGGGCATAAAGACCGTTATGACGGGCACCGCGCTTTTTTCCGGCTGGCGCATGACGGGCGCGCTCACACGGGATGAAACGCTTTTCCTGAATATCGCCCGCGGCGAGCTGAAAAGCGGCGCGCTAACGCTCCGGGCGGGGGACGGAAGCGTTGCGCTCATGCTAAAAAAGCGAAGCCTTAAAAGGGAGATCTCCATTGACGAAAACGGCGTGAAGGCCCGGGTGCGCGTCACGCTCGAAGCCGCGGTGCTCTCCCACCCTCCCGGTATGACCGGCGGCGAGCTTGAGGAGTTCGTCGAAAACGAAGCGGCAAAGCGCATTGAAGAAAGCCTGTATTCGGTGTTCCTGAAATGCCGCGAAGCGGACAGCGACGCGATGCGCTTCGGCACCGACGCCGTCAGGCTGTTCACGTCGTATGAAGAATGGAGGGCGTTTGACTGGAAGCGGCGTTACCCCGGCATGGAGGCGGAATTCGAGGTGCGCGTCGTGACGCCTTAGGGCCGCGTTACCGTATCCGCGCAAAGGGTATAAAGACGCCGCCCATATGCGCTATAAATGTATATTTTTCTCCGCTATTGAAATGCCTCTGTCTTTGGTATATAATATTATCAACCAAAATTTTGGAGGTATTTCTATGTTCAAAGAGTTCAAAAAGTTTGCTCTCAAGGGCAATGTCGTTGACATGGCAGTCGGTATCATCATCGGCGGCGCGTTCAGCGCGATCGTATCGTCCCTGGTGAACGATATCTTCATGCCCCTCCTCGGCCTGATCTTCAACACCGGCGATCTTAACGAGAAGTACATTCTCCTCAAGGGCTCCGACGCTTACGTCGAGGGCATGACCGCCTCTCAGGCGACCGAGGCCGGCGCGAGCATACTGGGCTACGGCAAATTCATCGGCTTCATCATCACCTTCATACTCGTCGCCCTCGTGCTGTTCTTCGTTGTGAAGGGCATCAACAAGCTCAAGGACATGGGCAAGAAGGAAGAGGAAGCCAAGCCCGCCCGCAAGTGCCCCTTCTGCAAGCGGGAGATCGCGGACGACGCCACCCGCTGCCCCCACTGCACCAGCGAGCTTCCCAAGGAAGAGTAAAGATTATCGGTTTTTCCCCGCAGCCGAGGGCATAAAAGCCCTCGGCTGAAAGCATGAATTCATTACTTTAAAGGAGATACAATCATGGCAAAGATCCAAATGAAGACCCCCCTCGTTGAGATGGACGGCGACGAGATGACCCGCATCATCTGGGCTATGCTCAAGGAGCACCTGATCACCCCTTACGTTGACCTTAAGACCGAGTATTACGATCTCGGCCTTGTCAAGAGGGACGAGACCGACGACCAGATCACCGTTGACGCGGCGAACGCCTGCAAGAAATACGGCGTTGGCGTCAAGTGCGCCACGATCACTCCCAATGCCCAGCGCATGACCGAGTATAACCTCAAGAGGATGTACAAATCCCCCAACGGCACCATCAGGGCCATTCTTGACGGCACCGTGTTCCGCGCTCCCATCACGATGGATTGCCTCAAGCCCTCCGTGCGCTCCTGGAACAAGCCCATAACCATCGCCCGTCACGCCTATGGCGATATCTATAAGGACACCGAGTTCCGCGTACCCGGCCCCGGCAAGGCCGAGATCAAGTTCACCGATCCCGAGGGGAACGTCCTTTGCGACGAGACCGTCTTCGATTTCAAGTGCCCCGGCGTGTTCATGGGCATGTACAATAAGGACGACTCCATCGAGAGCTTTGCCCGCGCTTGCTTCAATTACGCGATTGCCACAAAGCAGGATCTTTGGTTCTCCACCAAGGATACCATCTCCAAGAAATACGACCACACCTTCAAGGATATCTTCCAGAGGATCTACGACGAGGAGTACAAGCCCCGCTTCGAGAAGCTCGGCATCACCTACTTCTACACCCTCATCGACGACGCCGTGGCCCGCGTCATCCGCTCCAACGGCGGCTTCATATGGGCGCTCAAGAATTACGACGGCGACGTTATGAGCGATATGGTAGCCACCGCGTTCGGCTCCCTTGCCATGATGACGAGCGTGCTCGTATCGCCCGACGGCAATTATGAATACGAGGCCGCGCACGGCACCGTCACCAAGCATTATTATAAGCACATGGCGGGCGAGACCACCTCGACCAACTCCATGGCGACCATATTCGCGTGGAGCGGCGCGCTTCGCAAGCGCGGCGAGCTGGACGATCTGCCCGAGCTCATGCACTTTGCCGACATGCTCGAGAAGGCCTCCCTCGATACCATCGCCTCCGGCTATATGACGAAGGATCTGGCGCTCCTTGCCGATATGGAGGATAAGCATATCGAGACCACCGAGGGCTTCATCTTAAAGATTAAGGAAAACCTTGACAAGCTGCTTGCGTAAATGGTAGAATGATTTAAAGAATGTGGTTTGCCCCGCAGGAATGTGGGGCAAATCTTTTGAAAGGGATTAAAACTATGAGCATTTATCAGGAATGGATGGAGCTTGCACAGGATCAGGCCCGCTCGCAGAAGGATAACAATCTCTTCTGGCAGCAGTATTTCGACGACGAGAAGGAGCTTTATAAGGTCCTTTTGAGGGATCACGACACCACCTATTTCGGCGCCTTCGATACGCTTGCCGACGGCTTTGAGTGGGATCACAGGTATTTCATAGGCTTCCTCGACGGAATAAACAGCAGCCTCAAGACCCCGATCGTGCTTGAGGACGTCGATCACGATACCGAGATCACCCTTGATATCGACTTCGAAAAGCTCCTCTTCAACATGTATGACGCCAAGGCCCCCTGGCTCTATGAGCTCCCCGAGTGGGAAGAGGTGCTTCCCGAGGAGCGCCGCCATGAGATATTCAAGGAATGGAAGGCCTCCAAGATATTCGTTGCCGACAAGAAGGTCGGCCCCAACGATCCCTGCCCCTGCGGCAGCGGCAAGAAGTACAAGAAGTGCTGCGGCAGAAGCGCCGAATAACGCTTCCCCAAAAAACGGATCCCCCGGCCGGGCGCCCCGGCAGGGGGATCTTTATGCTTCGGCAAAAGCGGCCGACAGGGCTTATTGTTTATGCCTTGACTATCCTGTGCTTTTCCCAATGCGAGAACCTGAAATAGAGGAACGTTATAAGGCTGCAAAGCAGCCATCCCGCGGGATAGCCGAAAACTATCGCAAGCATCGAATTGCCCAGGTAATTGGCCACGATATAAAGATAGATCTGGCGGAACACGACGAAGCAGCCCACCATTATGAACATGGGCGCCTTTGAATCGCCCGCGCCGCGCAGCGCGCCCGCGTATATCTGATTCACGCAGCAGAACACGTAGAAGGGCGACATCAGGCGCAGGAACAGAGCGCCGTTGGTGACTATATCGGGATTGTCGTTGAAGAAGGTGACCAGCGGCTCGGCGAATATCAGCACGGGCGCCATCAGTATAAGCATACTTCCGATGGAAAGCAGCATTGCCGTGCGCACGCCCTTTTTCGCACGGTCGACCTGATTCACGCCCAGGTTCTGACCTACGAAGGTCGTGGAGGCGAGGGATATCGACTGCATGGGCAGAAGCAGGAAAGTGTCGATCTTGGAATAGGCGGTCCAGCCTCCCATGCAAGCGTCGCCGAAATAATTGATATAGCGCTGGACGAATATGTTAGAGAACGAGGTTATCGCCATCTGCAGCGCGGCGGGAATGCCCACCCTCAGTATCTTGCCAAGCATGCCGAAATGGATCTTCAGCTTTTTAAAGCTAAGCCTGCAGCAGTTGTCCATGCGGGCAAGCGTGATAAGGATAAGCGCCGCCGAAAGCGTCTGCGCAAGCACCGTCGCAAGCGCCACGCCCTCGACGCCCATCTTGAATACGAGCACGAAGAGCAGGTCGAGCGCGGTGTTGGTCAGCGCGGAAACGGCGAGAAAATAAAAGGGACGCAGCGAATCGCCCACGGCGCGGAGTATGCCCGAGCCCATGTTGTACATGGTGAGCGATATCATGCCCGAAAAGTAGATGGTCAGATAGAGCGATGCGGCGCTGTGTATGCTCTCGGAGGGCATGCGCATGAAGCCCAGCATGGTGGGGACCATTATTATGCCTATCGCGGTAAAGAGCGCCCCGAGTATCAGCGTCAGCGCAACGGCGGTGTGCACGGTTTCGCTCACCTTATCCTCCTGCTTGGCGCCGTAATACTGCGAGATCACAACGCCGGCGCCCGTCGAAAGCCCCATGAAGAAGCCGATGAGCAGATTGATTATAGGTCCGACGTTCCCAACCGCGGAAAAGGCGGAATCGCTGACGTAATTGCCCACGACCCACGTATCCACCGTGTTGTAAAGCTGCTGAAGTATGTTTCCCAAAAGGAGAGGAACGGCAAAGTTTATTAGCAGGGGGGCGATGCGGCCCTCCGTCATGTCAACGTCCTTCTTTGACAGCAGCGAAGTCACTCTCTTGACAAATCCCGATTCCAAAGTCGATATCCATCCCTGTTTTTTGTTTCCATTCTACCATTTCTGCGCGGCAATTCAATAGCCCGGCAAGGCAAATGCAACATATATTTGTACAAAAAAAGAGCGTCATCGGAACGCTCTTTGCAGGCAGATCTATCAGCCGGCGTACATTATATCGAAGAACTCGTCCTGATTCTCGCCGTTGAGACAGATGCCCCAGTCATCGCCGGTGGTTATCGTGACGCTGACGCGGCCGGTCCTGCCGTCGGGCAGGCTGAGATCGGCATAGGTGCTCATATCGGTGTAAAGGGGCATGAGCTCGGTCCCCACGGGCACGGTCACTTCCTCGCCGAGTGTGCCGTCGGAATTGACTATGGTCACGGTCAGATCCTTCTTGAGGGTCATTTTGCCGTACCATTCGTTGGATTCGCTGTAGGAATAGGGGGTGATCAGCTCCATGCCGTTCTCGCCCGCAACCGCGTTTGCTTTGAGGGACCTTGTGCCGAGGATATCGCTCTCGCAGAAGACGGTGAAGGCGTTGGGCAAGGTAAGAGGATCGGAGATGTCAAAGCGGAAGGAACCCTCCTCGGAGGCTATTCCGGAGCCGTCCTTGTTCACACGGCAGACGTAGGAGGTATAGGACTCGCTCTCCTGAACGTACCAGAACAGTATGTCAAGGCGGTTGTCGGAGGGATCGCTGTCGATTATGTATGCCTCGGAGTCGATGCAGTAATCGATCTTGCATTCAAAGGGAGCGGAGCCTTCGGCGCCCAATGTTACGGTGAACTTGCCGGTGTAATCCCACTCGCCCTCCTCCAGTTCGAGAAGCAAGGTGTCTTCGATGCCGTCGAAGTCGATATCGCAGGTGTAGGGCTCGTTATGCGTGAGCTTTACGCGGACGGAGGGTTCTGAAGTAACGACCGGCTCGTCGGTAACTACGGGAGCCTCGGTGACCTCGGGCTCGTCGGTAACGGCGGGAGCTTCGGTGATCTCGGCCCCGTCGGTGTTCACGGGAGCATCGCCGGGCTTGGAAGAGGGCCCCGTGCTTTCGGTGCAGGCACAGAAGCAGGAGATGAGCGCGATCGCGCAGATGATGGTAATGATTCGTTTCATAAATGATTTTACAGCCCTTATAAGGGCGTCCTTTCCCGGCCAAAATTATTCTTGTCGGCCGCAGTCATGTATTATAACGCATTTGGAGAGAAATGGTTCCCCCAAAATGCGTAAAATGTGGCAAATTTATGAAATATATTTCCGGGCACAAAAAACGGCCGGGAGAGTTTCCCGACCGTGTTCATTAACTTTTCTGTCAGTCGGCGTATTTGATATCGAAGTATTCGTCCTGTTTTACGCCGCCGATGAACACGCCCCAGGCATCCTCGCCCGTGCGGACCTCGATATCGGCCCTCACAAGGCTGCCGTCGGCAAGCTCCATGATGACGTAGGTCTCGCAGTCGGTGGTGCGGGGGATTATCGTTTCGCCCGCGGGCACGGTGACGGCATCGCCGGGAGTGCCGTTCTCATCGCAGGAGCGCACGGGCAGGTCGGCAATAAGCGTCATATCGCCATACCATTCGTTCGATGGCGCAAAGTCGAATTCGGTCTCGGGAGTAAAGCCGCTGCCGTCCACAGTGACCTGAGCGCCGAGGAAGCGCGTGCCGAGCACGTCGCATTCACACTCCGCATAGAAGCCCTTTTCCGAGGTGAAGGGATGCTCCTCGTTTATCATGACGGCATAGCCGTCCTCAAACAGGTCAAAGCCCGAGCCTTCGGCGTTCACCCTGAGCGCGGCGGAGGTGTAATCCTCGCTGTCCTGAACGAAGCATACGATCACCTCCATGCGGGAATCGGTCGGATCGCAGTCGCACACGAACACCTGCCAGTCATAGCAGTAAGAGACCTCGTACTCGCAGGGCTTTTCGGGATCAGCGCCCCGCGTGATGCTGACCTTTAGCGCGATATCGCCGGAGGCTTCGGTATCGGCCTTGACCGCGATCGTGTCGGCAAGGCTGTCGAAATCGATATCAAGGGGCATGGAGGAGTTATTCGCTATCTCCATGCAGAAATCCCGGTTCCCCACGTATCCCGCGGGCTCGTCGGTGAGCTCGGGCGCGGAGGTGGCTTCGGGCGCTTCGCCTGCTTCGGTCGCAGCGGGAGCTTCGGTATAAAGCCCCCAGGGGAAGGAACCGGGCGCAGCCGTACAGGCCGTCAGAGCCAAAACAAGGCAAACGGCAATAAACAAAGCATAAATACGCTTCATATTCGGTTTCCTCCTTTTATCAGCCGAGCAGCTTCACGCCGTTGGAGGTGCCCAGACGGGATGCGCCCGCGGCGATCATCCTGTCCGCGTCCTCGGGGGTGCGCACGCCGCCGGACGCCTTGACGCCCAGCTTGTCGCCCACGACGCGGCGCATCAGCGCAACGTCCTCGGGGGTAGCGCCGCCGGTGGAGAAGCCGGTGGAGGTCTTGACGTAATCGGCGCCCGCGCGCATGGAGGCCTCGCAGGCCTTCACCTTTTCATCATCGGTGAGCAGGCAGGTCTCGATTATGACCTTTACCAGCGCCCTCTTGCCGGGATGCCCCTCGTGCGCCGCGTTCACGACCGCGCGGATATCCGCCTCTACAAGCTCCCAGTTGCCGTCCTTGGCGGCGCCGATATTGATCACCATATCCACCTCGTCGGCGCCCTTGCCAACGCAGACGAGCGCCTCAAAGGCCTTTGCCTCGGTAGCCATTGCGCCCAGAGGGAAGCCCACCACGCAGCAGGTCCTGACTCCGGAGCCCTCAAGCTCCTTGGCGACGAACGCGCAGTGGCAGGAATTGACGCATACGCTCATGAAGCCGTGCGCCTTGGCCTCGTCGCAGATACGCTTGATGTCGCAAAGCTTGGCTTCGGGCTTCAATAAGGTGTGGTCGATGTATTTTTCGATGTTCATAATTGCCTCCTGTATGTAAATATGTTGTTTTTTAACTGTTAAGCTTGGGGAAGCGATACCCTCAAGAGCTTTCCCGGCGGGATCAGGGAATCTCCGGCAGGGGCCTGACCGGCGTGACGGAATCGATCTCGCCTCCGCCAAGGCATTCCTCGCCGTCGTAAAGCACGGCCCACTGGCCGGGGGTGACGGCCCTTTGCGGCTCGTCGAACACTATGCGGCAGCCCTCGCCCAAGGGGTGCACGGTCACGCCCTGATCGGGCTGACGGTAGCGGAATTTGGCGGTGCACCTGAACGGCGCGCGCGGCCTTTCAAGGCTTATGAAGCTCAGCCTTTCGCAGGAGAGGGAGGTGGAATAAAGCTCCTCGTGCTCGCCCTGCTGCACTATCAGGCGGTTGCGCTCCATATCCTTGCCGACTACGAACCAGCTTTCGCCCGAACCAAAGTCCTTGCCGCCAATGCCCAGGCCGCGTCGCTGACCCAAAGTGTAATACATCAGCCCGTCGTGCCTGCCCAGCACGCGCCCGGTCAGATCGACGATATCGCCCGGCTGAGCGGGCAGAAAATTCATAAGGAACTGCTTGAAATTCCGTTCGCCGATGAAGCACACGCCGGTGGAATCCTTTTTCATTGCGGTGGCAAGGCCGGCTTTCCCTGCGATATCGCGCACCTCGGATTTATCGAGATGACCAATGGGAAAGAGCACCCTTTCAAGCTGATCGGCGCGCAGCCCCGCAAGGAAATAGGTCTGATCCTTGTTCAGATCCTTCGCGCGCAGCAGTTTGAGCCGCCCATCCGTGCCTAGCTGTGCGTAATGCCCGGTCGCAAGGCGGTCGGCCTCCATGCCGAGGGCGAATTCGAGGAACGCCTTGAACTTGATCTCGGTATTGCAGAGTATGTCGGGATTGGGGGTGCGCAGCTTTTTGTATTCGTCAAGGAAATACGAGAATACCCGATCCATGTATTCCCCGGTAAAATTCACGGTGTAGCAGGGTATGCCTATCGCGTCCGCCACGCGAAGCGCGTCCTCCCTGTCAGCCGTGGCGGTGCACACTCCGTTTGGGTCCTTTTCCTCCCAGTTCTTCATGAAAACGCCCACGACATCAAAGCCCTGCTCCTTCAAAAGCAGAGCCGCGACGGACGAATCCACGCCGCCGGAAAGCCCGACGATGACCCGCTGTGACATTATTCCTCCTCGGCGGACACGAAGCGGAAGCCCTTGGCCTCAACCGCGTTCTTGATATCGGCGGGATCGCCGGAGTATTCGACCGTGAAATCGTTGAGCTCCATGCGCACTACGGCCGCTCCCAGCTCCTCCATGGCCTTGGTCACCTTTTTGATGCAGTGAGGGCAGCCCATGCCCTCGGTCTTGACGCTGTATTTCATAAGTGTGGTCTCCTTTTGGATTGTTACTCATATTATAACAGATAAACGGCTGAAATGGAATAGCAAGTTGCAGACGGATAAGTTCCGTGTATCACCGGGATAAACGCCAATAATCCCCAATGTCGAAATTTGGGCTGTACAAGGGACGAAAAATGTGGTAAAATAGTCAAAGCCTATTGTTACTGTGGCATATTATGCGTACTATGGGGGTCTTTTTGTGAGAAGATTTATCTATATAATGCTTTGTGCGGTCATGCTTTGCGCCCTGCTTTCGCCCTCGGGCGCGCTGGCGGCTCCGTCGAAGGAGGAGCTGGACTCGATCAAAACCCCGGAGCTTCTTCTGATGGAAGCCGACACGGGCGCCGTTCTTTATGAGAAAAACGGCTATGACAGGGTCTATCCCGCGAGCACGACCAAGATAATGACCTGCATCGTTGCGCTGGACACGGGCGTGGACGTGAAGAATCAATACACCTGCGGGTGGGAATCGCAGAACGGCTTCGGCAGGCAGTCGAGCCTTCTGGGGCTCAAGTACGGCTACACCGTCACCATCGAGGATATGCTCTATGGGCTCATGCTCTGCTCGGGCAATGACTGCGGCGCGTGCCTTGCGGTCGCCACGGCGGGCTCGATCGAAAACTTTGTGGGCATGATGAATCAAAAGGCGCAGGAGATCGGCATGACGGGCACGCATTTCACCAACCCGCACGGCCTGCACGACGAGGAGCATTACACCACCGCTTACGACATGGCGCTTCTTATGAAGCACGCGCTCAAAAACCAGACCTTCCTTGAGATAATCAAGGCCAAGGAATACACCGTTGTGGAAGCCAAGGGCAAGATGACCAAGACCATCCAGTCCTCTAACAAGATGATCTACACCAAGCCCGACGTGGATACCGAGGACAATATCTATCAATACGCGCTGGGCGGCAAAACGGGCGAAACGAACGTTGCCGGTTATTGCGTGGTCGAGGCCGCCGAGAAGGACGGCGTGACCCTGATCGCCGTTTCGATGGGCGATCCCAACAACTATGCCACAAGCCCCTATAACAGGTTCCACAATGCCAGGAAGCTTTTCGAATACGGCTTCGAGCATTACGTCAGGTACGACAGCGAGGAATTAAAGCGTGATTTCGGCGTTACCAACGCCTTCAACATACAGACCACGGGCTATCCCAAGGACGATCCCAACGGCGGCAAGGTCACGGCGGAGGTCGATATCTCGTCCGCCGAGCTTCGGGGGCTGAAGGAGGAGCTTGACAAGCTCACTGCGCAGAACTTCTACTGGCACGAGCCCGAGATTGACGAAGAGGCCGTCAGGACGCCCGTTGAGGTGGGCGATATCCTTGGAAAGGCCGCGCTGTATTACAAGCCCGACGGCGGCGAAGAGCAGCTCCTTTGCGAGGGCGAGCTCATGGCGGTTTCGGGCATGAGGCCCGAGACGTTCGCCGTCGTTTCGCAGAATCCCTCGAACATAGTCGACGACAGCAGCACGGGCAGAAGGGACGTGTGCAACCTTACCGTCAGCAAGAACGGCGGCAATCCCGAATACACCGTGTGGATCTATTATCAGAACGCCCTTTACACCATGCAGGACGGGCTGACTTCGCACTATTTGTTCTATGACGGAGAGGTATTCCGCTCCGCGCGCGTGCCCGCGGCCGACAGCACCGTAATGCTTTATAAGGTAACCGACAACGGCGACGGAACTCATTCCTACTTCGGCACCGATCAGATCGAAAACGGCGCAAGCTACGTGGTCGTATCCCGCGGGATGGCGCTCGAGGCCGTCAAAAAAGGCAGGAGCTTAAAGGCATATCCGCTTGAGACCGACTCCGCCGGCAACATAACCGGCGAGGTGCCCGAGGACGCGGTGTGGACCTTCAATCAAAACGGCACCGGCTGGCAGCTGACTTCGGGCGGGCTCTATCTGCACCGCAGCGGCGGCGACGGCCTGCTTTTCTGGATACTGATCGCGGTGCTCGTGATCTCGCTCGCGATAGTCATACACCTGCTCGTCACCGGCAAGCGCAGAAGGCGCAATCCCAAAAGGCGCGGCAAGTATAAGATCTACCGCATGTAAAGGATCAAAGTGCTGAGAGCGGTTAGCGGTCTCAGCACTTTTGCAATGACCCGAAAAATACCGGCCGGCGGGGAAAAGTCCCCTTTCGGTCAATACCCGTTCGGAGCTTACAGTATGCAGTACGGAAAATTCGCATCCTTATACGACCTGCTCATGCGCGGCGTGGATTACGGCGCGTGGGCGGATTACGTTTCGGGCTTCATGCCTCCCGGCGCTTTTGCGGCGGAGTGCGCCTGCGGCACGGGCGAGATAAGCCTGCGCCTTGCAAAAAAGGGCTTCACCGTGACCGCTTCGGATATCTCCGAGGATATGCTGATGCGCGCTTCGGAAAAACAGCGCGGCATGGGCGTTGCGCCGCAGCGCCTGCGCTTCGTCCGCATGGATATGCGAAGCCTTTCGCTGCATAAAAAGGCCGATTGCGTGATATCCTGCTGTGATGGGGTGAATTATCTGTTAAGCCGCGAGGACGTGAAGAAATTCTTCGCCGCGGCACACGCGAACCTTAAGCCCGCAGGGCTGCTGCTGTTTGACGTTTCAAGCAGGTATAAGCTTGAAAAAGTGCTTGGCAACGGCAATTTTTCGGATAATGGCGAGGAAGCGCCGTTCATCTGGACGAACGAGTACGATCCCCAAACAAAGCTCATACGCATGGAGCTTTCGTTCTTCAAAAAACGGGACGGGCTGTACGAGCGCTTCGACGAGACGCATATACAAAGGGCCCATTCTTTGCGCGAGCTGGGCTCGTGGCTCAATGAAACGGGCTTTGAATATAAGGCTTACGATTGCTTCACAAGGGAGCCCGTCAAGCCCGAAAGCGAGCGGATCCAGTTTGCCGCGATCAAAAAGGAATGAGGTGGATACCGTGGAAAAGGATAAAGTAATACGAGGATTATTGATGGAAGGCGCGGTCAATATGACCGCCATATCGGGGCGTGAGCTCGTCGAGGCCGCAAGGCAGGCGCACGGGCTTTCACACGTCTGCACCGCCGCGCTGGGGCGCCTTCTTATGCAGACCGCCATGATGAGCGTGCAGCTGAAGAACGCCTCGGATAATCTCACCGTCATATTCGACGGCGACGGCGCGGGCGGCAGGTTCGTGGCGGTGGGTCACGAGGGCGGCAGGGTCAAGGGCTACTGCGACGAGCCCTCGATCGAGCTTCCTTTAAAGCCCAACGGCAAGCTCGACGTATCGGGCGTCGTGGGGAGCAGCGGCGAGCTGCGCGTGATACGCGACCTTTCGCTTAAGGAGCCCTACGTGGGCAGATGCGCCATCACCGACGGCGAGATCGCCAACGATTTTGCCAACTATTTCGTGATAAGCGAACAGCAGCCCTCGCTCGTTTACCTGGGCGTCAGGGTGGATCCCCAAACGGGCGAGGTGCGCGCGGCGTCGGGGCTGATGCTTCAGCCGCTGCCCTTCTGCCCGGAGCGCGACATTTACGCGCTTGAAAGCAAGGCGCAGGATATAACCCGGCTTACCAAGACAATTGAGGACGGTATGGAGCTTGAGGACGCCGTGATCGAGCTGATAGGCGAGCTTCACCCCGAGTTTACCGAAAAGCTTCACCCCGAGTTCGCCTGCGACTGCTCGCGCGAAAAGATAGAGGCCGCGCTGATTTCGATGGGACACGAGGAGCTTTCGGACATTATCGAAAAGGACGGGCAGGCGGAGCTTACCTGCCGCTTCTGCGACAAAAAATACCGGTTCAGCAAGGATGAGCTGACAGCGCTTTTGAAGGAAGCGTGCAAAAAAGAGGGCATGGATGACCGATAAGCACAGGGGCGATAAAGAGAATAACGGCAGGGTGCTTTCGTTCGAGCGCGACACTTCGTTTTTCGTCAAGAGGGGTGATAAAAAACGCTCGCAGAACGATCCCGTGAACGCGCTTGCGATGTATACGGAGGCTCTTGAGAGGGACCCCCGCGATTTTGCCGTGCGCCTTTCGGCCGCCGAGATACTGACCGACATATCGCGCTTCAACGATTCGAACAAGCTCATAATACCCTTTATGCACCTGGACGCGGATTTCTGCACCGAGGCCTATTGCATTGCGGGCTTCAATCTGCTCGGTATGGGCGAGAACGAGGGCGCAAAGCTCTGCTTCGAACGCTTTTTCGAGCTCTCGAACGAGGCGTCGGACAGGACCGACGCGATCCTCGACGCGCTGGATTACATCAATTCATTCGAAACGGAGCCCGCCCTTGCCGACGCGCTTGAGGCCGACTACGCCGAAAAGACCAACAACGCCTTCACGGCCTTCGAGAACGGCGATTTCGAGCGCGCGGAGAAGGAGCTTCGCAAGCTCGAGCCCGCTTTTCCCGACGATACGGGCGTGATCTATCGCCTGGCGCTTTCGTGCATATGCCAATACAGATACCGCGAGGCGAACGAATACCTGGAACGCCTGCTTAAAAAGTCACCCGATAACCTTGGCGCTTTGAGCATGAAGCTCATGTGCGCGCGCTCGCTCGGCAACGAGATAGAGGCCTCGATGCTTATAAAGAAGCTTGAAAAATGCGATTCCGATTCGCCCGAGGAGCTTTTAAAGGTCAACGGCGCGCTGCTCGAGGCCGGCGCTTACGAGGCCTCGGTCAAGGTCGCTTCCCGCGCGCTGCAGCTTATGCCTTATGACACGCTGGCGAATCACCGCATGGGCGTTGGGCTTATAAAGCTGGGGCAGTTTAAGCGGGCGGCGGACGTCTATGACAAGCTCGTAAAGCTCGACCGGGGCGACCGCATCGCAAGGTATTACCGCACGGCCTGCGCCGAGGCCGACGAAAAACCCGACAGCGAGTTTTTGAAGCTGCCCATCATGATTCATTATCAGCTCCCCTTTGCCGACATGATGGAGGAGGTAAAGAAGCTCCTTTCGGGCAACGACCGGCTCGATCTGGAGCAGCTGCGGGAAAAATGGCGCACCGACGCCGATTTCAGGGATCTCGTGCGGTGGTCGTTCACCCTGCGGGAATTCAATATCACCCACGCCATGCTCACGATACTGCGCCTTTTGAACGACGAGCGGGCGGAGACCATTTTAAGAGAGGTCATAGCGGATATCGAGGTGCGCGATTCGGTCATAAACGAAGCCTTGGGCGCGCTTAAATCCCTGGGCGCCGCCGAACCCTACTTTGCCGTATCCAACGGGCGCCTGCTCGAGGGGCGCGTCACCGTGATAGACCTTTCGGACGAGCGCATTCCCAAGGGCTACCGCGAAATATTCCCGCGGATACAGGAAAATTCGCGCGAGGTGCTCGATTCCGAGCTGCTCAGCGTTGCCTGCGGGATATCGGAGCGCTTTATAATGTGCGTCAAGGACGAGCTTAAGCCCATAACCCGCGCGCAGTCCGAGGCGCTTTCGGCGGCCGTGGAGCTGCTTTCGTGTGAGCGCTGCGGAGTCGCCCCGCGCGACGATCTGCTGGAGCGCTACGGCGTTACCGAGAGACGCCTGAAAAACGCGGTCGAAAGGATAGTCGCCGCTTTCGATAAGAAGCCGAATGACACGGAGGACGGCACTGATGAGTAAGGAAATGAGATTTATCGCAACCTGCAAGCTGGGGCTCGAATCGGTAGCGGCGGACGAGCTGCGCGCGCTTTCGATCGAGATAGAGTCCGTTCAGGACGCGAGGATAATTTTCAGGGGCGGCTTTGAGGAAATGGCGCGCGCCTGCCTTTGGCTGCGCAGCGCCGAGCGCGTACTGATGATAGTCGGCGAGTTTCACGCCGAGACCTTCGAGGAGCTTTACGAGGGCGTGAAAAGCATAAGCTGGCAGGATCACATCGGCAGGAACGACTTTATCCACGTCAACGGAAAATCCGCAAAAAGCAAGCTCTTTGCCGTTTCAGACTGCCAGAGCATCACCAAAAAAGCCATTGTGGACAAGCTCTTTTCGGCATATCGCGTCAAGACCCTGCCCGAGAACGGCGACGAGATAATAATCGAAGTCGGCCTGCTTCGCGACGAGGTCACGCTGGCGCTCGACTGCTGCGGCGCGGGGCTTTCAAGGCGCGGCTACAGGACCTGGAACGTGGCGGCTCCCATTGCCGAAACGCTTGGCGCGGCGATAGTGCAGCTTGCAAGGTACAAGGGCGGCGTTGCCCTGTGCGATCCCATGTGCGGCTCGGGCACGATGCCCATCGAGGCTGCTATGATAGCCAAGAATATCGCTCCCGGCATGGGGCGCAGCTTCGCTGCCGAAAAATGGGGCTTCCTCACCGGAGATCCCTTCGGCGCCGAGAGGGAGCGGGCAAGGGATTCCGTATTGCCCGGCGATCCGGATATATGGGGCTCGGATATCGATCCGCACGCGATAGACGTCTGCAAAAAGCACGCCAAAAAAGCGGGAGTGAATATCCGCTGGGCGGTGCGCTCAGTCGCCGATCTCACCCCGCCTGCCGAGGGAGGCATAATCGTATGCAATCCCCCCTACGGCGAGCGCCTTATGGAAAAGCGCGATGCCGAAAAGCTCTATAAAGTCATGCGCGGCGTGTTCGATTCGCTCCCGCACTGGGATAAGAACATAATCACCTCGCACAGGGATTTCGAGCGCATCTACGGCAAAAAGGCCGACCGCCGCCGAAAGCTTTCCAACGGCGGCATGGTGTGCACGCTGTACCGATATTTCGCCGAGGAGGGCTTTATCGGCAGCGATCAAAGCATGCCGACTATCTCGCGCAGCTTGCGCTTTTGAGCGTCATCCAGCATGGGCATTATAGCGTCCATGCCTTTTTTCAGCGCGTTTTCGTCGAATCGCCCTTCCGCCTTCTGCCTGCCTGCGGCGCTTTTCAGCTCGCGCATCAGCTCGTCCTCGCTCATGCCGGAATATTTTGCGATCAGCTCGTCCGTGCTCGGCGCTTTGCCGCTGTAAGCCTGCCTGCCCTCACCGGCCGACACGGTCTCCTTAAAGCTTCGTTTCATGGCTGCCTCCCGTTTTTTCTATAATCTATGCCGCGCATTCACGAAAAGTGCGCGCTGAGAATATGATTTAAGCGGAGGTGAGTCCATGCAGCGCTATCCCACAAGGAGCCTTCCGCAAAGGCCTTCGCAGAATAACGGGGACACGCCGCCGCTTTTGATGCTTGCGCGGCACATTCGCGAGGAGCAGGGCGCGGGAAGGCTTAAGGAATTCATCGCCGCAATGCGCCCCTTTGCCGCGCCGAACGAGCTTAAGCGGCTTGCGGAGGACTTCGGCATAGATTACGATTCGCTCCCCAAAAGGGAGGAGGAACGGCCAGGGCGCACCACGCGGCGGCAGGGGAACGACCCCGTGAAGCTTATAGGCGAGGTCATGCGCTTATCGAACGCCATGCGCGGCGGGGGCGATCCGGCCGCGCTGCTTAGCCGGCTTTGGGGCGGCCAATGAAAACGACCATTTTATTGTGGACAAAAGAGCCGAAATATGTTAAATTAACGGTATGAAAACGAATATTACGAACAAACCCGATGAAAAATGGCTGAACGCCGTGCTTTCGGGCCTTGCGGCACAGCATCCCGATGCAAAGCCGGAGCTCGATTTCACGAATCCTTACCAGCTCCTTATCGCGACCATACTCTCCGCGCAGTGCACCGACAAGCAGGTCAACAAGGTCACGCCCGCGCTCTTTTCGGCTTATCCCGATCCCGCGTCCATGGCAAAGGCGCAGCCCGATCAGATCGAGCCCTACATACGTTCCTGCGGGTTCTATCATACTAAGGCAAGGAACATAGTGCTTTGCTGCCGCGATATCGATGAAAAATTCGGCGGCCGGGTGCCGAGCGTCCGCGAGGACCTTGAATCCCTTGCGGGAGTCGGCCGCAAGACCGCCAGCGTGGTGCTTTCGAATGCCTTCGGCGTGCCCGCCATCGCCGTGGACACGCACGTTTTCCGCGTATCCAACCGAATCGGCCTTGCACACGCGAAAAACGTGGAGGATACCGAGCGCCAGCTTATGAAGAATATCCCGGAGGAGAACTGGTCTATCGCGCACCACTGGCTCATATTCCACGGCAGGCGCGTGTGCAGGGCGCAGAGGCCCGACTGCGGGAACTGCATGATAAAAGAACTGTGCGAATATCGCAAAAACGAGGTGGAAAAATGAATTTCGTCGATAAAATACACATATTCATAAAGGCGGGCGACGGAGGCGACGGCTGTTCGAGCTTCCACCGCGAAAAATACGTCAACCGCGGCGGTCCCGACGGGGGCGACGGCGGCATGGGCGGCAGCGTGTGGTTTTATGCCGACGACAACGTGAGCAATCTGCTTGAATTCCGCTTCTCCAAGCATTTCAGAGCCGAGCGCGGCGAGAACGGCAGAGCGAAGCTCCAGACGGGCCGAAACGGTAAGGACGTGCGCATCGGCGTGCCCGTGGGCACAAGGGTGCGCGACGTGGAATCCGGCAAGATAATCGCGGACGTCAACGCCTCGGGCTATGAAAAATGCGTGCTCAGGGGCGGCAGGGGAGGCAAGGGCAACGCGCGCTTTGCCACTCCCACCAAGCAGGCTCCCAAATACGCCTCTCCCGGGCAGAAGCTTAGGGAATACGAGGTCGAACTGGAGTTGCTGACCGTTGCGGACGTGGGCCTTGTGGGCCTTCCCAACGTGGGCAAATCCACTCTGCTCTCGGTCGTGACCGGCGCAAGGCCCAAGATAGCCAACTATCATTTCACCACTCTCACGCCCAATCTGGGCGTTGTGAAGCGCTATGACGAAAGCTTCGTGCTTGCGGATATCCCCGGCCTGATCGAGGGCGCGGCGGAGGGCGCGGGCCTTGGGCGCAGCTTCCTTCGCCATATCGAGCGCACGAGGATGCTTGTGCACGTCTTAGATATCTCGGGTTCGGAGGACCGCGATCCCATCGAGGATTATTACACGATCCGCTCCGAGCTTTACGATTACAGCCCCGCGCTTCATTCGCTTCCGCAGATCGTTGCGGCCAACAAGATGGATATTCCCGGCGCGGAGGAGAACCTTGCAAGGCTGCGCGAGGAGCTTGCCGACGAGGATATCCCCATATTCCCGATCTCCGCGGCGGGGCAGCAGGGCTTGGAGCCCCTGCTTGACGCGCTCATGGAAAAGCTTCGCACGCTTCCCAAGACGAGGGAATTCGAGGAGGAGGAGCTTTTACAGGAGCCCGAGTATGAGAAGGGCTTTGAGGTGACGTTCGAGGACGGCGTCTATACCGTCACCGGCGGCACAGTCGATTACATACTCGACACGACCGATTCCGAGGACGAGGTGTCGATGCGCCGCTTCCAGCAGCTTTTGGTTAAGGAGGGCATAGTCGACGCGCTTAGAAAGGCGGGAGCCGAGGAAGGCGCGACCATACGCCTGGGCGAATGGGAATTCGATTTCGTGGAGTGAGCCTATCCGCGCTTTTTCAAGCCTTCAAACGCGAACACGCCCGCGCCTATGCACAGCGCCAGGCTTGCGGCGATCCGGTAATACAGCGCGTACTTCACAAAAAACGAGCACGCGTAAAGCCCCGCGCCCACCGCGGCGTATTTCAGCGCGCGCTCCCTTGTCAGCGCGAACACGCTTTTCTTCAATGAAAACCTTTTAAGACAGCCGCCGTTCATGGCGACTGCCGTTTTTTTCGCCTCCTCTTCGGAGACGGGGAAAAGGGAGCAAAGCTGCGCCCCGGCGCGCTCCTGCGCCGAAACGGTTTCGATCTGCCCGCATGAAAGCTTTATCAGCTCCGAAGCGGCGTTCGTCGGTTCGGCAAGCGTTACTATCGTCACGGGCAGGCCGGCCTGCTTCACCGCCTCGGCGATATCGTCCGAAGTCAGGCTGTCGGTGCGTCGGTGTATGAATTCACCTTCACGGGGCATGATCCTGTCAAAAAGCTTTTCGGGCTCCAGCATCACGCGAAGCCTGCGCGCATTGCGCCGCGCCTCCCGCAGGAGCTTTTGCCTGTGCACGGCAAAGCGCCCGCGCATTATGAGCCTCAGCACCGCGGCAATGCCCGTAAACGCAAGCGAGGCGCATGCAAAAGCCCGTGCGCCGTTTTTAAGCTCCGAAAGCGCTAAAAGATACAGCGCCAAAAGGAGCAGCCCGCTCAGGGCGAGCGTGTCGAACAGCACTGCCACGCGCCGCCTGCCGCCGTGAAAGGTTATCCTGACCACCTTTTCAAAGGCCTTTTTATCGCATTTCGTTCCCGATCCGGTTTCCATATCTTTTTTATTTCCAAATTTCGGGATTGCTATTCACAAGCGCGCCGAAATGTTGTATAATAAATTTATGAAGATAGGTATATTCGGCGGAAGCTATGATCCGGTGCATCTGGGTCACATATTGACGGCGCGTTCGGTCTATGAGGAGCTTGGGCTTGACAAGCTCTTCATGGTCGCGGCTGCGATACCGCCCCATAAGGAGGCCTCGGGCCGCCTGCCGGGGAGCATAAGGTACCGCATGCTTGACGGCGCTCTGAAAAACGACGAAGGCATATTCCCGTCGGACGTTGAACTGAAGCGCGAGGGAAAAAGCTACACCGTCGATACCGTTGAATTCTTCTCAAGACAGTACAGGGGCGCCGAGCTCTTCCTTGTGGTGGGCGGCGACATGCTCGAAAACTTTCCCACCTGGCGCGAGCCGGAAAAGATACTTTCCATGGCAAAGCTCGTTGCAGTGACCCGCCCCGACGAGCAGCGCGACATGCGCGCCCTGGCCAGCGATATCGAAGCGAACCTTCACGGGACGGTGCTCCTATCCGAGTTCACCGGGCCGCTCATCTCTTCAACCGAGGTCAGAAGGCGCATGGAGGAGGCGATACCGGTCACGGAGCTGGTCGCCCGCCACACCGAGCTGTATATGTATGAGAACGCGCTGTATATGCCGCGCGAGCTGCAGGATATAAGGGCCGTGCTTTCCGAGCGCATCAAAAGGAAGCGCCTTTCGCACACGATGCTCACCGCGCTCGAGGCCGTAAAGCTGGCGCACCGCTACGGCGCGGACACAAAAAAGGCCCGCCTTGCGGCGATACTGCACGACTGCGTGAAGCTTCCCAACAAGGAGCTTGTGGAGTTCTGCGACGCGAACGGCTACGAGATATCCGATTATGAGCGCGAGAATCCCTATCTGATCCATTCCCGCCTGGGAGCAAGGCTCGCTCAAGAGGAATACGGGGTTGACGATGAGGAGATACTGCAGGCGATAAGGCATCACACCCTGGGGCGCGTGGGCATGAGCCTTATGGACAAGATCATTTACGTTGCCGACAAGATAGAGCCATCAAGGCATTACGAAGGGCTGGACGACGTGCGAAGGGTCGCATACGAAAACCTCAACCGCGCAATGCTGCTGGTCATGCAGCACTCGGCGGATTACACCGTTTCGAGCGGCAGAAAGATAAACCCGTCCACGGCGGCGGTAATGGAATATCTCAAGGGCGAGATACTTTCCGGCAGGGATCGCTGAATTTTAACGACAATAAAGGCTTTTACGCCTCAGAAGGAGATATAAATGGATAACGAGATTTTCCCCAACGAGATCGAGCTTCGCATAAGGGCGGAGGAGAGAGCGAACGTAATGAAGCTCCTCGAGATCCTCGACAACAAGAAGGCGCTCGACATAATTGCCATCGACGTTGCGGATAAGACCATCGTAGCGGATTGGTTCGTTATTTGCAGCGGCTCGTCCGTCATACAGACCAAGGCCATATGCGATGAAGTGCTTGAAAAATACCCCGAGGCGGGGCTCAACCTCCGCCGCAAGGAGGGCTATGCCGAGGGCCGCTGGATAGTGCTCGATTTCGGCTACGTGCTCCTGCACATATTCTATCCCGAGGAGAGGGAATATTACAACATCGAAAGGCTTTGGACCGACGGCGCAGCTGAGGTCGTAAGGTTCCCCGAAAAAGAATAAATGGCATACAGCGCGCTTTACCGCAAATTCCGCCCGGAAAACTTTTCGGGCATCATAGGGCAGCCCCATATCACGACCATCCTGAAAAATCAGATCAGGACGGGCCGTGTTGCGCACGCCTATCTTTTCTGCGGCAGCCGCGGCACGGGCAAGACGAGCACCGCAAGGATACTCGCCAAGGCCATCAACTGCCTCGATCCTCAGGACGGCGAGCCCTGCGGCAAATGCGAAGCGTGCTTATCTCAAAATGACGTCGACATAATCGAAATGGACGCCGCGTCCAATTCCCGCGTGGAGGAGATGCGCGCCCTTATCGAGCGGGCGGAATTCGCGCCGCTCCACTTAAAGACCAAGGTCTATATAATCGACGAAGCGCACATGCTGACCAAGAACGCCTCGAACGCGCTGCTGAAGACTCTTGAGGAGCCTCCCGCACACGTGGTGTTCATACTTGCCACCACCGAGCCGCAGATGCTTCCCGCAACCATCGTATCAAGGTGTCAGCGCTTTGAGTTCCACAGGCTGAAGGTCGCCGATATGGTCGGCTCCATGAAGGCCTCGCTTGCCTCGATCGGCGCGCATATTGACGAGGAGGGGCTCATCGCCATAGCAAGGGCCGCCGAGGGCGGCATGCGCGACTGCCTTTCCATTGCCGATCAATGCCTTTCGTTCTGCGGCGGCGCCGTTACGGCGGACGACGTTATGAGCGTGCTGGGCAGCATGAACGCCGATTTCCTTTTCGGCATCGCCAAACACGTTATCGATTCCGACGCCGCGGGCGTGCTGCGCTCCGTGGGCGAGGTGGTCGCCTCCGGCCGCGATCTGGGCGTGTTCGCGCTCGATCTGGCCTCGCACTTCAGAGCGCTGCTGCTGACCAAAATAATAGGCGACTGCCGGGATATACTCGACTGCACCGGCGAGCGTATGGAAAGCTACAGGAAGCAGGCCGCGGAAATATCCAAGGAGCGCGCCGAACGCGCCGTGGAGGAGCTTTTGAAGCTGCAGCTGGATCTTAAACTCGTAAGCACACCGCGCACGCTCGTTGAAAGCACCCTGCTCAGGATTTGCCGTCCCGAGGACGAAAAGAGCGTGATCGCGCTCTCCGACCGGGTTTACGAGCTTGAGCATTCGCTTAAAAACGTCGCGAAGGAAGCGGCGGAAGCGGCCTCCAGGGCCGCGGCATCCATGCCTAAGGCGCAAGCGGCGGCCGCGGAGAAGGCCGAAACGCCAGCCGTGACCGAGGAACCCGAGCAATACGAGGCGCCGCCTCTCACCGCCGACGCGGACGAGCTGTATGAAAAATTCCTCGAAGCGCTCAGGGAGGATGATGAAACTCTCGTCGTTTCGTTCGGCATGTCGAAGGCGCATTGGGTAAGCGAGGGCATGCTGCACATCTGCTTTGACAGCAGCTCGCTTGCGCTGTATAATTACGTTTCAAATCCCGACAGCCGCGCAAAGCTGATAAGCGCCGCCAAGCGCGCGATAGCGCCCCACACTGTCGAGGTCGAGATGAAAAGGGGAAGCATCCGTCAAAGCTTCGTGAAGGAGCTTTTCGGAGTTCCCATAATAGAAAAATAACGATACTACGAAAGGACGCTTTTTTAGGCGTTGGTGATCAATATGCAGGAAATTCAGGCGCCCAAGGGCACAAAGGACGTGATCCCCTCCGAAAGCCACAAGTGGCACTATATCGAGCGTGAAATGCGCGAGCTGTGCGCGCTTTACGGCGCGAGCGAGCTTCGCACGCCCATAATAGAGCATACCGAGCTCTTTGCAAGGGGCGTTGGCGACACCACCGACATCGTCCAGAAGGAGATGTACACCTTTGAGGACAAGGGCGGAAGATCCATCACGCTCAAGCCCGAGGGCACAGCCGGCATGGTCAGGGCCTTCCTCGAAAACAGGCTCTTCAACGAGCCCATGCCCCAGAAGCTTTATTATTTGAACTCCCCGACCTTCCGTTATGAAAAGCCCCAGGCGGGCAGGCTGCGCGAGCATCATCAGTTCGGCATCGAGGTAGTGGGCGCTTACGGCGCCGAGACCGACGCCGAGGTCATACTGCTTGCGCTGACGCTCTTGAAAAAGCTTGGCGTGGGCGACCTTACCCTGCACATCAACGGCATAGGCTGCGGCGAATGCAGGAAGGATTATAACAACGCCCTGCGCGAATACCTTTCCGGCTATATAGGCGATATGTGCGAGACCTGCCGTTCGCGCTTCGAAAAGAATCCCATGAGGATAATCGACTGCAAGGAGCCCGGCTGCCGCGAGATCGTCAAGAACGCGCCCAGGACGATCGATTATCTCTGCGACGACTGCAAAAAGCATTTCGAGCTGGTCAAGGCCTGCCTTGACGCCGCCGGAGCGAAATACGTGGTCGATCCCGATATCGTCCGCGGGCTGGATTATTACACCGGCACCGTGTTCGAGATCATATCCTCGCGCATAGGCGCGCAGGGCACCGTGTGCGGCGGCGGCCGCTATAACGGCCTGATCGAGGAGCTCGGCGGCAAGCCCACCCCCTCGATGGGCTTCGGCATGGGCATGGAGCGCCTGCTGGCGGTCATGGAGGCCAACGGTGTGGAATTCCCCAAGCCTCCCGAAACGACCGTCTATTTCGCCGCCAACGGCGAAGCGCCCCGCATGAAGGCCTTCGCGCTCACGCAGGAGCTCAGGGAAAAGGGCGTTTCCGCCGAATTCGACCATATGGACAGGAGCTTCAAGGCGCAGTTCAAGTATGCCAACAAGCTTGGCGCAAAGTACACCGTTGCCCTGGGCGACGAGGAGCTTGAGCTTGGAAAGGTCAAGGTCAAATGCATGGCCGACGGCACGGAGGAGGAGATATCCATATCCGCTCTGGCAGAATACTTCCTCGGCTGAAAAAAGACATAAAAAAGGCGCTTCACCGCGAAGCGCCTTTTTAGGTGCGGTTAATTACTTTTTGACCTGTTCAAGCCACTCGGAGATCTCGTCAAGATCCTTGTCCTTGAGATTGCCGTTGGCATAGAAGGCCTTAAGCAGATCGGCGATCGACGCGCCGGGCTCGCCGTTGAACAGATGCCCTTTGGTAAGAGCAAGATACTCAGCGCGAGTTACACAAGGAACGTATTCGAAGCTGCGGACGCGCTTGCCCACCATCTCGATAAACCCCTTCATGTGGAGACGGTTGACAAAGGTCTGCACAGTCTGATAAGTCCATTTGTTTTCGCCGACTTCGTGCCACACGTCCTTAATGGTGGTGGGCTTACCGGCTTCCCAAATCTTTATCATGACTTCGAGCTCGGCAGCGGAAACGTCTTTAATGATCATAGTAGTAACCCCTTTCCTTCAAATAATAGTATTATATAACTTTTGTAGGAACTGTCAATACCTTTTTCGAAAAAATTTACCGTTATTTTCAAAAAGATTTATCACATTCTTTGAATCGATATTAACAATGTTAACAAATATATAATCGGTTACTATATTGATTCACAGACAAAAACGAGCCTGGCTTTGTTTTTCTACGTCTGTAATTTTTTTACAGCGATCGCGAAGAGAGAGGCTCGCGTCAGGATCGGCGCAAGAGCGCGTACCCGGGAGCTATCCGCAGGTTTTTTCCAGCAAAACCGCATAGCGCAGGGCGGTTTTGACCTTAAGCTCCTTCACGGCGGAGGAGAGCGCGGTCTCCGACTGCGAGGCTCCCGCTGCGTTTTCGATAAAGCCGCACACGTCGGAATAATATCCGCAAAGCAGCTCCAGCACGGAGCTGCGGGCAAGCGAGGCTTCCACCCCCTGCGAGGCCGTGCGGGCGTTGGCGGCGATCTCCGACAGCACTTCCTTCACGTATTCGACGCTGCGCGAATTGGCGTCCATGTCTATCGAGAGCTCGTCTAACTGAGTCACCGTATCATAAGCCGAAGCAAAGGCGGTGCGGATCGGCGTCATATGCGCCTCGTCCGCAGTCACGAGCAGCTGCACGCCCTCGCGCACGACGGTGAAGATGCCGCATTCGATCCCTTCCGAGGCAAGGCTTTGCTTAACGCTTTCGGCCTGCGCTTTTGTGGGATAGGCCGCAAGTATCAGCCGCAGGCTCCCGCCGTCGTTATAAACGTAACCCGCGCCGCCGCGGGCCTTTACGTTGGCCGCTGCGCCCTCGAGCGCCTCCGCGGAATCGAATATCCCAAGCTCGAGCATGTGTATCTCTATACCGGGCAGGCTCACCTCGGCGGTCGTTCCGGCGCTCGTCGGCGCGGGAAGCCCGCCCGGAGCGGGCGTGCTTAAATGGGGAAGGGGAGTTTGCGCCTCCGGCAGGGCTCCGCTTTGGACGCCGCCCGCGCAGCCGTTTATGAGCGACGCCGCGTAACCCTCCTTAAGCTTTCTTCCGACCCCCGTTCCAAGCAGCAGATATGCCGCCGCGCCGAACATCAGCATGAGTATCAGCGCCCTGAGCGCGCCTCCTTGGGCTTCGTTTCGCCGTCTTGCGCTCCTTCTCCGTCTGTATTCCATGGCATTCGATCCTTTCGTTTTTTGCATCTATATGCTCGGAGCGCCGGTGATAGACCGTCCGGCGCGGCGCATCCCCCAAACGGAAATTTATATCTTTTCAAAACGCCCTTTTAGGAAGTTTCCGCCTTGACCTTTGATGGCCCGTGCGATATAATAAATCAGTTATTCATCAAATATTCCAAGGAAGAAGGATATTTCATCATGGCAGTTACTATCGATGGCAAATCTTTGACACTGGAACAGGTCGCGCTCGTGGCACGCGGGTATGAAAAGGTCGTTTTGTCCGATTCCGCGAAGGCAGCCGTCAACAAGGCAAGGGCGTACGTAGAGAAGAAGCTTTCCGAGGGCGCGGTCATCTACGGCCTCACCACCGGCTTCGGCAAATTCTCCGACACGTTCATTCCCGCCGACGAAACGGCGCAGCTTCAGCGCAATCTCATAATCTCGCATTCCTGCGGCATGGGCGATCCCCTTCCCACCGAAGCGGTGAGGGCCGCGATGCTGCTCCGCTGCAACGCCCTTTCAAGGGGCCACAGCGGCATCCGTCTTTCCACTATCGAGACCCTGCTCAATATGCTCAACGCGGGCGTGCATCCCATAATCCCCGAAAAGGGCTCCCTGGGCGCCAGCGGCGACCTTGCGCCCCTTTCGCACATGGTGCTCGTTATGCTGGGCGAGGGCGAAGCCGAGTATCGGGGCGTTCGCATGAGCGGGCGCGAGGCCATGGAAAAGGCCGGCATCCCCGTGATCGAGCTTGCCGCCAAGGAGGGCCTTGCACTGATCAACGGCACCCAGATCATGACCGCAATAGGCTCCCTTTGCGTGATCGACGCGCTGGATCTTATGAAGACCGCCGATATCGCCGCCGCGCTCACCTGCGAAGCGCAGCTTGGCATCAAGGCCGCATTCGACCATAAGGTGCACGACGTGCGCGGGCATCAGGGCCAGAAGGACGCCGCGGAAAACCTTCTTAAGCTCCTCGAGGGCTCGACCCTCGCTCTGCGCACCCAGCCCAACAAGGTGCAGGATGCTTACGTCATAAGGTGCGTCCCGCAGATCCACGGCGCTTCGCGCGATGCGATCGCTTACGTCAAGGCCGCCGTCGAGCGCGAGATCAACGCCGTTACCGACAACCCCATCATTTTCCCCGATGAAGACGAGGTGATCTCGGGCGGCAACTTCCACGGTCAGCCCATGGCGCTGGCGTTCGACTTCCTCGGCATCGCCGTTTCCGAGCTTGCCAACGTATCCGAAAGGCGCACCGAGCGCATGGTCAACCCCGCGCTCTCGTTCGGGCTTCCCGCGTTCCTCACCAAGCACGGCGGAGTCAATTCCGGCTTTATGATCGCGCAGTATTCCGCGGCCTCCATGGTTTCCGAAAACAAGGTCTATGCGCATCCCGCCTCCGTCGATTCCATCCCCTCCTCCGCAAATCAGGAGGATCACGTATCCATGGGCACCACCGCCGCGCGCAAGTGCCGCATGATCGTCGACAACGCGCAGAAGGTGCTGGGCATCGAGCTCACCGCCGCGCATCAGGCGCTCTGGCTCAGGAGCGAAGAGGGCAGGGGAGAGATGGCCCCCGCGACAAAGGCCGTTTACGATCTGCTTGGGACCAAGATCGCTCCCATCGAGACCGACGTCGTTATGTATACCAACCTCAAGGCGGCCGACGAGCTTATAAAGGCTCACGCAATAGTTCCCGCGGCGGAAGCCGTCTGCGGCGCACTCAAATAAAACATATCGGGCGGCAGCGATGTCGCCCGTCAGTATTACAGAAAGGAAAATGGCAATGGATAACAGCATTATTTCTGGCGCAATGACTATAAAGCTCGACGCGACTCTTCCCGAATACCCCAAATTCGAGGAAGGCAAGCGCCGCGCGCCCGACCGCGGCTTCCGCCTTACCAAGGTGCAGACTCAGCTTGCGCTGCGCAACGCGCTCCGCTACGTTCCCGAGGAGCTGCACGAAAAGCTCGCTCCCGAATTCCTGGAGGAGCTTAAGACCCGCGGACGCATTTACGCTTACCGCTACCGTCCCGAGGGACGCATTTACGGCAAGCCCATCGACGAATACAAGGGCAACTGCATCGAGGGCAAGGCGTTCCAGGTCATGATCGACAACAACCTTGATTTCGAGATCGCGCTCTATCCTTACGAGCTTGTCACCTATGGCGAGACCGGTCAGCCCTGCCAGAACTGGCTCCAGTACCGTCTCATCAAGAAATACCTTGAGGAGCTGACCGATCATCAGACCCTCGTGCTTGAAAGCGGCCATCCCGTGGGCCTGTTCCCCTCCAAGCCCGACGCGCCCCGCGTGATACTCACCAACTCCATGATGGTCGGCATGTTCGACAATCTCGAGGATTGGGAGATCGCCGAGGAGATGGGCGTGGCCAACTACGGTCAGATGACCGCCGGCGGCTGGATGTATATCGGCCCGCAGGGCATAGTGCACGGCACCTTCAACACCATTCTTGGCGCGGGCCGCAAGTATCTGGGCATTCCCGAAAGCGGCGATCTCACCGGCCGCGTATTCGTATCCTCCGGTCTCGGCGGCATGAGCGGCGCTCAGCCCAAGGCCGCCAATATCGCCAACGCCGTGGGCGTTTTCGCCGAGGTAGACCGCAGCCGCATCGAGACGAGGCTCGATCAGGGCTGGGTGAACATAATCTCCGACGATCTCGACGAGGTATTCCGCATCGCCGAGGAGCACAGGGCCAACGGCACCACCATATCCATCGCCTATCACGGCAATATAGTCGATCTGCTCGAGGCGGCGGTAAAGCGCGGCTTCAAGATCGATCTGCTTTCCGACCAGACCTCCTGCCATAACGTGTATAACGGCGGCTACTGCCCCGTGGGCTACACCTTCGAGCAGAGGACCGAGCTGCTGCATACCGACCGCGAGGCCTTCAAAAAGGCCGTCAACGCTTCACTCAGGCGCCACTTTGACGCCATCTGCGCGCTTAAAAAGGCCGGCACCTACTTCTTCGATTACGGCAACTCCTTTATGAAGGCCGTGTATGACTCGGGCGTAAAGGAGATCTCCAGGAACGGTCACGACGAGAAGGACGGCTTCATATTCCCCTCCTATGTAGAGGATCTCATGGGCCCGATGCTCTTCGATTACGGCTATGGCCCCTTCCGCTGGGTATGCCTCTCCGGCAAGGAAAGCGACCTTATCGCCACCGACCACGCGGCAATGGACTGCATCGATCCCAACCGCCGCTATCAGGACAGGGATAATTACAACTGGATCCGCGACGCCGAAAAGAACAAGCTCGTCGTGGGCACCCAGGCGCGCATACTGTATCAGGACGCCGAGGGCCGCACCAGGATCGCCCTGCGCTTCAACGAGATGGTGCGCGAAGGCAAGATAGGCCCCGTCATGATCGGGCGCGACCATCACGACGTTTCCGGTACCGATTCCCCCTTCCGCGAGACCGCCAATATCAAGGACGGCTCCAACGTGATGGCCGATATGGCCGTGCAGTGCTTTGCGGGCAACGCGGCGCGCGGCATGAGCCTTTGCGCTCTGCATAACGGCGGCGGCGTGGGCATCGGCAAGTCCATCAACGGCGGCTTCGGCCTGGTGCTCGACGGCTCGGAAAGGGTCGACAGCATAATCAGGTCCGCTATGATGTGGGACGTTATGGGCGGCGTCGCCCGCCGTGCGTGGGCAAGGAACCCCCATTCCATAGAGACCTCCATGGAATACAACAAGAAGCATGAGGGCGAAGCTCATATCACCATTCCGTATCTCGTTGACGACGCTCTCATCGAAAAGCTGACCGAGAACATGTAATAAATATTTTCAGCATAAAGGAGAAAAAATCATGGCAAAGATCATCGAATGCGTACCCAATATCTCTGAAGGCAGGAACCACGAGGTCATCGAGGCCTGCATCGACCAGATCAGGAACACCCCAGGCGTCACCCTGCTCGATTATTCCAGCGACGCTTCCCATAACCGCAGCGTCATCACCTTCATGGGCAATCCCGAAGGCGTTATCAACGCCGCCGTGGCGCTTGCCAAGAAGGCCGCCGAGCTCATCGACCTCAACCATCACAAGGGCGAGCATCCCCGTATGGGCGCAGTGGACGTTTGCCCGCTCATCCCCCTTAAGGACTGCACCAAGGAAGAGACCGTGGAGTATTCCAAGGTCCTCGGTCAGCGCATCTGGGACGAGGCCGGCGTGCCCGTGTTCCTCTATGAGGATTCCGCTTCCGCTCCTCACCGCGTGAACCTTGCCGACATCCGCAAGGGTCAGTTCGAGGCCATGCCCGAAAAGGTAAAGGATCCCATGTGGACCCCCGATTTCGGCGGCGCTTACTGCCACCCCACAGCCGGCTGCACCGCCGTCGGCTGCCGCATGCCCCTTGTTGCGTTCAATATCAACCTTTCCACCGATAACGTCGATATCGCCAAGGCCATCGCCAAGATCATCCGCCGCAAGAACGGCGGCTTCGACTGCGTCAAGTCCAACGGCTTCCTGATCGAAGTCCCAGCCGATCCCGAAAACGGCGTTCCCGAAAGGAAGTATGCGCAGGTCTCAATCAATATGACCGACTTCAACCGCACTCCGCTTTACCGCGTCGTCGAGGTCACCAAGGCCGAGGCGCGCCGTTGGGGCGTGTGGGTAACCGGCACCGAGATCGTGGGCCTCACTCCCATGCGCGCCCTCACCGATTCCGCCGAGTATTACCTCCAGCTCGAGGGCTTCGATTTCAATAAGCAGATAATCGAGAATTACATGCTCTGACAGACCTCATCCACCGCCAAGCGGCTGTGCCGCACGGCGGTCCCCCTTCCCCAAAGGGGAAGGCGTAATAGGAATATGATCTTAATAAAAAACATAGGCATGCTCGCAACCGCGGAGGGCAATGAGCCCCTTCGCGGGGCGGCGCAGCACGGCGGGGTGAAGCTCCGCAGGAATGCCGCCGTGATGATAAACGGCGATACGATACAGGCCGTTTACGATAACGGCTCCGCGCCCGAGTGCGATAACGTGATCGACGCGGGCGGCCGCCTTGTCACCGCGGGCTTGATCGACGCGCACACCCACCTCATTTTCGGCGGCTGGCGTCAGCACGAGGTGCCCTTAAAGCTCCGCGGGGCAAGCTATCTCGAGATACTGCAGGCCGGCGGCGGCATACTCAACACGCTCGTCGCCACAAGGAACGCCTCCGAGGACGAGCTCTATGAGCGCGCGGAAAAGGCCCTTGCCGAAATGCTCGATCACGGCATCACCACCGTTGAGGCCAAGTCGGGCTATGGGCTTGACGTTGAGAACGAATTGAAGCAGCTGCGCGTCATAAGGCGCTTAAGCGCCGAGGGAGGCTTCAGCGTCGTGCCCACGTTCATGGCGGCGCACGCCGTTCCCCCCGAGTTCAAGGGCGATCCCGACGGCTATATCGAGTTTATCTGCACGAAGATACTTCCCAAGGTAGCCGACGACGAGCTTTGCGAATTCGTGGACGTGTTCTGCGAAACGGGCGTATTCGACGTGGAGCAGAGCCGCAGGATGCTCACCTACGGGCAGGCCTATGGCTTCAAGACCAAGATACATGCCGACGAGATCGACGCCATAGGCGGATCCGTGCTTGCGGGCGAGATGGGCGCGGTCAGCGCCGAGCATCTTATCGCGATCGACAAGGCGGGTATCGAATCGATGGCAAGGGGCGGCACCATCGCGTGCCTGCTGCCCGGCACCTCGCTTTATTTGGGCAAGGAATTCGCTCCCGCAAGGGATATGATAGCGGCGGGCGTGCCCGTTGCGGTATGCACGGATTTCAATCCCGGCTCCTGCCCCTCAAACGATCTGCAGCTTTGCATGAACCTTGCTTATCTCAAATACCGCATGACGCCCGAAGAGGTGCTTGCGGCGGTCACAATCAACGCCGCGTGCGCGGTGGGCAGGGGAGAGACCCTTGGCACTGTCGAGCCCGGCAAGCAGGCCGATCTGGTCATCTGGGACGCGGAGGATCTTGATTACCTCGTTTACAGAATGGGCACCAACAAAGCCGAAAAAGTTATCAGGAAAGGAAATATCGTAAAATGAAACTCACCGAAATGCAAGTATCCGATTATCTTCAGCTCGTTGCGTCCGACGCGCCCGCTCCCGGCGGCGGAAGCGCTTCCGCGCTCGTCGGCGCACAGGGCGTCGGCCTGTTCACCATGGTCGCCGGCCTCACCCTCGGCCGCAAGAAGTACGTCGATTTTGCCGACAACTGCAATGAGATCATCGAAGCGGGCAAGCCCATCGTCGCCGAGCTCACCGCGCAGATCGACCGCGATACCGACGCCTATAACATGATATCCGACGCTTTCAAGATGCCCAAGGAGACCGACGAGGAGAAGGCCGCCCGCAAGGCCGCCATCCGCGAGGCTACCATAGTCGCCACCAACGCGCCCCTCTACACCCTCGAGCTCTGCCATTCCGGCATGGAGCTGGGCAAGAAGCTCATCGGCAAATTCAACACCAACTGCGCCTCCGACTTCGGCGTGGGCGCGCTCAACGTAAAGGCCGCGGCTTACGGAGCGTGGATGAACGTGCTGATCAACGTCACCGGCCTCGACGAGGCGATGGCCGCCGATTACAAGGCCAAGGGTCAAAAGATGATCGACGATATCGACGCCGGCTTCGAGATGATCTATAATGAGACGATGCAGTACATGCAGTAACGACAAGAAAAAGGGGGCTCCCGATCGGGGGCCCCTTTGTCGTATCCCGAGCTATCTTATGATCCCAAGCGACATCCTGAGGATTATCAGCGCGTCGACCGAATCGACCGTCCCGTTCTGATCCACGTCGCCGTGAAGCAGCTGTTCATCGTTCAGCTCGACGATGCCCAGCGCGTATCTCAGCGCAAGCAGGGCGTCAACGGAATCGACTATACCGTTCATATCCACGTCGCCCGGCAGGAAGTCGTGCGGCTCCTCGCCGCCGCGCGTTATGCCCACGTAAACGAGCCCGCTTGCCGCGTCGGACGGCGGATAATACACGCCGCCGGTCGGCTTTATGCAGATCGCGCCGCCGCCCTTGATCGAGCAGCTTGCGCCCGTGAACACCACGGGGCAGAGCAGGTCGTAAAGATCCTGCACACCGTAGTATTCGTCGGGATCATAGCCCGGCTGCATCGAGAAGGAATAGATCCCGCCGTATTCATCGGGCGAGGTGTTGGCATACAGCGCCACGCGGAAATTCTTCACAAGCTCCGAAGGCTCCACGCCCGTTGCGGCAAGGCATATGGATTGGAAGCTGTTTGGCGCCGACAGCCCGCCGCCCGTGGACATGTTGTCCATTATGCTGTGGAACACGGTGTTGCCAAAGCGCGAATACAAGTATTGCGCAAACAGCGAAACCTGCGCATAGAGCACCAGCAGATCGTCCGTCGGCAGATCGTTCGACCAGTCATACATCGAATAGCCGTTATAGAGCGAGTATTCGGGAATGTATTCGACCTCCACGGGCGGGGTATCCCAATCCTGCGCCTGAGAATAGTAATGATCCGTCCAGCTCTGTATGCGGGGATAAACGCTTGAACCGGGGAAGCAGATCTCCTCCGCGGCCGCGCTCATGCATTCGTTTATCCACGTATCGGCCGCGCCGCACTGCGAGAAGCAGATAAGATGCTGATATTCATGCACGATCGTGCTGTAAGTATAGGAGATATCGGATATCATGCCCCCGTCGGAGCTTGGGCGTGCAACGCCGGGGTAGGTATCGATATTAAGTATCGGCATACCGGCGGTGTAAAGGTCGAGCGCATAGAAATAACCGCCGATATAGCCCTGACCGGGTTCCCAGCCATCGTCGATGTTGTAATAGAGCAGATTCAGCCTGCCGTCGCCGGAGGAGCCGTTATCATGGTCGCCGAACGAGGACTGCATCAGATCGAACTTGGAATCGAACATCTCGGCGGCCATGCGGGCATAATCGGGATCGATCGAATCGAGCGGATAGACGTTCTCGGCGGTCGAGGTGGGTGTCCAGACGTAAGCGTGCTCGCTCTTGTAAAGCACCTTGAATTCCATGAACATCCCGGCGGGGGAGTAGTTCATTATCATAAAAGTCCTTGTGTCGCCCACGTTGTACGAGGCGCGTGTGCCGTTTTCGGGAACGGGCAGCTTTTCAAGCTCGGGCATTGCGCGCCCGGCAAGCTGAGCGTCAACGTCGATCATATACGGCGCGTAAGGATCGGCCGCGGGAACGGCTTTTGCGCCGCCGACCTCGGTCTCGATCAGGCCGGTCATATTGCCGGTGGAAAGTGAGCCTGAAACGGCAGTCGAGGGATTATAGGCCACAACGTAATCGCCGGAATAACCGTCCGAACCGTCGGTGTCGATCAGGGTACCCGTGGATATCCGCGCCGAAACGCCCATCGGCAGACAGAACGCCGTCAAAAGGAACGCAAGCGCAAACGCGGCAGCTTTCTTCATAAGGAACACCTCCCAAATAGATTTGCATATATTATATCATCTTTCCGCGGAGATTTCCACACCGATTTGGTTTTTTTGCGTAAAATATTGGGTAAATTGTGCCTGTTTAGCTGTTGCAAAGGAAACGCGCATGAGATATAATATGAACAAATCTATCCATATCCGGAGGGAAACCATGTCAAAAAGAATTACAAGCCTCATTACGGCGCTTTTGATAGTGCTTTTGATGACGCCCGCGGGCATTTTTGCGCGCACCGTAACCGATTCCGAAACGGCGGTAAGCTTCACTGCCGATAACGTCACGGCGGCGCCCGGCGCGGAATGCGACGTTTCCATTTACATCCAGGGTGAATACCTTGCACACGGGCTCACGATGATAGTCGATTTCGATCCCGATCTGCTCACCGTTGAATCGCTTACGCCCGGCCCGGTCTGCATGGCCATCAGCGCCGCGCTTGGCATGGTCACGACCGATCTTACCGGCACGCCCGGCAAAGCCAAATTCACGGCGCTGCTGCCCTCCGATGCCGTAAGCGAGCAGGGCTGCCTGTTCACGCTCAGGTTCAAGGTTGCCGATAACGCCGCTGTCGGCGCGGTGAGCCCCATCACGATCGACGTGCACCAATTCTATTATATGCCGGTGGGAGAATTCATGTCCACGCCCATCGACTTTACGGCTGTCAACGGCTCGGTGACCGTTGCGCTCAGCGGCCTTCCCGGCGACGTTGACTGCGACGGCGTCGTGGGCGAGACCGATATCTCGCTGCTTGTCAGCTATCTGCTCGATTACGATCCCGAGATCAGCGAGCAGGGCCTTGCCAATGCCGACGCCAACGGTGACGGCTCGATCGACAGCCTCGATCCCGCCGCGATCTGGAGCATCATAATCGGCGGCTGATATCCCCAAAAACACGGAGCGCAGACGAATTTCGCCTGCGCTCCTTTTTTGCTCCGTATTTGAAATAAAAAGAATAAAATGTACTTGCTAATTCTGAATGAATATGATAATATAATGTTGCTACACAAGCCTTATATTCCAATTCAAGAAGATGCGTTTTGCTTCGGCAAACACGCATGTTCCACTTGGCATCTAATTGAATTGGAGTCATGGTTAGTGCAGCAGCTATGAATCTGTGCGTTTTTGCAGTGCAGTTCCGTATGGGGCTGCACTTTATATTTTTCAAAGGGAGGCAAATATGAACATCATCTCTGAAAGAATCAGGAGGCTGCTTGCCGTGCTGCTTTGTGCGGCGCTGGCCTTCACGACGCTCGGTATCACCGCCTTAGCCAAGGTCGACGATGATTTCGACACGCGCGGTTATACCTACATCGACGAAAACGGCAACGTAAAAAAACTGCCGAACACCGTCACCACGATCGACGTCACATCCGATCTGACCACGTGGAACGTGACGAACGCGTGGTACATCGTAAGCGGGGAAGTGACAATTAATGCTACAGTTTACGCCGAAGGTGCGGTGAACCTGCTGCTGCTTGACGGCGCAAAATTAACGATCAATGCGCCTATCAATATTGATACGGGCAACACTCTGCGTATTTTTGCTCAATCGACTGAGAATGAGAAGGGCATTCTCACCACTAAAGGCAGTTCAAATACCGGCTACTGCGGCATCCAGGTCGACGGAACGCTTATAATCAATGGTGGTAGTATTACTGCTAGTGGCTATGCTATTTCCAACCTTAAAGGCCCCGGAATAGGATCCGTTGGTTCGTTTGGCAATATCATCATCAATGGTGGAAATATTACGGCTTACGGAGCAGCTTACAGCACTTCATCTAATGGCTCATGCGGAATCGGATACGGCTCAGGTTCAGTTTCTGAGGGTTGCATCACAATAAACGGAGGTACAGTTTATGCGTCAGGAGGCGGATCGGGATCAACTCGCGGAAATGGTATCGGGACATATAAGTCACCAGTATCAATCAACGGCGGCAATGTTATTGCCATAGGGCGTTGTGGAATCTCAGTCACAGGCGGGTCATTAACAGTATCGGGCGGCAGTCTTTTAACAACAGGAAGCTACGATGCTGGAATCTCCGTCAAAACCATATCAATTTCTGAGTCTGACGTTACTGCAACGGGAAGCGCAGGTCCTGGTATCTATGCCAGCGAATCCATAAACATCGAAAGTGGGGATGTCACCGCCCGTGCCGGTTCCGGTTCCTACGGCATGCAGGCTCCGGAGATCAACCTCGGCTGGCAGAACAGATACCGCGATTACATCAACTGCTCTTCCTATAACGGCACTGTCACCTTCACCGACGAATTCGTCCTTGCCGACATGTTCGGTCAGGCGACTGACGTTATCGCAACCCCCGACAACATCAACGGAAACGTTATTATGCCCGATCCCCTCACCGATTATATCGATGAAAACGGAGACGTGCAGTCCAGGCGCGATTTCTTCCTGCTTGACAGCATGGAAGAGGGGGAGCTTGAGCTTCAGGATTACTGGTACCTCGTTCCCGACGACGTTGATATCGAAAACGTCTGCGTCACCGTCGACGGCGACGCACATATCCTCCTTCTTAACGGCGCAGAGCTTTCCGTCCCGCAGGGCTTCTCCGTACCCGATGGCAGCAGCCTCGGCATTTACATGCAGCCCCATGATACCGTAGATGAGATAGGTAAGCTCGTTTCCGGCTCCGTCGAGGGCGGCGATCTCGGCGTTTACGGCGGCATAGTGGATATCGACGGCGGCGTTACCGGCAATGCGGAATTCAAGGCAGGTCTCATCACCCTGCGCGACGGCGAGGATTACGGTACGGCCTCCGGCAATATAAATATCGCCATCTCCAATGATGGGGACCGCATCACCGCCGCCGGCTTTACCGGCAGCGTTACCGTTGCGAACAACCTCGTTATGCTGAACGCCGACGGCACCGCTTCCGACAGTTATGTCGCGGCGGGCGAATATGAGGATCTTGAGTTCACCGATCTGCATACCGCTAAAGTGTTTGACGGCGTGATCCCCGATCCGTCTGCTGTTGATCCCGTAAGCTTTACTGTTGACAGCGTTACAGCGTTACCAGGCGGTGAATGCTCAGTCGACGTCAGTATCGAAGGCGAATACGAAGCAAGCGCGCTGACACTGCTTGTTCACTACGATCCTGATCTGCTTACGGTTGAAGCGATTGAACCCGGTGAAGTCTGTCAGGCAATGAGCGCGGCAGGCGGGCTCATAAATACCGACATCACCGGCACGCCCGGTACGGCAAAATTCATTGCGGTAATGCCTATAGATGCCGTAAGCGCAGAGGGATGTATTTTCACGCTGAATTTCCGGGTTTCGGGTGAAGCCGAAGGCGGTACCGAGATCCCTATAACGGTTGAAGTACTTCAGTTCTACTTTATGCCGTTAGATTCAACAAGCATTACCAACATCTCGTATGAGGTGACAAACGGTATTGTGACGGTCTCCTATCTGCCCGGTGACGTGAATCTTGACGGCGTCCTTGACACGACAGACGTCATACTGGTTATGCGTAATGTGCTTGAGATCGTCGAATTCAATGATACTCAGGCGGCTCTTGCCGACTTCAACGGCGACGGCGCGATCGACGCTACCGATGCGCTGATGATGATGCGGGCGATACTTGATCTGCTCTGATATGCACACACGGAGCCCTGCATTGCTTCTCCTTTTCTGCAGGGCTCCGGTCTTTGTATAATCCGATAGAAAGGATGCCTTATGGCGCGAAAACATATGAAAAGACTAACAGCCCTTATCTGCGCGCTTGTGCTTGCTTTGAGCATTACACCTATATCAGCCATTGCATTGCAAAGGGACGGCACGGTAAGCTTTAAGCTTGACACTGTCTATTCCGAACCGGATTCCGACGTTTCCGTAACGCTGACGCTTACCGGCGAATATGCCGCGAATGCACTTACAGTATTTGTTGATTACGACCATGAACTGCTTGAGATGATTGGGGATCCTGTTCCCGGTGAGGTGTGGGACGATATTTCGGCGGCGAACGGCCTTGTGCAGACTAATACTGTCACTCAAGGAAGATTCGGCTTGATGGCGATCACACCGAACGGAGAGTTTTCAGCTCAGGGAGTATTGTTTACACTCAATTTCCATGTTGCGGCTGATGCCGAGATCGGTGCTTCTATACCGCTTGTATTGGATGTTAAGCAGTTTACCAGCTATCCCGTCGGCGGCGAGCTCACATCGATTCCGTTTACTCAAACAAATGGCGCGGTGGTACTTAGCACGGATCCGCAGCCCGAACCGATCAGATTTATGCTTGATTCGGTTTACGCAAGGCCCGATACCGAAGTCAGCATCACACTGAGCATAGAGGGAGCTGCCGCAGCTACGGCGCTGACAGCGTTTGTGAATTATAACAGCGAGCTTCTTTCACTTGTGGGCGAACCCGAAGTGGGAGCTGTATGGAGCGATATGATCGATCACGGCGGCCTTGTACAGACAAACACGGGCAAACCCGGCAGATTTGGCTTTATCGGTATCGTACCGCAGGGAGATTTCTGTGCTTCGGGATCCGTATTTACTCTGCATTTTCACGTTTCACCGAATGCCGAACCCGGAGAAATCATTACTCTTGAGCTCGAGATAAAACAATTCACCTATAATAATCTTGATGGCAGCGTTATCAGCATCCCGTTTAATGCGACGAACGGCAGCGTTACGATACTTGACGCGCCCCTCCCCGGTGATGTTGACTGCAACGGTATAGTTCAAGAAGCCGATATTTCATTGCTTGTCAGCTATTTGATGAATTATAGCCCGGTGATCAGCCCGCAGGGTATGCTGAATGCCGACGCGAATCTGGATGGCAAGGTTGATGTACTCGATCCCGCCGCGATCTGGAGCATCATAATCGGCGGCTGATATCCCCAAAAACACGGAGCGCAGACGAATTTCGCCTGCGCTCCTTTTCATTCCGTTTATTGCATGGATCTCATTGCGGCTTCGGCCACGTGGCTCATGAGCACGCCAGTGGTGACGGCTCCCACGCCCCCCGGGACGGGGGTGAGCTTTTCAACGACGGGCTCCGCAGCCTCGAATTCGACGTCGCCCACTATCCTTCCCTCAGCTTCGCTCCAGTTGATACCGACGTCTATGACCGTCTGTCCCTCGCGTACGAAATCCCCGTTCACCATGCCCGCGCTGCCCGCGGCGGCGACTATGATATCCGCCCGCCGGCATATGCCCGCAACGTCGTTGGTCTTTGTGTGGCACACGGTTACGGTGGCGTTTTTCTTTATCAGCATCATGGTCACGGGCTTGCCGATGACCAGACTGCGGCCTATCACCGCCACGTTCTTTCCCTTAAGGTCGATCCCGTAATGATCGATCAGCTCTATCACCGCCTGCGCAGTGCAGGGGGGGTATCCCAGGGGCTTCTGCGCGTAAACGCCCGCCATGGAAAGATCGGTTATGCCGTCCATATCCTTTTCGGGCTTCAGCGCGTTGCACACGCGGCTCTCGTTGATATGGCGGGGGAGGGGACGGAACATCAGCAGGCCGTGGATGGAGGGATCGTTGTTGATCCTTTCGACTTCGGCAATGAGCTCATCTTCGGTGACGTCCTCGGGGAAGAGGCGCTTGACTATGCCGACTCCCACCGCCTCCGCGCGCTTGACCGCGCCGCGCTCATAGGACAGATCGTCCGGCCTTTCGCCCACACGCAGTATGCACAGCGTGGGGGTGACGCCCTTTTCATTCAATTCGGCAACGGCGGCGCGGGTCCTTTCGTTTATCGCCGCGGCAACTTCCTTTCCCGTCAATAATACAGCCATGCTTTACCTCTTGATCATTCGATATTGTTGTTAGTCTGGAGCATTATCTTGAGTATTTCGCGGTCGGTCTCGCGCATGCCGTCCTTGCCCAGACGCCCTATATTGGCTATGGTGTTCTCAACGCCCTTGGAGATTATGCCGTCGCCGCCCTGGAATTCCATGCCGCGGACGTACATCTGATAGCCCAATATGCCCGCGTCGACCGCGGAAGCGATCTTTGCCGCGCAGCTGGGCTTTGCGCCGTCGCACACAATGCCGCTGACTATCGCAAGCGAGTTGACCAGCGTGTGAGCGACTATGTCATAACCGCCTCCAAGCAGATATGCTATGCCCGCGCCCGCGCCGCAGCCCGCGTTGACCGCGCCGCAGAATGCGGAGAGTCGGCCGATCCAGGTCTTTTGATGAATGGTAACAAGGTTCGAAACGCAGAGTGCGCGCAGGAGCTTGTCCTGACCCACGTCGTATTCCCTTGCGTAGACGATCACGGGAAGCGAAGCCGCCATGCCCTGATTGCCCGAGCCGGAAACGATTATGACGGGCATTTCACAGCCGCTCATTCGCGCGTCGGAGCCCGCGGCGGCCATGGCCTTGGCCCTTATCTTAACGTCATAGCCGTAAACGTCCAGCAGCACGCGCCCGATGCTTGCTCCCCATCGGCCCCTTATGCCCTCGTTGGCTATCGCGGTGTTATAATCTATCTGGCGCTCGAGCACCTCGCGCACGTCGTCAAGCTCTACCGTGTCGGCGAAATCGACTATGTCCTTTATCGTAAGCAGGCCCCGGTCGGTCAAGCCCTGACTGGAAAGCTCTATCTCGGGCGCTTCAAACAGCGTTTCGCCGTTTTTCTGGATGAGCACCACGTTGGTGTGATAATCCTTGATGCGTATGCGGCTGAATTCGCTTCCCGCGTGCAGCGTGAGGTCTATATCGAATATCACGTCAACGGCGGAGGAGGGGCGCACGATCATGGGCACGCTTGCCATGAATTCCTTTATGCGGGGCTTGTCCGCCTCCGAAACGGCGGCAAGCACCTCAAGCACGCGGTCGGCGTCGCCCACGGTGATGCCCGCGGCAGCGGCGGCCTCAATGCCCTTCAAGCCGCCCGTGTTGGGAACGACCACGGATTTTACGTTCTTGATTATGTTGCCGCTGACCGATATCTCCACGCGGTCGGGCATGGAGCCGAGCACCGATCTGGCCTTGGCCGCGGCAAAGGCGATCGCGATGGGCTCGGTACAGCCCATTGCGGGCACAAGCTCTTCCTTCAGAATGTCGATATAGGCCATATATCTTGAATCGGTAGAAAGCATAACGAATCCTCCGCATATCAAACTAAATTATATTATAACTCTTTTATAGGCATATTTCAATACAAAACGGCGCAATAATTCGGCGGTTTTTAGATTTGGTTTCAGCGAAAGGAGAGTATATGTTATAATTTTGAAAAAAGTTTGCGATATCGAAAAAATCTTTAATTTGTCGTATTGACAAGCAGTTGGTTTCAATGTATAATATACAGCGAATATGGGCTCCATAAAGGTCAAGGCCCCAAAAATACTTACGGAAGTGAGATTATTTATGAGTACACAGCTTAAAGACATCGCAGAAGAAATGCACCAGAAATCAATGGCGGCAAGGGATTGGGTCTTTCAGGTGATCCGCACTGCCATCATCCGCGGCGTCCTGCCCGGCGGCATGCCCCTTCGTCAGGATGAGATCTCTGCACAGCTTTCGGTAAGCCACATTCCCGTAAGGGAGGCTTTCCGCCAGCTCGATGCGCAGGGCCTTGTCCGCATCTATCCCAACCGCGGCGCTGTCGTTACCAAGCTCACCAAGGAAGAGCTTGAAAACGCCATGGATACCCGCATCATACTCGAGCTGGGCGTTATCCGCGCGGCAGTTCCCCGCATGACCGATGAATGCATCGAAAAGGCCGAAGCGCTGCTTGCTCAGTCCGCCGAGGAGAACGATCCCAACAAGCTTGAGGATCTCAACCTGCAGATGCACTTCGCCCTCTACGAGGCCGCGAACAATCCTTACATCCTCCAGCTCATCGAGCAGCTGCATGCCAACGTCGACAGGTACATCCGTCCCTATTACACCCCCTCCGAAGCTTATGCTCAGACGGTGGGCGAGCACAGGAACCTTATCGACGCATGCCGCAATAAGGACGTTGAGTATGCCTGCGCGATCCTGCGCACCCATCTTGAAAGGACGAAGGTCCTGTCCCTCAATTCGCCCCTGCTGGCTGTTTGATCAAGCGCAAATAAAAGCTTCGCGAAGTTTCCCTCGCGAAGCTTTTTCTTGATCCCATTATTTCTTGTTATCCGCTTCCGCCTGCGCCGCCTTCTTTGCGCGGCGCTTTTTTGCGGACTTCACACAGATCAGCACTATCATAAGGGGAATGCCCACAAGCAGCACGAGCAGCACCAGTATCACGGGCAGATCGCCTATGAACCACGCCGCAAAGCTCTTGAAGCCGTCACCGACGTCCTCCAGGCTTTCGCCGAAGCGGCGGGATACCTCCTCGCCGAAGCTTTCCTCGACGGCCGCGGTCTCGCGCTCCACCTCGTTCACGGTCATATCAACGGTGCTGTACTCGATCAGGCTGTCGTAACTGCGTATCCTTGCCTCAAAGGATTCGATCTCATAGCGCACGTCGGAAAGACGATCCTGCAGGGTGATAACGTCCTCAAGCTCCTCAGCCTTGGAGAGCAGATCGAGCAAGGTCTGATACTCCGTGCGAAGCGATGCAAGACGCGCTTCGATATCGACGTAGCTGTCGGTAACGTCGTCCACTTTCTCATTGCGGGATATCACGTTGCCCAGCCCGTCGACTGCGGTGAGGAATTCGTCAAGCTTTTCGGCGGGTATCCTTGCCACCATATGCGCCGTGCGCAGCGCGGTCTTGCTGCCATAGGAGCGGCCGTTGACCGAATTGGACTGCACGTAGCCGCCAAGCTCGTTCACCTTGGCGTTAAGCGCGCTCATCATCGCGTCGAATTCAAGCGTTTCCGCACTGAGCTCCGCGTTCCTTATCACCTTGCGGTTTAAGGGCAGCTGCGGATCGGTGAAACCGGGATCCATTGGCGCCGCGGCGTTGTCAGGCGCTGCGCCGTCATAAAAGGCTTCCTTATTGTTGTAATTCCAGCCGCCGTCCTGCATGGGCACGGACGCATCGGGATACTTGGCGTTTCCGGCACAGCCCGCAAAAAGCAGACAGCACACCGCGGCAAGCGCCAGAACAGTCATAATAGAGCGTCTTTTCATGATCGACACCTCCGGTATTTCTCTGTTAATATAACGCACCGCAGGGCCTTCGGGTTCCCGAAAACTGCGGTGCGCTGAAAGCTTTTATCAGGCAAGCAGCGAGCTGAGCAGCCCGTCCATGAAGCCCATCAGGCGCTCGAGCTGAGCTTCTCCGGCCTCGCGGCTCTCGCCTACGGCGCCGATATAGACCTTGAGCTTGGGCTCGGTGCCGCTGGGACGCACGACCGCCCATGCGCCGCCGGGCAGCATATAGCGCAGAGCGTTCGCCCGGGGCAGGCCGGTGGGGGAGACCTCGCCGGTCTTTACGCAAAGCTTTGCCTGCTTATTGTGATCCTCATAATATTCCACGGGCTCGCCGCCGATCTCGGTGAGCGGGTGCTCGACAAGGCTCCTCATGGCGGAGGCGATCTTTTCCATGCCCTCCTTGCCGGAAAGGGTATAGCTCTTGACCTTTTCCATATAATAGCCGTATTTTGCGTAGATCTCCTCGAGCACGTCGTAGAGCGTCTTGCCCTGATGCATATACCAGGCAGCGGCGTCGCACACCAGCATGGAGGCGCACACGGCGTCCTTGTCCCTTGCAAAGCTTCCGGCAAGCGCGCCGTAGCTTTCCTCGAACCCGAACAGGAACTCGTATTCGTTCGTGACGCAGCAGTGCTCGATCCACTCGGAAATGAAGCGGAAGCCGGTGAGCACGTCCTTTATCTCAACGTCAAAGCTCCTGCAGATGGCGTCCGCAAGCGTGGTGGAAACGAAGGACTTTACAACAAGGCCGTTCTTGGGCAGCCTGCCCTGCTCCTTGAGGGAGGAGAGTATGTAATAGGTCAGAAGAGCGCCGGTCTGATTGCCGGTCAAAAGCTTGAATTCGCCGTCGGGCTGACGCACGGCAACGCCCAGTCGGTCGGAATCCGGGTCGGTCGCGAACATCAGATTCGCGCCGACTTCATCCGCAAGCTTCCTTGCAAGCGTGAACGCGTTCTTATCCTCGGGGTTGGGCGCTTTAACGGTGGGGAAATTGCCGTCCGGCTCGGCCTGCTCGGGCACCACGTTCAGCTTGGTAACGCCGATGCGCTTCAATATCTCCGTAACCGGCACCCTGCCGCTGCCGTGCAGGGGGGTGTAGACCGCGTTCAGCAAATGCCCGTTCTCGCGAAGGTTTTCGGGGTGCAGCAGCAGAGTGATCGTGCGGGAATAATACTCCTCGTCGATCTCTTTGCCTATTATGGTCAAAAGCTCGGACGAAAGCGCCATGCTGTAAGCCATGGGCTGAACGTCGAAGTAATCGAACCTGCGTATGCATTCGAGTATCTTATTCGCCCTGTCGGGAGCGCACTGGCCGCCGTCCTCCCAATAGACCTTATAGCCGTTGTATTCGGGCGGATTGTGCGAGGCGGTTATCACTATTCCGGCAATGCAGTTCAAGTGACGCACGGTGAACGAAAGCTGGGGCACGCTGCGAAGGCTTTCGAAAAGATAGCACCTTATGCCGGACGCGCACAGCGTCAGCGCGGTCTCCATTGCGAAAACGTCGGAGCAGTTGCGCGAATCATAGGCGATCGCCACTCCGCGGTCGGCGCCGGGACGGCCCTCGGTCTCGAGTATCATTTCCGCAACGCCCCTTGAAGCGCGGCGGACAACGTAACGGTTCATGCGGTTGGTGCCGGCGCCGATGATGCCGCGCAGGCCGGCCGTGCCGAATTCGAGCTCGGTGTAAAAGGCCTCCTCACGCGCTTTGTCGGAATCGAGCTTGGTCATATCCTCCATGAGGAACGGATCCGCGGCGGCCTTTTCAAGCCAGCGGTCGTATTCTTTTTTCCAATCCATAGCAATACCTCCGTGAGCAAAAATATACATTCTTATTATATCGCGAAAGCTTTGATTTGCCAATAGGTTTTATAAAAAAGGACCCCGCTTTTTTGCGGGATCCCGAAGGTTCTTGTTTTTTACAGCTCCATGCTGCCGGTGGTCCTGGGGAAGGGGGTGACGTCGCGTATGTTCTGCATGCCGGTGACGTACATGAGTATGCGCTCGAAGCCCATGCCGAAGCCCGCGTGCTTAACGCCGCCGTATTTGCGCAGATCGAGATACCATTCGTAATAGCTCATATCCATATGCAGATCCTCGATCTTCTTGCGCAGCACGTCATAGCGCTCCTCGCGCTGGCTGCCGCCGATGATCTCGCCCACGCCGGGAACGAGCAGGTCGGCCGCGGCAACGGTCTTGCCGTCGTCATTCAGGCGCATATAGAAGCTCTTTATCTCGGCGGGATAATCCGTCACGAACACGGGGCAGTTGTAGACTTCCTCGCAAAGGTAGCGCTCGTGCTCGGTCTGCAGATCGCAGCCCCAGTACACGGGATACTGGAATTCCCTGCCGCAGTTTTCGAGTATCTCCACCGCCTTGGTATAGGGCAGACGGACGAAATCGGAGTTTACGACCTTGTTGAGCCTGTCAAGCAGGCCCTTGTCCACAAAGCTGTTGAAGAAGTTCATCTCGTCGGGACAGCGCTCGAGCACCTTGGATATGATGAACTTGATCATTTCCTCGGCGATATCCATATAGCCGTTAAGATCGCAGAAGGCCATTTCGGGCTCCATCTGCCAGAACTCGGCGGCATGGCGGGCGGTGTTGGACTTTTCGGCGCGGAAGGTCGGGCCGAAGGTGTAGATATCGCGGAAAGCCATTGCAAATGCTTCGCCGTGGAGCTGGCCCGAAACGGTGAGGTTGGCGGGCTTGCCGAAGAAATCCTTGGAGTAATCCACCGTTCCGTCGGGAAGCTTGGGAAGATCGTTCATATCAAGGCTGGTCACCCTGAACATCTCGCCTGCGCCCTCGCAGTCGGAGCCGGTGAATATGGGAGTGTGCACGTAAAGGAAGCCGCGCTCGTCAAAGAACTGATGTATCGCCATCGCTATGACGTGGCGCACGCGGAAAACGGCCTGGAAGGTGTTGGCCTTGGGCCTTAAATGCTGTATCGTGCGCAGGTATTCGAGGGTATGGCGCTTCTTCTGCAGGGGATAATCGGATGGGCAGTCGCCGTCGATCGCGATCTCGCACGCCCTGATCTCAAAAGCCTGCTTGGCGTCGGGGGTGAGTACCAGCTCGCCCTTCACGGTAACGGCGGCGCCCGTGGTCAGACGCTTTACCGTATCCTGGGCGATCGCGCCGTTCTCGTAAACGATCTGAACGGAACGGAACGCAGAGCCGTCCGAAAGCTCAATGAAGCCAACGGATTTGGATTCCCTGGAGGTCTTTACCCAACCGGAGACCTCTATGCTGCCCGCGAATTTTTCGGGAGCCTTGTGCAATTCATAAAGTCGTACCATATAACGCCTCTTTTAAAAAGATTGATTAACAACTATTTTAACACAAAATAACAAAATTATCAACACTTTATTGTATATATTAAAAGCCGGATCATTCCGGCCTTCAGACCACTGACAAAGTCTCTGCAGAGGAATAAAGCACCGCATGAAGCAAACCCGGTGCGACCTTTGGGAGCCGCGCGGGTCAGCGCGTCCGCGGCGCGACAGCCGCGGAATCACGATAAACCAAGCGCTTTTTACCGCTCCTGCGAGACATATCCCCGAAACTGACCTGCTCGGCAGCTTCGGGGATCGTATCCGCATATGGTTTTTCAAAATGAATCATTCCCATTTGGCGTGTTTGTCAGTAATCTGAAGCCGGATCATTCCGGCCTTGCGTTTTTGACAATATCCCAAACTCCCGCGTCGGATACCGCCTCCGACGCGAGCGCGAAATCGCCGACGCGCTCGGGCGTGTGCGCGTCCGAGCCTATGATAAGCCCGCAGCCTGCGCGCTTTATCGCAAGCAGCTCGTCCCTTGACAGCGTCACCCTTGAGGAATTGACCTCGAGCAGTATGCCCATCTGACGGCAGCACTCGGCCATATAGGGGATATCCACCTTCAAATAAAGGTTGGGGTGGGAAATGATATCCGCGCGGCAGCTTTCCGCCGCGGCCAGTATCCCCTCGGCGTTCCTGTGAGGATCGCCCTTGATCTTCAAAAGGCTTTCGCCCCAAATATGCAGGGCAAGCCTGTTTACGGGAGCGACGCCCTTGTGGTAGCCTAAGATTATCACGTCGTAGGCATCGCGGTCGGCGGGGCAGTCGGTTTTTCCGAAGCCGGTCACGTTCAGCTCAAGCCCGCGGCGCACGTCGATGCTTCCCTCGAATTCTCTGCACAGCGAAGCAAGCTCGCCGTTCAGACGCGCAAGCTTCTTTCCGCGGACGCCATAGGTCAGGTGCCCGGGCCCGTGCTCGGAAACCGCAACCAAATCAAGGCCCCGCTTGATGGCGGAGAGCACATTATCGCGGGGCGAGCCTTTACCGTGGCTGTAATATGTGTGTGTGTGATAGTCTGCAAAAACCTTATAAGTCTGCATTCTTTACGATCATTTCTGAGAGGTCATCGTCTCGAGGAAATGCGCCTTCGAGCTGAACCCCTTCTTCCTTTCGACAATAGTCAGCAGCGTTTCAAGCAGCGCGCAGAAGGACGTGATAGTCTCATATCCGCAGATGCGGTAGAGCTCGTCCTGCCGCGAGGTGCAGAAGCAGTAATCGGCATATTGCTCGCCGGGGGAATTGACCAGATTGGTGATCAGCACGGTCCTTGCGCCGTGCTCCTTGGCGATGCGCAAGCCGTCGATGGTGCGCTGAGTCTTGCCCGTCCTTGTGAGAGCGAATACCAGATCGCCTTCCTTGGTGCAGGCGGCATACTTATGCATTATCCCCCTGCCGCCCACCACGACCGAATCCACGCCAAGCCTGCAGAAGCTGTCGGAAACGGTATTGGCAAGATCGACGCAGTTGCCGGTGCCGAGCCATACTACCCTGCGGCAGCTGAGCACCTCGGAAGCAAGCTCCGAGAACTTCTGCGCGTCAAGCACGCGCATGGTGGAATCCAGCGCGGACATATGCCCGGTCATGATCTTGCGAATCATTACGTCGTCGGGATCGGTGCTGGAAATGGGCTGGCCGTAATCAGTGCGTATGGCAGACGTGCTGCTGGCAAGCGATACGCGGAAATCCATAAAGCCGTCATAGCCGAGCTTGCGCGCAAGCCTTGTGACGGAAGGAACGCTGACTCCCGCGTGATGCGCGATCTCGTTGATGACCATGTGCGCCGCGGCGTCGGGATTGGCAAGAATAAAATCCGCTACCTTCCTTTCGGCAGGCGGCAGAGTGGAGTAAACCGAGCTTAGTTTCATCCTTGCAGGCATAATTATTTTACCTCCGTTTATGTCTGCTCTGTGTGACAGTGCAAAATATATTAACGGAATTTTACCATAAAGTTATTAAAAATTCAAGCATATTTGCATAAAAAAAGAACAGCGCTGTGGGTTTGTGTAACTGATTTAACAAAAATACGGTTTTCATGGCGCTGAAACGCTCATTTTTATCACATTCGGCGATTCCGCGGCGAATAGCGGAGGGAATGGGGGAATAGTAGTCTGATAAAGGAGAGTGTAAAATGGATCGTTTGCCAACGGTTATATTCAGAAGCCCGGCGCACTGCATGCTGTTATTTCCGGGCAGCCTGCTGGAGCTGAGCCCCGACGTGCCCGCGCTGACGCCTGCGCCCGCGTCGGGCGAAATGGCTTTCACGGTGTGGAGCATGGAGCCCGTGCCGGCGAGCATACCCGCGCTGCACCGGCTGCGTTTTGAAAACGGGCTCGTTAAGGATTCCACGCTTAAGCTGATCGACTGGGGCGACGCGCTTGAAGCGTTCATAGAGCCCCTGCCGCTCATGCGTGCGCCGGATAACGCGCCGCGCCTGCTCGATTCCTGCGGGTTCGCCTATAAGGACGCCCGCGCAAAGGCGGAGCTGTATCTTGACGGAGGCCTGCGCATTGCGTTCGCGCCGGAAAGGGGTGAAGCGTTTTCCGTTCCGCTCGGAGAGGGCACGGGCGGCAGCCTGCGCACCGTCGATCTCGGCAGAGAGGTGATGCTCGCGGTGCTTGGCGAAACCGAGCATGGGATGCGGCTGATAATGCTTGACAGGAACGCTGAGACGCTGCTTGACGAGGAGGGTTCGTTCGCCGATATCTCGGATGGCAGTCCGACGATAGTCAGGTCGCTGCCGAGCGCACGCGGGCTGGAAAAAAGGATCCGCTTCGAGCTTTCGCCGCGGGGATTTGTTAAGAGCGGCGAAGAAACGGGATTTTTCACACATCCCGAAAGACCGCCCGAAACGGACGCGGACAGGGCGCTTTGCTTTTTTGAGGAGCTCGCGCTCGGCTTCGAGCGGGGCTGGCGCGGCCTGCTCTCCGGCGGGCTTTCGGGGACGGGGGAGGAGGAGCTTCGCGGGTTCCTGGGGAGCTGGTCGAAGGCAGCCGTTTATCCCATGGAGGAGCCCGAGGGCACTGTCACCGCCGGACTGTATGAAGATGGCGATACGATAATACGCCCGCGAAGGTTCAGGCTCGTTTTCGAGGACGGAGCGATCTCGGATCTCTTCGAGCTGTAAATCGTTATTAAACCCGAAGTTTAGTGACGCTTCCCATACGAGATCGCGTGTTTCCTGCCGGCATTTTTCTACAAACGCGCGATCAAGAGGCGTAACAAAAAGCAAAAAATCCGCTTTCGGAGCGAATATTGCGCTTTCGGCAGCTTGTTTTTTCGAACATTCCCGTACGCCGTCGAAATTTCTTCGTATATTTTCACTGCGCCTGTTGACAATGAAGTGATAACATGGTTTAATTCTACTGCATCGGTTTAGTGTTTATAAACTTCCGGTTTAGCATTGTTGCGGAGGAGGGATCGCGTTGGTCGATATCGGCGACAGGATCAAAAGAAGGAGGCTCAAGCTGGGCCTCACACAGGAGGAGCTTGCCGCAAGGACGGAGCTTTCCAAGGGCTTTATAAGTCAGCTTGAAAGGAACCTCACCTCGCCCTCGATCGCAACTCTCATGGACATACTCGAAGCGCTCGGCACGGACATATCCGATTTCTTCGCCAGGAACGACGATGAAAAGGTCGTGTTCACACCCGACGATATGTTCGTCAGCGAGGACGCCGAATCGGGTCATTCCATCTGCTGGCTGGTGCCCAACGCGCAGAAGAACGCGCTGGAGCCCATCATGGTGACGCTTGCGCCCAACGGCTCCACTTATCCCGACGATCCTCATGAGGGAGAGGAATTCGGGCTGGTGCTTTCGGGCAGCGTGACCCTTGTGCTGGGAATGCGCAGGTTCAAGCTCAAAAAGGGCGACAGCTTCTGCTTCAAGCCCACGGAGGAGCATTACCTTATCAACGGCACTCAGCGCGAATCGCGCGTCATCTGGGTGGCGACTCCGCCGTCCTTCTAATACCAATTTCGGGGGGAAAACATATGGAAAACAAAAAACTCATCGAGCTCACCGGCATCACCAAGGAATATGACGGAAGCCTTGCTCTGGACAACGTCAACCTTTACATAAGGGACGGCGAATTTTTGACCCTGCTCGGCCCCTCAGGCTGCGGCAAGACAACTTTGCTCAGGATCATCGCCGGCTTCGTCACGCCCACCTCGGGCACCGTGCTGATCGACGGCAAGGATATGCAGGGCGTTCCCCCTCACAAGAGGCAGGTCAACACCGTGTTCCAGAAATACGCGCTGTTCCCCCATCTCAACGTGTTCGACAACATCGCCTTCGGCCTGAAGATCAAAAAGGCCAAGAAGCCCGAGATAGAGGAAAAGGTCAACGCAATGCTCAAGCTCGTCAATCTCGAGGGCTATGGCAAGCGCTGGATCGATCAGCTTTCGGGCGGTCAGCAGCAGCGCGTGGCTATCGCCCGCGCGCTGGTAAACGAGCCCAAGGTGCTCCTTTTGGACGAGCCTTTGGGCGCGCTCGATCTGAAGCTGCGCAAGGAGATGCAGGTGGAGCTCAAGCGCATGCAGCAGCAGCTTGGCATCACGTTCGTGTTCGTCACCCACGATCAGGAGGAGGCGCTCACGATGTCCGATACCATAGTCGTAATGAAGGACGGCGTGATACAGCAGATCGGCCGCCCGACCGATATTTACAACGAGCCCAAGAACCCCTTCGTTGCCGACTTCATCGGCGAAAGCAATATAGTTCCCGGCGTTATGCTCGAGGATTACAAGGTGCGCATGAAGGGCATGGTGTTCCCCTGCGTGGACGCGGGCTTCGGCAAGAACGTCGAGGTGGACGTTGTGATCCGCCCCGAGGATATCGACATAGTCGATCCCTCCGCCGCGCGCATTTCGGGCAAGGTCGTATCCGTGGTGTTCATGGGCGTTCATTACGAGATAGACGTCGACTGCGGCGGCTATGAATGGGTCGTTCACACCACCGAATTTGCCGAGGTGGGTCAGCAGGTGGGCATCTCCATACCGCCCGACGCCATACATATTATGAAAAAGACCCGCGCAACCAACCTGTTCGACGCGGAATGCTGGCCTTCCGAGGGCATGGTGTATATCGACAACGTCGGATTTGAGGCCAACGGGCTTGACGAATATGAAAACAAAGAGATCGCGCTTGTCGAGATCGCGCCCGAAAAGGTCAGGATCATACCGCCCGCCGAGGCAAAGCTCACCGGCACCGTCAAGGAATGCATGTTCCTGGGCACCCACTATCAGCTCACCGTCTCCTGCGAGGAGAACGACTGGATCGCTCATTCCGATGATTATATGGAGGAGGGCGAGGAGGTCGGCATAGCCGTCGAGCCCGGCGATCTCCAGCTTTCCGACAAGGAGGAGTGAGCCGATGAAGCGCAAGGTCTTAGCTTACCCCTACATAGTGTGGATGATACTGTTCATCGTGATACCGATGTTCTTCATCCTCTACTATGCGGTCAACGTGAACGGGCAGTTCGATCTGACCAAGTTTTGGGATACGCTTAAGGACGGCGGCAAATGGACCGTTCTTGTGGAGAGCATAGATATCGCGCTCAAAACGACTGCGATCTGCCTTCTCCTGGGCTACCCGATCGCCTATATCCTCTCGGGCATGAAAAAGTCCGTCGCTGGGTTCATATCGGTTCTGTTCTTCGTTCCCATGTGGATGAACTTTGTTTTGAGGACCTATGCATGGCATGCGATACTTGAATACGTCATACCCGGCGTGCGCGGCTTTCTGGGGCTTGAAGGCTCGGTGCTGATGGTGCTGGTATATGACTTCCTGCCCTTTATGATACTGCCCCTTTACAACACGCTTTCGAAGCTCGATAAATCCCTTATCGAGGCATCGAGGGATCTGGGCGCCAATTCGGTTACGACCTTCCTGCGGGTAGTGCTGCCCCTTTCTGTGCCCGGCATCGTTTCTGGCATCACAATGGTGTTCATACCCGCGATCACGGCATTCACGGTGCCCGTGCTGATAGGCAACGGCAAGTATCACCTCTACGGCAACGAGATCGAGCTTGCGTTCAAGAGCCTGTCCGGACAGGGCGATTTCGCGGTCGGCAGCACGCTTTCGATAATACTGCTGATATCGGTGCTCGTCTCCACGCTCATTATGAACCACTTTGACAAGGATCAGCAGACAGGGGGGCAGATGTGGTGAAAAAGGCGGCCAAATCGTTAAAATACGTGTATCTCGGGCTGATGATATTCTTCCTCTACATCCCGATCATCTACCTCATCGTGTTCTCGTTCAATGATTTCGGAACGGGCAGACGCGTATCCTACACCAATATTGGCGCATGGAAGGGCTTCACGCTTGACAATTACGCCAATATCTTCACCGGCGAGGCGGGCAAGGCCCTGATACTCACCCTTGAGATCGCGGCCGTTTCAAGCGTGCTCGCCACGGTGCTGGGCACTGCCGCGGCGATAGGCATCTACGCCATGAAGAAGCGCTCCAGAAACCTTATCCTCAACGTTTCGCAGCTTCCCATGGTCAATCCCGACCTGGTCACCGGCATCACGTTCATGATGCTCTTCGCGTTCGTGAACGGGCTTCTCGTAAGGCTGGGCGTCAATCAGATAGGCGACGTGCCAAAGCTGATAATCGCTCACGTCACGTTCAGCGTGCCTTACGTGATATTCTCGGTAATGCCGCGATTGCGGCAGAGCTCGGGCCTGCTGTATGAGGCGGCCATGGACCTGGGCTGCTCGCCCTCAAAGGCGCTTTGGAAGGTGGTTATCCCCGATATCATGCCGGGCATATCCTCGGGCTTTATAATGGCGCTGACCATGTCGCTCGACGATTTCGTCGTAAGCTACTTCGTATCCGATCTGCGCAGCGTGCTGTCGGTTTACATCTACTCGTCCGCAAGGGGCACAAGGGGAGTCAATCCCGCCCTTGCAACGGTCATATTCATACCCCTCGTGACCCTGCTTCTGGTCGTCAATTTAAGGCGGCTTGCCAAGGAGCGCGAGTATGAAATACAGAACAAGAAAGTCAAACTCAAAGATAAGGGAGGAAACCTCAAATGAAAAAGATCCTTGCACTCACCCTCGCGGCATTCATGCTCATTGCTCTCGCGGCCTGCGGCGGAAACACCCCCTCCGGCAGCGACGACGAGCCCGATTACAGCTTTGCCGACGGCGATCAGTATGAGCATATCGGCGGCAAGCTGAATATCCTCAACTGGGGCGAATACATCGATGAAGAGCTCATTGCCATATTCGAAGAGGAGACCGGCGTCGAGGTCAATTATATGGAGATGACGTCCAATGAGGAGATGCTCATAAAGCTCCGTTCCGCCGACTGCGTATATGACATGTGTTTCCCCTCCGATTACATCATCGAAAAGCTCATTGCCGACGATCTGCTCCTGCCCCTTGATATGGACAAGATCCCCAACGCCAAAAACATCGCGCCCAGGATGCTCGAGATCACCAACGGCTTCGATCCCGGCAACAAGTATTCCCTCCCCTATATGTGGGGCACCGTGGGCATACTGTATAACACCACGATGGTCGATGAAGAGGTCGATTCCTGGGATATCCTGTGGAACGAGAAGTATTCCGGTCAGATCTGGCAGTATGATTCCGTGCGCGACGCGATCGCCGTTTCGCTCCTGCGCCTTGGCTATGACATCAACACCAGGAACGCCGACGAAGTGAATCAGGCCAAGGACGAGCTCATCAAGCAGATCCCCCTGCTCAAGGGCCTCGGCACCGATGATATCCGCACCTCCATGAAGAACAATATGGCCGCGCTTGCCGTCATCTATTCCGGCGACGCGTTCGACGCCTGCACCGAGAACGAGGATCTTGCCTACGTCGTCCCCAAGGAGGGCTCCAACGTCTGGTTCGACAACGTCGTTATCCCCAAGTCCGCTCAGAACGTCGAGGCGGCCCATGCCTTCATCAACTTCATCAACGACGCCAATCTTGCCGCGCGCAACACCGAGTACATATTCTATTCCTCTCCCAACCAGGGCGCGATAGATCTGCTCGATGAGGAATTCCGCAGCAACGAGATATTCAATCCCTCCGACGAGGTGCTTGCACGCTGCTCGGTATTCCACGATCTGGGCGATTTCGTTGAGGTCTTCAACAACGCCTGGTCCGAGTACCACGCCGCAATGCGCAAATAAAACACAATATGTTGTGCCGGCGTCCCGAAAAAACTTTCGGGACGCCCTATTTTTTGCTTGACAAACGTATTTTTCGATGTATAATATAAAGGATCGGAAACGCGGCATAGGGGGGACGCATGGTGCGCCTCTTTTTCTGTGCCTGTATTTTATGATGATACCCGAGGATCCGGAGGATATAGATGCAAAAACGCATTGCGGCCGCGCTGCTTGCGGCGCTGTTATCGATAATATGCCTGGGCGCTTCCATGCCCCTGCCGGCGGAAAGCGGCGGGGCGCCGAGCGTGCCCGCGGGCTATTCGGCGCATGATTATTCAAAGCTTGCGGCGTTCCTGGAAACGGCGGACGCATACGGCGTAAAAAACGGCGAAAAGCTAAGCGAGCTTTACGACCCCGCCGATCCCGAAACCTGGCGCGTCGCCGTCGCCTTTGCTGATGAAGAAGCGGAATGGACGGAAAGCTTCGGCGCCGGCTTCATGGACGTCAACGGTGTGCGCTGTTTAAGATGGGTCCGGTTCGACAAATCCGGCCTCGTCGGCGAGCTCGATCTGGAAGGCTGTCCCGGGCTTGCATCCGTCATCGTCAGGAACGAGCCGGGCGTCACCGCGCTCAACGTATCCCTCTGCGCGCGCCTTGTCGAGCTGGACTGCTCGGAATGCTCCATAGTATCGCTTGATGTCGCGGGCTGCGGGTCGCTTGCCATGCTCAACTGCGCGGGCAATCTTCTGCGCTCCCTGCAGCTTTCATCGCTTCAAAGGCTGCGCAGCATCGACGCGTCGATGAACCCCTTATCCGAGCTCGATCTCGGCGCGTGCCCCGCGTTTTTCCTTGACAGTATAACGGCCGTGGGCGACGGCTTTGTGTGCGCCTCCTCGGAGCTCGACGGCAGCATGCTCTATGCTTCCGCAAACCGCGGCAGCGTGTTCACCGGCTGGTACGGCGAAACGGGCGAGCTGCTTTCATCAAGCCCCTCATTCGGAGGATACGCCGATTATGACGCGGAAGGACCGATCGCTCCCGATCCCGTGACGGAGACGGGCGCAAGCCGCTGGTTCGCGCGCTTTGAGCGCCTTGAGGACGTTGAGGTGAGCGCGAATGACGCGGATAAGCTGCGCGCCTTCCTTGAGACCGCCGACGACGAGGGCGTACGCAACGGTGAGAAGCTCGATCCGGATTACGATCCCGAAGATCCCGCCTCGTGGACACACGTCGAGTTGTATGACGACGGTCAGCGTCTTCGCGCCGCCGAATACGGCGTCAAGTGGATATACAGCGACGGCCTGGCGCATATCGAAAGCATGGATATATGGGATATGGACATGGTCGGCACGCTCGATCTCAGCTCGTTCGAAAAGCTTTCTTACGTGGATTGCAGCGGCAATTCACTGACGGGGCTCGAGCTTCACGATTGTAACGCTCTCGCGTCGCTCGACTGCAGCGGGAATCCGCTCGAGAGCTTCGGTATTTCGAATTGCCCCGCGCTCTCACTGCTCAACTGCACCGATACCGCGCTTGAACGCATAGATCTTTCGGGCCTTGAGCACGCGCCGGCCTCGGTCATAACCTGCGAGGGCGGCGGCTCCGTGGGATATTATCAAAATGGCAGGGAACGCTACGTTTTCGCCGTTCCCAACAGGGGCGCGGCGCTGCTCGGCTGGTTCGATTCTCGGGGCGGCCTCATCTGCTCCGACCAGGTTTACGGCGGCGAGCCCTATTGGGACGAGGAAGCAATGGCGGTGATAGACGATCCCGTTTCGGCAATGGGTCAGCAGGCGTGGAACGCGGTGTTCGTTGATGAAGGCGAGATACCTTTCAGCGCATACGATACTGAAAAGCTCCGCTGTTTCTTTGAGATACGGGATGAGGACGGCGTGCGCAACGGAGAAAAGCTGAACCCCGATTATTCTCCCGACGATCCCTCCACCTGGTCCGCCGCGTTCGACGAGGCGGCGAGGGAGTACGGCCGCGGCGTGGTCTGGTCGGGCCTGGGCAATTTCAGGTATGCGGCCGGCGTCGATATAAGCGGCCTCGATATGGTAGGCTGCCTCGACGTCTCGAGCCTGCTGGGGTTGCGGACGCTTTACTGCGACGATAACCGCCTGTGCACCATAAAGGTCAACGGCTGCGTGGAGCTTAGCGTGCTCACCTGCGCCGACAACTGGCTCGATTCGCTCGAGCTCTTCGAACTGCCGGGACTTACGGTGCTCGTGTGCCGCGGCAACGAGCTTACGGAGCTCGATCTAAGCGATTGCCCATCGCTTGAATACGTCGACTGCACGCTGAACCCTCAGCTCGTGTGCGATACCGAGGGCATATGGATGGTCGTCCCGGAACCCGGCGATGAAGCCCCGCAGGAGCAGGCGCCCTCCGCGGTACCCGAAGAGCTTATACCCGAAGGGATATTCGTAAATTAAAAACAAAAAATAATATTATTTGGGGAAGACTTGCGATCTTCCCCTTTTTATTCCTTTTCGGGCTTGCACTATTTGTTCTTTGGGTTTATAATACAAGCGGGATAACCCGCAAAATATAAGTTAACGGAGGATTGATCCAATGGCACTTGTAACAAGCACCGAAATGTTCAGGAAGGCATATGACGGCGGCTACGCTATCGGCGCTTTCAACGTAAACAACATGGAGATCGTACAGGGTATCACCGAGGCTGCGGCTGAGCTGAACGCTCCCCTCATTCTCCAGGTATCCAAGGGCGCTCGCGCCTATGCGAACCACACCTACCTCATCAAGCTGGTTGAGGCGGCGGTTATCGAGACCGGTCTTCCCATCGTGCTCCATCTTGACCACGGCGATTCCTTTGATATCTGCAAGAGCTGCATCGACGGCGGCTTCACTTCCGTCATGATCGACGCTTCCTCTAAGCCCTTCGCCGAGAATATCGAGATCACCCGCAAGGTCGTTGAGTACGCTCACGATCACGGCGTGGTCGTAGAGGCCGAGCTCGGCACGCTTGCCGGCGTTGAGGATGAAGTCAAGGTAAAGGCAGAGGATTCCTCCTATACCAGGCCCGAAGAGGTAGAGGAGTTCGTCACCAAGACCGGCTGCGATTCCCTTGCCATAGCCATCGGCACCAGCCACGGCGCCTATAAGTTCACTGCCGCTCAGTGCACCCGCAATGAGAAGGGCATACTCGTTCCGCCGCCCCTTCGCTTCGACGTGCTCGAAGAGGTCTCCAGGCGTCTGCCCGGCTTCCCCATCGTGCTTCACGGCTCCAGCTCCGTTCCTCAGGAATTCGTCAAGATGATCAACGAGAACGGCGGCCATATGCCCGACGCCGTCGGCATCCCCGAGGAGCAGCTTCGTAAGGCCGCTTCGATGAGCGTCTGCAAGATCAACATCGATTCCGACCTGCGTCTTGCCATGACCGCGAATATCCGCAAGTATTTCGCCGAGCATCCCGATCATTTCGATCCCCGCCAGTACTTAAAGCCCGCCCGCGCCGCCATCAAGGAGCTTGTCAAGCACAAGATCGTCGACGTTCTCGGCTGCGACGGCAAGGCGTGATTGCCCGCGTATGGAGGATCACGATTACACGATACTCCTCACCGACGAGGAGGGGAGCGAGATAGAGTGCGAGCTTTTGGACAGGATCGAGCTTGAAGGCGAAATCTTCTCCGTGCTGCTGCCCCTCGATGACGACAGCTCCGAGCCCGAGGCGATCATACTGCGCGAAAGCCCCGAGGGCGAGCTTGAGGGCTTTGACGACGCGGAGCTTCTGGATAAGGTGTTCAAGCTCTTTCTCGAAAGAAACGGCATGGCTTAAGGCCAAAAGCACAAATTCGTAAAAAATTGCCCCATTGGCTTTATTTTCGATCGAAAATGAAGTATAATGGGGCATAGCTTATTTATTGCGGAAAAACCGCATGCAGCAAAGGAAGTATTTTTATGAAGAATCCATCAAACGTGCTTATCGACGGCTCCAAATTCGGCCTCGACTGGCTCAAGATCTATTGGTATGGCGCGCTTATCGTGCTTGGTATAATACTCGCGTTCATACTTTGCTCGCACGAGGCCAAGCGCCGCAGGCTCCATAAGGACTGCGTGATCGATCTCTGCCTCATCGCCGTTCCCCTCGGCGTGATATTCGCCAGGATCTACTACATCGTATTCTCCCTCGATATGTTCATCCGTCCGGGCATGAGCTTCGGCGAGATACTGCTTGGCATGATCAATCTGCGCGACGGCGGCCTTGCGATCTATGGCGCAATAATCGGCGGCGTGCTGGGCATGCTCATCTACGGCAGGGTGAAGAAGCTGCATTTCCTCTCCATTGCCGATCTTATCATGCCCACCGTTGCCCTGGCTCAGGCCATAGGCCGCTGGGGCAATTTCTTCAACCAGGAGGCTTACGGCACGGTGATCGCCGATGGCTTCCCGCCCTATTTCCCGCTGGCGGTCAGGATCGACGAATGTCACAAGGCCTGCTGCGCCGATCTGCCCTCCAACCTCAACAACATCCATTACGCCACCTTTTTCTATGAATCCGTGTGGTGCTTCATCATATTCATAGTGCTGTGGTTCATATTGCGGAAGGCCGTAAAGCATCGCGGCGATATCACCTTCGCCTACCTGATCATGTACGGCGCCGAGCGCGCGGTCGTCGAGGGCCTCAGGACCGACAGCCTCATGTGGGGCGATCTAAGGGTATCGCAGGTGCTTTCCGCCGTGCTCGTGGTGCTTTCGATCGCGTTCCTTGTGATAAGGGCCATACTCGAAAAGAAAAAGGGCCGCCTGCTGATGCCCGTGACGGAGCCCTATTACGGCGACAAGGCATATATGAATGACAGCAGCGAGGGACCCGCCGAAGCCGAAGAAGCTCCCCAAAAGGACGAGGGACCCGGCGAAGCCGAAGAAGCTCCCCAAAAGGACGAGGGACCCGCCGAAGCCGAAGAAGCTTCCGAAAAAGCCGGGGAAGCCGCCGAAGCTGAAGAGAAGCCGGAGGAGCCGGAAGAATCGGCCGCCGAGCCCGAGGAGAAAAATGATTAAGCGCTTTGCCGTCATAATGGCGGTGATAATGATGATCACGTTCGCCGCCTGCATAAACACCACCCCCGGCATAGATCCTTCCTCCGGCCCGGAGAGGGACGGCAGGGCAAATCTTAAAACGCCCGATCCCAAGGACGAGGGCGGGGCCTATTCGGCGACGGAAGCGCCCACCGAGGCGCCGGAACAGATAGTCGACGAGCTGGGCGTCCGCATATCGGGCGCGGAGCATTTTCAGCGCTATCTCACGTTCCGCACGATACTCGTTTACGAGGAGGACGGCGATACCTTCCTTGACGGCATGATATTCAATGATTACGTCAAGCCCATCACCTGCGCCGTAGACGTCGTCTATACCGCCGAGGACGGTTCCGAGCTTGCAAGGGCAAGGCTGCAGACCCGCGACGGCAAATATCTTCTGGTGCTGCAGCCGGGTGAAAACGTGGTCTATGCAAGGATATTGACCGACACCACGCTGACCGAGCTGGAGTATGAGATGGAATTTGACAAGGATATAGGCGTCAAGCCGATCAACTGAGCAAAAAAACGCTTCCGAAGCAAAAACGGAAGCGCTTTTATTATGCCTTTTCAGAACAATTCGATCTCGAACCTGTCGAAATCCACAGGCTCCATGAAATCCGAAGGGAAGAACACCGTGTGCGAAAACTTCTCAAGATCGCGTACGTGCTTTGAAAGTATCACCGGCCGCGAAAGATTCAGCTTGTGACAGAGAGCGGCAAAGGGCTCGCCCCAGTCCTCCACCTCATAAGCGGACTTGACGTGTATCACGACCGTTTCGTTTTTCACGGTGCGGTTGTCCCGGCGTATTTTTCCCCAGATCTTCATGGCGTTATTTACCCAGCAGCACCGTGCAGGCAAGGTCGGGCTTGTCGGTGATTATGCTCGTCACGCCCATCTTCTGCAGACGCTCCATCCATTCGGGCTCGTCCACCGTCCAGATGTTGGTTTCGATGCCGAGCGACGCGCATTCCCCGGCCATATCGGGAGTCTTGCTGATGGTGATGAAGTGCGGATGCAGCGCACAGGCGCCCATCGATTTGGCATAGGTCCAGGGATTGGCGAATATGCTCAGATAAAGCAGGCCTATCCTGGCCTCGGGGCGCTTCATCAAAAGCTCATAGACGGTGTAATGGTTGAACGAGGAATAGATTATCTTACCGTTCATGCCCATTTCATCCTCCATCGCAAGGAGCTTGTCGACAATGCCGGGATAGTCCATGATGTCCGTCTTGATCTCCACGTTAACGATCTTATCCGAGCGGCTCAGCATCGAATAAACCTCGCGCAGGGTGGGTATGCGGGCGTTTTCATAGCCGCTCTTGCCGTAGGAGGCGTCAAAGCTTTTCAGCTCCTCAAGCGTGTAGTCCTTTATAAAGCCCTTGGCGTTGGTGGTGCGGTCGACCCGCTCGTCGTGCATTACGACAAGCTCGCCGTCCTTAGAAAGATGCACGTCCAGCTCAAGGCCGTCCGCGCCCTGCTCGAGCGCCAGCTCGAAAGAGGGCATGGTATTTTCCGGCGCATAGAAGGATGCGCCCCTGTGTGCAAGTATCCTTGTATCCATATCAGAAAACTCCTTTATATCATTCGTTTTTCAATAGTCCGCGGGAATAAAGCTCGTTCATCACGTCCTCCGAGATCGCCTCGCGGGGGCGCATCATGCCATCGTCCATGCAGTCGATTATGGCGACGTCCTCATACTTGCGCGCGGCGCGGATATACATATTCCTTGCGCGCTCCTGTATGCCCAGGCTGCTTTCATACACGTCGCGGCCCTCGCCAACGTAATCGCGGAAGCCCTTCTTGTCCACGTTCTGCCCGGCTCTTTCGGTGTTCACGTCGAAGAACAGGTTGAGCGCGGGGCGGGGAAGCCCCAGGTGCTCATACTCGAGCTCGAATACCCAGTCGATTATGTCGGGCCTTGCAAGGTCACGGTCCCTGATGCTTTGATACACCGCGTTGGACAGCACGTAACGGTTGATTATAAGAAAGTCGTATTCGCCGTCGCGATAGCCCTTGAACGCCTCGAACCTGTCCAGCGCGAACCACAGCGCCATGCTTTTCTGATCGACGTCGGTGGCAAACACGCCTTCCTCGCCGGTGAGATATCTGCCCACCTGCGAGCCGAAGAAGGAATCGTATGCGGGGAACGATAAAGTCCCCACGCTGTGACCCAGTGCCGTAAGCTTTGAGCAGAGCAGATCGAACTGCACGGTCTTTCCGCTGCCGTCGATGCCCTCGATCGTAATTATCCTCGTATTCATGATAACCCCTTAAAAATCCAGCATTTTCTTGAGCTGACCGTAATCAGCCCCGTCAAGATAAGCGTGTATGTGCGTGCCTTCGGCCGTGTGCTCCTCTGACAGCACGGTGCCCGCCTTGTAGATGAAGCTGACCGCCTCATACTTGGAATACGGCACAGTTACGTCTATCTCATGCCGCTTGGAATTCAGCAGCTTCTCAGCCGCTTCAAGCAGCGTCAAGACGCCCGTTCCGTTCTTTGCGCTTATGAACACCCTGGGACGCCCGTCGCTCCTTTGGATCTGCTGAGGAAAACCCGGCAGCAGATCGCATTTATTGAACACGTCTATCCTGGGGGTATCGCCCGCGCCGAGCTCCGCTATGACGTCCTCAACGACGCGCATCTGCGTCTCGTGATGATCGGAGGATATGTCGATCAAGTGCAGTATGAGATCGGCCTTTGAGACCTCCTCGAGAGTGGAGCGGAACGCGTTTATAAGGTCGTGCGGAAGCTTGTTTATAAAGCCTACCGTGTCAGAAACGATCACCTCGGTGCCGCCCGACAGCTTAAGACCTCTTACAACGGGATCGAGCGTTGCAAACAGCTTGTCCTCCGCAAGCACGTTCGCGTCGGTCAGGGCGTTGAGCAGGGTGCTCTTGCCCGCGTTGGTATAACCAACCAGCGCGATCAGGGGCGCCGCGCCGTTCCTGCGGCCCTCGGAGCGCAGCTCGCGCTGCTTCGTCACCTCGCGAAGCTCCTCTTCAAGCTCGTATATGCGCCTGCGTATGCGCCTGCGGTCGATCTCAAGCTTCTTTTCGCCGGGGCCCCTTGTGCCTATGCCGCCGCCGAGCCTTGAAAGTATCTGCCCCTGGCCGAGAAGGCGGGGGAGACGGTATTTCAGCTGGGCAAGCTCCACCTGCAGCTTGCCCTCGCGGCTCTGCGCGCGCGAGGCGAATATGTCGAGTATAAGCGTCGTCCTGTCGATCACGGAAGCGCCCAGCACTTCCTCAAGATTGCGCTGCTGTATCGCCGAAAGCTCGTCGTCGAATATGAACAGATCGGCCTCAAGCTCGCTCCCCTTCAATGAAAGCTCCTCGGCCTTGCCCGAGCCGATATAGGTGGCGTTGTCGATCACGCGCTTTTTCAGCGGCACCTTAAGCATCACCTCCGCGCCCGCGGTCTTGGCAAGCTCGGAAAGCTCCTCAAGGTTATCGTATTCCGCATCCTCAAATCCAACGAGTATCGCCTTTTCGGGCTCGTTGCCGCGCACGGCCTTCGTTACGGAACGGAAGCGGTCGTCGGATATGAATATCTCGTTGATAAGCGCGTGATTGGGAAGCTTGTAAGGCCTCAGCGGCCCGTAAATGAGCGCGGTGCGCTTGCCGTCGTCGTCCTTGTCGCCTATGAACGCCGCGTAAAGCTGAGTGGGTTTGCCGTTCATAACGCCCACGCTTGACATTGAATCGAGCTGCATGGATCTAAGCGTGCCCAGATCCACACCCGAAGGACGCCCGTCGCCGTTGGGGTGCGTGTGCAGACAGCGCACGCCGCAAAGCCTGTCTTCATTGCGCACAAGACGCATCGAGGGCATATCGACCTTGCTGTCGCTGCCGACGGAAACGTCCGCAATGTGTCCGTCGCGCGCGATATAGACGGATATCTCGCGGCCTATCTCGCCCGTGAGCTCCGCCATGAGCGAAATGAGCTCCCATGAGGCAAATTCCTTCTGCCCCATTCTGAATTCGTAAAGCGAGCGGATCCTTTCGATCGTAGTCGATCTGATGCCGTTCAGCTCGCCGTTGACCTTGTTTGCCATAAAAACACCTTTCGGAGTCGTCACTACCCTTTATTATAATGCTTCCCGCGTGATTTTTCAAACATTTTATAATGCGAAACCTCCTTTTTGATCCGGCCAGACAGCATTATGAGCGCAAAAAGGTTGGGCAGCGCCATCAGGTAATTGAGAAGCTCGCCCGCGCGCCATGCCGAGCCTGCGTCGATGACCGCGCCCGCTGGAATGAGCAGAAGAAAAATGAGACGGTAGGGCAGCACGGCCCTCACTCCGAAAAGGAACACGGCGGAGCTTTCACCATACAGCGACCATCCCACGAGCGAGGTGAACGCAAACAGCAGCACCGATACGGAAAGGAAGGGCTTTGCCGCGCTGCCGAAGCTTGCCTCAAACGCCATGCGGGCCAACCGCATCCCGTCCGACTCGGATGAGAAGAGGCTTGATCCCACGCCGCTCGTCAGTATCACGAGCGCGGTGAGCGAGCACATCACGATAGTATCGGCGAACACCTCGAATACCCCGAAAAGGCCCTGCTTGACGGGATCGGTCTCGATCGACCCCGCGTGCGCCATGGCCCCCGAGCCAACGCCTGCCTCGTTGGAATAAACGCCCCTTGCCGTGCCCACGCGGAAAGCGCGCATAAAGCCCGCGTACGCAAGCCCGCCCGCCGCGGGACGCGGCGCGAAAGCGCCCGTCACGATGGCTTCCAAAGCGGGAAATATCCGTTCCGAATGCATTATGATCGCGGCCGCCGATGCGCATACGTAAAGCGCCGCCATAAAGGGCACCGCTCTTTCGGAGAAAGCGCCGATGCGCTTTGCGCCGCCGAATATCACGCACCCGGTCAATATGGCCGTCAGCACTCCGCATACCGCCCTGAGCGTGACCGAATCGCCCGCGGCGGAAAGCGCTATGGTATTGGACTGCACAGGCGCGGTGCCGATAAGCCCCGCCGCACAGCAGAATACGGCATAGAGCACCGCCAAAGGCCTTGCCCGGCGACCGATCCCGCGAAGGATATAGTGCGTGGGCCCGCCCGCAGGCCGGCTCGTGCTTTGATCCCTGTACTTTACCGCAAGCACGATCTCGCAAAGCTTTGTCGCCATGCCGAAAAGCCCCGCCAGCCACATCCAGAACACCGCGCCGGGCCCGCCCGTGATGATCGCTCCCGAAACGCCCGCGATATTCGCCGTGCCTATGGAGCCTCCCAGCGCCGTCGCCATCGCCTGAAAGGGCGTGACGCCGCCCAAGGTTTTGCGACTCCTTCTTTCAAACGGCGCGCGGATCGCCTTTGAAAGATGCGTGAACTGAAAGAACCTCAGCCTCAGCGTGAGGAATACGCCCGTGCCGAGCGTGAAAAGCGCCATTATCGAGCTCAATGCGTCCATACCGCAGGATATGCGGCAAAGCTAAGCAAAATGAAAAGCCGGATCGCTCCGGCTTTCGGTCAAATATGGATCTTACTTTTCAAAATAGTATTCGCAGGTGAACGGCTCCTCGGGATCGCCGTTGAAGATATCGAGCTTACCGTCCTTTAAAGTGCCGGTATAGTCGTTGGAGATGCCCAGGAAGGTCTCGGTCATGGAGAAGTTTTCGCCGTCGAGCTTCCAGGTCAGGTTGAACTCGGCGCCGTCGCGAATGAACTTGCCCTTGCCGTTTGCTTCGAGCACAAGAGAGAATTCCTCGTTCGTGACCTTTGCGTCCTCATTGTCGCCCACGAACTTATGCCACACACCCTTATAGGTGCCGGCAGCGGCGTTGCCTGCCCCGCCCGACGATCCTCCGCATGCGGCGAAGGCAAGAACAAGACTTAATACGAGCAGTGCGGAGATGACGATCTTTGCGGTTCTTTTCATTTTCGGTTGCTCCTTTCTTAAAGTAAGAGTATTATATCATGATATACCGTCCGTTTCAAGCGTTAATGTGAATTTTGCTTGAATCGGGCCCGCGTTGGGAGTATAATCATCCCATGAACAAGCTCTTTATAAGCCGAAGCGGGGACGGCCACGTCAACCTCGCAGCAGATGAATTCATACTCGAGCAGTACCGCCGCGGGATATACGGCGGAGTCACGCTGTATTTTTACGTCAATTCGGCCGCTGTCATAATCGGGCGCAATCAAAACGCATGGCGCGAATGCAATATCGCCCGCATGGAGGAGGACGGCGTGCAGCTCGTGCGCCGTCACACCGGCGGCGGCGCGGTGTTCCACGATGGGGGCAATCTGAATTTCTCATTCATAACCAATGAAAAGCTTTATGACAAGGAGCGGTTTACTAAGGTGATACTGTCCGCCTGCGCGAGCCTTGGGATAGAAGCCGAGGTAAACGGGCGAAACGATCTGACCGTTTCGGGCCGCAAATTCTCGGGCTGTGCTTACGGCCTTTCGGGCACTGCGCGCGCTATGCACGGCACCCTGCTTATATCCGCCGGGCTCGATCGGCTCCAAAGCTATCTCTCGCCGTCACAAAAAAAGCTTGCCGCAAAGGGCGTCGCAAGCGTCCGTTCAAGGGTGGCGAATCTGAATGAGTTCGCGCGGATAACGGTCGATTCCATGCGCGCGGCGGTCATAAACGCCTTCACCGCGGAATTCGGCGCGGCGGAGGAGCTTGCACTTTCGGCGGAGGACGAGCGGCGCATAGCCGAGCTTGCAGACAGGCAGCGCTCTTGGGAATGGCGCATCGGATGCACGCCGGAATTCACGGCGCAGATCGACGAAAGGTTCTCGTTCGGCGAGCTGCAGCTTTCGCTGCTGCTGAAAAACGGCGTCGTAAAGGACGTAAAGGCTTTTACCGACGCGCTCGACGCCTCGCTTCCCGAAAGGCTTTGCAGTGCGCTTATCGGGCGCAGATACGGGCCCCAGTCGCTTGCAAAGGCGCTGATGAAAGGCGGCGCCGAGGAACGGGAGCTAGCACAATACCTGCTCAGGGAGGAAGAAATGAACGATAACGAGCTTATCGAGCGCGCGCGCGAGGAGCTTGCGCGCATACCCGAGCTTGCCTTCGGTGAGATAAAAACCAAGGCTTATATCAAGGATTTCATAGAGAAGCACACCGATCTCGAGCTGCATGACATGGGCGCATGGATCTATGCCGCTCACAGAGAGGGCGCGGAAGTGACCCTTGCCGTTCGTGCGGATTTCGACGCGGTGCCCGATGGCGATTCCGCCCGTCACCTCTGCGGGCACAACGGGCACACGGCCGCGCTTTTGGGACTTGCGCTTTTGCTCAAGGGAAAGCGCGTCGGCAAAAACTTGATCCTGCTCTTCCAGCATGCCGAGGAGACCGGCGCAGGCGCGCCCGAATGCTCAATGCTGTTCGAACTCGAGCATATCGACGCGATCATAGGCGCGCACAACATACCGGGCGGACCGATGGGCAAACTGCTTTTCCGCCGGGGCACTTTCGCATGCGCCTCCTGCGGGCTTGAGATATCCATGCAGGGGCTGCCTACGCACGCGGCATATCCCGAAAACGGGGTGAATCCCACCGGAGCGATAGCGCAGCTCGCACTTGCGCTTCCCAAGCTTGCGGATGAGCTTACGAAGAAGTATTCGCGTATGACGCTTGCTACCATCGTCGGCATGAGGACGGGCGAAAGGGCTTTCGGCGTCGCTGCGTCGGACGGCAGGCTTTGGGTCACGCTGCGTTCGGAGAGCACGGAAGCGCTCAAAGAGCTTGTGAAAAACGCGGAAGAGAAAGCCGAAGCATTGGCAAAGGAATACGGCGTCGGGCTCAAAACGGCCGTGTTCGATGAGTTCCCCGCGACGGTCAACGACGACGGGCTTATGGATGCCGTTGAAAAGGCAGCGGGGGAGAGCGGGCTCGATCACGAGTATCTTGAAGTGCCCTTCCGCTGGTCGGAGGATTTCGGACATTACGGAAGGCTCGCTCCCGCGGTATTCTTCGGGATCGGCTCGGGAGAGGGCACTTGTCCGCTGCATACCAAGGATTATGCCTATCCCGCGGGATTGGCCGGTAAGACGGCGGAGGCGTTTTATAAGCTGGCGTCGGGAATAAGCGTGATAAAAAGAGTGAAGAACGAATAGTGAATAGTGAAGAGTTCCGTGAAAGCACAGCTTTCACGGCGTCTGCCTGAAAAAGCCAAGCCGTTGGCTTTTTCTAAACGGCAGCCGCCCTTTCGGGGTTCGACTCCCTCCATAAGATACAAACAAAAAAACAGACTGCGATGCAGTCCGTTGGAACCTGAAAGAGCAACAGTGAAATCGCGGCCCCGGCCGCGGTGAAATCAACGGCCAATGCCATTGGTGAAATCCTCGGACTTCGTCCTCGGGTGAAATGAAATCCGTCCCGCACCCCGCGAAGCGGGATTTCACCGCGAAGCGATTTCACCCACCGAAGGTAGATTTCACCCGTCCGAAAGGACGGATTTCGTTGAAAAAAGCGCTTTTGTCCGGTAGACAAAAGCGCTTTTTTCATGGTACCTGGTAGGGGAGTCGAACCCCTGTTACCGCCGTGAGAGGGCAGCGTCCTAGGCCACTAGACCAACCAGGCATTTGCGACATTGACTATTATACGGATTATTTCTCAAATGTCAATAGCAAATTAAGATATATTTTGCGTGGGCGAAGTTTATCGCTTTGTCAGGCAAGCGGGGGAGGGAAGAGCCAAAGCACGGCTTACCCGCGTCATTTCACGCGCCCGATCGTAGCCCGATCTATTAAGTCGGACGAGTGTACGACAGAATCGTACGCTCGTCCGACGCATATCATCGTACGAGCGTACGAAACATTTCTTCCTAATTATGTTATGGGTATTTCGCGGCTGTCCGCGCTTAGGGAAGAGGTCGGCTCACCGTTGGTTTTGACGATCCGGCAGGTCGCGTTTGAGCATCCGGCAACGCTTCCTTTATAATAAAATATACAAAAATTTCGTCCAAAAAGCTTGCGGTAAAGTATAGACAATAATGCTAATTGGTGGTACAATTACTCTGTAGATTTACTCTGCAATATTTTTCACAGGAGGAAAAACCTTATGACTAAGAGACTTCTTAGTGTCGTCGTCGCGGTTCTTATGGTGATGGCTCTCATCCCCATGAGCGTTTTCGCGGCGAATGCTGACACCAGGTCCGGCAAGGTCGCTGAAAAGACCGACGCCAAGACTATGACTGCCAGCAAGGACGCCGTCGTCACTTTCGATTTTGAGTACACTGCCGAATCTCAATTTGACTGGGCTCAGGTCGATGCTGATGGTGACGGTTACGGTTGGGGATGGGTTGGTTATGGCATTAACCAGACTCAGTATGCCAACTCCGCTTACGAAGGAATCGGTTACATCAATTCCCTTTCCTACGATAGCGGCACCATACTGTATCCTGATAACTATGTCATCACTCCCGCCGTCGACGTTCCCGAAGACGGTCCCGCTCTTACCTTCTGGGTAGAGGGTCAGGATCCCAGCTATGTCGCTGAGCATTATATGGTCCTTGCCGGTACTTCCGCGGATGTTGCCGAAATGGAAGTTATAATGCCCGAGACCGTAGCTACCAACCCCTGGGTGCAGAAGACCATCGATCTCTCCGCTTTCGCCGGTGAGACCATCTACGTGGCCTTCCGTCATTTCAACTGCTACGACATGTTCCAGTTCAATATCGACTACGTCTGCATTGAAGGCGATGTTGATATTCCCGAGGTTACCACCGCTCCCACCTCTGCTCCCGTCGATCCTCCCGCTGAGGGCAACGCCACCGTTATCCTCAACGTTCCCGAGGATCATTGGCAGGATGGCTCCGGCTATCAGATGCTGATCGACGCCGATGCGAACGCTTACGGTACCATCATCCCGACGACCGGCGCTCTGACCACCGGCGGTGACGTACCCGCTTCCGTCTATGACGAGTTCGAGTACAAGATCCCCGAAAACGCGGATGGCGCTCTGACCACCTCGAACATCGTTTCCTGCACGAGCGTTGCGATCGAGATCCCCGCGGGCGTTTACGATTGGTGCATCACCAACCCCACCCCCGGCGACCGTATGTGGATCGCTTCCTCACAGGGCAACGTTGGCGGCCGTTATGACGACTATGAGTTCCTTGCGGGCAACACCTATGAGTTTGTTGTAACCCTCCAGGGCTCCAATGACGCCGTTAACGTCACCATCACCGGTGAGAACGTTCCCGAGGTACCCAGTCTCAACGAAGCTCTTAACGTTGAGGGCGGCACCCTTGAGTTCACCACCGACGCCGCTTATCCCTGGACGGTCGTTGGCACCGGCGCTAACGCTTATGCCAAGGCCGGCAACACCGGCGTAGCCAGCTCCACCTCCACTCTGACTCTCAACGTCACTGCCGAGGCGGGCGATACCCTCTCCTTCGATTTCAAGGCCTGGGGCGAAGGCACCAGCACCTTCTGGGATCACTGCGACTTCATCGTCAACGGCACCACCGAGTTCACCTATGGCGCCTATGACAACGAGTGGGAGCCCTACACCTACACCTGCGCTGAGGCCGGTGATTATGAGTTCGTTTGGTCTTACACCAAGGACAGCTCCGTTAACCCCACCGGCGACTACTTTGCGGTCGATAACGTAGAATTCACCGGCGAAGGCACCACCCCCGTCGATCCTTCTCAGCCCCCTGTTGAGCCCGTAAGCGAGATCTGGGACTTTGAGACCGATCCCGAGGCTCAGGGCTGGCAGTTCATCGATGACGATGGCGACGGCTACACCTGGATGTGGTTCCACATGACCAATGACGGTCTTGATTACAACGGCGCTCATGGCGGCGAAGGCTGGATGACCTCTGCTTCCTATGTAAGCGTTGCCCTCACTCCCGACAACTGGGCGGTAACTCCCGGTGTTGAGCTTGAGGATCCCGCTGCTGCTACCTTCAGCTTCTGGTATTGCGCTCAGGACGCCTCTTGGGCCGGCGAGCACTTTTCCGTATATGCCGGCAATTCCGATGATATCGACGAAATGGTCATGATCAGCGACGAGATCATCGTTACCGCCAAGGACCTCGGCAATTACTATCAGTGCGAGGTCACCCTTGAGGATGCCGGTCTTGAGCCCGGTACCGTTTACTTTGCTATCCGTCACTACAACTGCACCGACATGTTCCGTCTCAACGTTGACGACGCCATGGTAGTTGTAGAAGGCGGCACCACCCCCGTTGAGCCCACCGAAGAGCCCATTGCCGAGCCTCAGCTGATCAATGAGATCCGCGTTTACGGCTTCGAGGCTCCCGTTGAGGGCGACGTTGCCGGCAACCACCTTAACCTCACCGTTCCCGAGGATGCTCCCTATTACATTGAGGAAGCTTACTGGTGGAATGAGACCGAGTGGCACCGTCTCCTCGAGGACGACGTGTTCGAGAACGGTTCCGAATACAGCGTCATCGTTAAGGTCGTTCCTTACGAGGGCAACACCTTCGAGCAGAAGGTCCGCTTCTTTGCTGACGACTCCACCGAGACCATCGACTGGAACTACACCGAGCGTGAGTCCGACGTCGTTGCTTGGCTGGCTGTTCTTCCCATGGAGACCGTGATGAGCGATCTGGATCGTGCTCTCAACGTTGAGGGCGGCACCATCCACTTCACCTCCACCGGCAACTATCCCTGGTTCACCGTTGATGACGGCGAGCGCTTCTACGCTCAGTCCGGCAACGCGGGCGTTTCTTCCTCCAGCTCCACCGTCACCGCGACCGTTGAGGCTGCTGAGGGCGACATCGTAATGTTCGACTTCATGGCTTGGGGCGAAGGCACCTCTTGGGACGTCTGCACCTTCGCTGTTGACGGCACCGTTGTTCTTTCCTACGGCGCTTATGACAACGATTGGGAGACCTTCATGTATGGCCTTACCCCCGGCACTCACAACCTGAATTGGACTTACACCAAGGATTACAGCGTCAACCCCACCGGCGACTTCTTCGCTGTTGACGAGGTATACGTTGGCGAGCCCATTCCCGTTGAGTCCATCGAGGCTTCCATCGAGAATCCCGTTCCCGTGAATCGTACCAAGCAGATCGAGTGGACCGTGCTTCCCACCAATGCTTACAACCAGGAAGTCACCTTCGTCTCCGACGATGAGTCCATCGCGACTGTAAACCAGAATGGTGTTGTCTTCGGCGTTGCCGAGGGCGAGACCTTCGTAACCGTAACCTCCGTTGAGAACCCCGATATCTTCGCTGTTGTTGAGATCGAGGTCGTTGACATGGGTTACTTCATGTCCAATATCTACGGCATGGACGTTTACGATCCTACCGAGACTACCCAGGATAAGTGGATCGCGTTCAGCAACGGCAATCCCTCTGACGTCACCGCTATCGGTGATATCCCCAGCTCCTATGCCGCTGCTTATGCCGCCGGCACCATCTATGGCATGACCACCGATGGTTCCTTCTACACCGCTGAGTTCACTCCCGATGCTATCGGCGACGCTCAGATCGTTGCCACCGGCTGCACCGATATGACCGTCATCTCCATGACCTTCGATTACAGCCATGGCGCTCTGTTCGGTTCCGCGATCGACGCTAACGACGCCTGCCACCTTATCGGTATCGATAAGGAGAACGGCACCGTTTACGAGCTTGCCGAGATGCCCTTCGCTATCATGGGCATTGCCGCTGACGGTGAAGGCTATGCTTACGGTATCAACTTCGACAATGGCGACCTCGTCAAGATCGATCTTGAGAGCTACGATGTAGTGACCGTTGGCAGCACCGGCTACGGCGTCAACTACGTACAGGATATGTGCTATGACTTCGACCACAACTGCCTGTTCTGGGCTCAGTACGTCGAAGAGGGCACTCTCCTCCAGATCGACCCCGATACCGCTGAGGTCACCGAGGTTTGCGGTCTCATCGGCGCTGCCGGTTCCGAGGTAGTCGGTATGTTCGTACTGCCCGAGGTAGAGCCCGAGATCAACGAAGGTCCCTTCGAGGTCACCGACGTTGAGATCATTCCCGAAGAGATCGAGATCTATGTTGGCGAAACCTTCCAGTTCAACGTAAAGGTAACTCCCTTCTATGCGACCGATAAGCTCGTAGAGTGGGATGTTGACGATGAGGCTATCATCACCGTCGATCAGGACGGCGTTGTCGAGGGTGTTGCTCTTGGCACTGCTTCCGTCTATGCTACCTGCAATGACATCACCGCGTTCGCTATCGTTAACGTTATCAATCCTCCCGTAATGGGCTTCTACTTCGAGACCGATCCCGAAGCCGAAGGCTGGATATTCACCGATGAGGATTATGACGGCAACACCTGGATGTGGACTATGGGTAGTCCCGACTACGCCTACGAAGGCGAAGGCTTCATTACCTCCGAGTCCTACATCAACTACGTTGGTCCGCTCACTCCCGATAACTTCGCGATCTCTCCCGCTGTTGAGGTTCCCGGCATGAATGCCAAGGTCACCCTGTATGCAAGGGGCCAGGATCCCGACTATGCCGCTGAGCACTTCGCCATCTATGCCGGCCTTACCCCCAATGTTGAGGATATGGTACAGGTATCCGATGAGTTCGTTGCCACCGGTACGTACGTTAAGTACGAGGCCGATCTGTCCGAGTTCGCCGGCCAGACCGCTTACATTGCGATCCGCCATTACAACACCACCGACGAGTTCCGTCTCAATATCGACCAGGTCGAGATCTGGGGCAAGAACATGCTCTGGGGCGATGCTAACGGTGACGGCGTTGTCGATACCGTTGACGCTCTCCTCCTGATGCGTTGGGTAATGGGCATTGAGGATCTCGATGAGGAGAACCTCGATCCTTGGTGCGATGTAAACGGCGACGGCGTCATTGACTTCACCGACGCTCTGCTCATCGCTCGTAAGGTCATGGGCATCATTGATCTCTTCCCCGTTGAGATCGGCGACTGATCATTGATCGCCTGAGCTTATCACAGGATAAGTAAAGCAAGCCCCGCTGAGGCACAAGCCCCGGCGGGGCTTTTTTATGTGCGGATATACGGGCTTATTGGAAAGTAAATAATATAGTTTTGCCGCCGGCTTTAATTTTGTTGCAATATACTGTGCGAGATTATATAATTAATGCGGATTGAGTTCGTATTATTTGACAGCTCAAGACTAAATGGGCAGCTGCCCAAATCTCAGGAGGAAAACACAGATGACCAAGAAGCTTTTGAGCCTTATCGTTGCCGTGCTCATGGTGCTTACCGTGCTTCCCACGGCTGCATTTGCACAAACAAAGGCTCCGTCAGCTGCGGATGACGCCGCAGAACCCGAATTGATCCGGGGCTATTATTTTGAGTCTCAGGATGAATTCAACCAGTTCACCCTCATTGATAATGACGGTGACGGAACCAACTGGAATTACTATAACTGGGGAACCTCCAGTGCGTATGAGGGCGCCGGCGTTGCCAGGGACGTTTTCAAAGCCGATCCCGATAACTGGCTTGTTGCTCCCGCGTTCACCGTTCCCGCTGAGGCCGCTTCCGTTTCCTTCTATACCAAGATGGCCTCTTCCACCTGGCCCGAAAAGCTTCAGGCTTACGTTGGCACCAGTCCCGAAGTCGAGAGCATGACTGCGCTCGATGAGGAGGCCTTCACCTGCACCCTCCTTTGGGAAAAGCACGAATATGATCTTTCCGACTATGCCGGACAGACCATATACTTTGCGATCCGTCACTATCAGTCTCCCGACAAGTACTACGTTTACGTTGACTCCCTTGAGTTCTTCGGCATCGAAGGCGACGAGCCCGTTGTGACCGACGAACCCGATGAGACAGTCATCACCCTGATCGACGTAGACGGCTTCGTTGAGCCCGTTGACGGCGCGCCCGCCGAATCCCTCTCCGCCCTCAGCGTTCCGGAGGGAGCTCATTACATGATCGATCAGATCTCGGTCGTTGACGAGACCGGCGCCATGCTCTATGAGGGAGACACCCTCGAGGCCGGCAAGTACTACATGGTCGGCGCCATGGTCGAGACCGATATCGGCTACACCTTCGATCAAGATGCCGAGATCACCGCTAACGGCGGCGATATGGAGATCAATACCGACGAATCCTATATCGAGAGCCAGTACGTTGCCTATGTAGTCGTCGGCTATATGGAATGCATCGGCGAACCCGATATCACCGAGGAGCCCGCACAGGTCATCGATCTCATCGAGATCGAGAACTACGAGTCCCCCGTTGCAGGCGAGAATGCCGAGGATCACGTTAACGTCACCGTTCCCGATGACGCGCACTACAGCATCGACTTTGAATGGACCTATTGGTATGATATAACCGAGGACGATGCCTTTGAAGAAGGCGCTTTCGTGCTCAATCAGCCCTATGCTCTCACCGTCAGGGTCATTGCCGACGAGGGTTACGTGTTCGATGAGTATGCCGAGGTTACCGTCAACGGCGATACCGCGCTCGTAGACGACGTTTACACCGACTTGTACGATGAGACCACTTTTGACGTCTGGACCGTTGAAGAGATCGCGGCCGCTCCCGAAGTAGAGCCCACCGCCGAGCCCTCCGAGGCTCCTGCGGATGATCCCGTTTACGGCTGGTATTTCGAATCCGATGATGAGATCGCCGATTTCATCTTCGTCGACGCCGATAACGACGGCAAGGTCTGGAGCCGTTTGACTTCTCAGGACTATGCTTACGAAGGCACCGGCTGCATGGTTTCCAGGTGGAACAGCACCACGAACGTTGACAACTGGATGATCATACCCAACGTTGAGATCCCCGCCGAAAACGCTTCCGTAACCTTCTATGGAAGGAAGGTCAGCAGTTGGACCGAGTACGTAGGCGTTTACGTCGGCACCACTGCCGTTCCCGCTGAAATGAACGCGGTGGGCGAGAAGGTACTGCTCGGCACAGCGTATGATCAGTATTCCTTTGATCTTTCCGAGTATGCCGGTCAGACCGTCTGCCTTGGCATACGTCATTTTGACAGCACGGATCAGTACAACGCATATGTGGATCAGCTCGAGATCTGGGGCGAAAACGGAACCGAACCCACCGACGAGCCCGTTGACAACACCGTCTATGACGTTAACGTACAGGGTCACGTGACTCCCGTCGGCGGAAAGACCCCTGCCGATTACATGGACGCTCATGCACCCGAAGGCGAGCATTATACCGTGACCGGCATACGCTGGTACAGCGAGTATGATGGCCGCTTCATGGAGGACGATGAGGAGTTCGTCGCCGGCCAGGATTATTCCGTCAGTTACCTTGTTGAGACCGAGGAAGGCTGGTATTTTGCCGACGATTACGATCTCTATTTCTACATCAACGATGACTATGCTCTCGTTGATTACGAGAACAGCTGGCGCGAGGACGGCACCATCTGCCACATCTGGGCGCTGCCCGTAACTGCCGAGGAAGACGAGCCCTATGAAATGTCCGATCTTGACCGTGCTCTGAATGTTGAGGGCGGCAATATCCACTTCGTGTCCGAGGGCGATTACCCCTGGATCACCGCTGAGGAAGGCGATCGCTTCTATGCCATGTCGGGCAATGCCGGTATATCCAGCAGCACCTCCACTGTAAGCGCTGTGATTACCGCTGAGGAAGGCGATATCCTTCAGTTTGATTTCAAGGCATGGGGCGAAGGCAGCGGCAACTTCTGGGATCACTGTGACTTCTATATCGACGGCGAACGCGTGCTTTACTACGGCGCCTATGATAATGAATGGGAGACCTTCACCTGCGAGCTTGAGGCCGGTGAGCATGAGCTTGTCTGGTCCTACACCAAGGATTCTTCCGTCAACCCCAACGGCGACTACTTCGCGGCAGATAACGTCTGCGTTGGCGAACCCACTGTTCCCGAAACTGTCGAGGTCGAGGATATCGAGGTCTTCGAAGGCCGTTATGCTAACGTCGTTTACACCGTGCTCCCCGAAGAAGCCTTCGATAAGTCCGTCACCTTCGCGATCGAGGACGAGTCCATCGCCACCGTTAACGCTCTGGGTGTTGTGCACGGCGTTGCGATCGGCACCACCACCATCACCGTCACCAGCGTTGCCGATCCCACCGTTTTCGGCACAGCCACAGTCAACGTTGTTGAGGCTCCTCCCGCTGTCGATCTCTTCGGCTTCGTGGGCTATGATGTCGATGGCAACCTCGACTACAACTGGATCACCTTTACCGATGTTGATCCCGGCACCGTTACCCCGCTCGGCGGGATGGATAACACCTACGGCGGAGCCTTCTATAACGGCTATGTCTACGGTTACATCCAGGCAACCGGCGCATTCTACATGAGGAATATCGAGACCGGCGAAGTCGTGATCGATGATAACGTCATCATGGAGGACACGCTGCTTGATATGGCGTACGATTACTCGACCCACACCATGTATGCGCTTGTTCAGAGAGAAGTAGACAATTATTACCCCTGCTTCATCGTTACCGTTGATATTGAGACCGGCGAAACGACCGACGTCGCGCAGATAGAAGGCACGTCCGGCACGCTGCTGACTCTTGCCATCGACGGCGAGGGCAACGCCTATGGCACTTGCACCGGCACGAACGCGGGCTTCTACAGCATCGACCTTGCGACCGGCGCCTGCACGCTGATCGGCAGCACCGGCGTTCCGATGGATTACATTCAGTCCATGCACTGGGATATGAACACCAACAGGCTCTTCTGGGCGGAGATCTACAGCACCTCCGTTTCCGGCCTGTATGAAGTCGATCCCGAGACCGGCGCAGCCACCCTGCTCGGCACGATCGGCACGAGCGGTATGGAGATCTGCGGTCTGTTCACCATCTACTACGAAAACGGCCCCCAGCCCGAGATCATCGACACGATCGAGATCAACGACTTCGAGATCCCCGAATACGGCGCAAATCCCGACTTCGACTTCACCGTACCCGAAGACGCTCATTACTTCATCACTGACGTTGCCTGGACCATGTACTATGGCGATGAGGTAGAGCTGATGGATCCCGAGGACGTGTTTGACGATCCCGCTGCCTCCTATTACGCGCTCATCGTACTCGACTGTGAGGAAGGCTATGAATTCGCCGAAGAGTGCGTCGTTACCATTAACGGCGAGGAAGCTCTCGTTGAATACGGCTTTGTCATGGACGGCGAATACTGCGTCGCCACCATCGACTTCACCGTTGAAGAGCCCATCCTCTGGGGCGACGCCAACGGCGACGGCATCGTCGATACCACCGACGTGCTGCTCATCATGCGCTATACCCTCGGCCTTGAGGAGATCAGCGAGGAGCAGCTGCCCGTTTGCGACGTAAACGGCGACGGCGTTATCGACTTCACCGACGCGCTGCTCGTGCTGCGCAAGGTGATGAGCATTATCGAGCTCTTCCCGGTAGAGGAATAAGCGTCGATAAAACTTAATAAAACCTTTTCCGCCGGAGCTTCAGGCTCCGGCGGAGCTTTTTTTAAAGGAGCTTTGCACTAAACAATATACCGGAAATCGTTTCGTTCGTGGGGAAGAACGCTTATGATTTTTTTAGAACATGGACGAAGTTTATGTAACAAATTATTGGCAAAATAATGGATGAAATGTGAAATTGAGTATTGCAAAATCCTCTCTTTTAAGATACAATATACATTAGTCATATATGGTTTGACTTAGACCAAAATATTTAACAGGAGGAAAACATTATGACTAAGAGACTTCTTAGTGTCGTCGTCGCGGTTCTTATGGTGATGGCTCTCATCCCCATGAGCGTTTTCGCGGCGAATGCCGACGGCAATAAGGCCGGCAAGCCTGTCGAACAGAATAAGGCTGCTCAGCCCGCTGTCAGCAAGACGGCTGCTGTCACTTTCGATTTCGAGTACAGTTCCGAATCCGAATTCGACTGGACTCTGGTCGATTCTGACGGTGATGGCTATAATTGGTATTGGCTTGGTTACAACGTAAACCAGACCACCGCCAATATGGCTTATGAAGGCATTGGCAATCTGACCTCTGCTTCCTACATGAGCGTTGCCCTCACCCCCGACAACTGGGCTATCACCCCCGCTGTCGAAGTTCCTGAGGATGCAACTGAGCTCACCTTCTACGTCGGCGGTCAGGATCCTTCCTGGGCGGATGAGCATTATGCCGTATATGCCGGCATTGCGCCCAACGTCACCGATATGGAACAGATCATGTCCGAAAGCATATCTACCGGCACGTATGAGCAGCAGACCATTGACATCTCCGATTATGCCGGTGAGACCGTTTACTTCGGTTTCCGTCACTTCAACGTGACCGACATGTTCCGCATCAACCTGGACCTCGTTGAGATCCATGCTGAGAGCGATCCCGAACCTGTTGTTACCGATGAGCCCGTTGTTACCGATGAGCCCGGCCCCATCGATCCCCCCGCTGAGGGCAACGCCACCGTTATCCTCAACGTTCCCGAGGATCATTGGGAGGACGGCACCGGTTATCAGATGCTGCTCGACGCCGATGCTACCGCTTACGGTTCCATCATTCCCGAGACCGGCGCTCTGACCACCGGCGGCGACGTACCCGATTCCATCTATGCCGAATTCGAGTATAAGATCCCCGAGAACGCCGACGGCGCTCTGACCACTTCGAACATCGTTTCCGTAAACCGCGTTGCGATCGAGATCCCCGCGGGCCTTTACGATTGGTGCATCACCAACCCCACCCCCGGCGACCGTATGTGGATCGCTTCCCAGCAGGGCAACGTTGGCGGCCGTTATGACGACTATGAGTTCCTTGCGGGCAACACCTATGAGTTCGTTGTAACCCTCGAGGGCTCCAATGACGCCGTTAACGTCACCATCACCGGTGAGAACGTTCCCGAGGTACCCGATCTCAACGAAGCACTTAACGTTGAGGGCGGCACCCTTGAGTTCACCACCGACGCCGCTTATCCCTGGACGGTCGTAGGCACCGGCGCTAACGCTTATGCCAAGTCCGGCAACAGCGGTATATCCAGCTCCACCTCAACTCTGACCCTCAACGTCACTGCCGAGGCGGGCGATACCCTCTCCTTCGATTTCAAGGCCTGGGGCGAAGGCTCCAACACCTTCTGGGATCACTGCGACTTCATCGTCAACGGCGACACCGAGTTCACCTATGGCGCCTATGACAACGAGTGGGAATCCTACACCTACACCTGCGCTGAGGCCGGTGATTATGAGTTCGTTTGGTCTTACACCAAGGACAGCTCCGTTAACCCCACCGGCGACTACTTCGCGATAGACGAAGTTGCGTTCAGCGGAGATGAGCCCGTCGTAACCGACGAGCCCGTCATCACCGACGAGCCCGTCATCACCGACGAACCCGTCATCACCGACGAGCCCATAGTCACCGATGAGCCCGCTGCGGGCGATCTTGACGAGGCTCTGAACGTTTCGGGCGGCGTCCTCCACTTCGAGACGAGCGAGGATTATCCCTGGGAGACCTTCACGGATGGCGACCGTCTTGCCGCCTGGTCCACCAATAGGGGCGCAGCAAGCTCCACCTCTAAGGTCTTTACGACTTATTCCGCAAGCGACAACGAAGTCCTTTGGTTCGACTTCATGGCTTGGGGCGAAGGCACCAACACCTACTGGGATAAGTGCGAGTTCATCGTAAACGGCGAAACCATTATGAGCTGGGGCGCTTACGATAACAATGATTGGGAGTCCTACTCCTATGAGTTCCCCGAGGCCGGCATTTATGAGCTTATGTGGTCCTACACCAAGGATTCTTCCGTCAACCCCACCGGCGACTATTTCGCGATCGATGAGGTCGGCATTGTTGCCGTCGATCCCGAACCCGTAACTCCGCCTCCCACCGAGCCCGTCGTCACCGACGAACCCGGCGAGGAAGAGCTTGTTGCCGGTTATTACTTCGAGGCCGGCTCCAACGCCGAGGACTTCGTATTTATCGATCTCGACGGCGACGGCTTCAACTGGGAGTGGCAGGAAGACATGAGTATCATCCCCT
>JAFXZJ010000026.1 GCA_017541305.1 Clostridia bacterium | reverse complement strand
CATTTTTCGAGCCGAGTGGGCGCACGCGCCACATGGAGCGTTAAAAAGGGGCAACAGTGTTGCGCCTTTAGCGGAATGCCGAAGCAGCTATGCTGCGAGGGATAGGCGCGGAACGCGGGCGTCATATAACTGAGGCCGCTCCCGCGAGACATATCCCGGCATCTAAAGGCATCGGCAACTGAAATGACTAATGAATCATAAAGGGAACAATAAAAAGGAATCCCCTCATCAGTCGTCTTCACTCCGTTCAGCCGACAGCTTCCCCGCCAAGGGGAAGCCTTTCGGTTGACGCCATCCCAAGCCTTCCCCCACCGCGGGGAAGGTGGCACGAGCGGCGAAGCCGTGAGTGACGGATGAGGGGGAGCCGAAGCCACGATAGTTATTCTCTTTGAAATATCCCCTCATCACCGCTTCGCGGAGCTTCCCCGCCAAGGGGAAGCCTTTCGGTTGACGCCTACCCAAGCAAAAAAGAGCCCCGTCTTCACGAAGCTCCTATGATCATCTTCATCAGTTTCCCAGCAGCGGCTGATCGAATTCGAACAGCGCTTCGTTTATCTCGAAGATATCGTACACGCCCTTTTTGATGAAGTATTCTATTATCACGTCGAATTTATTCGAGTGCGACAGCGCGAACCCGGCGCGTCTCAGCAGGTCCTTCGTGGAATCGAGGTCGAGGCGCAGGGCCACGGCAAGCGCTATCGCGGTGGGCTTGGACGGCTTGTAATGCTCGTCGCTGCGTATCTTTGAAAAGAGCTTGCGGTCTATGTTCGCGCGCTTATAGCATTCCGCGTCGGTCATGCCGGAGGCGTCTATGCGCCTGAGCAGATTCTTCGAAAAGCTCTCGTCAAGGCTTTTCAGTATGCTCTCGAGCGTTTCGGGTCGAGCGTAAGCGCCGTTTACGGCCTGTGCGAAGGGCGCGGCCTGTGCGCCGGGCGCGGCGTGATCCGCGCAGATATCCGCCGCTTCATCCGCCGCTTCGCAGAGAGCGCTCTCCGCCGCCGGCGTCGGCTGCATCGAATAGAGCTTTGCAAGCTCGGCCCGCCTTCTTTGGAACGCCGAATGATCGGTGTGCGCCTCCCAGTAGTTGTCGTCGATGAATGCGGCGATCTCGCCCATTTCCTTGCTTCCCATTATATAGCTGGCGCGGTCGAAGAGCACCAGCGTGACGCGCATCTCGTGCGTTTCAAGGAAGGCGCGTATCTCCTCGGAGGCGATCCTGAACGCCTCGTGCCGCGGATAGCCGTAGACGCCCGCGCTTATCAGCGGAAAAGCAACGCTCCCGCAGTCGAGCTCTTCGGCCGTCAGCAGCGAATTGCGGTAGCACGAGCGCAGAAGCGCCTCCTCGCCGTGTTCCCCGCCCTGCCAGATAGGCCCAACGGTGTGTATCACGAATTTCGCGGGCAGCTTATAGCCCTTCGTCCACTTTGCTTCGCCCGTTTCACAGCCGCCCAGCTTTCTGCATTCCTTCAAAAGCCCGCTTCCCGCCGCGCGGTGGATCGCTCCGTCCACTCCCCCGCCGCCGAGCAGCGATGAATTCGCCGCGTTCACTATCGCGTCGACCTTCATGCGCGTTATGTCGTTTCGTTCTATCATGAATGGCATGGAAAATAACCTCCTGCGCCTTTTTTCCGATTGTACCATCCGACGGGGCGCCGGTCAAGGGGCGGCCGGGGAAAAACCCGGAGCGATGATAAAAGTGACGGGATTAGCCCTTGAAGTGACGATACTGACCACGGGGACGGATCCGTCCCCATGGTCAGTGCTTTGACGACAAAAAGAACCTTCCCTTTTGTCATTGGCTTTGGGCGCCCGTCCGGTCCCTCACGCTTTCGAGCAGGGCAATCCGCAGCTCCAGCTCGAGCAGCTTATCGGCGATCAGGCCGAAATTCATGTTCAGACAGCTCTCGTTCTTCTTGATCCTGTCCTCGTGGGTCCTCGCGTCCTCCCCCTCCGTCCTTTCGGTCGGAAGGGAGACGCTGTAAAGCGATCGCATTTCCATGTTTTTGTTCCTTTCTGTATTATACCGTTCTTTTTCTCACGCTCATGCTCATTTCCACTCCGCCGACTATGCAAAAGCGTCCGCCGTTTTCGTTTTCGAACGTGAGGCCGAAAGTGCGTCCCTCGTCCTTTAAAGGGATCTCGAGCACGCCGGTTTCGGAACTGGGCAGTAACGAGCGGTATTCGCGCTCGACGCCGCCCGCGCGCACCTTGACGAGCAGAGGGGCGTCTTCGATCGAAGCGCCTCTTAAATAAAGCCCGCCGAGCGTTTTTACGACCGATTTTTCGCCCAGATCTGTGGTCGGGGTGCGCCAATAGGCCATGATCGGCTGACCGTCGAAATCGCTTCCCTCGCCCCATTTTTCAAGGTAATGCGCGGAATTCGTGATTATCAGCGAACCGTCGTGCGCGCAGATATCGTAAAGGCCGAAGCCTCCGTACTGCATATAGCGCCTTGTTTCGGGATCGTACTCGATCAGCCTTGAAGCGCCGTCCTTCCTTATCGTAAAGTACAGCCGCGAGCCCACGGCCGCCATGCGCGTATCGGAAACGTCGGCGTCCTGCATTATGCGCTTTATGCGCCTGGAATCCGGCAGGGGCGAAACGTCCACGCCGCTGAACGAGTGCAGGCCGCCGCGCGTTACGTAATAGATCACGTCGTGACAGACCGCAGTGGCGGTATCCGTGACCGGCGCGGAATCCTTTTCGATCAGCTCGACCGTGAAATTGCCCGGCCTGTCGCCTATGAGGCGATAGACGGAGCTGCGCTTGAATATGAGCAGCTGATTGCTCATGGCGCAGACGGCGGTGATGGGATCGCCGCTCGTGGTGCCTATTTCGATATGCCCGCCCTCGACCTGGGGCGAATCGGGATCGCTCCCCCAGTCCTCTATCGTGCGGCTGCCGCCGGGCAGCTTGGAATAATAGAGCCTGTTGGGATCCTCATACGAGCCCGCGGCAAACAGCCTGCCCCGATACATTGCGATAAAGCCCACGGGGATATCCGAACAGCCCTCATGCGAGCCGAAATCGGAGAACTGCGACCCGTCGAACTTCACTATGCGGTTCACGCCGTCGGCTATCAGCATCGTATCGGTAATGCCTATGCGCGTCATGAGCACCGAATAATGGCGCTTTTCGGGCACGAGCGAATATTCATAGGCGCGGGTCCAGCCCCCCGCCTCGGAATAGGTATAGATATAGCCTCCCGAGATCGCCATGGGGATATCGCCCGAAGCGCTTCGGAAAAAGCAGACGCGGTCTATGCCGCTGGTGCTCTCGCGGGGAACGGGCAGCGGGATCAGCTTTGAAAAGCCCTTTGTAACGGCAAGATCGCCGTTCTCGGTATCCACGTTCATCGCGTCCGGCGAGTATGCCGGCGAAAGCAGGTTCTCATCGCGCGACTGGTCAAGGCCCGCAAATCCCTCTATCCTGTAAGTGTAATCGGCCATAGGCGCCTCACCAGCGGTTGAATATGCGGTAGCTCTCGCTGTCGCCGGGATGCGGCAGCAGCTTGTTCTTGCCCGCCTCGTACATGGAAAGATAGATGTTCGCGCCGCGCTGGGTGGATACGTCGCCCGCCATGCGCTCGCGCCCCACCATATAGCTCACTATAAGGCCGTGCGTATGCGCGGGCAGCTCGCTCACGTCCGAAGGGTTTTGAAGCGGCTTGGGCTCATAGATATAGGTGATCTCCGCGGCCTCGTTATAGGGCAGCGCGATGGTGCCCGTGTCGCCGCGAAGGAAATTCACCCTGTGCCCAAGCTGGCTGACGCGCAGCACCTTGAGGCACACGCGCGAAAGCGAGGCCAGCTCCACTATGCCGTTTTCGGGCATGACGGTTTCGGTTTTTGAAAAGCCTATCGCACGGGCGATGTCGGCCTGCGCGTCGTTTGCAAAATCGGTAAGCCTTTTGCGGTAGGCCTCCATTGTCTGCTCGTCGTGACCGCGGTCAAGCTGAGCGAGCGAGGAGATTATCAGATCGTTTAGCGTCATGTTATTTTGTTCCTTTCTTCCTATATTTATAATTTGGCGGTCAGAGCCGAGTAGGCAAGCGCGCGTTTCTCGGCCTCGTTTTTTTCGCGCTCGGTGCGCTCAATGTGTTCCTTTACTGCAAGCGGGATGCTGACCTTTACGCCCCGCTGCACCCGGTAGTTCACGCCGTTGATACAGCCCTCCCACGGACGGTCGGCGGGCGAACCCGCCAGGACCGTTTCCGTGAGGATCGATGAAGCATTGCTCATTTTTTGTCCTCCTTGGAATGAAGCGTTGACATGTTGTTTTGTGGGGCGGGTTTTTATCCCGCATATTCATTATATCAGAACTTTTGTTCGAGCGTCAATATTTTAGCAAACATTTGTTCTTAATTTTTTCCGGAAATGTGAATAAAAATTCAGAGTTGAGTACCGTTTTTTGTACTCCGGCGGGGTGTGTGAAGGCAGGGTGAAATAGTTGCAGACGGCGAGGAACGAGCGGTGGATGAGGTGGCTGCCGCGATGATGCGGGCGGGTGAGGGGAGAAAGCCCGCTCACTAACCAATGGGGACGGTTCTAATTGGTTAGCTCCCATCATCAGTCGGATGAACGAAGTGAAGACGACTGATGATGGGGAATTTCAAAGAAAGTAACTATCGGGGCTTCGGATCCCCCTCATCCGTCACTCACGGCTTCGCCGCTCGTG
>JAFXZJ010000025.1 GCA_017541305.1 Clostridia bacterium | reverse complement strand
TTCCGGCACCCTCTCCAACTGCTTCGTCTGGATGGCTATCTGCGAAGGCATGAAGAAGGCCGGCAAGGGCACCACCGGCACCGCGCTGCTGGCTGCGGGCGCCGCGGGCGTTTACGGCTATTCCCAGTCCGTATCCTTCACCGGCGACTATGCCTATGAAGCCACCTTCTGGACCAGGATGAAGAACGGCGCCACCGTTAAGGACGCTATCGCTTATATGAAGCAGCAGCACGGCAATAAGGATCCTTACTCCAGCCCCGCTGCATATCCCATCGTAATGAGCGCGCTCGACGCGTTCCCCTCCAATCCCGACGCCGTGCAGACCGTTAACTGCGACTGGACCCTGATCGGCGGCAGCTCCACCAACCCCACTCCCACTCCCACGGCTACCCCCAAGCCCACCGCGACTCCCAAGCCCACCACGGCTCCCACGGTCGCTCCGGGCAGCACCTATTATGCTCCCGCCACCTCCATCACCACCGGCGTTGAGTACCTGATCGGCTATACCGACGGCACCAACACCTATCTGCTGATGAACTACAACCCCGACCAGTCCAACCATTACTATTACAACTCCAGCTCCAACTACTATGGTTACGCCATAAGGGCGATCAAGAGCGGCAGCAACGTCATCGGCGTTGACAACACCACCTTCACCACCGCCACCCTTGACAACACCACCTGGAAGTTCGTGGCAAACGGCTCCTATTACAAGATCCAGTCCGCTTACAACAGCAGCTATTACCTCAGGGTCTACAGCTCCTCCAGCTATGCGGATATGTATCCCGCCTCCGGCACCAGCTATGCGACCAACTGGAAGTATGCGTCCAATAAGCTCAGCTACTACATCTCCTCCAGCCTGACCAAGTACGCTACCTTCTATACCGGCTCCGGCGATGATTACGGCTTCTTCGGCGCCACCACCAGCGGCAGCAATATAGTCCTCTTCAAGAAGGTCTCCGGCACCGCTCCCACTCCGGCTCCCACCGCCGCTCCCACCGCCACCCCCAAGCCCACTGCGGCTCCCACTGCGGCTCCCACCAACGCGCCTTCCGGCACCTACTATGCACCTGTTTCCACCATCACCACCGGCGCTGAGTACCTGATCGGCTATACCGACGGCACCAACACCTATCTGCTGATGAACTATTGCCCCGACGCCTCCAACCACTATTATTACAACTCCAGCTCCAACTACTACGGCTATGCCGTAAGGGCGATCAAGAGCGGCAATAACGTTGTTGGCGTCGATACCACCACCATGACCAACGCGACCCTCGCGCACGTCACCTGGAAGTTCGTATCCAGCGGCAGCTACTACAAGATCCAGTCCGGCTACAACAGCAGCTATTACCTCAGGGTCTACAGCTCCTCCAGCTATGCCGATCTCTATCCCGCCTCCGGCACCAGCTACGCCACCAAGTGGCAGTACACCAATAACATGCTGAAGTACACCGTATCCTCCAGCGTTATCAAGTACGCCAACTTCTATCAGGGCGCGGCCGATGATTATGGATTCTTCGGAGCCACCACCGGCAGCGGCGTGAATATCGTGCTGTTCAAGAAGGTAGGCTGAGTTTAAAAGCAAAGCCAAATAACCGTCCGGTCGGAAGGGTGATCCCTTCCGACCGGTTTTCTGTAATGCCGGGAACACACGTCCTATACCTTATGATCCCCCTAACCCGGAAGAACCGATCAGATCGGGGGATATGTCTCGCGGGAGCGGTTTGCCCGGGTTGACCGATCGAGGTTCCGCGGCTGTCGCGCCGCGGACGCGCTGACCCGCGCGGCTCCCGCTGGTCGCATGCTTTAGCGCCACCACCGGCAGCGGCGTGAATATCGTGCTGTTCAAGAAGGTCGGCTGAGTTTAAAAGCAAAGCCAAATAACCGTCCGGTCGGAAGTAAGATCCCTTCCGACCGGTTTTTATTATTGCAATCGGTTTGAAAATACGCTATAATATAAAATGAGTTGGTATCAATTGCTTTACGGACACCCCCTCTTGACAGAAAGGAGCAGCCCCATGAGTGAGATCGACGACATTGAAAGGAACGGTTTTGTAAGCGAGGAGGAGCGTTTTGCGCCCTCCGGCGGGATCGGCGCTGCAGATCTTGCCGAGAACGTTGCGGAATACATCGAGGAAAACGACCTGCTGCACGAGGGCGATTCGGTGCTCGTAGGGCTTTCGGGCGGCGCGGATTCCGTCGCGCTGCTCACCATGCTCGCAAGGCTTGCCCCCGGGCGCGGCTGGACGGTGCGCGCGGCGCACTTCAATCACGGCATACGCGGCATAGGGGCGGAGGAGGACGAGCTCTTCTGCGGCGACCTGTGCGACGCGATGGGCGTGGTGTTCTATTCCGAAACGGCCGACGTTCCCGCCTATGCGCGTGAGAACGGGCTTTCCATCGAGACCGCGGGCAGGCTGCTGCGCTATGATTTCCTCGACAGAGTCGCCAAAAGGACGGGCTGCGGCTATATTGCCACGGCGCATCACATGGACGACAACGCCGAATCCATAATGCTCCATCTGATAAGGGGCAGCGGCCTTGCCGGGCTCACGGGCATGAAGCCCAAGCGCGACAACATAATAAGGCCGCTTCTGAACTGCCGCAAGGAGGAGCTTGAGGCATATCTCGAGCACGAGGGCATACTCTACCGCACGGACGAGACCAACCTCATCCCCGAGGGCTCGCGCAACCGCGTGCGCCTTGATATAGTGCCCTACCTTGAAAAGCATATAAATCCCGCCATCGTGCCCACGCTCTGCTCCATGGCCGAGCTGCTTGCGCAGGACGAGGCCTATCTTTCCGAGCAGGCGCGCAAGGCTTACGAGTCGGCAAAATGCGAGGACGGGCTTATAAGGCGCGAGGTCGCCAAGCTGCCCTATCCTATAAAAACCAGGGTGATCCGCATGGCGCTTTCCGACGCGGGCGCGGTGGTCGATATCGAAAGAGTACATATCGAGGCCGTGGCCGAGCTGCTCGAGGCAAGGACGGGCGCAAGGCTCATGCTTCCCAGGGTGGAGGCGTGGACAAGCTATGATCTTATCAAATTCGGCACTCCGCAGCGCGTGGAGGAATTCGAGATACCCCTTCGCGAGGGGCTTATATCCACGCCCCTCGGCCTGTTCCGCGTGAAGGCTTTGGAGGGCACCGAGGGATTCGTCAAGGACAGGAACATAGCCTTCCTCGATATCGACAAGCTGCGCGGGCTTGGCGCCGATCCCGTCATCCGCACAAGGCTCGAGGGCGACAGGTTCCGCCCCGTTGGCGCGCCGGGCAGGCGCAAGCTAAAGGATTACCTTATCGACCGCAAGGTCGAGCGCGCCGAGCGCGATGAGATACCCCTTATCGCCTGCGGCAGCGAGGTGGTGTTCGTGACGGGCTATGCCTCGTCCGAGCTCGTCAAGGTGGATGAAAACACGGCAAGGATGCTCCGGGCGGAATACCTGGGGCGCGCAGAATAAACAGACTATTCTTATCGGAGGTAATGATATGATCAACAAGATGGGTCTTGAAAACGACATTCTGAGGGTCCTTCTGACCGAGGAGCAGATCCAGGCCAAGGTCAAAGAGCTCGGCGAACGCATCTCCCGTGATTATGCGGGCAAAAACCCGCTGCTCGTCTGCATATTAAGGGGCGCAGTGCCCTTCTATGCGGATCTGTGCAAGCATATCGACGACTATATGGAGATGGACTTCATGGCGGTTTCGAGCTATGAGGACGGCATGACTTCCCACGGTATCGTGCGCATCAAGAAGGATCTTGACGTGAGCATCGAAAACCGTCACGTGCTCATCGTCGAGGATATTATGGATTCCGGCAACACGCTCAATCACCTCACCAGGCTGCTCGGCACCCGCAACCCCGCCTCGCTGCGCATCGTCTGCCTGCTTGACAAGCCCGAGCGCAGGACCTGCGAGATCACGCCCGATTACTTCGGCTTCATCGTGCCCGATGAGTTCGTAGTCGGCTACGGCCTCGATTACGCGGACGCGTACAGGAACCTTCCCTATATCGGCGTGCTCAAGAAGGGGGTCTATTCCAATGAAGACTGATCTGCGAGTGCTGCTCACCGGAGGAGCGGGCTATATCGGGTCGCATACGGCCGTTGAACTGATGCGCGCGGGAAGCGACGTCGTAATTGCCGACAACCTTGTCAATTCCTGCATGAGCGTGCTCCCAAGGATAGAGGAGCTGGGCGGCAGGCCCGTCACCTTCTATAATATCGACGTGTGCGATAAGGATGCGCTGGACGATCTGTTCACCAAGGAGCATATCGACGCCGTGATCCATTTTGCCGGCCTCAAATGCGTGCCCGAATCGGTCAAGCTGCCCACGCTGTATTACAGGAACAACCTCACCTCCACCATAAATCTGCTCGAACGTATGGCCGAGCATGACGTTCGTTACATCGTGTTCTCGTCCTCGGCAACGGTCTATGGCGAATCCGACACGATGCCCCTGCGCGAGGATATGCCCACCGGCGCCTGCACCAATCCCTATGGCATGACGAAGCATATGTCCGAGGTGATCATTCGCGATACCGCCAAGGCCGACGAACGCCTCGGCGCGGTGCTGCTCAGGTATTTCAACCCCATCGGCGCGGACGAAAGCGGCAGGATCGGCGAGGATCCGCAGGGCATTCCCAACAACCTGCTTCCCTACGTTGCGCAGTTTGCAACCGGCCGCCGCGAAAAGCTCTTCGTAAACGGCAATGATTATCCCACCCGCGACGGCACCTGCATAAGGGACTATATCCACGTTACCGATCTTGCGATAGCGCACGTCAAGGCGCTTGATTACATCATCGGCAAAAGCGGCTGCGAGGTGTTCAATATCGGCACCGGCAACGGCTATTCCGTGCTCGAGGTGATCGACGCTTTCTCCAAGGCCTGCGGCAAGGAGCTCAAATACGAGTTCGCGCCCAGGCGCGCGGGCGATATCCCCACCTGCTATGCCGATCCCGGCAAGGCGGAAAGGCTCCTTGGCTGGAAGGCGGAGCGCGACATCAAGAGGATGTGCGAGGATACCTGGCGCTGGCAGTTCAATAACCCCATGGGGTATGAGAAATAAATTCTGAAATGGAAACTGTTGCAGAAGAAAAGAAACCGAAAAAGCGGTTGTCCAAAACCAAAAAGACGATCGTCATAATACTGATGCTCATAGTGCTTCTCATCGTGGGCTTCGGTCTGTTCACGCTGATCAAGCTTTACGGCATGAGCATCAACGCGATCAAGACCGTTGCAAAGCCCACGGTATCGCCCTATGACACCCCCGATCCGGGCCTCGTACCGGCGGACGGCGATCCCGACGGCCTCGACAGGGACGTTGACGAGTCGCTCGATCCCAACCTGATCTATGCTGATCCCATCTACGTTGAGAACGCCATCGATCCCGACGTTGTAAACATTCTCGTAATGGGCGATGATACCAGGGGCAGCGACGGAGGCGGCCGTTCGGACGTCATGCTGATAGTCTCCTACAATCAGCGCCTGCACACGATAAGGACGGTCTCGGTGCTGCGCGACACGTGGATCTATATCCCCGGCAGGGAGCTGTGGAACCGTGTCAACGCCGCCTACCGCTTCGGCGGCATAGGCCTTGCGATCAACACCATCAACGCCAATTTCGGGCTGGATATCCAGTACTATATGATCACCGACTTCGAAAATATGAAGCATATCGTCGATACGCTCGGCGGCATCGATCTGCTTCTTACGGATGCGGAGATATCATATTATAATGGAAGGCTCGAGCCGGGCAACAAGATTGTCATGGGCGCGGGCGGCATATGCCATCTTAACGGCGAGCAGGTGCTCATGCACACCCGAAACAGGACTCTCGGCAACGGCGACTGGTCGCGTACCGAGCGCCAAAGGGCCGTTATGAGCGCGTTGTTTGCCAGGGCAAAGCAGGAAAAGAGCGTTGCTTCGCTCACCAGCCTCATCTATTCGCTCACGGATTACGTCGAAACCAACATGACCCCGTGGCAGATGATCTCGATCGGCACAGGAGTCGTTTTCGGCAACGGCGGCGCGCCCATCAAGGGCACCATCCCGTGCGAGGGCTCGTGGTCCTATGCTTACGAGCGCGGCATGGCCGTCATACACATCGATATCGAAAAGAACAAGGAGTGGATCCACACCTTCTTCTATGGAGTAAGGTAACAGATGACCCTGATACGCTTCGAACGATCCCGGCGCAGAAAAGCGCTGCTCATAGCAAATCCCAAGGCGGGCGCCGCAAACGCGGGGCTCGCCTTGGCTCCCGCGGTCGAAGCGCTTTCGGGCGCGGGCTTTGAAACGCTCGCCTTCACCACCTGCTGCCGCGGGGACGCCTTCGAGCTCTCGCGCGAATACGGCGGCGAATGCGAAAGGCTCGTCTGCATAGGCGGCGACGGCACCGTCAACGAGGTCGTCCGCGGCGTGATGATGCTTGAAAAGCGCCCCTCGATAGGCTATATCCCGATGGGCTCGACCAACGATTTCGCCAAGGCGCTCGGCCTGCCCAAGCAGCGCCGCAAGCTGATCGAGACTGCGGTGGCGGGGGAGGAGACCCCGATCGACGTGGGCTGCTTCAACGGAAGGCATTATGCCTGCCTTGCCTCCTTCGGCGCGTTCACCGACATCGGCTATACCACCGACCAGAGCGCGAAGAACGTGTGGGGCTTCATGGCCTACCTGGGCGGCGGGCTTTCGGCGCTGGCCAACATAAAGCCCATCCGCGTCAACGTTACCGTCAACGGCAGGACTTATTCCGAAAGGCTCGCGTTTGCCTCGGTCAGCAACACGCCCAGTATAATCGGCGTCATAAACTATAACAGGAAGCGCAAGATAGATCTTAACGACGGGCTTTTCGAGGTGATGCTGATAAGGTATCCCGAAAACGCGCTCGATCTGAGCCGTATTGCGCACGCGCTCACGACGGGCGATTTCGGCTGCGATCTAATGCAGGTGTTCGTTTCCGACCGCGTGCGGTTCGAGCCCGCGGAGCCCGTCGACTGGATGCTTGACGGCGAGCATGCCGAGGCCTGGCACGAAGCCGAGATAAGGAACGTGCATTCGGCGATAAAAATGGTGCTTCCGAAAAGGAAGGGGAGCGGCAGCCTGCTCCCGAAAGGAGTTTGATCATGCAGAACAGAATGAGCAGCAGCACCCTGTACGCAGCTCAGGGAGCCGTTACGGCGGCGCTTTACGTTTCGCTCACGCTGCTGTCGCAGATGCTCGGTCTTACAAGCCTTGCCGTGCAGATACGCTTCTCCGAAGCGCTCTGCGTGCTGCCGTTTTTCGGCTTTGCGGCCGTGCCGGGCCTGACGATCGGCTGCGTGCTGGCAAATCTGCTGCTCGGCTCCGCCCCTTGGGACGTCGTGTTCGGCTCGCTTGCCACCCTGCTTGGCGCGCTCGCGTGCTATTACGTTTCAAGCGCGCTCAAAAAGAGGGGCAGAGGGACCCTCGCGCTCGTGCTTTCGCCCGTCCCAAACATACTTTCCAACACGCTCATACTGCCCTTTATAATCAAATGGGTGTATTTCGACGAGATGAGCATGGGCCTGCTTTTCCTCTTCGTTTTCCTCGGCGAGGCGGCCTCGTGCCTGCCCGGAATACCCCTTGCATACGCTCTCAGGAAGCGCATACCTCAGCTGTTCAAATAAAATATATTATTCGTGAACGGCTGAGCGGGCATATAAGGCTGAGAACGCACGGCAGAGCGTGCACGAAAAAATATACTTTGGAAAACGCCCTTTTGCCTATTGCAATTGCATGAGAAATATGTATAATGTGTAATGTTGCGCAATGTGCGGCTTTTGATGCCAACTGCGCCCGCAGCCTGTGTAGCGGGAACAGCTAAAAGTCAATCGGATGCAGCAACTGTTGTCCTCTTGGGAGATTGCCGGTCGCCTGCCGGGTAACTTTTAAGGGGGCGGCTCCAATCGGGAGCATGGCGGGAAACCGCCCGCTAAGTTTTTGTATATGAAAACGCACGGGTGAGTGTACTGCCGGGAGCGGCGAAAGTCGAACTGCGCCTACCTATTATAAGGGTGTGAATGCAGAGGGACGATACGCTCCGCAAAATTACGGCACGGCGATTCCGTGAAAATTTGGAAGGAGTTAAAAATGGCAAACAACAGAATCCGCATTAAGCTCAAGGCCTATGAGTGCGAGCTCATCGACCGGAGCGCAGAGAAGATCGTTGACACGGCAAGGCGTACGGGTGCCAGGGTCTCCGGCCCCATCCCCCTCCCCACCGAGAAGGAGATCGTAACGATCCTCCGTGCAACGCACAAGTACAAGGACTCCAGAGAACAGTTCGAGATGCGCACCCACAAGCGCCTGATCGACATCATCCAGCCCTCCGCCAAGACGGTCGATGCGCTGATGAAGCTCGATCTTCCCGCCGGCGTCGACATCGAGATCAAGCTCTGATGAATGAGGTGTCACGATGAAACAGGCTATATTGGGTAAGAAAGTCGGCATGACCCAGGTCTTCCGTGAGGACGGCACCATGGTTCCCGTAACCGTCGTTCTCGCCGGTCCCTGCCCCGTAACTCAGATCAAGACCGTTGATCACGATGGTTACGATGCAGTTCAGATGGCGTTCATGCCCGTTCGTGAGAAGCTCATCACCAAGCCCGAAATGGGTCACCTGAAGAAGGCGGGTGTGGGTGCTCACAGATACGTCAAGGAATTCCGCCTTGACGATTGCAGCCAGTACCAGGTCGGCAGCGTCATAAAGGCTGACGTCTTCGAAAAGGGCGAGCACGTTGACGTGACCGGCATTTCCAAGGGTAAGGGCTTTGAGGGCAACATCAAGCGTTGGAATCAGGCGCGCGGCCGCAAGACCCACGGTTCCCATTCCTATCGCGTTGCGGGTTCCCTCGGCGCCTGCACCTATCCCGGTGAGGTCTTCAAGACCAAGCGTCTTCCCGGTCATATGGGCCGCGAGCGCATCACCGTTCAGAATCTTGAGATCGTCCGTTCCGATGCCGAGAGGAACCTCCTCCTCATCAAGGGCGCCATCCCCGGTGCCAACGGCGGTCTGGTACTCGTAAAGAGCACCATCAAGTAAGGGAGGTAAAGAATCATGCCTAATGTAAATCTTTATAACATGAAGGGCCAGAATATCGGCACCATCGATCTTGCAGAGACCGTTTTCGGCGCTGAGATCAATGCCTCCGCAATGCATTCCTACGTAGTCGCTTACCTCGCCAACCAGCGTCAGGGCACCCAGAGCGCCAAGACCCGTGCCGAGGTTTCCGGCGGCGGCAAGAAGCCCTGGCGTCAGAAGGGCACCGGCCGTGCCCGTCAGGGTTCCACCAGGAGCCCCCAGTGGACCCACGGCGGCGTAGTCTTCGCCCCCAAGCCCCGCGATTACCGTCTTTCCCTCAACAAGAAGCTGAAGCGCGTCGCTCTCGCCTCCGCCCTCAGCTCCAAGGTCGCCGATGAGAAGATCGTCGTAGTCGATTCCCTCGAGATGAACGAGATCAAGACCGCCGAGATGGCCAAGGCCCTCAACGCGCTCAAGGCCGTAAAGCCCCTGATCGTCATCGCCGAGAACGACGAGAAGGTCGTCAAGTCCGCCCGCAATATCGAGGGCGTTGAAGTCACCTTCGTCGGCACCCTCAACACCTATGAGATCCTCAAGCATGACACCCTCGTTATCACCAAGGGCGCTGTAGAAAAGGTCGAGGAGGTATACGCATGAATTTCCACGATATAATCATCCGCCCCGTTCTCACCGAGAAGAGCTATGATATGATAGGCGCCAAGACCTACACCTTCATAGTCGACAAGAGGGCTAACAGGACCGAAGTCAAGGACGCCGTCGAGGCCGTCTTCGGCGTCGAGGTCGCCAAGGTCAACATCATCAACAGGGCCGGCAAGGTCAAGAGGCAGGGCCTCCACGAGGGCCGCCGTCCTTCCGTCAAGAAGGCTTATGTCACGCTCAAGGAGAACTCCAAGGGTATCGAGTTCTTCGACAGCATGCAGTAAGGAGGAGTTAAGATGGCTATCAGGAAAATAAAGCCCACAACCCCCGGTCAGCGTTTCATGACCGTCTCCATGTATGAGGAGATCACCTGTAATAAGCCCGAGCGTTCCCTGCTCGAGGCCAAGAAGCGCACCGGCGGCCGTAACAACCGCGGCCGCATCACCACCCGCCACATCGGCGGCGGCAACAGGGTCTACTACCGCATCATCGACTTCAAGCGCAATAAGGACAACGTTCCCGCCAAGGTCGCCACGATCGAGTACGATCCCAACCGCACCGCGAATATCGCTCTTCTGCACTATGCGGACGGCGAAAAGCGCTACATCATCGCCCCCTTCGGTCTGAACGTCGGCGATACCGTAGTCTCCGGTGAGGGCGCCGATATCAAGATCGGCAACGCCATCCCCCTTCGCAACATTCCCGTCGGCACGATGATCCACTGCATCGAGCTGCTTCCCGGCAAGGGCGCTCAGCTCGTCCGCAGCGCGGGCAACGCCGCTCAGCTCATGGCCAAGGAAGGCAAGTACGCTCAGGTACGTCTTCCCAGCGGCGAGGTCAGGCTCATCCCCCTCGGCTGCAAGGCCACCATCGGTCAGGTCGGCAATATCGACTCTGCGAACATCATGCTCGGTAAAGCGGGCCGCAAGCGTCACATGGGCGTCCGTCCCACTGTCCGCGGTTCCGTCATGAACCCCAACGACCATCCCCACGGCGGTGGTGAGGGCAAGAGCCCCATCGGCCGTCCCGGTCCCGTCACTCCTTGGGGCAAGCCCGCTCTCGGTCATAAGACCCGCAAGACCAAGAACATCAACGATAAGTTCATCGTACGCCGCAGGAACGGCAAATAATTAGGGAGGAGAAAAGTAATGAGTAGGTCAGTCAAAAAGGGACCGTTCGTGTCCGAAAAGCTTCTCGCCCGCATTCAGGAAATGAATCAGACCGGCAAGAAGACCGTATTGAAGACTTGGTCCAGAGCTTCCACGATCTTCCCCGATATGGTGGGTCACACCATCGCCGTTCATGACGGTAAGAAGCACGTTCCCGTCTATATCACTGAGGATATGGTCGGTCATAAGCTGGGCGAATTCGCCCCCACCCGCACCTTCCGCGGCCACCGTGGCTCCGAGAAGACTACGCGCGGTAAATAAGATAGGAGGAAAGAAAAATGGCAACAAGGTCTAAGGAAAAAGCAGCCGCTCGCCGTGAGAACGCCGAAAAGCGTCCCCATGCAACGGCCAGGTACATCCGCATTTCCTCCCGTAAGGTCAAGGTCGTTATCGACCTGATCCGCGGCAAGTCCGTCGACGATGCAGAGGCGATCCTCCTCTACACCCCGAAGGCAGCCGCCGAGCCCGTTCTCAAGCTCCTGCGCAGCGCCATCGCGAACGCCGAGAACAACCTCGAGCTCTCGAGGGACAATCTCTACGTTGCGGAGATCTATGCCAATCAGGGCCCGACGCTCAAGCGTTATCGCCCCAGGGCAAGGGGTTCCGCATTCCACATCAGGAAGCGCACCAGCCACATCACCGTTATTCTGGACGAGAAGGAGTAAGTTATGGGTCAGAAAGTTAATCCGAATGGCTTCCGTGTAGGCGTTATCAGGGGTTGGAACACCCGTTGGTATGCGAACAAGAAGAATTTTTCCGATTATCTGATTGAGGACAACAAGATCCGCAAGTTCCTCAAGCAGAAGTATTACGAAGCAAGCGTCGCCAAGATCGAGATCGAGCGTGCTGCCGATAAGGCAACCGTAAGCATTTACACCGCTCGTCCCGGCATGCTGATCGGCAAGGGCGGCGTGGGCGTTGAGGCGATCAAGGCCGAGCTGCTCAAGCTCGTCGGCCGTCCCGTCAACGTCAACATCATGGAGATCCGCAATCCCGATGCGTGCGCTCAGCTCGTCGCTGAGAACATCGCAGCCGCTCTCGAGAAGCGTACCTCCTACCGCCGCGCGATGAAGCAGGCGATGGGCCGCGCCATGAAGGCGAATGCAAAGGGTATCAAGATCACCTGCGCAGGTCGTCTGGGCGGCGCCGAGATCGCCCGCAGCGAGGACGTTCATGACGGTTCCATTCCCCGTCAGACCATCCGTGCGGACATCGAATACGGCTTCGCTGAGGCTGCCACCACCTATGGCCGCATCGGCGTTAAGGTTTGGATCTATAAGGGCGAAGTCCTCGGCAAGAGGAACGCCAAGAAAGCGTAAGGAGGCGAGTACACTATGTTGATGCCTAAGAGAGTTAAGCGCAGAAGGGTCCATCGCGGACGCATGAAGGGCAAAGCCCTGCGCGGAAATACCATCACCTACGGTGAATTCGGTCTCGTAGCTCTGGAGCCCGCATGGGTCACCAGCAACCAGATCGAGGCGGCGCGTGTCGCCATGACTCGTTTCATCAAGCGTAACGGTCAGGTTTGGGTCAAGATCTTCCCCGATAAGCCCGTTACCGAAAAGCCCGCCGAGACCCGAATGGGTTCCGGTAAAGGCTCGCCCGAATATTGGGTAGCAGTTGTTAAGCCCGGCCGCGTTATGTTCGAGATCGCTGGTACCGACGAAGCAACCAGCCGTGAGGCGCTCCGTCTCGCTATCCACAAGCTGCCCCTCAAGTGCAAGATCGTGAAAAGAGTAGTGGAGGAAAAGGCTAATGAAGACTAAGGAATTCCAGAAGCTCAAGGAGCTCTCCGTCGAGGAGCTTCAGGCTAAGGAGAAGGAGCTCAAGGAAGAGCTTTTCAATCTCCGCTTCCAGCAGGCCATCGGCCAGCTCTCCAATCCCATGCGTCTTAAAGAGTGCAAGCGCGATATCGCCAGGGTCAAGACGGTCCTGAACGCCCGCGCTAACTAATGAGGGAGGTAAATGTAATGGAAAACACTAACACCATCGTTAGGGGTTACCGCAAGACCCGCACCGGTATCGTCGTCAGCGATAAGATGGATAAGACCGTCGTCGTCGCCGTCCGTACCAAGGTCCGTCACCCCCTCTACGGTAAGATGGTCAATAAGACCACAAAGTTCAAGGCTCACGATGAGAACAATGAGTGCGGTATCGGCGATACCGTCCGCATCATGGAGACCCGCCCCCTTTCCAAGGACAAGCGCTGGCGCATCGTGGAGATCATCGAGAAGGCTAAGTAAGCTTGGAGGTAAATTATGATTCAGCCACAGACAAGGTTAAAGGTTGCCGATAATTCCGGCGCTAAGGAGATCATGTGCATCCGTGTGCTGGGCGGCTCCAAGAGGAAGTTTGCCAGCATCGGTGACGTAATCGTTGCTTCCGTCAAGACGGCCACCCCCGGCGGCGCCGTCAAGAAGAAGGACGTTGTCAAGGCCGTTGTTGTTCGCACCGCGACCGGCGTTCATCGCCATGACGGCTCCCACATCCGCTTCGACGATAATGCAGCGGTCATCATAAACGACCAGAAGCAGCCCCGCGGCACCCGTATCTTCGGGCCGGTCGCCAGGGAGCTTCGTGAAAAAGACTATATGAAGATAGTCTCCCTCGCACCCGAGGTTCTGTAAGGAGGATACATTATGAACATCAAGACAGGCGACACCGTAATGGTTATTGCCGGCAACAACCAGAAGGACGTCGGTAAGACCGGCAAGGTCCTCAAGGTCGATCCTACCAAGGAGCGCGTTGTCGTACAGGGTCGTGCAATGGTCATCCGCCATACTAAGCCCCGTCAGCAGGGTGAGGAGGGCGGCAGGATCAATAAGGAAGGCAGCATCCACGTGAGCAACGTCATGCTGGTCTGCCCCTCCTGCAAAAAGCCCACCCGCGTCGGTCACACCTTCGTTGAAGGCAAGGACGGCGAGATGAAGAAAGTCCGCGTCTGCAAAAACTGCGGCAAGAACATTGACTGAGGAGGTTAGGCTAAATGGCTAAGAAGGAACAGGCACAGGCCCCCGCCAAGAAAAAGAAGGGCCAGCAGGAAGCTGCACCGTTTACTGAGCCCGCTCGCCTCAGGGTCAAGTACAAAGAGGAAATTGCTCCGGCAATGCATGATAAGTTCAATTATCAGAACCCCATGATGATCCCCAAGCTTGAGAAGATCGTTCTCAACATGGGTCTCGGTTCCGATAAGGATAACCCCAAGGCGCTCGATGCTGCCCTTGAGCAGCTCGGTCAGATCGCCGGCCAGAAGCCCGTCATCACCAAGGCGAAGAAGTCCGTTGCGAACTTCAAAGTCCGCCAGGGTATGAACATCGGCGCTAAGGTCACCCTCCGCGGCGACCGCATGTACTACTTCATGGATAAGCTCATGAATATCGTACTGCCCCGCGTTCGTGACTTCCGCGGCGTTTCCGATACCAGCTTCGACGGCCGCGGCAACTATGCCATGGGCGTTAAGGAACAGCTCATATTCCCCGAAATCAATTATGACGATGTTGATAAGGTTCGCGGTATGGACATCGTGTTCGTTACCAGCGCCAGGACCGATGAAGAGGCCAAGGAGCTCCTTAAGCTCTTCGGTATGCCCTTCACCAACATCAACGCCTGACAGGAGGAAAACATAAATGGCTAAGACAGCAATGAAGCTCAAGCAGCAGCGTGAACCCAAGTATTCCACCAGGGCGTACACCCGTTGCCGCATCTGCGGCCGCCCCCATTCCGTTCTCAGGAAGTACGGCCTCTGCCGTGTATGCTTCCGTGAGCTCGCGTATAAGGGCGAGATCCCCGGCGTCCGCAAGGCCAGCTGGTAATCGTTTAAGGAGGAAAGTATAAATGCTTATTACAGATCCTATTGCTGATATGCTCACCCGCATCCGTAATGCGTTGGTTGCAAAGCACGAGACTGTCGACGTTCCCGCTTCCAACATGAAGCTCGCCATCGCCGAGATTCTCCTTAACGAAGGTTACATCAAGTCCTACAGCGTGAATGACGAAGGCGTTGAGAAGATGATGAACATCGTCCTCAAGTACGGCCCCAATCATCAGCGCGTTATCACGGGCCTCAAGCGCGTTTCCAAGCCCGGTCTGCGCGTTTATGCCCGCAAGGATAGGCTTCCCAAGGTCCTCAACGGCCTCGGCATCGCCATCATCTCCACTTCCAAGGGCATCATGACCGATCGTGAAGCCAGGAAGCAGGGCGTTGGCGGCGAAGTCCTTGCCTATATCTGGTAAGAACAAGTTATATTCAAAATCTAACGGAGGTAAAGAATGTCTCGAATCGGAAAACATCCGATAACCGTACCCAGCGGAGTGACAATCACGGTCGAGAACAACGTCGTGACCGTCAAGGGCCCCAAGGGTCAGCTTTCGGAGAAGGTATCCCCTCGCATGAACATCACCGAGGAGGATGGCACTCTCAAGGTAGCTCGTCCTACCGATGAGAAGCAGGATCGCGCCCTGCACGGACTCACCCGTACACTTATCAACAATATGGTCCTTGGTGTGACCAACGGCTTCGAGAAGAAGCTCGAGATAGAGGGTACCGGTTACAAGGCTGCCAAGAGCGGCAACAAGCTCGTTCTTACAGTCGGTTACTCCCATAACGTTGAGTTTGAGGAGAAGGACGGCATCACTTTCGACGTGCCCGCTCCCAACAGGATCACCGTTAAGGGTATCAGCAAGCAGAAGGTCGGCCAGATCGCTGCGAACATCCGCGAGGTTCGTCCTCCCGAGCCCTATAAGGGCAAGGGCATCCGCTATGCCGGTGAGTTCGTACGCCGTAAGGTCGGCAAGACGGGTAAGTAATTGGAGGTAAAATTATGATCAGCAAGATAGATAAGAATGCGATCAGGGTCGCACGTCATCAGCGCCAGAGGCACTATTTCGGCGGCACCCCCGAGCGTCCCCGTCTCAACGTATATCGCAGCCTCAAGCACATCTACGCTCAGGTCATCGATGACGTGGCGGGCGTGACTCTCGCTTCCGCTTCCACTCTCGACGCCGAGGTGCGCGGTCAGCTTGAAGGCAAGGACAAGAAGCAGGCTGCCGAGCTCGTCGGTGAGACCGTTGCAAAGCGCGCCAAGGATAAGGGCGTTGAAAAGGTCGTTTTCGACCGCGGCGGTTATCTCTACACCGGTCGTGTCGAAGCCCTGGCAAACGGCGCCCGCAAGGGTGGTCTGGATTTCTAAGGAGGTATAGTCAATGCAGCAGAAGCGTAATTTCACTCCGGAAGTCCCGGAATTTCAGGAGCGCTTAGTCGCCGTCAACCGTGTTGCCAAGGTCGTTAAGGGCGGTCGTACGTTCCGCTTTGCCGCTCTCATCGTCATCGGCGATGAAAAGGGCAGGGTAGGCGTTGGCACCGGCAAGGCTGCTGAGATCCCCGAAGCCGTCCGCAAGGGCGTCGAGGATGCGAAGCGTCATCTCGTAAACGTCCCCATCGTTGGGACCACCATTCCTCATGCCGTCGAGGGTAAGTTCGGCAAGGGCCATGTCCGCATGCTCCCCGCTGAAGAAGGTACCGGTGTTATCGCGGGCGGTCCCGTCCGTGCGGTCCTCGAGATGGCCGGCATTAAGGATATCCGCACCAAGAGCTATGGCTCCAACAACCCCGCCAACTGCGTAAAGGCCACCCTTGATGGTCTCATGCAGCTCAGGACGGCTGAGGAGATCGCCAAGCTTCGCGGCAAGTCCGTTGCCGAGATCACCGAATAAGGGGGAAAAAGCAATGGCACAGCTTAAAATCGAATTGGTAAAGAGCACCATCGGCGCTCTCAAGGATCAGCAGGCCACCGTTAAGGCCCTCGGCCTTCACAAGATGCACTCCGTCGTCGTCAAGGAAGACAACCCCTGCATCCGCGGCATGATCTTCAAAGTAAAGCACCTTGTCAAGGTGGAAGAAGTCTAATTGGAGGTGCACATGAAACTTCACGAGTTACAGCCCACTTTTGGCTCCACTGCAGCAAAGAGGCGCGTTGGCCGCGGCACCGGTTCCGGTCTGGGCAAGACCTCCGGTTACGGTCACAAGGGCCAGAAGGCCCGTTCCGGCAGCAAGAAGAACGGCTTCGAAGGCGGCCAGATGCCCCTTCCCCGCAGGCTTCCGAAGCGCGGTTTCTATAACAACTTTGCTAAAGAGTACACAGTTATCAACATCGAAGTTCTCGAGCAGTTTGATAACGGCAGCGAGATCACTGCCGAGTCCCTCTATGAGGCCGGCGTTATCCGCAAGATCGAAAAGGACGGACTCAAAGTTCTGGGTCGTGGCAAGCTTACAAAGAACCTCACCGTTAAAGCGGCTAAGGTCTCGGAATCAGCCCGTAACGCTATCGTTGCTGCCGGCGGAACTGTTGAGGTGGAGTAATGTTTAAGACTTTCATCAATGCGTGGAAGGTCAAGGACATCCGCACAAAGATGCTCTTCACCCTCCTGCTCATCGTAGTCTACAGGCTCGGCTCCTTTATCCCCATCCCCGGCGTCAATGCCACTGCGCTGGCAGACACCGTCAAGCAGTATGACCTGCTTGGTTTCCTCGATCTTTTCAGCGGCGGTTCCCTCAGCCAGTTCTCACTGTTTGCAATGGGTATCAGCCCCTACATCACCGGCTCCATTATAGTGCAGCTCCTCACGATCGCAATTCCTGCCCTCGAGCGCCTCTCCAAGGAAGAGGACGGCAGGCAGAAGATCGAGAAGATCACCCGCTATGTCGGTATCGCCCTTGCGGCCATCCAGTCCATAAGCATTATCGTGATGCTCCAGAATGCCAACGTTGACATCCTGAACACCCTTAAGCTCTTCGGCAGCGACGGCGCAAACAAGGCCATCACCTACATCACCATCGCGGTCTGCGCTACCGCCGGTACCGCGTTCCTTATGTGGATGGGTGAGCGCATCACCGAAAGGGGTGTTGGCAACGGTATCTCGATGCTGATCTTCGCATCCATCGTCGCCTCCATCCCCAACGTCTTCGTCAGGATTTTCACCACTTGGGAGATCCTCCCCTGGGCCCGTATCGACCTCCAGCACGGCGGTCTGATCGCCTGGTGGGTGCCCATCGTAGCGCTCGTTATCGCGCTGGTGCTCATCGCCGGTGTTGTCCTTGTTGACAAGGCGGTTCGCCGCATCCCCGTTCAGTACGCCAAGCGCGTTGTCGGCCGCAAGCTTTACGGCGGTCAGTCCACGCACATCCCGATGAAGGCAAACGCCAACGGTGTTATGCCCCTGATCTTCGCTATGACGATCCTGCAGGTTCCTGCCATGATCGCACAGTTCTGGGGCGACCAGACGAAGGGCTTCCCCCTGTTCGTCTCCACCTATCTTTCCGCGTCCTCCAGGAACGTTGCGGGTATCATCATCTACAACGTTATCTACGGTCTGCTCATCATCGCGTTCGCGTACTTCTATTCGTCCATCAGCTTCAACCCTGTGGACATCTCCAAGAATCTTCAGCAGAACGGCGGCTTTATCCCCGGCATCCGTCCCGGTAAGCCCACCAGCGATTATCTGCAGAGGAAATCCAGCCGTCTGACTCTGTTCGGCGCAATATTCCTTTGCCTCATCGCGATAATCCCGTCGATCATCATGAACCTTCTTGGCATCGACCTGCTTAGCCGCTTCGGTGCGACCTCCATACTGATTATGGTCAGCGTCGCTCTTGAGACTGCCGAACAGCTCGATTCCCTCCTGCTCATGCGTCATTACAAGGGCTTCCTTGGTTGATGAAGGAGACAAGAGAATCTATGAAGCTAATTCTTTTAGGTCCGCCTGGTGCCGGTAAAGGCACCCAGGCGGCTAAGATAGCGGAACGATATTCGCTCGCACATATCTCCACCGGAGATATGCTGCGGGCTGAAATCGCTTCTGAGACTCCCCTCGGAATGAAGGCCAAAGCCCTCATTGACGAGGGTGAACTCGTTCCCGACGAGATCATCGTGGGCATGGTGGAGAACCGCATAAAGCAGGATGACTGCGTAAACGGCTTCCTTCTTGACGGCTTCCCCCGCACGATCGAGCAGGCTCAGTGCCTTCTCGAGTTCTCGGATATCGACAGGGCCGTGTGCATCAACGTTCCCGACGAGCAGATAATCGGCCGCATGGCAAGCCGCCGCGTTTGCCCCGAGTGCAGGGGCACCTTCAGCGTCGACACCTCTATCGAGCATCATTACTGCCCCAACTGCGGAGCAGAGCTCATCACCAGGCACGATGACAAGCCCGAGACAGTGCGTCACCGCCTCAGCGTCTATGCCCAGCAGACCTTCCCCCTCATAGAGTTCTTCCGTGAAAGGGATCTGCTTTCCGAAATAGACGGCTGCGGTGAGATCGACGAGGTCGCCGGCCGCATATTCGACCTTTTTGAGGAGTAAAACACCTCTATGGCAGAAAGAATAACCATCAAATCCCCGTCCCAGCTTGAAAAGATGCGCGTCGCCGGCAGGCTCGTCGGCGAAACTCTGAACTTCGTTGAGACCCTTATTCAGGTCGGCATTTCGACCTATGAGCTCGACCGTGAAGCAGAGGCGTTCATACGCAAGCACGGCGGCATCCCCTCCTTCCTCAATTACAACGGCTTCCCCGCATCGCTCTGCACCTCCATAAACGAGCAGGTCGTCCACGGCATACCGAGCAAAAAGGTCAAGCTCCGCGAGGGCGATATAATCAGCGTCGACTGCGGCGCGATCGTTGACGGCTGGCATGGCGACGCCGCAAGGACTTTCCTCGTCGGCGAGGTCGATCCCAAGGTAAAGCAGCTGGTCGAGGTCACAAGGGAATGCTTCTTCCTCGGCGCCGAGCAGGCTGTGGAAGGGAACCATCTGATCGACATTGCAAGGGCCGTCGAAAACCATGCGAAGGAGTATGGTTACGGCGTCATCCGCGAGATGGTCGGGCACGGCATCGGCAACCATATGCACGAGCCGCCCGAGGTGCCCAATTACGTCGATCCCAGGATGGGCAGGGGAGTGAAGCTCGTTTCGGGCATGACGCTCGCTATCGAGCCCATGATCTCGCTGGGCACCTGGCGCCTTGTTTTCGCCAAGGACGGGTGGACCGCTTCCACTGCGGACGGCTCCGCTGCAGCCCATTACGAAAATACAATAATTGTTGGAAAAAACTCTGCCGAGGTATTGACATTAGTCTGATAATGTGATATCATTAGACAGTTGCGTCGCGTATTCCGAACGGAGGTTTCCAAATGAGCGATTTTTCTTGCAAAAATGGTCATTTATCGGGTACTGAGGGCGCAAAAAACGTCGTCGGGCACTATGCAGTATCGCTTGCAGGGCACGATTCCGGCAAAATATATTTTGTCGTGGGAACGTGCGGCGAAGCGAAAAAAGAGGGGCTGCTGCTCCTCTGCGACGGCAAAAGTCGTCCTCTGGGCAAACCCAAGGCAAAAAAGCGCAGGCATGTTCAGATCCTTCGAGAGAGGGATGATGAGCTTGCTTTGCTTCTGACCTCGGGCAGGGGGGCGGATGATTCGGTTCTCATCCGCAAGCTCAGGGAATTCGGGAAGAGCCGATGCTGTGATTAACGAAAAGGAGGCTTGAAAATGTCTAAACAGGATGTTATCGAGGTCGAAGGTTTAGTTACCAACACCTTCCCCAACACCATGTTCGAGGTCACGCTTGAGAACGGGCATAAGATCATCGCCACCATTTCAGGCAAGCTTCGTCAGAATTTCATACGTATTTTGACCGGCGATAAGGTCACAGTCGAGCTCTCTCCCTATGACCTTACCCGCGGCCGCATCACCTGGCGTGCAAAGAACTGAAGTTCTTTTGTTCAAAAACTTTTTTTCATTACTTTAAGGAGGAGATACCATGAAAGTCAGGCCGTCTGTTAAGCCCATGTGCGAAAAGTGCAAGATCATCAAGCGCAAGGGCCGCGTCATGATCATTTGTGAGAATCCCCGTCACAAGCAGAAGCAGGGCTGATAGCACCTTTGCGGTGTAGAGCTCTCCTGCAAAAGTGGGAGCGTTCGCTCGGTGAGTCTCACTCCGCTTCACCGAGGTGTGGTAACTTTCTTTGGAATGGAAGATCATTTCCTGTCCGGTGCGGCTGCCCGGTTTCGACTTAAGCTGAATGTGGTTGCTCGGCTTGGGTCTAAATCGGGAACCGGCAGGTGATTATACCCCCAACGGGAAGGGTAATTCCCGGATAACGAATCATTTTTCATTATTTTACGGAGGTAAAAAATCTAATGGCACGTATTAGTGGCGTAGATCTGCCCAGGGACAAGCGTGTTGAGATCGGCCTGACCTATATCTATGGCATCGGCCTCTCCACGTCCAAGAAAATCCTGGCGGAAACCGGCGTGGATCCCGACATCCGTGTCAGGGATCTTTCCGAGAATGACGTCAATCTTCTCAGGGAATACATCGATAAGCACCTCAAGGTAGAGGGTGATCTCCGTCGTGAGACCGCGCTTAACATCAAGCGCCTCATTGAGATCGGCTGCTACCGCGGTGTTCGTCATCGTAAGGGTCTGCCCGTTCGCGGTCAGTCCACCAAGCAGAACGCAAGGACTCGTAAGGGCCCGAAGCGTCAGATGAGCAGGAAGAAGTAAGGAGGAAGCGATAAATGGCTAAGCAGGTAAAAGGTAAGAAGGTTACCAGCCGTAAGCGCCGCGAGAAGAAGAACATCGAGCGCGGTCAGGCTCATATCCGTTCCTCTTTCAATAACACGCTCGTTACGATCACCGATCTTAACGGCAACGCGATCTCCTGGGCTTCCGCCGGCGGCTGCGGCTTCCGCGGTTCCAGGAAGAGCACTCCCTTCGCAGCCCAGATGGCCGCGGAGCAGGCTGCCAAGGCTTCCATGGAGCATGGCATGCGTGTTGTAGAAGTTTATGTCAAGGGTCCCGGCGCTGGCCGTGAGTCCGCAATCCGTTCGCTGCAGGCTGCAGGTCTTGAGATCAACATGATCAAAGACGTAACGCCCATTCCCCACAACGGTTGCCGTCCTCCCAAGCGCAGGAGAGTATAAGGAGGCAAACGATTATGGCAAGATATACTGATTCCGTTTGCAGGCAGTGCCGCAGGGAAGGCTGCAAGCTTTTCCTCAAGGGCGACCGCTGCTACAGCGCAAAGTGCGCATTTACAAAGCGTTCCACCCCTCCCGGACAGCATGGTCAGGCTCGTCAGCGCAAGCAGTCCAACTACGGTATCCAGCTTCGTGAGAAGCAGAAGGTCCGCAGGATGTACGGCGTGCTTGAGTCCCAGTTCAGGAAGTATTATGAAATGGCCACCAATATGCATGGCGTAACCGGTGACAACCTCCTCGCTCTTTGTGAGCGCAGGCTTGACAACGTGGTTTACCGTCTCGCTTTCGGCGCAAGCCGTGCGCAGGCCCGCCAGCTCGTTGTTCATGGTCACATCACCGTTGACGGCAAGAAGGTCGACATTCCCTCCTACATCGTTAAGCCCGGTCAGGTCATCTCTGTTCGCAACAGCAGCCGTGACATGGAGTGCTTCAAAGCGATCCGTGAGCAGGGCGCGGACGGCAAGATGCCCAAGTGGCTGAGTCTGGACGCTGAGAACCTCAAGGGTACCGTTATTGCAATGCCCGAGCGCGACGATATCGATGTCATCATTGAGGAGCATCTCATTGTTGAGTTCTATTCCAGGTAATGAATTGAAACCCATATGCCTTTGTTTTGCAAAGGCTTACCCTGAACGCTTAATGAAAGAGAGGGGAGAGTTTGATGTTGGAAATTGAAAGACCCAAAATTGAGTGCGTTGAGCTGACCGAAAGATATGGCAGGTTCGAAGTCAAGCCCTTGGAGCGCGGCTTCGGCACCACCCTCGGCAACTGTCTGCGTCGTGTGCTCCTGAGCTCACTTCCCGGCGTCGCTGCAACCTCCGTTAAGATCGATGGCGTGCTCCATGAGTTCTCAACCATTGAGGGCGTTAAGGAAGATGTTACCGAAATCATCCTTAACATCAAGGAGCTTCGCACCAAGATCTTCGGCGAGGGCGCCAGGCGCGTCATTATTGACGCCACGGGCGAAGGCGAGGTCAAGGCAGGCGATATCATGGCAGACGCCGATGTTGAAATAGTCAATCCCGATCTGCACATTGCAACTTTGGGCGAGAACGCCCGCCTCTATATGGAGATCAATCTTGATCAGGGGCGAGGCTACGTTTCGGCCGACAAGAACAAAAAGCCCGGAATGCCCATCGGTGAAATAGCCGTTGATTCCATTTTCACACCGATCACCAAGGTCAACTTCCGTGTTGACGATACGCGAGTCGGCAACACCACCGACTTCGATCAGCTCACACTCGAGGTTTGGACCTCCGGCGCTATCCGTCCCGAGGAAGCTGTCTCCAAGGCAGCCAACATAATGACCGAGCATTTGAGCCTCTTCATCAATCTCACCGAGGACAGCCAGCGTGAGAACATCTTTGAGGATAAGAGCGCGGACGACAAGTCCAAGCTGCTCGAAACCCCCATTGAGGAGCTGGATCTCTCCGTCAGGAGCTATAACTGCCTCAAGCGTGCCGGCATCAACTCCGTTGCGGAGCTGGTCGAGCGCAATGAGGAGGAGATGATGAAGGTTCGCAACCTTGGTCGTAAGTCCCTTGAGGAAGTCCAGCAGAAGCTGGCCGCCCTGGGGCTTTCCCTCAGAGAAAGCGACGAATAACTGTAATGCCCAACGGCAACTAATATAGGAGGAAAAAGTTATGCCTAACCGTAAGCTCAACAAGCCCACCGATCAGCGTGATGCTATGTTCCGCAATATGGCGACCGCTCTTCTTTGGAACGGCAAGCTCGTTACCACCGAGACCCGCGCCAAGGAGCTCCGTCCCATTGTTGAGAAGCTCATCTCGACCGCTGTGGCTGAGTATAAGAATACAGAGACTGTCACCAAGAAGTCGATGAACGATAAGCAGCAGGAGATCGAAGTAGAGAAGAAGATCGATAAGCCCTCCAAGCTCCATGCGAGAAGGCAGATCATGGCTTACCTCTACAACATCACCGAGGTAAAGCAGCACAAGGAGTCCAAGGCCGACTTCGAGAAGCGCACCGCTGCGAATCATCCCGTTGTTGAGAAGCTCTTCAACGAGATCGCTCCCAAGTACGACGGCAAGAACGGCGGTTACACCCGCATCATGAAGCTTGGTCCCCGTCGTGGTGACGCCGCTGAGATGGCTCTTATCGAGCTCATCTGAAGCTGAATAAGCACCAAAGCCCGAAAAGCAGATTGCTTTCCGGGCTTTTTTTGCATACTTTCTGTTTTTTGAAGCAAACTATGCCTACACCAAATTAAAGGAGGCACTTATGCAGAACAACAACAATAAGCCGTGGTTCATGGAGAACGACCGGGGCTCCATCGACACGAAGGATCTGGGCACGGTGCAGGACGAGATGTATGCCGAGGCGCTCGCTTACAAGAAGTGCAGGGTGTATGAATCGAGGTTCCAGGATCAGGCGCTGAAGTCGATGGCCTCGACCCACGCCGAGCACCACAGGCAGCACTTTGAAACACTGAGGAACTATCTCGATTCACGAAACTGACAAAGGAGCCTACAATGAACGAAATGAACAATCAGAATCTGACCGAAAGAGAGCTTTTGACCGACCTCCTCCACACCGAGAAGGATATGGCCAAGGATTACGCAGGCAACGTCACCGAGACCGCCAGCCGAGAGCTGAGGGAGATACTCACCCGGCACATGTCCGAGTGCGCAAACGATCAGTTCTGCATATTCAACGAGATGCAGAGCAGGAACCTCTATCCGACCAAGCAGGCGCAGCAGCAGGAGGTAAGCGCCGCCAAGCAGAACATGCAGAATCTGCGGGACGAGGTCTGGTAAATTCAAGCAAAAAAAGAGGCCGCCTGGGCCTCTTTTAAATTACTTTATAAGCCTTTCCGCAAGCTTTGCGGTCGCGCCGGGGCAGATGCGCATCACTTGCTTGATAAGCGCTTCCTTCGCCTCAGCGGGCTTCATACGCGCTTCTGCGGCCTCTATGAGCGCGCCGTACTTCCTGTCGGACAGGGTGTACCGCGCAAGCCCCCAGCCATAGCGGTTGCCCTTGGTGTCGAACGTGTACTCAAAGCTCGTGGGTATCACGAAGCATTTCATCTGCAGAAGATTAATGAGCTTGTCAAAGCCCGAATCCTTGTAATTCAGCCCAACGCGGGCGCGCAGATCGGTGCTTATAACGCTTTCCTTCTCAAGCTCCGCCATCACCGCAAGCGCGTCGTGAGGCAGAAAGCCGTCCTCATACATGCCCTCGTAATCATATCCGTCGCGGCGGTAGCAGGCGAGTATCGCATACCATTCGGGGCTCATGAACACCGCTTTGCCGCGGAAGAGCTTGCCGTAAACGCCCACGTCGGCCTTCCATTCCCAGGGGCCCTCGGCGTCGTCGGTGAACCACACCGCGGGATCGACGTGATCGCGCAGTGAAAAGCCGGGGATCACGCTTGTGAAGAAAGGCAGGAACCCTATCTCGTTTACGAGCGCCTCAAGCTGCTCCTTTGTTGAGATCGTGGGGAATTCGTCAATAGTGATCATAACAATGCCTTATGACAGCTCAAACGCGCCGGTATAGAGCTGATAATACTTGCCCTGCTGGCGCAGCAGATCGTCGTGGTCGCCGCGCTCGATTATTTTGCCGTGCTCCAGGACCATTATAGCGTTGGAGTTGCGCACGGTCGACAGCCTGTGCGCGATCACGAACACCGTGCGGCCCTCCATCAGCTTATCCATGCCGGACTCGATCAGTTTCTCGGTACGGGTATCGATGGAGCTCGTCGCCTCGTCGAGTATGAGAACCACGGGGGAGGCGACTGCCGCTCGCGCAATGGCGATCAGCTGACGCTGGCCCTGAGAAAGATTCGCGCCGTCGGAATAGAGCATGGTGTTATAGCCCTCCGGCAGATGCGAAATGAAGTAGTGCGCGTTGGCGATCTTGGCGGCCTCGATGCACTCCTCATCGGTGGCGTCCAGCTTGCCGTAGCGTATGTTGTCCATAACGGAGCCGGTGAAAAGGTGCGTATCCTGAAGCACCATGCCCAGCGTGCCGCGCAGATCGTCCTTCTTGATGTTGCGGATATCGATGCCGTCATAGGTTATCTCGCCGTCCACAACGTCATAGAAGCGGTTTATAAGGTTGATGATGGTCGTCTTGCCCGCGCCCGTGGAGCCTACGAAGGCAATCTTCTGGCCCTTTTTGGCGTAAACGTTTACGTCCTCAAGCACAAGCTTCGTGCCGTCATAGCTGAAATCAACGTCGTGCAGCTCGATCCTGCCCACCAGGGGCACCTCTATGCTGCGGCCTTCCTTGTCGATATAGCTCCACACCTTGGAGCCGTCGGGCTTGGTCTCAAGCGTGACGCAGCCATCGTCTATCTCGGGCTCCATATCCATCAGCTTGAATACGCGCTCGGCGCCCGCAAGGGCAAGGAGTATGTAATTGAACTGCTGGCTGATCTCGGAAACGCGGTTGGAGAACTGGCGTATGAAGGACAGGAAGGTGACGAGCACCGAGCCCTCAACGCCTATCGCCTGCCAATCGAAATCGGAGTTTTGAGAGAGACGCTGTATCAGCTCGCCGTTCACGGCAAAGAGCACGCCGATGGTGGTGGTCAGTGCGTAGAATATGTGCGAAAGGTTGTTCATGATGGGGCCCATTATGGAGGCAAGGGTGTTCGCCCTTGTCGCAACGTGACGCAGCTCCTCGTTCATAACGTCGAAGTCCTCCATTATCTTAGCCTCGTGATTGAAGGCCTTGACCACGCGCTGACCCTCCATCATTTCCTCGATATAGCCGTTGACCTTGGCCAGCGCCATCTGCTGATGCACAAAGTTCCTGCCGGACCTGGACGCGATGAATTTGGTGATGAGCACGACCAGGGTGCCGAGTATGAGCACTATGAGGAAGAGCGGGGCGGAGAGCGATACCATCGCCACGACCACTCCTATGAGTGAGAAAGTGGATATGAGCATCTGCGTTATGCTGTGATTCAGCATTTCGCGAATGGCGTCAACGTCGTTGGTGAAATAGCTCATCAGCTCGCCGTGGGTGTGGGAATCGAAGAAGCCCACGGGCAGCTCCTGCATCTTGTCGAAAAGATCGGTCCTGAGCTTTGCCATAACGACGGCGGTGCACTGGAGCATGAGGCGGTTGAGCCCATAGTTGGTCGCCGCGCCGCCAAAGTAAAGCAGCGCCATGTATATGAGCAGCGCGGTGTATTTGGCGGTCTGCTCCTGCATATGGATGCCCGCGGTGTCGTCAAGCGCGCCTTCGAGCACCTTGACGAGGGGATCCAGCATATAGCCCGCGGCAATGGTGGTCGCCGCATAGAGCAGTATGAATGCCAAAGCGCCTATGAGCGCCCATTTGCAGTTCTTGTAATAGGAGAGAAGACGGCCTATGGTCTTGAAGAAATTGTCGGGCTTGCGCTTGCCCTTGTGCTTCATCATAATGTCGGATTGACGGGCCATTATTCTTCGCCTCCTTCCATCTGGGATTCGTATACCTCTCTGTAGATAACGCTCCTTCCCATCAGCTCGTCGTGCGTGCCGACGTCCACGACCTTGCCCTCGTCCATGACGATTATGCGGTCGCTGTTCATGATGGAGGCTATGCGCTGCGCTATTATCAGCTTGGTCGTGCCGGGTATGTATTCGCGGAACGCCTGGCGTATCTTTTCATCCGTCGCGGTATCTACGGCGGATGTGGAATCGTCGAGTATAAGTATCTTAGGCTTTTTCAGGAGCGCGCGCGCAATGCACAGGCGCTGCTTCTGACCGCCGGATACGTTGCAGCCGCCCTGACCCAGGTCGGAATCATAGCCGTTTTCCATGCGCATTATAAAGTCGTGCGCACAGGCCATCTTGCAGGCCTCGATTATCTCCTCGTCGGTGGCGTTGGGATCGCCCCAGCGCAGGTTGTCCTTTATGGAGCCCGAGAAGAGCATGTTCTTCTGCAGCACCATCGAAACGCCCTCGCGCAGCTCGTAAAGGGAATACTCCTTCACGTTGTGCCCCGCTATGAGCACCTCGCCCGAGAGCACGTCATAGAAGCGCGGTATTAGCTGCACAAGGGTCGATTTGCCCTCGCCCGTGCCGCCGACTATGCCTATGGTCTCGCCGGAGCGTATCTTAAAGTCGATGCCCGAAAGCGTGAGGTTTTCGGGATCGCCGGTATAGCTGAAATCGACGTTTCTGAATTCGATATTGCCGTTTTCCACCTTCAGGTCGGAATCCGTGCCGATTATGTCAAGCTCCTCGTCAAGCACCTCGTTTATGCGGGTGACGGACGCCTTTGCCATTGCGAGCGAAACTATTATGAAGCTTACCATGGCAAGCGAGCTTATTATCTGGGTGGTATAGGTCATAAGGCTGGTCAGCTCGCCGGGGCCGAAGGCCTTGTATTCGATTATCCTCATGCCGCCGAGGGCCAGCAGGATTATCGTGCAGGTCCACATGATGATAAGCTGTATTGGGCTTGCGAAAGTGAATATCTTCTGTGCGTGCACCTGGGCCTTTTTCAGATCCTCTACCGAGTTGTGGAACTTTTCCTTCTCATAGTCCTCGCGCACGAACGCCTTTACAACGCGCATCGCGATAAGGTTTTCCTGTACCGAGGTGTTCATCGCGTCGGTCTTTTTCAGCATCTTCATAAAGCGCGGATGGCCCGTCTTGACGAGTATCACCATCGAGGCGGCAAGGAAGGGGATCGCAATGACGAATATCCACGAAAGCTCGGAATTGATGTTGAACGCCATTACGGCCGCAAACACCATCATCATAGGCGCGCGGACGAATATCCTTATGATCTGCTGGAACACGTTCTGTATCATCGTCACGTCGGTGGTAGTCCTGACTATGAGCGATGAGGTGGAGAACTTATCCGTGTTGGCAAACGAAAAGGACTGGATCTTGTCGAATATCGCGCGGCGCAGGTTTTTCGAAAAGCCCATCGAGGCCACCGCCGCCGTCCTGGCGCCGAGCATTCCGCAGCCGAGCGACAGGAGCGCCGCAAGCACCATCAGCCCGCCCAGGGTGAATATGAGCTCCATGGAGCCCGTCCTGAGCTCCGCGGGGATCACCGAGCGCAGGAGGAAATCCTCCCTCGCGTAGAGGCCTCCGTCGACGATCGCAGCCATCAAAAGAGGTATCACTACCTCCAGTGCGACTTCGAATATCATGAAAAACGGGGTGAGTATCGTGGGCAGCCAGTAGCCCCTGACGCAGCCCGCGTAGCGCTTGAATCCGCGCGGGGGCTGAGTATTTATCGCTTTTTCCATGCAGTACCGTCCGATCAAAAATATTTGTGCCTATTATATCATAAGTTTAGGAAGAAATCCCGCGGATGCCGGGGCGAAGAACAATATATTGCGGGCATTTCACCGGAACCGCAAGAACTTCAATAAGAGGCTTAAAAATTTAACAGCCAATGAGGCGAACCTCATTGGCTGAAAACAGCATATCGAACGATTACGTCAATCACTGGGCTTAGGGGTGTCTGCTACAGGGAACGGAAGAACAATTGTCGAGCTGCGACCGAACTGAGCACGCTCCGTGGGGGCAGTGGTATTGACAACGTTGTTATATTCAGTCGGGAGGGCGGGATCCTCCGAACTGCCGCCGGGCTGTCTGTCGCTGCAGCCTGCTAAAAACAACGCGCATACCGACAAAAGAATGAGAAGCTTCGTTTTCATTTAAACCATCCTCAATAATATGAGACGGATTCTGTAATGGTTCCGTTCTCATAAATCCTATAAGTAAATAATAAACATGCAGTACCATTGAAATAAATGGTAAGATAAGCATATTCACCTGAGATAGAATGACCATGGGAAAACAGGCTTGAATATGTTCCGGTAATGGAACAGCTTAAGCTTTGCATGCTGCAATAGTGATCCACCTGAGAATACATACCAACAACAGTCACAGTCATAACAGCAACGGGCGCTCCGTTTATATCCTGGAGTGGATGGGTAAACGTTTTACGTTTAATCCTGTCAGAGTCGTACCGAGATGAAGAAGGCTCAGCCTCATCATGACCAGCACATTCTATTTCGTGATACTGACCGGCAAATCCGTCGGCAGCAGCAGCAGATCCGACAAAACAAACCAAGAAGACCAAACTCAAAAACAAACAAAGGACACGTTTCATAATTAATTCCTCCTTTTTTCTTATTATATTATATCGAACGATTAATGTCAAGAACTAAATATGATATTTCCAAACTTTATTTCATGCATTTTTTGAATTTGTTAGCTTTTGAAGGCAAGTAATTGCTGAAGACTTTGGAACATCAACTCATGAAGAGCATATCGGAGCGAAGTGTTGGACGTTGACGAATTGATAAGTGCGTACTAAATGCAGCTAAGGCAGCCGCAGCACGCGCTTGTCGTTTATCACCCTCCTCGGGTTCTCGGCCATCAGCAGCTCGGCCCACTCCTTCGAATACCGCTTCGACACGAACTCGTATACGTCGGCAAGGCCGGCAGTCCTTGCGAAAACGCCGTGCGCGTCGGTGGCGATAAAATGCGCCGCGCCGAGATCCAGAAGCTTGCGCGAAGTTTTCGCCTCGGGCGAGGCGAGGGGCCCCAAGAGGCTCGTGCGGTTCAGCTGCAGAAGGCAGCCCATATCCGCCCAGTCAAGCGCAAAGCCCACGTCGTCATTGACGGCGTAATACCTTTCCGGATGGGCAACTATGGGCGTCACGCCGCGCCTTAACAGCGCCGACAGCACGTCGCGCACGCGCCACATGTCGTCGTCGAACGGGAACTCGATGAGCATATAGCGCGAATCGGCAAGCGTCATTATGCGCTTCATGTCAAGAAGCTCGGGCACGTCGTCGGTGCCGAAAACCTCCATGCCGCGGTGAAGGCGCACAGAGATATCGTTCCGCTCAAAAAGCCCGCAAAGACGGGCAAAGGCCCTCTCATAGCCTTCGCCGCGGTAATTGCCGTATTCTCCGGGTATGTTGCAGTGCGGGGTGACGATAATGTCGGTCACTCCGCAGGCTTGGGCGTTCTCGCCCATCGCGATCGACTCGGCGGCGTCCTCCGAGCCGTCGTCAACGCCGGGTATTATGTGACAGTGAATATCGATCATTTGCTTTAAGCCTCGTTTTCCGCAAAAAGGATATCATTAAGAGGCGCGCTTGTCAAGCTTGCCAAGCGGTCAAAGCTGTATTATAATAGCAAAAAAGGTCAAAGGAAAAACGCAGCATAATGGTAAAAGGCGTGCTGTGCTCCTCGGGAGCGCTCATAACAAGGTTCAACGGACGCGATCCGCGTCTGCTTCGCGAATTCGTTCCCCGCATAGACGCGGACGGGATCGAGTTCATGATCTATCCTTCGTGGGACGGCAGACTGGACGAGATCAGGCAGATCATGCGCGGCATGGTCAGCGGAGGGCTCTTTGAAATACCCGTGCTTCACGCCGACAAGCGGATAGGAGAGCTTTTGAGCCTCGGCTCCGATGAGGAGCTTGAGGAGGCGGGGGAAAGGTTCAAAACCAACTGCGCGATCGCGCGCGAGCTCGGCGCGCGCCTCATGGTTCTCCATCTTTGGGGCGGCCCCGCTTCGGATCACCATATCGAAAGGAACCTTTCCGTGCTCGGCGATTACATGCGCACGGCGGAGGATCACGGGGTGCTGCTCACGGTGGAGAACGTCGTCTGCGGAGTTCACTCTCCGCTTGCGCATATGCGGCGCATAATGAACGGGTTCCCCGATGCCGTGTTCACCGTGGATACCAAGATGGCGGAATTCCATGCCGAGCTCCCCGCAACGCTTGACGACGACCGGCTGTGGAACGGCAGGGTGAAGCATCTGCACGTCAACGACTACTCCGGAGGGGTGAAGGATTTCACCGACCTGCGCGTGCGGCACATAGGCGAGGGGCACGTGGATTTCGGGCCCTTCTTCGAAAGGGTGCGCGGATCGGGGTATGATGGTCTGGCAACCGTTGAATCCACCTCGGTCAACCCCGACGGCAGCGTCGATTTCGACAAGCTCAACCGCTCCTTAAGGCTTGTGCGCGAGGGCCTGACGAATAAAGCATGATGAAAACATAAATCTCCCGATAATAGACTGAATCGATTATCAAGAGAGAAATAATTAAAATAATCTCCATACAAGCGCGTTAGTACGAACGTCCGACGGCACAAATGAACAGGACTCCCGACGTTTTCGGGAGTCCTGTTCTCGAGGATGGAGGAGGGACGGAAGCGTTATATAACTTCCGGGACGTTAGCTTTGTTTTGTCAGATCAGTTCGGGGAGTATGAGCTTTCTGATAAGCTCGTGCCCCTTCTCGTTGGGATGCAGGCCGTCGCCGCTGATCATGCTGCAATAGCTGCGGTCAAGCAGCAGCTTGCTCCTGAGGTCGATAAGACGGCACCCGGTCTCGTATGCCACGCGTTCCACGGTGCGGTTATAATATTCGTGCCAGCGATACAGCATGTTCTCGTCCCCAAGCCATTCCAACACGCGGCCGCCGTCGGCTTTCTTCGATATCCATTTGAAGAAGGTCTCGGCGTCGATGGGGATGAGGTTAAGCGCGATAGGCTCCGCGCCGACGCGCTTTATGCCCTCGATGAGCTTCTTGTACATATTATAGAAGGCGTTGGGAGGCGTAACGGGATCATGTTCCGCCTTGGGGGCGTCGGCTATAAGACTCCAGTTAAAATTCGAATCGTTCCCGCCGAACTCCACAAGCACGCTCGTGCCCTCCCTGATGCTTGAAAGGGAGTCCAGCCCGTATTCAACGGTCGCGCCCATGCGGCAGTGCTTCTTTATCTCAAGCCCCGAATCCAGCGCGCTTTCGATGAACCATCCGTCGTTATACAGCACGTAGCGGTCGCGTTCGGAATTGTACATGACTCCTTTCATTATCGAGTCGCCCAGTATGGTCAAAAGCTTTGCCATGGCGCATATCCTCCCTTCGTTTTTCTATGCCAACATTATAACCCAAAATGGCAAAAACAAAACCTACCGTTGATTTATTCGGGTAAACGGGTTATAATAGGCGGTAGAATCCTTCTACCGAGAGTAGAATCAAGGTAAACCCGGAGTAGAATATGGAGCAATTACGGGCAATTATCGCATATAACATATCGAGCCTGCGGCTTAAGGCAGGTCTCACCCAACAGGAGCTTGCGGGTATGCTCAACTACACCGACAAGGCCGTTTCAAAGTGGGAACGCGGCGAATCCGTACCCGATATTTCGGTGCTTGCAAGGGTAGCCGAGATATTCGGCGTAACGGTCGATCACCTGATCACCGATCACCGCCCCGGTCACGAGCAGCCCGAAAGGCAGCCCGAGGCGGCGCCGGAGCCCCCGCCCGAAACCGAGCAGTCCACCTTGGCCAAGCTCGCCTCGCTCCTGGGCTTTAAGAGCACGGGCAGGTTCATAATCACCCTCATGGCCGCGGCTGCCGTGTGGCTCATTGCCGTGATCGTATTCGTGGTGCTCAAGACCTTCGTGCCCTCCTACGACCGATCGTGGATCTGCTTCGTTTTCGCCATCCCCGCGACCATAGCCGTGGTGCTGATATTCAATCTGCTTTGGGGCAGGATGTCCGGAAGCTTCGTGCTGATGGCCGCCCTCGTGTGGTCGGCGCTGGGTTCTCTGTTCGTATTCTTCTATGAGTCCCAGCCGTGGGTACTCTTCCTGATCGGCATACCGGCGCAGATGATGATAATACTCTGGCAGTTCCTGCATAACCGCAAAAAGCATAAATAAAAATATCCGGCAGGCGCCCCTGCCGGATAAAGCTTATTTTACGCTTCCTTCTTTGCCTTTCTCCGCTTCCTTCGGTCGTCGCCCATGTGCATGAGCGGCGATATTCTTTTATACAGCAGGAAGGCGAGTATCGACACCACAACGCCCTTGATCAGATTGAAGGGCACTACCGAGAAGAACACGAGGGTCCATATGCTGTTTATGTTCCCGTTCACCTTCGAGCCCATGGCGATTATGCCGTCCAGCCCGCCGAACATCTGCGCGAACTTGGGTATCAGGTAGAGCCCGTTGAACGCGCTGCCGAACACCGTCATGATCAGCGTACCGCATATCAAGCCTATGCCCGCCGTCTTTTTGCCGGGCTTTGCGTGATAGATCATCGAGGCGGGAAGCACGAAAGCGCAGCCCACAACGAAATTCGCAAAATCGCCCACGAACGCGGTGGAAGTGCCCTTGATGAGCAGCTTGAGCACTATCTTGATAAGCTCCGTAACGACTCCCGCGACCGGCCCCAGATAGAACGTGGATATCATGACGGGCAGCTCGGAGAAGTCGAGTTTGTAAAACTCGGGCGCAAGGAACATGAGCGGGAACTCAAGCAGCATCAGCACTGCCGCCATCGCGGAGAATATCGCCGTGTAGGTGATAAAATGCGTGTCCGAAAAGCGCCGCCTGCGGTCCTTCATAACGAAGCGCTCGAACAGCCACGCGACCAGGAAGAGCGCCGCGAAAATGCCCAGGCACACGCCTATGAAGCCCAGATTGTCCTTGGCCTTTTGAAAAGTTTCACCGATGTTTGCCATAAAAAAACCTCCTTTTGTTTTGCCCCGTGCAAGCGGAGCGCAAAAGGAGTTGATGCTCTTTTCATGCCGCCGCTTCTCCCATCCGGACTGTCACCGTCGGTATCGGATTCTCACCGATTCGGCAGAGGGCTTTTCGCCCCCTGCTCGCAGACTCGCGCTTTTTTGCGCTCACTGCCGGTAGGGATTTTCACCCTGCCCCGAAGCATACTGATTATAGCACCGGCACTTGCGGAATGCAAGTGCGATTTTTAATTTCCGAACGGCGCGTCGGCGTCGGAATAGTTGTCGAATTTGGTCAGCTCGGGCCTCCACGTAAGGCTTATCGAGCGGGTCTCGCCGTTCCTGTGCTTGACCACGTTCAGATAGGCAATGTTGTTGCCCTCCTTGTATTCGGTCGTGTCAAGATAAGCGGCGGGGCGATAGAGCATCATAATGATGTCCGCGTCCTGCTCGATTGAGCCGGATTCGCGCAGGTCGCTCATAACGGGCGTGTGATCCGAGCGCTTGTCGGGCTCACGCGAAAGCTGTGAAAGCACGATGAGGGGGATATCCAGCTCGCGGGCGAGTATCTTAAGATTCCTCGTCATTTCCGAAACGGCCTGCACGCGGGATTCGGCGCGGCTGCCGGTCTGCATAAGCTGCAGATAGTCCACGATCACCAGATCCAGCCCCTGCCTTGCCTTGATCCTGCGGCATCTTGAGCGCAGCTCCGCAACGGATATGCCCGGGGTGTCGTCAAGAAGGAAGGGCGCGGCGCCAACGCTGTTTAAGCTGGCCGCGATCTTCAAAAGGTCATCGGCGTCCACGCCGCCGGTGCGTATCTTCTGCAGGGGCACGCCGGTCTCGGTCGCCATTATGCGCGAGGCAAGCTGTTCCTTGCTCATTTCAAGGTTGAAGAAGGCAACCGTTGCGCCCTCGTGCAGCGCTGCATGGGCGGCGATATTGAGTGCAAGGGTCGATTTGCCGCTTGCGGGACGGCCGGCGATTATTATCAGGTCGGAGCGGTGCAGCCCGCTCGTCAGGTCGTCAAGATCCAGGAAGCCCGTGGGAAGCCCAGTGGTCTGCCCCTCAAGCTTCATCAGCTCGCCTATGCGGCGGAACACCCTGCCATAGATCGGCGCAAGGGGCTCTATCTTGTCGTCCGAGGTGCGCATTGCGATCTCGTATATGCGCCTTTCCGCGTCGTCCAGTATCTTCGCCGTCTCGCGCGCGCCGGTGCGCGCCTCCTGCGCTATCTCGGTGCAGACGTTAATCAGGCGGCGCCTGGTGCTCTCCTCCTTGACGATCGCAAGATAATGCTCCACGTTCAGCGCGGTGGGCGTGGTGAGGGCAAGCTCGTTGAGATAGTCGATCCCGCCCACGGAATCCTGCTTGCCCAGCTTCTCAAGCGCGCCAAGCACCGTGACGCTGTCTATCTCGCCGCCGCGGTCCCAGAGCGATTTGACCGCGGCAAACACGTCGCGGTTTTTCAGCGAATAGAAATCCTGCGGAGCGAGCTCCTCGATAGCCTTCTCGCACGTCCCGGAGGAGAGGAGTATGCTTCCGAGCACCGCCTTCTCGGCTTCCTCGTTATAAGGCATCTCTATGTGCTGTTCGGTTTCCTTTGCTTCCATTTCGTGTCCTTATTACCGGCCCCTGCCGCGCAGGGGAGCGGGTTTATTCGTCCAGAGCGATTACCTCGACCTTGAATTGGGCGTCGGTCTGCTCAAACATATGTGCGCTCACCGTAACGATGCCCGTCTGCTTGATGGGCTCGGGTATGCGTATCTTCTTCTTATCCACGGTGATGTCATACTGCTCCTTGAGCGCGTCCGCGATCTCCTTGCCGGTCACGGAGCCGAAGAGCCTGCCGCCGTCGCCCGCCTTGGCATATACCCTCACGGTCAGATTGCTCATGCCGGAGGCAAGCTCCTTGGCGTTCTTGCGCTGCACCTCGATGCGGTGCTTTGCGGCGTTCTTCTTTATATTCGCGGCGTTGATGTTGCCCGCGTCCGCGGGCACCGCCAGCTTCCTGGGTATCAGGAAATTGCGCGCATAACCGTCGCTTACGTTAACGATGTCGCCCGCGGCGCCGGTGCCCTTGACGTCCTGCTGTAATAAAACCTTCATTCTGCGTTACCTCCTTTATCGGTACCGGCGGAGCCGTCCCCGCCGCCGTTATTGCTTTCCCCGTCCTCCGGGGGCTTCTTTGCGTCCTGCCTCACGTAGCCGTACTTGGCAAGCTCGTCCGCGCGGTTCATCGCGCGCTGCTGAGCCGAAAGCTCCATGAGGTATTTCTTCACCTTGGGCCTCTTCTTGGTGATCTGCTCCTTTACGCCTATGAAGGCAAGCAGCAAAAGGCTGTAAGGGAAGGCCAGCACGGGCAGCACCCACGCGAGCACGCGCACAAAGCCCGGCGCGCGGGATACCCTGAATACGAAATCGAGATACGCCATGCCCTGCACGGCAAAGAGCGAAGCGACTATCAAGCCCAGCGAGTAGCCGACCGAATTCGCCTGCTCCAGCCTGAATATGTAGGCAAGCGCGATGCATACGAGCATTATCCCGCCGCCTATCAGCGCCGTGTGCGGCAGGCGCCATTCGGCAAAGCGCGCCATGGGAGCGGGCTCGGTCTTGAATAACCTGTGCAGCAGCCTGGTCAGCATAACGAGCGCTGTCGAAACGCCCTCGGCGGTCAGTATGCACATGAACATCAGCGTGTCGGGTATCGTCGCGGAAACGTCCCCGAACATGGAGAGCACCTCGCCGCCTCCCGCGATCCCGCCGAAAACGGGGGTGAACACCTCCGAAACCATCCTGTCCCAGGCGTCCACAACGTCGGAATAGGGCGGCCTGCCCGCGAGCATCGCGGCTGCGGTCATGGAAAGATACTGCCCCACGCAAACCGTCACGGCAAGCGCCAGCACCGCGTATCTGTGCGGGAACTTCTTTTTAAGATAGGCCGTGAGCACCGCGTAGATCAGCAGGAACATAGCCGCGGCAGCAAGACTGCCGGGATCCGTGCCGCCAAAGAGCAGCGCTCCCGCGCATGCGGCGATCACCGAGGGCGCAAGATAATAAAGCCCCCACATGGCGCCCATATAGGCGGAAAGCGCCGTAAGCGGTATCAGCAGGGTCTGAGCGAAAGCCGCAAGCACGAAAGTGAGCGCGGCGGTCCCCAGACATATGGCGATCTTGGTCCCGTTCTTCATATCCACTCCAAGTCTATATTAAACCATTTTCAATTTTATATCAAAAATGTACCCGTGTCAACGATTAAAACGGCGTCGGCGGATAAAATCGTTTTACACGGGGCATACTGACGGTACAAACATGAAAGGAAGAGTGATGATATGAACAACGGTTCAGCAAAGCACGATCAGATCATCGGCTGCAGCGTCTCGGAATGCCGCCACCACGGCCATGACAACTGCTGCGAGCTTCACCGCATCGAGGTGCGCCCCTGCCGCGGCGAGTGCACAGGGAGCGGCAAGCCCGAGGACGAAAGCTGCTGCGGAAGCTTCGTGCAGAGGTAACGCTCAAAAAAACAAGCTGAGAGGGGATGACCTTCTCAGCTTGTTGCTTTATCGGGGTATTTTTGATCACGCGCGCAGAGCCCGGCCTTACCATGGGGGAAGGGGGAAAAGTATCTTTATTCGGTATCAACCTTTCCCGCCGGCGCGGATCGCTTTTGTTGCTTATTCGTTCGCCTGCTTTTCGGCCATACGCCTGTTGAAATCCTTGATCCTCTGATCCTTGGTGAGATAGCGCTTCCTCATCCTTATGGACTTGGGCGTGACCTCGACAAGCTCGTCGTCGCGTATGAACTCAAGGCACTGCTCCAGCGAGAACACCACGGGCGGGGTGAGGCGCAGGGCCTCGTCGCTGCCGGAGGCGCGGGTGTTGGTCATGTGCTTCTTCTTGCAGACGTTGATGGTGATGTCCTCGTTCCTCGCGCACTCGCCCACGATCTGGCCCTCGTAAACGGGCACTCCGGCGGTGATGAACATGCGGCCGCGGTCCTGGGTGTTGAAGAGGCCGTAGGCGTTGGATTCGCCCGTCTCGGAGGCGATGAGCGAGCCCGTCAGGCGCTCCTCGATATCGCCGGAATAGGGGGCGTAGCCCTTGAATATGTGGCTCATCACGCCGTTTCCGCGCGTGTCGGTCAAAAGCTCGGAGCGATAGCCCATAAGGCCCCTTGCGGGGATGTCGAATACCAGGCGCACGCCGCCGCCGTTGTCGTTGATCATGTTGGAGAGCACGGCCTTCCTGCGGCCCAGACCTTCCATAACGGGCCCCATGTATTCCGAGGGCACGTCGATCGTCAGCTCCTCCATGGGCTCCATAAGGCGCCCGTACTGGTCGTGCTTCATTATGACCTTGGGGCGCGAGACTGCGAACTCATAGCCCTGACGGCGCATCGTCTCGATCAGTATCGAAAGATGCAGCTCGCCGCGGCCGGATACCTTGAAGGCCTCGGTGGAGTCGGTGTCCTCAACGCGCAGCGCAACGTTGGTCTGCACCTCTTTATAAAGCCTCTCGCGGATATTGCGCGAGGTGACGTACTTGCCCTCCTTGCCCGCGAAGGGAGAGGAGTTGACCATGAAATACATCGAAAGCGTGGGCTCGTCGATATGCACGAAGGGCAGGGGATCGAACGCGTTGATATCGCATATGGTCTCGCCTATGGAAAGCTCGGGCACGCCCGCAACGGCTATGATATCGCCCGCGGGAACGGATTCCGCTTCGGCCCTGTGCAGGCCCTCGAAGCGATAGAGCCTCGTCAGCTTGGCCTGTCTGGAACCTGAGCCGGGCACGCCCACGCACACGGGCAGATTCTTCGAGGCAACGCCGCGCTCGACTCGGCCGATGCCTATGCGGCCAACGTATTCGTCATAGTCGATGGCCGAAATGAGCACCTGCAGGGGCAGCGTCTCGTCACAGGAAGGCGCCGGCACCGCCGAAATGATGGTGTCGAAGAGCGGCTGCATGTTGGGCGAAAGATCCTCGGGATCGAGGCCGGATACGCCGTCGCGCGCGGAGGCGTAAACGATGGGGAAATCCAGCTGATCGTCGTCCGCGCCAAGCTCGATGAAGAGCGAAAGGGTCTCGTCCGCAACCTCATAGGGGCGCGCGCCGGGGCGGTCGATCTTGTTGATGACCACAACGGGCACCTTTTTAAGCTCCAGCGCCTTGCGCAGCACAAAGCGGGTCTGGGGCATGCAGCCCTCAAATGCGTCCACCATCAGCAGCACGCCGTCGACCATCTTGAGTATGCGCTCCACCTCGCCGCCGAAATCGGCGTGACCGGGAGTGTCAACGATGTTGATGCGGTAATCCTTGTAATTCACCGCCGTGTTCTTGGAGAGTATGGTTATGCCGCGCTCGCGCTCGATGTCGTTGGAGTCCATCACGCGGTCCTGCACGGCCTCGTTCGCGCGGAATACGCCGCTCTGGCGTAAGAGCTGATCGACCAGGGTCGTCTTGCCGTGGTCAACGTGCGCGATTATGGCTATATTCCTGATTTTTTCGTTCATAAAAGACCTCTTGCGGATTTTTGAAAATTTAATTCACAAAATGGTATTTTACTCCGCTTTTCCTTTTAACACAAGGTATTTTTAAATTATATTATTCTGCATATTGGTTATTGCGCTTTTGGGAATTATGAGTTACAATATAAACGAGTAAATATTGCCATGAACACGGGAGGTGTTTTTGTGAGATCCGATATTATAAACGTGTGCGCTTCGGGCGAAGGCGTCGATGAGGCGCTCTTCCAGGCGGAAGCCGTTGCAAAGTACAAGGGGCTTTCCGACAAGCAGGCGCTTTGGCTGCGGCTGCTCTCCGAGGAAATGATGGGCATGCTCCGCCAGCTCACCGGCGAGGTGGAGGCAAGGTTCTTTATCGAGGACGAGGCGGACGAATACCGCCTGCACCTCATCACCGACACCGTTATGGACAGGGAGAAGCGCAGAAAGCTTATGGAGGCCTCCACTGACGGCGCAAACATCGCCGCGGTGGGCGTCATGGGCAAGCTCCGCTGCCTGTTCGAGCGGGTATTCGAGCCCGATGAGCCCGGTGCGATACGCTTCCTCGATTCCGGCTGGATGGGCTCCGAGGAGGATCTGACGGGGTTGTACAACGCCTATTGGTCGCTGAACAATTACCGCGCCTTTATGCAGGAAAAGAAGGACGCCGAGGAATGGGACGAGTTGGAGCGATCCATCGTCGCCAACCTTGCCGATGAAGTAAGGATCGGCATCAAGGGCGGGACCGTCGAAATGATAATCTACAAAAAGATGAAAAAGGAGAACTGATATGATCGTCAATAAATATTTCGAAGGCAATAAGCTCCTGGTCAAGGTCGTCGGCAGGCTCGACACCACCACCGCGCCCCGGCTTGAGGAGGAGCTTAAGGATCTCAGCTCCGTCGAGGAGCTCGTGCTCGATTTCGAGCAGCTCGAATATATCTCCTCCGCGGGTCTGCGCCTGCTGCTTGGCACGCATAAACGCATGCAGGGCAATTTGAAGGTGCTGCATCCCAACGAGATGATCACCGAGATATTCGACGTAACGGGCTTTTCCGACATACTGAATATCGAGTCTTGACTGACCGGAAGAATGGATATCGAGGCAAGCACAAAAAACAATGAAAAGGTGATCGATTTCGTCAATGAGCGGCTCGAGGCGCTCGAATGCCCCGTTAAGCTCATGACCAAATTCGATATCGCCGTCGACGAGCTCTTCACCAACATCGCCTATTATGCTTACGGAGGGGCCGCGGGTCCCTGCAGCGTGAGCGTCAGCGGCAGGCCGGGTGAATGGGCCTCTGTCGAGTTCCGCGATTTCGGCATACCCTACGATCCGTTTGCCGCGGAGGATCCCGACGTTACCCTTCCCATCGAAAAGCGCAGGGAAGGCGGCCTCGGCGTATTCATAGTCAAGAATCTTATGGACGAAACGGCCTATGCAAGGATCGGGGCCGAAAACGTCACCACCATCACCAAACGCTTTGTTTGAACCCGAAAGGACAGGACCGGAATGAGATACGGCAAACAGGATGAAAGGCTCGTGCTTTATCCCGAAGGCAGGCTCACCTCGAACAATGCCGAATCCGTTTGGCAGGAGATAAGCCGCATAATCGGCAGCGGAGGCCAGGGCGCCCTGACGCTCGACTGCGAAAAGCTGGAATACGTTTCCAGCGCAGGCCTGCGTCTTTTCATCAGGCTCAAAAAGACGGTCCCCGATATGGAGCTCGTGAACGTATCGTCTGAGATCTACGATATCCTCGAGATGACCGGGCTGACCGAGATGATCACCACCCGCAAGTCCTACCGCACGATCTCGGTGGAAGGCTGCGACGTGATAGGCCGCGGCGCAAACGGCAACGTCTACCGTATCGACCGCGAAACGGTCGTAAAGGTATTTCTTGCTCCCGAAAGCCTCGACGAGATACACCGCGAGCGCGAGCTGGCAAGGACGGCGCTGATAATGGGCGTGCCCACGGCGATACCCTATGACGTCGTGCGCATAGAAAGCGGCGGCTACGGCTCCGTGTTCGAGCTTATCGAGGCGAACAGCTTTTCAAACCTCATCGCCTCCGGCAGGCTCACGATCGGCGAAGCCGCAAAAAAGAGCATAGATCTTTTAAAGGAGATGCACACGCTGGTGCCCAAGGCCGACACGCTGCCCCGCATGAAGGACCGCATGCTGCCCCGTGCGCAGAGGCTCCGCGGCACGGTGTCGGATCCGGCGCATGAAAAGCTCGTATCACTGATCGAAGCGGTGCCCGACGATCCGCATCTGCTCCACGGCGATTATCACATCAATAACATATTGCAGCAGAAGGACGAGCTGATGCTGATCGATATGGACACCCTCTGCACCGGGCATCCCATATTCGAGCTCGCGCTCATGCGCTGCGCTTACCGCGGGTTTACCGAGATGGACCATGCCGAGGCGATGCACTATTTCGGCATAAGCTATGACTCCGTGCGCGAGTTCTGGCGCCTCTCGCTTGAAGAATACATTGGGGCAAGCGGAGACGTTGAGACGGCCGAAAAGAAGGCCGAGCTGTTAAGCTGTATGCGCCTGCTTGATCACGCCGTACGCAAATTCGGAAAGGATTCCGAAACCGGCAAAAAATGGATCTCGCATTTCGCGCCCCGCCTCGAGGAGCTTGCCGAAGAGATCGACGAGCTCACGTTCTGAGCCGATAAGCAAGTTAAAAAGCCCGCGATCGCGGGCTTTTTCTGTTGGCAAAATCTCTCGGGGCCTTGATCATCCCACGAACTGGAACACAACGAACCCTATATAGATGGCGAGGAGCGCAATGCCCTGCCACCTCTTGAGCTTGCCGGAGAACACGGCGGGCAGTGTGAGTATGCCCATTACGAGGAACATCACGGGCATATCGACCACGAGCGAGGCGTTCATGCCGCCGATGAGCTTTTCGGCGGGCAACGCAAAGGGCTTTATGGTGATCGCCATGCCGGATACGAGCACGATATTGAATATGTTCGCGCCGATCACGTTGCCCAGGGAAAGCGCGCCGTGGCCCTTGACAAGGGAAGTGATGGCGGTGACGAGCTCGGGAAGCGAGGTGCCCAGGGCAACGAAGGTGAGGGCAATGACCGTCTCGGGCACGCCCACGGCCCTTGCGATATAGGTGCCGTTGTCAACAAGGAAGTTCGCGCCAACGGCGATGAGCGCCGCGCCCAGCACCAACAGCACTATGCTCTTGAACAGGCTCAGCTGCTTTTCGATCTCCTCGGTCTCGGCATCGTCGGGATGCCTGATCGCCTGCATTACGGTGATGATCATGTATATCACGAACATTGCAAGGAGTATTATGCCAACGGGCCTTGAGAACTCCCTTGCAAAGATTGCCACGCCCGCATAGAAGAACGCCGCGATGAAGAAGGATATAACGGGAATGGCAAGCGCCTTGCGGTTGACAAGCGAGGGGCGTATCGCCACCGTCAGCGCGGCGATCAGCGCGGTGTTGCATATGACCGAGCCTATCGCGTTGCCGTAGGCGATGGAGCTCACGCCCTTTGCCGCGCTCGTTGCGGAGACCATGACCTCGGGCAGGGTGGTGCCGATGGACACGACCGTCGCGCCGATCAGCAGCTCGGGCAGATGGAATTTCTTGGCGATGCCGACGGAGCCGTCGACGAACCAGTCGCCGCCCTTGATGAGCGCGGCGAAGCCGATGATAAAGAGTATGATGGCGCCTATGAGACCGAGGTTGAGACCGTCGGCTCCGGTGACCCAATTGCTTACGAATTCAAGCATGAAATGATTTCCTCCGTATGATGGTAAGGAGATTATAGCATCTGTAAAAAAGCGTGTCAACACGTGCGAAAACACGGTTTTTAAGCGGGTTCGCCTCAAAAAACAGGCTTCCGCGCGAAACTTTTGAAAGCGCTCTTTTCAAATGCCGTTTCGCGTGATATAATGCCCGTATGACAAATATATTTGAAAAACCATTCGGTATCGCAGGCGGGCGCGCGGCGCGCCTTTTCATGCTCGAGTCGGAGGACCTTTCGGTCGGCCTCACCGATCTCGGCTGCACGCTGGTATTCGTTCGCGTAAAGGCCGCCGGAGTGAACGCCGTGCTGGGCTATCCCGACGCGGGCGGCTATGCGCGGGGAACTTCCTGCGTGGGCGCTTCCGTCGGCAGATACGCCGGGCGCATAGGGAACGCGCGCTTCACCCTGAACGGGCGCGAATACGCCCTCGAAAGGAACGACGGCGAAAACCATCTCCACGGCGGCTTCCACAAGCGCTTCTATGACGCGGAGCCGATCGAAAACGGCGTGCGGTTCAGCCTCACAAGCCCCGATATGGACGAGGGCTTCCCCGGCGAGCTTCGCCTGACCGCCGAAGTCACGCTTAATGGGAGCGCGCTTCGCTTCGTTTACGGGGCCGAGAGCAGCGCCGACACCTATATCAACATCACCAACCACAGCTATTTCAATCTCGACGGCGGGGGAGACGTCAAAGCGCACGCTTTGCGCGTGAACGCCGAAAAATATGCCGAGCTCGGCCCCGGCATGATACCCACGGGCAGGCTGCTGCCCGTCTCGGGCACTCCGCTCGATTTCACCGAAATGCGCAGGATAGGCGATATCTCCGCCGTTGATGAGCTTTCCGCCTGCGGCGGCCTCGATCACAGCTTCGCCCTCGAAAACGGCGGCTCGCTTGCGCTCTGCGCGGAAGCCTTTTCCCCAAAAACGGGCGTGCGCCTCATCTGCCGCACCACACAGCCCTGCGTGCACGTCTACACGGGCAATTTCATAAATCTCGACGCCGCGGGCAGCTTTCCCAAAAACGGGGGCTTCTGCCTTGAAACGCAGCATTTCCCCGACAGCCCGAATAAACCGGAGTTTCCCCCGGCCCTGCTCAGGGCGGGAGAGCGCTTCCGGGAGACGACGGAATACGAATTTCTGTGCGATACATAATAAAAAGCCGCGGCTGCGCACTTGCGCACTTCCGCGGCTTTCGTTTACTTCAATATCGAATCCAGCCCTTTTACGATCTCATCCTCCGTTGAATACGGGAAAAGCTCATAATACGGATCGCCCTTTATCATTGCCGAAAGGTTTCCGCGCTCCCTGTTATAGAACACGAAGCAGGGCTTGTTCAGCTTTTCGGCATAGGCCAGCTCATATCCCACACCGAGCGACGGGCAGGTGCACTCGGCTATCAGCAGATCGCATTCGCGTATCCACGCCGTGTCCTGCTCGTAAATGAGCCTGTCGCGGTCAAGCTCCCCCTCAAGGGCGCTCAGGGCAAGGTCGCCCACGTGCTCGGTCAGCACGTCGGCGGTCTTTTTTATATGCTCTATCATGCGGCGGTAAAGGGCCGCGTCAACGCGCCCGCCGCGGATCGAGCCCGCGAAATACACTTTCTTTTCCATATCACTCAACGGTCACGCTCTTGGCAAGGTTCCTGGGCTTGTCGACCGAGCAGCCCTTCTGCACCGCCATATAATAGGCGAACAGCTGCAGGGGGATTATCGCAAGGAAGGGCGCAAGCAGCTCGTTGGTCTTGTCGATGCGCCACACGTTCGCGCAGTGGGCGTCCACGTCGGGCATCTCGCCGTTGGTCAGGCCCAGCACCTTGGCGCCCCTTACGCGCACCTCCTCGATATTGCTTGCCGTCTTTGCGGCAAGGCTGCCCTGGGTGGCAAGCGCGATCACAAGCGTGCCGTCCTCGATAAGGGCGATGGTGCCGTGCTTCAGCTCGCCTGCCGCATAGGCCTCGGAATGTATGTAGCTGATCTCCTTGAGCTTCAGCGCGGCCTCCATGGCCAGCGCGCAGTCGATGCCGCGGCCTATGAAGAACACGTGCTGCGCGACGAATTCGCGGCTGGCGAAATACTGTATCTCCTCACGGCTGTCTATAAGCTTTTCCATGCCCGCGGGGATCGAGGCCAGCTCGGTTATGAGCGAGGCGATGCGCTCCTCGGTCACGGTCCCGCGCACCTCGGCAAGCGAGAGCGCGGCAAGGAAGAGCACCGTTACCTGCGTCAGGTATGATTTGGTGGCGGCAACGGCGATCTCGGGCCCGGCATACGTGAACAGCACATCGTCGGCCTCGCGGGCGATGGTGGAGCCTATCACGTTGCACACGGCAACGGTCTTGACTCCCGCCTGCTTCGCCATTCGCATAGCGGCTATCGTATCGGCGGTCTCGCCGGATTGTGAGATGACGAACAGCATCTCGCCCGGCTCGAACGTGTAATCGGAATATCTGAATTCGGATGCGATCTCGGCCTCAACGGGTATCTTTGCCAGGGTGCTGAAATATTTCTTGCCCAGAAGCCCCGCGTGATAGGCGGTGCCGCAGCCGATTATACGTATGCGCTTTATGCTCTGCGCATCCTCTTCGGACCAGGGGAAGCAGTCGGTCTTGAGCTTCCTGTATTTGAACGAGACGTACTGCTCGGCGGTCTTGCGGAACGCGACCGGCTCCTCGCAGATCTCCTTCATCATATAGTGCTCATAGCTGCCCTTCTTGGCGGCGTCGAGATCCCAGTCGATATGCGTGCTGCCCTTGTCGATGGGCGTGCCGAATTCGTCATAGAAGGCTATTCCCTCGGGCGAGAGCACGGCGATCTGCTTATCGCCCATGAACGTCACGTCGCGGGTGTAGGATAGCATCGCGGGGATGTCCGATGCGATGTGCGCGCCGTCCCTGCCGTAACCCACCACCATGGGGCTGTCCTTGCAGACGCAGTATATGCGGTCGGGATCGTCGCGGAAGAGTATCGCCAGCGCGAACGAGCCTTCAAGCAGGCGTATGCCCGCGGTTATCGCGGCAAGGGGATCGCCCTTATACAGATCGCCTATCAGCTGCGCGACCACCTCGGTATCGGTATCCGACACGAAATTGCAGCCCTTGTCGATCAGCATGGATTTCAGCTTGACGTAGTTTTCTATAATGCCGTTATGCACCAGCACCAGCTGCTTTTTGTCGTCCCCGTGGGGATGCGAATTTATGTAAGAGGGCTCGCCGTGAGTCGCCCAGCGGGTGTGGCCAATGCCGCAGCTGCCGCCTATGGGCTCCGAAGCAAGTATGTCCTTCAGGTTCTGCAGCTGGCCCTTTTCCTTGCGCATGACGATGTTCTCGCCATCCCAAACGGCTATGCCCGCCGAATCATACCCGCGGTACGCGAGCGTTTCAAGACCTTCTATCAAGATGGGAGTCGCGTTGCCCACTCCCGTAAAACCAACTATACCGCACATAAACAGTTCTCCTTTTCAAGAGCTTTATATCCTTAAAATTTTATAAGAAAATATTCGAGTTGTCAAGTAAAAATGCCAATAGGGAAGCCCTAGGGCCGATTTTACCCGATTCCGGTCTTTTTTTGATGAAAATTCAAAGATTATTTGCATTTTATATTCTTTTGTGCTATAATGCCCAAAGGGTGAAAAGATCATTACGGAGAATAAAACGCTATGCCAAAGGCCATAATAAACGATCAGCTGATAAATTATGAGCTCGCGGGCGTCAGGGATTTCAAGCTCAGGACGCCGGCTTTGCTGCTCCACGGCAACGGGGAGAGCATGAAGATCTTCGAAAAATTCGTGCCCCTGCTTTCCGCCTCGCGCGGGTTCGTGCTGATGGACAGCCGTCTGCAGGGCGGATCCGAGCCCGCCGAGGACGACACGCCCCTTGATATAAGCTATGAGCTGATGGCCGACGACGCGATAAAGCTCATGGAGGATAAGCTCGGCATAGGCGAATATGATATAATCGGCTTTTCCGACGGCGCGATAACCGCGATCCTCATGGCGCTGCGCTCGATCAGGGTGCGCAAGCTCATATTGATCGGCGTCAATTCCGATCCTTCCGGCTTAAAGCCCAAGATGATCCGCACTATAAAAAAAGAGCTTTCCTTCGCGGAAAGAAAAAAGAATCCCGTGCCCGCGATGCTTTTGAGGCTTATGCTCACCGAGCCCCATATAACCAATTCCGAGCTTGCCAACGTCATTTGCGAAACGACGGTCGTCTACGGGCAGAAGGACGAGGCGATCAGGCGCGAGCACGCCTCCGCCATTGCCGATGCGATACCGCGCGGCAGCTTTGTGGAGATACGCGGCGCGGGGCACGAGATACCCGTCACGCATCCGAACGAGCTCGCCGAGCTGGTCAGATCGCTGCTGTAAGCCATAATGAATAATTCCGTTCACCTCCGCTCATACTCTAAGCGGAGGTGATCTTTATGTCGAAAAAGCACAGAAAAAGGCCGCATATCCCCACGGGCGGCGAGACCGTCGAGGCGCCCGACATGATCGGGCCGGATTTCATAGGCACCGAGGGCATGCGCACGGCTTCGGCCTCGGAATACACCGGGCTCATGTACGCCCCTCCGGGTGATTTTTTCGAGCGCCGCTCGTATAACGAGATAGAGCCCATCGTGACCGATCCGGCACGGGAAGGGTAAGGCGCAGAGGGACCGCGCAAGGTCCCTTTTTCACTATTTTTCAAATAATATCCATTTCAGTCTTTTCAATCCCGCTCCGTTTGTGATATAATAGATGATATGAAACGCCGTCATTACCGCATTCACTATACGGATCATACCAAGCCCCTGCGCCGGGTCAAGCACAGGGAGATCCATTGGGGGAGCATCGCGCTTTTGGTGCTCGCTTTGATACTTGCCGCCGTCGTGGCGTATGCGGTAATCGTGTGGTTCGGGCTTGAAAGCGACGAGGATTTCTTCGCAAAGCTTTTATCCCCGTTCACCGGGCGCTGACGATAAATATGAAAGGTGTGTTCCCATGAAAAAGTCCGCAAGGCTCATCGCGCTGATAATGGCAGCGCTGTTCGTACTCTCCGCGGCGGTCGCCGTGATAGCAATAATCGTTCAGTAAGGAAAGGAAACGCTATGGAAAGATTCAGCTACCCATCCGCAACAAAGCTTTGCGATATCGCCGCGTATAAGTGGCTGCCCGAAGGCGCGCCCAAGGCGGCGATACAGATCGTTCACGGCATGGCGGAGCACGCCCTGCGCTATGATGATCTTGCGAATTACCTCACTTCACTGGGTTACGCCGTGTATGCCGAGGATCACGCCGGGCACGGCGGCTCGGTCAACGGCAAGGGCAAAAAGGGCTTCTTTGCGCCCGAAAACGGCTGGACGCTCGTTATCACGGATATCATGAAGCTGCATGAAACGATAAAGCGCGAATGCCCCGGCGTGCCGATGGTGCTTTACGGGCACTCGATGGGCAGCTTCCTGGCCCGCACCTGCGCCTCCAGGTTCCCCGATGAGTTCGACGCGTTCATTTTCTCCGGCACCGCGGGAAAGAATCCCGTGCTTGCCATCGCCAAGGCCATAGCCAAGTCCCATATAAAGAAGACCGGCGGGGCCGAGCCTGACGAGAAGCTCAACGGCCTTGCCTTCGGCGCTTACGCGAAGAAGGTCGCGTCTCCCCGCACGCCGTTCGACTGGCTGACCCATGACGAAACGATAGTCGACGAATACGTCAAGGACGAATTCTGCGGATTCACGTTCACCTCCGCCGCTTTCCGCGATCTGTTCGACGGCCTGGGCGAGATCTCGGGCAAGGCATGGGCCGAAAAGGTCAAAAACGTGCCCATTTATCTGGTCGCCGGCAAGGAGGATCCCGTGGGCTCCTACGGCAAGGGCGTCGTCGAGGTCTGCGAAAACCTTAAGAAGACCGGGCACACCAAGGTCGTGCTGCAGCTATATGAAAACGGCAGGCACGAGATGCACAACGAGCTCAACCGTGACGAGGTCTACCGCGGCGTGGCCGCGTTCCTGCGTTCGGCGGTCAATAAATAAGTTAATAATTTAAAGGAGATAAACCCCATGAAAAACAGCAAAAGACTTCTGGCGTTCATAGTGGCCCTCATTATGGCGCTGGCTCTCGTCCCCGCGGTTGGCGCCGAGACCGAACGCCCCGAGACTAACGCCGAGCGCGAAGCGAAGATCGCGGAGCTTGCAAGCTTCACCGACAGCGTCGCAAAGATCACCACCGTTTACGATAAGGATCTTGAGGCGAAGAAGGATCTGGGCGAATTCGCGCTTGCACGCATCATCGTCAAGTCCGGTCACGAGCTTCACGATGACAAGGCGATAGCCTCCGCATCCGGCTACAATGATTGGCACGTATTCCAGTATGCGACTCCCGAAGAGGCCGAGGCTGCCCTCAAGCAGTTCAGGCTTATGGACGAGGTCGAATGGGCCGAGCCCGACGAGATCATGGAGGCCTATGCCACTCCCGGCAGCAGCTCCTTCAAGTCCTGGGGCTTCGGCGCTTCCCACATCAACATGTATGCCTATAACCAGTGGCTCTATGCCGAATACGGCAGCAACCTTTCCAATCTGCCCCAGGTGATCGTTGCCGTTATCGATACCGGCGCCGATTCCGATCATCCCTTCCTTGTGGACAGGCTCATCCCCGGCTGGAACTTCGTCAACAACACCGATAATCCCGAGGACGGCCATTCCCACGGCACCCACGTCTGCGGCACCGTAGTCGACGGCACCTTCTCCAACGTCAAGATAATGCCCATCAAGGTCCTCTCCGATCAGGGCTCCGGCAGCACTCTCAACGTCGGTCTTGGTATGGAATACGGCTCCCTGCACGGCGCCGACGTCGAGAACATGTCCCTCGGCGGCGGCTGTGACGGCGGCGAAGAGCATCACTTCATGGCCGAGATAGTCGACGAGGCCTTTGACAGGGGCACCACCGTCGTCGTTGCCGCGGGCAACGAAAGCCAGGACGCCGCAAACTGCTGCCCCGCCAACATCGAGCGTCTCTGCACCGTTGCCTCCATCGGCCAGAGCCATTCCCTCAGCTATTTCTCCAACTACGGTCCCCTGGTCGATATCGCGGCTCCCGGCGAGAGCATCACAAGCTCCGTTCCCGGCGGCGATTTCGGCTCCAAGGACGGCACCTCCATGGCTTCTCCCCACGTTGCGGCCGTCGCGGCTCAGATAAAGACCGCCAATCCCGATATGAACGCCGACGAGGTCATATCCGTGATCAAGGCCAACGCCAAGACGATCAGCGCCACCAATGCCGGCGCGGGCATGGCTTATCTTGAGGCCGACATGTACGGTCTCGATCCCGCCGTCAATGCCGAAGGCTTCTGCAGCCATTTCGTTTCCTCCGGCAATTACGCCTGGACGGTCGACGGCAATTCCGCAGTCAGCGGCAATGCGGGCGTGAACAATTCCACCTCCACCATGAAGACCGAGCTGACCGTGGGCGTCGAGCAGACCATCACGTTTGACTATAAGGTAAGCTCCGAATCCGGTGACTTCTTCCGCGTAAAGGCCAACGGCACCACCGTTTTCGAGGACAGCGGCGAAAAGGACTGGACGACCGAGACCGTTCAGATCCCCGGTCACGGCAGCGTGCAGGTCACTTTCGAGTTCACAAAGAACGCCTCCGGCGCTTCCGGCTCCGATAAGGCCTGGGTGCGCAATTTCAAGGTCGAAAGCTCCCTTTCCTCCGCGGCGAATATCACCGGCGGCACCGTCCCCTTCGTTTCCGAAGGCCAGTATCCCTGGATCGTCAATAACGAGGATAACGCCGCAATGAGCGGCAACGCGGGCGTGAACAACTCCGAATCCGTTATGACCGCCCATTGCGTGATCGCCAAGGGCATGCAGCTCACCTTCAAATACAAGGTCGATTCCGCCTCGGGCGACAACTTCATATTCAAGTGCGACGGCAGCGCGGTGCTCACCTCGGGCGCGACCGACGGCTACGTTGACTTCGAATACATACTGCCCACCTCCGGCGATCACAGCTTTGAGTTCATATTCAAGAAGAACGCCTCCGGCGCTTCCGGCGCGGACGCCGCTTTCGTAAAGGGCTTCTTCTATTATCACACCTTCGAGTCCGCGGCAAACGTCGACGGCGGAGATCTGCCCTTTGACAACAGCCTCGAGGATTTCCCCTGGTTCGCCATGAACGATTACGTGACCTCGTCCAACTGGGGCCAGGCAAGCACCAGCAGCTACTTCACGCTCACCCTCGATATGCACGCGGGCGAGACGCTCTCGTTCCGTTACAGCGTAAGCTCCGTCAGCAGCTACGACTACTTCCGCTTCTACGTTGACGGCACCAAGAAGACCGAAGCCTCCGGCGAAAGGAACTGGGCCAGCTACACCTTCACCGCAACGAGCGACAAGATCTACACCTTCAAGTGGGCGTTCGAGAAGGGCAGCTGGGATCTCAGCTCCTGGTACGGCGTGGACGACGCGGCCTACGTTGACGATATCGACTATTCCGGCGACTATAATCCCGGCATCCTCGGCGACGTCAACAGCGACGGCGTGGTCGATTCCGAGGACGCGCTGCTCATGCTCCGCTACTCGCTCGGCATCCTCGGCGCTGACGCGCTCGATCTCTCCGTGGCCGACGTCAACGGCGACGGCGCATACGATTCCGCCGACGCGCTCATCATACTCCGCTGGAGCCTCGGCATAGGCGTTTGATCTAAACGGCTCTCAGGGCCCGCCCGCTATGGGCGGGCCCGTTTCGTTAAAATATATTTTTCTTCGTGCGTTACCCGTTGAAGCCGTTTTGCGTCATATGGGTCGAAGGGAGGGGAGAGAAGCATGACAGACGAAGCGATCCTTAAGCTGTTTGAGTCAAGATCCGAGGACGCGCTCAAGGCCGTATCCGACGCCTACCGCGGGCTCATATTCAGCGTGGCCTTCGGCATACTCCGCAGCCGCGAGGACGCCGAGGAATGCGTGAACGACGTGCTGCTCTCCGCTTGGGATTCGATCCCGCCTCTGCCCGAAAGCTTGCCCGCATACCTGTCCAAGCTTGCCCGAAACGCGGCGATATCAGCCTATCGTATAAAGAACGCCCAAAAAAGGGGCGGGGGACAGGTGCCCGCCATAATCGACGAGCTCTCCGAATGCATACCCGATCCCGCCTCAGGACGCGATCCCTGCGACGATATGGTGCTGCGAGGCGTGCTCTCTCGCTTCGTCAGCTCTCTTCCCGGTGAGATGCGCGGCATGTTCGTAAAAAGGTATTGGTACTCTTATTCCCTGGCCGAGGTTGCGCAGGCCTTCGGCGTCAGCGAGAGCAGGGTCAAGGCAAGGCTGGCAAGGGCAAGGAAAAAACTGAGAAAAATGCTTGAGAAAGAGGGTATTCCCGTATGAACGGCAAGGGCGAAAGGATATTCGAGAGCCTCACCGATATCGAAAACGAGGCCATTATGGAAAGCTTCGCCGACTCGCGCGGCGCCTCGCGCCTGCACAGGCAGTGGAGGATGATCGTTATGGGCGCGCTCTGCGCCGCTCTGCTCGCGCTGGGGATCTATCTTGCGGTCAGGTTCTCATAGGAGCGATACGATCCACGCGATCAGCCCGACTATGACCGAGGCCGTTATTCCGAATACGAGCACCGGTCCCGCTATCGAAAACAGCTGTGCGCACACGCCCGTGACTATCCCCTCCGAGCGGTGCTCCATAGCGGGCGCTGTGATGGAATTGGAAAAGCCCGTTATCGGCACCACCGATCCCGCGCCCGCAACGCGGCCTATCTTATCGTAAACGCCCAGCCCGGTCAGCAGCGACGCGATGAATATCAGCGTTACCGAAGTAAAGCTGCCGCGCTGCGCGGTATCGAGCCCCCACAAAAGCTCGCCGATATCGCCTATTAACTGCCCCAGGCAGCATATCGCGCCGCCCGTCACGAACGCGAGCAGCGCGCGAAGCCCCGTTCTGCTCCTTGGGGCGCGCTCCTTCACCATTCTTCTGTATTCCGCGTGCTCTCTCCTCTCCTCGGGAGTGAGTTTTCTTTTGGGTTTTTTCACTTCAAACGCTCCTGTGCCCTGTGATAAATACAGCTTTCCCGGTTTTTAAAAATAATAAACATGGTAACAGCATTAACATGAAGATATATTTTGCCGGAAGCCCTCTGCGGACCCGTTTCGCACTTGACGAAACGGGATTTTTACTTTATAATATTTTAGAATGTCTATACCATGGGCTAAAAGGGCCATGCGGGGCATATTACATATATTGGAGGATATAGATTTGGAATGGTGGCACATCCTGCTGATAGTCGCGGGCCTCTTGGTGGGCGCGGGCATCGGCGTAGCAATAGGTTACAGCTACAGGAAGAACATCGCCGAAGCCAAGACGGCTAAGGCGGAGGATGCGGTAAGGAAGATGATCGACGACGCGCAGAAGCGCGCTGAGACCTTGAAGAAGGAGACCATACTTGAAGCCAAGGAAGAAGTATACCGCATCAAGACCGAACAGGAAAGGGAAAACAAGGAACGCAGGAACGAAGTCCAGCGCGCCGAGCGCCGTCTTCAGCAGAGGGAGGAGAGCTTCGATAAAAAGCTCGAGGGCCTTGAAAAGCGCGAGGAGCAGCTTAACCAGAGGACCAAGGAAGTCGACAAGCTCGAAGCCGCCGCGCAGGAGCTTTATGACAAGCAGAAGGGCGAGCTGGAGCGCATAGGCTCCATGACCGCCGACGAAGCAAAGGCGATAATCCTCAACAACGCCGAGAAGGAAGCGCGTCACGATGCGACCCTTATGATCCGCGATATCGAGTCCAAGGCCAAGGCCGAGGCCGACCGCCGCGCCGTCAACATAATCGCTTCCGCGATACAGCGCTGCGCCGCCGATCACGTTGCCGAGACCACGATCTCCGTCGTTCCCCTTCCCAATGACGAAATGAAGGGCCGCATAATCGGCCGCGAGGGCCGCAATATAAGGACCCTTGAAACTGCAACCGGCGTCGATCTCATAATCGACGACACTCCCGAGGCGGTCATACTCTCCGGCTTCGATCCCGTCAGGCGCGAGGTCGCAAGGATCGCCCTTGAAAAGCTCATTCTCGACGGGCGCATCCATCCCGCCAGGATCGAAGAAATGGTCGAAAAGGCCCGCAAGGAGGTCGACAACCAGATCCGCGAGGCCGGCGAATCCGCGATATTCGAAGTGGGCGTGCACGGGCTGCATCACGAGCTCGTAAGGCTGCTCGGCCGCCTCAAGTACCGCACCAGCTACGGTCAGAACGTATTGAAGCACAGCATCGAGGTCGCGCATCTGGCGGGCCTCATGGCGGTGGAGCTCGGCGTCAACGTGCAGCTTGCCAAGCGCGCGGGCCTGCTCCATGATATCGGCAAGGCCGTCGATCACGAGGTCGAGGGCAGCCACGCGCAGATCGGCGCGGATCTTGCCAAGAAATACCGCGAGAACAACCAGATCGTCCACGCGATACTCGCCCATCACGGTGACGTTGAGCCCAACACGGTCGAAGCCGTTCTCGTGCAGGCCGCCGACGCCATCAGCGCGGCGCGTCCCGGCGCAAGGCGCGAAACGCTTGAAAACTACATCAAGCGCCTTGAAAAGCTCGAGGATATCGCCAATTCCTTCGAGGGCGTCGACAAGGTCTTCGCGATCCAGGCCGGCCGCGAGGTGCGCATAATGGTCAAGCCCGAGAACGTGAACGACGCCGACACGCTGATCCTTGCCAAGGATATCGTAAAGCGCATCGAATCCGAGCTCGAGTACCCCGGCACCATCAAGGTGAACGTGATAAGGGAGACCAGGGCTGTCGAATTCGCCAAGTAAACCGTTTATGGCAAAGCGGCTCCGTGCATGACCGCATGGGGCCGCTTTATTGATTGAGAGGTAATCCATGTATTTTGCCGACGGGCACTGTGATTTTTTATACGGCATGGTCAACGAGGGCTATGATCTGAAGCGCCCCGTCGGCCGTCAGTCCGTCTCGCTTCAAGGGCTCAAAAAGGGCGGAGTCAAGCTCCAGTTCTTTGCGGCCTGGATCGATGTTAAGCACAAGCGCCCCTATCTTCAGCAGTTTTTGAGCATGGCGGACGCCTATGAGCGCATGCTCGCCGATAATCCGGAGCTCGTTCCGCTCACGCCCGATTTCGACCCGGCGGGGGACGGCATCGCCACCGTGCTCACCATCGAGGGCGGCGAGGCGATAGAGGGGTATGAGGACGTGCTTCGGTGCGCGCACCGCATGGGCGTCAGGGCAATGACGCTCACCTGGAACACTCCCAACGAGCTTGCTTATCCCGCATTGGGGCGCAGCAAGCGCGGTCTTACCTTCCTCGGCAAGAGGATCGTGCGCGAGATGGCGCGCATAGGCATGGCGGTAGACGTTTCGCATCTTAACGACGCCGGTATAGACGACGTGCTTGCCGAGGACGTTAAGGTTTTCGCCTCGCATTCCAATGCCCGCGCGGTTTTCGATTCCCCGCGCTCTCACCGTGACGAGCACATAAGGGAGATAGCGCGGCGCGGCGGCACAGTGGGCGTCAATTTCTATTATAAGCAGCTTACCAACGAGCGCATGGCGCACATATCCGACATAGTGCGCCACGCGGAGCATATACTTGAGGTGGGAGGGCAGAGCTGCCTTGCCATAGGCTCCGATTTCGACGGCATGGGGCAGTACCCCGAGGGGCTTTCCGATCCCTCGCAGCTCCCCGCGCTGGCGGAAGCGATGCAGAAGGCCGGCATAAAGGGCGCCGCTCTCGAGGACGCCTGCTGGCGTAATCTAATGCGCTTTGCCAAGTCGCTTCTGTAAAAATCTGTCTGCGGTTTGCCGCAATATATATGTAGCGTTTTTGGCGTAAAAGTGTTATAATACATGTCGAAAAAAGGGGAAGCTTGTCCCCGTGCGGTCGGTGGATGATGATCAACAGGAACCAGGCTGTATTTGAGCGCAAAGAGATCAAATACATCATCACAAAAGAGCAATACGAGGCGCTGAGAGAAAGGATACGCGGCTTCATGCAGGCCGATGAATACGGCGTGACGAAGATCTGCAATATCTATTTCGATACGCCGAATTCGCGCCTCATCCGCGAATCCATCGAAAAGCCCCGCTATAAGGAAAAGCTTCGTCTGCGCACCTACGGAGTGCCGGTCGGCGACAGCCCCGCCTTTGTCGAGCTCAAGAAAAAGCTCATGGGCATCGTGTATAAAAGGCGCGAGATAATGCCCTATGATGAAGCGATACGCTTCCTTGTCGGCCGCGAAGCTCCCGAACCTTACACGCAGATAATGGCCGAGATCGATTGGGTGCTCGATTTTTACGAGGGGCTTGCGCCCGCCATGGCGCTGTTCTATGACCGTCAGGCGTTCTTCGGGTGCGAGGATCCCGAGCTGCGCATGACGTTCGATACCAACATCACCTTCCGCACGGACGATCTCGATCTGCGTCACGGCCCGCACGGGCAAACGCTCATGGATCAGGGCTCCTACATATTGGAGATAAAGATCAACAACGCGATGCCGCTTTGGCTCTCCGGCATGCTTGACGAGCTCAGGATCTACCCGGGCTCCTACACCAAGTACGGCAACGCATACAAAATGCTCTTAGCACAAAAAACAACAACAAACCAGGGGGACAATTTATGATCTCGGACGGCATTTTCACCAGTCTGCTTCTCAAGAACGGCACCATCGTTCCCGACGTCGCAATGATACTCGTCTGCTGCGGCGCAGCGCTCTTGCTTGGCCTGCTCGTGGCGTTCCTTTATATGTACCGCAACAGCTTTAACAGGGGCATGGCAATGACTCTGGTGCTCCTGCCCGTGGCGGTGGCGGCGGTCGTCGCCGTCGTCAACGGCAATCTCGGCATGGGCATAGTGATGGGCGGCGCATTCGGCCTCGTCCGCTTCCGTTCCGCTCCCGGCACCGCGCGCGATATTCTGGTAATATTCCTTTCAATGGCCGCGGGCGTCATATGCGGCTCCGGCTACGTGCTGCTTGCCGCCGCGGTGATAATCGTGATCTGCGCGATAGGCTTCGTGCTGCTCATGCTCGGCTTCGGCGAAAAGCCCGCCAAATACCGCGAGCTGCGCATAACCGTGCCCGAAAGCCTCGATTATTCCGGCGAATTCGACGATATCTTCAAGAAATACACCACCTCCTGGGAGCTCGAAAAGGTCAAGACCACCAATATGGGCAGCCTTTACAAGCTCTATTACAGGATAAACCTGCGCAGCACCAAGCGCGAAAAGGAAATGATCGACAAGATCCGCGTCCGCAACGGCAATCTCGAGATCGTCTGCGGCAAGGTCGACACCTCCAAGCCCGAACTGTAAACCGCATAATAAATTTCAAGCCGGGAAGCGATACTCCCGGCTTGTTTCATATAAGCGCTTTACTCGGTCAATCCAAATACTTTTTTATCACGGAATCCCAATCGGTTGCTTTACACAAATAGGAATGGAAATATAGCCGGACCCTCGAATCCACCCTTTCACCATATCCGGGACATTTCTGTCCGATCAGTGCACAGGTCATGCCGTCCTTTGATGGAGAGAAGCGTATCATAACCATCAGTTCGTCAGCATTGACAGATGGCGGATCGCCGAAAGGAAGATAGAATTTGAGTTCTGCGATCTCTGAAAGCAGTTTGGCCCATTCCTCGCGATCGATATCCTTTACTACGGTGTATTTGAAATCGTCCTCCATCGTGCTTGAATAGTAATCGCCAGAAACCCGTATTATCGAGATAGAGCTGATCGTGTCGATATCTCCGGTGTAGTCAAAACGCTTGTCGTCCTGTTCGACGATCGTGCCGAAGATGATCATAAGCGCAAAGTATGCAAGCGTTGAACAGATAGTGCTGCCTATCGCGATGCTCACTATGCTTAAAGGTTTTTTCCCGGAGCGGGTGATGAGGGATAATACTCCGTATGCTGTCAGTCCGACGGCTATCAGTCCGATGATCAGAAAAAAGATCATGGCTGTGCTGTTTTCGATAAGCGCCGCGCATGCGATCACGGGCACAAGCAAAAGCAGAAGCAGGGGTATGGCCAAGGCAAGGCGGCGGCGCTTCCGCTTTTCATCCACGCCGCAGGACTTGAGCAACTCGCTTATGTCGCCCAACGAATCGAGAGCGGTGCTGTAAGCCGCTTCGGGTAAAGCTCCCGAAGCAAGCTCATCGTCATACCGCTCAAGTGCTCCGGAAACAAGCTCATTTCTTAGCTGTTTTATCTCAGCGGATCCATATGTTCTGCCGACCTTTCGGTTAATCTCTTTTTCAAGCGCTTCACGCATTTTGATCACCTCCGATCATAAAGATCCTATCGAGTATCGTTTTTGTCGATTTCCATTCTTCGATGTAGGCACAATATGCCTTGCGGCCTTTTTCCGTAATACGGTAGTACCTTCGGCGCGCGCCGCCTTCCTGCTCACCCCAATATGATATTATGAGCCCGTCTGCCTCCATGCGTCTGAACGCTGTATAGAGAGTCGCCTCCTTGAGGTCTATATAACCATCGGACAGCCTGCGAATGGATTTACCAATATCATAACCGTAGCTGTCGCCTGTAATAAGGCGGGATAATATGATCGAATCCGTATGTCCGCGGATCACATCAGGCGATATCTGCATTTGACCACCTCCGTCACAAACATTATAACATTATATACCTCGCCTGTCAATATACATTGTTACGCTATATAAAAAAATCTTCCTTCCGGAAGATTTGCCTTTATTGCTTGTTATTCATCATTCACTATTTACTGTTCACTGCCGTTTCCCCGTACGCCCGCATGAACCTTTCGCTCTTCCTTTCATACAGCAGTCCCGCCATGAGATCGGCGTTTTTTATTACCGACCGCTCGTGCACGCACTGCACGGCGGGCACGGTGTGCATATCGCCCGTCATGCTGAAATTCAGGCAGGCGCAGTGATGGCGGCAGCGCTTCTCTATCGCACAGCCCTCGCAGCTTTTTTCGGGCGCGAGCGAAGCGCGGTAGATGCGCTTCTGCGCCTTGGCGTCGATGCCGGTGAACACGCTGCCCATCGCGTATTCCGGCAGATTCAGGAACTGGTTGCAGGGGTAGATGGTCCCGTCCGGCGCGATCGAGGGCTGTTTCACCCCAAGCCGGCACTCTATGCAGGGACGGTCGTTCATGTACGCCGCAACCTTCGATTCGAAATTCAGGAAGCGCAGGGGCTTGATCTCGTCGTAATGCTCCGCGCAGTAAAGGGCGATGCGCTCATACTGCCGGTCAAGCTCCGCCATGGAATCGTCGTCCCACTCGGCGTCCGGGCGGTAGTCGATGGCCAGGTTCACCCGCGCAAAGCCCCGTTGGTGCAGCCATTTTACCGAATCAAAGAGTTTCCCCGCGTTCCGCGGCAGAAGGGTCATCATGGCCAGCGCGTTGGGCTGATGCTTCAAAAGAAGGTCGATCTTGGGCTCAAGCAGCTCCGCCGTGCCCGCGCCGCCTCGGGTGAGCCTTTGCTCATCCTGCAAAAGCCCGTCGTGCGAAAGCGCGATCTCGCAGTTGTTTTCGTTTGCGAGCTTTATAAAATCCTCGTCGAGCAGCGAGCCGTTGGTCGTAAGCTTGTAGGCAAGCTCGCCCTTACGCTGCGCGTTGAGCTCCGCACAGCGGCGGAATACCTTTTCGATCAGATCGCGGCATAATAAAGGTTCCCCGCCGAAGAGCGAGAAACCGTTTTTGATATGTCCGAACGAAAACGCAAGATCGCAGGCGGCCAAAGCCACCCGCTCGTCCATGCGGGCGGGCCTGTGCGTTTCGTAACAGTAGCGGCAGGCAAAATTGCAGTCCGCCGTAAGATGAAGCGTGAAATTCATAGTGCTTTTATGGAGCTTCCGTGGCTTCGGCTGAGATGGCGGGAACGCCGCCGATTATCGGGCCGTCATCGGAGAGCGGCTCGGTGCATTCGGGGGTCTCCTCAAAATTCATCAGTCCCGTAGTCTCGGGCGCCTGCGTGATCGCGGGCGTGTTCTCGGGCAGCTCGGTGTCCGCGGGGAAATCGCCCATTATCTCGGGCTTTGCGTTCACACAGCCAAGCGAAGCGCCCACGGCAAGCGCCGCAGCGGCGGCAAGCGCGCCGAGCTTTATGCCCTTTGCGGGGTATTTGGGTGCGTAACCCTCAAGCTTTGTGACCTTCATAAATGCCTCCGAATAATCAGCCGCCGTTCCCGGCGTCGGGAGCGATCTGCACGTCGCCCATCAGCACGGGAGCTTCGGTTTCATCGGGTATGATATTCCCGTTCTCGTCCACGGCGGGTTCGCCGGGGGTGCAGAGCTCCTCGGTGGGCTCGGGGGTAACGGGCTCCTCCGAAATCGCGGGGGGATCCTGCAGGAATCCCGAAGCGCTCACGGTGCAGCCCGCCGAGACGGAAGCCGCAAGCAGGGCCGCCGCGGCGATCGTGCCTATTTTAAGCGCGGCCTTCTTTTTTGCGGGATATCCCGGCGCATATTCATTGAGCTTTGTGACCTTCATATGATCGCCTCCTTTATCTATATAACGAATGGGAGGGGGAAAAGGTTGCGTCAATCCTCGTCGACGCCCTCCTTGGAACCGTCGATCATCTCCACCACGCAGTCCTCGGTGCCCATTATGGCGCGCAGCTTGGCTTCAAGCTCGGCCGCGACCTCGGGATTATCCTTCAGGAACTGCCTTGCGTTCTCGCGGCCCTGGCCTATGCGCATATCGCCGTAGGAGAACCAGGCGCCCGTCTTTGAAACTATCTTGTTCGCCACGCCCATATCAAGCAGCGAGCCCTCCCTTGAGAAGCCTTCGCCATACATCAGGTCGGCCTCGGCCACGCGGAAGGGCGGAGCGACCTTGTTCTTGACGACCTTGATGCGCACGCGGTTGCCCACGGCCTCGCCGCCCTGCTTCAGCACGTCCACCTTGCGCACGTCAAGGCGTATGGTGGCAAAGAATTTCAGCGCCCTGCCGCCGGTGGTGGTTTCGGGATTGCCGAACATAACGCCCACCTTTTCACGCAGCTGGTTGATGAACACCACGCAGCAGTTGGTCTTGCCCACGATGCCCGCAAGCTTGCGCAGCGCCTGGCTCATAAGCCTTGCCTGCAGACCCACGTGCGAATCGCCCATGTCGCCCTCAAGCTCCGCCTTGGGAACCAGCGCGGCTACCGAATCGATAACGATTATGTCTATCGCGCCGCTTCGCACGAGCGTATCGGCGATATCCAGCGCCTGCTCGCCGTTATCGGGCTGTGCGACGTACAGCGAGTTCATCTGTACGCCCAGCTTTGCGGCATAAACGGGATCCAGCGCGTGCTCCGCGTCTATGAACACGGCCATGCCGCCCATCTTCTGCGCCTCGGCGATCATGTGGAGCGCAAGAGTGGTCTTACCGGAGGATTCGGGGCCGTACACCTCGATTATCCTGCCGCGGGGGATGCCTCCCACGCCCAGCGCGTTGTCCAGCTCGATGCAGCCGGTGGGTATGACGGAGACCTGGATCTTCTGCGCCGCGTCGCCCATGAGCATTATCGCGCCCTTGCCGAATTCCTTCTCGATCTGCGTCAAAGCAAGATCCAATGCTTTTTCCTTATCCATATGTTCCTCCAAACAGGTTTTCTTTATTATACCACAAAGCGTTATTTCGCACAAGTGTTCTTAAATATTTTTTGTCAGACCCAGCATCAGCTCAAGCGCCGCGCACACGGCCGATCGCCTTATATCAAGCCGTGAGCCCGCAAGGCGCAGTTCCTTTGTGACGGAGCCTTTTTCGGTTGCGCCGCCAATGAATACAAGCCCCGCGGGGCGTCCCAGCTCATCCCGGCCGGGGCCCGCAAGCCCGGTTGTTGACACGGCCAGATCCGCGCCGGAGGCTTCAAGCTCGCCCTCGGCCATCAGCTTTGCAGTCTGCCTTGAAACGGCGGTGTGCGCTTCGATCACTGCGGGATCGACCCGCAGCCTGTTTTCCTTCGCCGCGTCGGAATAGGTCACGCAGCCCTCGCGGAACCATTTGGAAACGCCGGGAACGCGCACTATTTCAGAGGCCAAAAGCCCTCCCGTAAGGCTCTCCGCGCATGCGGCGGAGGCTCCCTTTTCAATAAGGGCTTCGCCTATCCTTTCGACCAAAGCCGAAGCATATGCGGCAAAATCCGCTTCGCTTGAAAATACCATCGTTCACTCCGCCTTGAAAACTTCCTTGTTGCGCAGGGCGTAATCAAGCCCCGACCATATCGTCATAACGACGGCGGCCGCAAGCAGTATGAAATCGATCGGCACGCCTATCGCCTTGAATACCGGCCCCGCGATCAATATCACGGGCAGCGATATGCTCTGCAAAAGCGTCTTCAGCTTGCCCAGCTTGCCCGCGGCGATCACCCTGCCCTTGCTTGCCGCAACAAGACGTATGCCGCTGACCAGGAATTCCCTTGCAAGCACGATTATCGTGAAAAGGGGCATCAGCTCATCGCAAAAGCTCATCAGCCCGCGCCCGATCAGCATTATCATGCACGAGGCGGTCAAAAGCTTATCGGCGATGGGATCCATCAGCTTGCCGAAATCGGTCACGATGCCGCGCTTGCGCGCGATCCGCCCGTCCATTATGTCGGTTATGTAGGCGAGTATGAATACGACCGCCGCGATGATGTACTTGAGCAGCACGTCCGCGCCGAACACGCTGAAAAGCACCGTCTCCGGCAGGAAGAAGCAGGCGATAAAGAAGGGTATCGCCGCGATCCTTATCAAAGTGAGCTTATTGGGAAGATTCATGCCGTAACTTCCTTTCAATAAAACTATTTTTTGACCGTTCTTAAACGGTCGGTCATAAAGCTTATGCTTCCGCGATCTCCGCCTCAAGGTCATAAACTCCGGCGCCCGTTATGCGCACGAAGATATAATCCCCGCAGGCAGGCGCACATCCTTCGGGCAGCCTCACCTTAATGAAGCCGTCCACCTCCGCGGCCTCGGCATAGGAGCGGCAGTAGGCGGTGCCGCCCTCGATCCCGTCCACGAGAACCTCGCATACGGTGCCGATCCTGCGTTTGTTGGCGGCGAGCGAAGCGCCCATCTGCGCGCGCATCAGGCGGTCAAGCCTGCGCTGCTTGGTCTTTTCGGGTATCTGCCCGTCCATTTTCGCGGCGGGCGTGCCGTCCTCGGGCGAATAGGTGAACGCCCCCAGACGGTCATAGGGGTGCGAATCGAAGAACTCCATCAGCTCCGAGAACTGCTCCTCGGTCTCGCCGGGAAAGCCCACGATCGCGGTGGTGCGCAGTATGAAATCGGGCGAGGACCTGCGCACGTAGTCAGTGATGTATCTGATATGCTCCGCCGAGCCGTGACGGTTCATGGCGGTCAAAAGCTCCGCATTGATATGCTGTATGGGCATATCGATATAATTGCAAAGCTTGGGATCGTCCCTGATCGTGTCTATGAGCTTTTCATCGACCGTATTGGGATAGGTGTAAAGCAGGCGCACCCAATGCAGCTTCTCTATCTTCGCAAGCTCCTTCAAAAGCTCGGCAAGCTTCGGCTCCCCGTAAAGGTCGACGCCATAGGCCGATGTGTCCTGCGCGATCACGGTAAGCTCCGTCACGCCGCCCTCGGCAAGCTCGCGCGCTTCCGCGATCAGCTGTTCCATGGGATAGCTCACGCGTCCTCCGCGGATCAGCGGTATCGCGCAGTAGGTGCAGCGGTTGTCACAGCCGTCGGCAATACGCAGATACGCACGGTAGGGAGGAGTGGTAAGCACCCTTTTGGCGCCGCACACCGGCGCGGAGATCTCGCCCGTCAGGCGCTGCTCAATGGCCTCGGCAAGGCCGTGGTGATCCTTCACGCCCCACAAAAGATCCGCCTCGGGCAGCTCCGCCTGAAGCTCGTCGTAATACCGCTCGGAAAGGCATCCGCACACGACAAGGAGCCTGCAGTCGCCCTCGTCCTTGTATTTTGCCATTTCGAAAACGGCGTCGAGCGAATCCGTCTTCGCGCTCTCTATAAAGCCGCAGGTGTTCACGATTATTACCTCGGCAAGCGCCGGATCGGATACGGGCGTCGCCCCGAAAGAAACGAGCTCGCCCAGTATTTCTTCGGAATCCACACGGTTTTTCGAGCACCCAAGTGAAACCATGCCAACTCTGTAATTCATGTTTGCTCCTTATTCCGGAATGAAGATATTGCCGCCGCGGCAGCGGGGCAAATCCGGTCAGTCTTCGTCTCCGCCGTCGATCTCGTCGGGCGCGCCCGCGGGCGCATACCCTCCGCCGAACATCTCGGCATAGCCCGCTTCGTCGATCAGCACCTTGCGGGGCTTGCTTCCGTCAAAGCCGGACACTATCTTGTGCTGTTCCATTATGTCGACAAGCCTTGCGGCCCTTGCGTAGCCGACCCTTAAGCGCCTCTGTATCATGGATATGGAGGCCGAGCCGGAATCCATCACGATCCTCACGGCGTCGGGCAGCAGATCGTCCTCCTGCTTGCCGTTGCCCTGCCCGGTGGGGGCGGTAAGATCGGGTATCGATTCGAGCACGCTGTTGTTCTTGGGCACCTCCACCTGATTGTCGATGAAGAACTGCATAATGCTTTCCACCTCCTCGTCGCTCACGTAAGCGCCCTGCGCCCTTGTGGGCTTGGCGGCGCCGTTGGGATGGAACAGCATATCGCCGTGGCCAAGGAGCTTTTCGGCTCCGCCGCCGTCGAGTATAACGCGGGAATCTATCGCCGAGGATACCGCAAAAGCGATCCTCGAGGGGATATTGGTCTTGATAAGGCCGGTGATGACGTCCACCGAGGGGCGCTGTGTGGCCACGATCAGGTGTATGCCGCAGGCGCGGCCAAGCTGAGCGAGTCGGGCGATGGATTCCTCAACGTCCTTCGCGGAAACTATCATAAGGTCGGCCAGCTCGTCTATGATTATCATAAGGCGCGGCATGCGGTCGGCCTCGTTCTCCTGCAGGGCGTTATAGCGGGCCAGATCGCGCGCGTTGATCTTGCTCATCTTGGAATAGCGCTGATCCATCTCGTTGCAGGCCCATTTCAGCACGCCGGCGGCCTTCTTGGGATCGGTCACGACGGGGCAGTAAAGGTGCGGCACCGGCGCGAATATCGACAGCTCGACCACCTTCGGGTCGATGAGTATCATCCTGACCTCGTCGGGCGAGGCTTTGTAGAGCGTGCTCAATATAATGCTGTTTATGCAGACCGATTTGCCCGATCCGGTAGCGCCGGCAATGAGCATATGCGGCATCTTCTCAAGGTTGGCATACACGGGCTTGCCCGCGATGTCCTTGCCCAGCGCGAACGTAAGGGGCGAGGATGCGTTATAGAATTCCCTCGTGTCGATGACCTCGCGAAGCCTGACCATCGCGGTGTCCTTATTGGGTATCTCGATGCCCACGGCCGCCTTGCCGGGTATGGGCGCTTCGATGCGCACCCTCGGCGCGGCAAGAGCAAGCGCAATGTCGTTGGAAAGCGCGGTGATGCGGTTTACCCTCGTGCCGGGAGCGGGCTGTATCTCGAACCTCGTTATGACGGGGCCGACGGAGATATTCAAAAGCGTGGCGTTGATGTTGAAGCTCTTCAGCGTGTCAAGCAGCAGCTTGGCCTTTTCCTTGGGCGAATCGTTGGCAATGGTCTCGGAAATGTCCGCCTGGCGCAGCAGGGTGATGGGCGGCTTCTGATATACTGCCACGGCGGCGGGCTCGCCGATATCCTCGGCGCCGCCGCTCACGCGCTCCTCCTCGTTTGAGGGCGCGGCTGCGGCCTCGGCCTTTTCACGCTCCTGCTTGGCGGCCTTTATCGCGGGCACCTTGGGCACAACGGTCTCGCCGGTTATATTGTCCTCGGGCACTATCTCGATCGTCTCAAAGGGATCGTATTCGGTTATTTCCCCATCAAAGGGCGGCCTGTCGTCGTCAAGCGGCCCCGCCTGCTCGTCCTTTTTCTTCTTTTTGGGAAGCTTGCCCTCGTTGGGAATGAACTCAAGCCCCGTTTCGGCCTTCTTTTCCTCCCTGCGCTCGTGCTTTTTGCGGCGGCTTATCGGGGGCTCTTCCTCGTCGAGATCCGGCTTTTTGGGCCTCCGCGCAAAAACGGGCGTGTCGTCGCCCACGCGCTCGTCGATCAGGCGCGCCTTGCGGCGGTCCTCCATCGCGTCGACCTTGGCGACTATCTTCTGCCCCGCGGAGCGTATCGAAACGTGAGTGGCAAGCAGTATCAAAACAAGGGCCAACGCTATGAAAACGACTATCGCGCCGGCGCTCGATATGAGCTTTACGAGCCCGAAAACGGGTATCGCGGCAAGCCAGCCGCAGCCGGAGCCCGCCCTGCCCATTTCAAAGCTTCTGCTCAGGTATTCGCCAAAGCTCAGCTCGCCTATGGGCTTTGCAAGAGTGTGTATCACGCAGCTCACGAAGAATACCGCAAACAGCAGCATCACGATCAGCCCCGTGCCGAACTGGCGCTTGGGCATGAATATCAGCATCACGCCCATCACAACAAGCAGCACGGGCACGGCATACTGCACTATGCCCATCAGGCCGAACAGGAACCGCACCACGCTCTCGAATATCGCGGCGGTGTTGAAATAGGTCAGTATCCCGGCCACAAGGCCCAGGGCGATCAGTATAACGCCAGCGATCTCGTCGGCATGCTCGTATTTGGGACGCCGGGTTTCCTTTTTGGCGGGCGCCTTGCTCCTCTGCGCGGCCGCGGTCGTGCGTGAGGCGCGCTTGGGCACGTAAGCCTCAAGCTCCTTCACAGGCTTCCTTGCGGGGCTCTTTTTTGCCCCGGACGATTTCTTTTTATCAGTCATTCACGTCCTCCGTGGTCTCGGGAGCGTCGGTCTCGGTGGGGATGGGGGTGCCGTCCGCGCCGCCGTCCATGCTTATAAGCTCCCTTGCTATATCGAATTTGATGTACTTGTATTCCTCGTCGGTGGGTATCTCAAGCACCACCAGCACCAGCAGCTCGTCCTCCTCGGGCACGTCCACGCGGAAGCCCACGAACCACGATATCTCGCGGCTCTTGTCCGAGCCTATCTCCGCTGTGCCCGTTTTGCCCGCAACGGTGCAGCCGCGCGCGCGCAGGCGCTTGCCGGTGCCGTTCATATTGCGGTCCATAATGTTCTTCATCATGGGAAGAAGCGCTTCGATCGTTTCGGGCTCTATCGCGTCCTCGATCCAGGTCTTGCTTTCGAATTCCTTTACTGGCGCATATTTTATCCCGTCGGTCTCATAAAGCGCCTTTGCCACGTGCGGCTCGGGCATATCGCCGTTATTGCGGAACGCGCAGTACATCGAGGCAAGCTGTATGGGCGATACCGTCACCTGACCCTGACCGTAGCCGGTTTCGGCAATGGAGCGCAGGTTCCAATAGGTGGGGTCGTCATAGCGAATCTTTAAGGTAGACCTGGCCACGCTCAGCTCAAACGGGAATTTCTGCTCCATTCCCACGCGGCGCAGATAATCGAAGAACTTTTCCTCGCCCATCATAAGCGCCAGATTGGCAAAATAGATATTGTCCGAATGCAGGAACGCGTTGGTCATGTTCAGCGGCTCCTCGCGGCGCTTTATCTTGGTACGCTTAATGGGCGGCCACACCCACGTGCCGTATTCCTTGGGCGTCCAGTAATCGTCCACTATCTCGCCCTCGAATATGTAGTCAGGCCCCACGTAACCCATTTCCATCGCGGCCGAGGCGGTGAACACCTTGAAGGCCGATCCGGGAGGATACAGGCCCAGGGTGGTGCGGTTCTGCAGCGGGGTGTTCTTCTGCTTGGAAATTACGTCGTAATAATCCTTGTCGGCGGATATCGCAAGCTTGTTCAGGTCATAGGCGGGGTAGGATAGCAGCGCCTTCACCTCGCCGGTCTTGGGCTGCATGACGACCACCGCGCCCGAGGTGTTATCGCCCCACAGCACAAGGTCCATTACCTTCTCGGCCCTTTCCTGAAGATCGAGATCGATCGTCAGATGCACGTCCGCGCCGTTTTCAACCGGCTTTCTGTAAACGGTGGAAACGTATTCCCCGGCGGGATCGCGCACGGTGACCGAAAGCCCGTCCTTTCCGCGCAGCGTGGTCTCAAATGCGCGCTCTATGCCGCTTCGGCCCACTATCGAATGCACGGTGTAAAGGCCGTCGGCCTCCGTCCTGCCCTCGTTGAGCCCCTCGAGCTCGTCCTCCGAAACGTAGCCCACGTAGCCCACGGTGTGCGCAAGAAGGCTCCCCTTGGGATAAACGCGGTCCATGCCGTAATTCTCTATCAGCTGAGCGCCGTCAAGCTTGTCGATCGCCTCGTGCATGTCGGGGGTCAGCTCCAGCTCGTTCATCGTCTTTATCAGCACGGTGTTGCTCTTGGCCTTGTCAAGCGCGTCGATTATTTCGATGGGATCGGCTGAGATTATCTCCGCAAGCGCCGATGCAAAGGCGGCCTTATCGGGTATCTCGTCAAGCTTGGCGGTAACGGCGTCAAGCATCACGGTCTCGGCCAAAAGCTCGCCCGAGGCAAGTATGTCGCCGCGCCTTGCTGAAACCGTGTTTATGCGCACGGTCGAGCCCCAGGTCATATCGGGGAATATCAGCGCGGGCGTCCAATCCACCTTCCAGGTCAGATCCTCGACTGTAAGGGTCATAACGTAGTCGTTCTCGATATTGCCGTAAAGCTCCGTTTCATAGACCGCGTGATAGCGCACGGTTCGCTTTTCGGAATTAACGGGCTCCTCGCCGGTCTTCTCATACCGCACCGATTTTACGCCCAGCGCGCCGAAAATGTTCTGATACTTCTCAATAAAAGCGCTCCTGGATATGAATTCGTCGGGCTTTGCCGTGGGCGCGGGAGTCGACCAGGGCTGCGGCGCGGAAGCTCCGCCGCCGACCTGCGCGATGCCGTCGGTGATCTCAAGCGGCGGCACGGTCGTGCTCTTCCTCGAAAGCTGCTCGAACGCCTTGGCGTAATCGAGCTCCGCTATCGCTTCCATGAATTTGTCAAAACAGTCCGCGTTCAAATACTCGGCGCTCTTCCCGCAGCATATCAGCGAGAGCAGCATCGAGCCCAGCAGCAGTATTGTAACGATCCTCTTATGTAAACGCATTCAGCACCTCAGTTGCACAGATATCGGTATTTTATACCAATTATATTATAACATGATTGGTGGGAAATGTAAATAGCCCCGGGGCGCAAGTTGTGCTTTGACCTGCCGTTGCTGCAGGAGCGGATCGTTCCCGTCCCCGCCGGTTTTTCAATAAAAAAGAGACCGCGCACGGCGGTCTCCTCGTTCGATCAAATCATCATTTCTTTATGCCGAAAGCCTTCTGCTCCTTGAGCACCACGTCGTGCGCGCCGCCCTCGACGATCGAGGTGGGGGAGACGAGGGTGAGGCGGGCGGTCTTTCTGAGCTGCTCTATCGTGAGCGAGCCGCAGTTGCACATGGTGGAGCGCACCTTTGCAAGGGTGACTATCACGTTATCGTGGAGCGAACCGGCATAGGGCACGTAGGAATCGACGCCCTCCTCAAAGCTGAGCTTACCGGCGCCGCCCATGTCATAGCGCTGCCAGTTGCGGGCCCTTGCGGAGCCCTCGCCCCAATACTCCTTCATATAGGAGCCGTTGACCATGACCTTGTTGGTGGGGGATTCGTCAAAGCGGGCGAAATACCTGCCCAGCATGCAGAAATCCGCGCCCATTGCAAGGGCAAGAGTCACGTGATAATCCATCACTATTCCGCCGTCGGCGCAGATGGGAACGTAAACCCCGGTCTTCTCGAAATACTCGTCGCGCGCCTTGGCAACCTCCATAACGGCGGTGGCCTGACCGCGGCCTATGCCCTTGGTCTCACGCGTGATGCAGATGGAGCCGCCGCCAATGCCTACCTTGACGAAATCCGCTCCTGCCTCGGCCAGGAAGAGGAAGCCTTCGCGGTCGACCACGTTCCCCGCGCCGCACTTGACGGAATCGCCGTACTTATCGCGTATCCAGGCAAGCGTCTTGGCCTGCCATGCGGTGTAGCCCTCGCTTGAATCGATGCACAGCACGTCCGCGCCCGCGTCGACAAGAGCGGGAACGCGGGTCTCGTAATCGCGTGAATTGATGCCCGCGCCGACCACGTAGCGCTTGTTGTGATCGAGGAGCTCCATGGGGTTCTCCTTATGCACGTCGTAATCCTTGCGGAATACAAAGGCGACCATATTGCCGTCCTTATCCACAACGGGCAGCGAATTGAGCTTGTGATCCCAGATTATATCGTTGGCCTCCTTGAGCGAAACGCCCTCGGGAGCAGTGACGAGCCTTTCGATGGGGGTCATGAAATTCCTGACCTTCTCGTCGGGCGCAATGCGCGAGATGCGGTAATCGCGGCTGGTCACAACGCCCAGCAGCTTGCCGGTGGAGGAGCCGTCATGCGTGACGGCAACTGTGGAATGCCCGGTCTTTTCCTTTAGAGCGACAAGATCCGCCACGGTCTGATCGGGGGTGACGCAGGAATCGGAAACGGAGAAGCCCGCCTTATAGGCCTTTACCTTGCGCACCATCTCGGCCTGCTTTTCGACCGGCTGCGAGCCGTAGATGAAGGAGACGCCGCCCTCGCGCGCGAGTGCCACCGCCAGGGTGTCGTTCGAGACGGACTGCATTATGGCGGAAACGAGGGGGATGTTGAGGGTGATGGGGGACTTTTCGCCTGCCTTGAATTTTACGAGGGGAGTCTCAAGGTTGGTGTTCTGAGGGGTGCATTCCTCGCTTGTGTAATTGGGGATGAGCAGATATTCTCCGAAGGTGTGGGAGGGCTCGTCGTAGATGAACGGCATCTTGAATGGCTCCTTTCGAATTATATTTTGCGTCTTACGACGTTGTGGGTGATTATACCGTCGACGTAGAACTGACGGGAGTACATGACGGGGACGCCGTCGAAATCGTAATCGACCTCGTCCATGAACAGCAGGGGTGTGCCGTCGGGCACGTTTAGCCGTTGGGATATGGCGCCGGCGGAGGCAAAGGGGCGTATCTGTGTCACGTCTAGATAGGCGTCCTTGCCGCAGTAATCCGAAAGGAACGCGAAAATGGGCTTTTCAAGCGCTTCCCTGGGATAATCGGGCTTTTTTATCAGGGCGCGGGGGATGTAATCCTCGCAATAGATCACGGGCTTTCCGTCGGCTGTTACGATCCTTGAGACGAACAGCATTTCGTCCGTGCGGCCTATGCCCAGCTTTTCGGCGGCGGCCACGGAGAGCACTCCGCCGACCTTGATCAGCTTCTCGGCGGCCTTTTTGCCGGATTTTTTGACCATGTCCATGAACTCGATCTCAAGATCCATGCGCACGGGCAGCCTCAGAACGTGGCGGTTTATAAGGGTGCCCACGCCCTGGCGGCGGCTTATAAAGCCCTCGCGCTCGAGCTCGGCAAGGGAATCGCGCAGCTGAGTGCGGCTGATGCTCAAGGCTTCGGCAAGCAGGGATTCGCGCGGGAGCCTGTCGCAGTCCTTGAAGCACCCGGAGCGCATCTCATACAAAAGACGCTCCTGAACGTTCACAGCGTCGGGAGCAGGGGGGATCGTCCTGTCGATCTGCATGGGACACCTCCTTTTAGTCGGTCAATGGTAATACCTTTTTGGAATGATAACAGATTCCGCGCCGATTGTAAAGAGGTAACGAGACATATATTTTTTCAGATTACAAAAGGAAAAACGAGAGGGCAGGCGCTCAAAACCAAAGCGGCCGCTCAGCACAGCTCGGCAAGCCTCAGGAAATCCCCGGGCGTCAGCTCCTCCGCGCGCACGCCCGCACTTAAGCCCGCGCGCTCAAGCAGGGCGGCGGCTTCTTTCTTGTTCAGGCCAAAGCCCGACAGGTTGTTCACAAGGGTCTTTCGGCGCATCGAGAACGCGCATTTCAAAAGGCCCGGGAGCTTTGCGGGAAGTGAGACTTCCTTGGGATCGAACACGAGCACGGCGGAGGCGACCTCCGGCTGAGGCCAATACGATGCGGGCGAGAGCTCGAGCAGCGTGCCGACGGAGTATTTGAGCTGCGCGAGCACCGATAGTGGCACATAATTCTTGTCCTTGGGCTTTGCAAAGAAGCGGTCGGCGGCTTCCTTCTGCATCATAAGCACCATGCGTCGGATGGGAAGACCGCAGGAAACCAGGCGCGAAACGATGGGGCTTGTGACGTAATAGGGCAGATTGCCGACAAAGGTAAGATCATCCCCTCCCAGAGAGGCATGTATTTTTTCAAGGTCGGCTTTGAGAAAATCGGCGTTTATCACCGAAACGTTCTCCGGCAGCTCGGCTTCGAGTATCCTGCACAGCGCGCTGTCAAGCTCCACCGCGGCGATCCGCAGCCCGCTTTCGGCAAGGGGCCGCGTGAGCGCGCCGAGCCCCGGGCCGATCTCGATCATGGGCACGCGCGGCTCGAGGGCTGCGTATACGATGCGGGCGATCGCCGCCTCGTCCACGAGGAAATTCTGCCCAAGCGCCTTGTTCGGAGTCAGGGGATGCGCTGTTATGATTTCGCGGGAGGTTGACATGGAAAGCTCCTTTTACGATATGATCTCGTCTGACAGGCCGAAAGCGCAATGCGGACGGGGAAGGGCCGGAAGAAAGCGCGTCAATTCACGTACAGGCCCTTCGGCAGATGGTTCTTCATCACCCCGTCGACGGCCTTGCCGAAGCCGATGGGGTAAGCGCGGTCCCCGGCCCTGACGCATACGGCGGACCAGCCCCGGAAAGCCTCGGGGCAGGGCACGGTATTGCCGGCAAGGAACGCGGCAAGCAGGGGATCGTCCGGCGCAAACTCGAGCGAGCGCAGGAACGCGGCGCCCGTTTCGGCCATGAAAAAGCTGTGCGAGGGCTCGAGACGGCCCTTTTTGAGAACGCCGAGCTCCACCCCGACGGAGACGGGATGCAGGCTCAGCACTGCCTCGGGCATATCGTGCGGGATCAGGCGCACGGTATCGTTCTTTACGAACAGCACGCCGTCGGGCAGGCCGCCTTTAAGCGCCGACGCGGCAAAATCGTCTGTCAGAGCAAGCTGCTTCCTGTCGGCGCAGGGCTTTACGGAGGGATACGCGGCAGGCGCCGAAGCGGAGTCCGAGCGTCTCAGCCGGCATACGAAATGCCCCTCGCCCGGGGAGGTGTGCGGATACAGACGCTCCGTGAGCTCGATCGAATAATCCCCGTGTTTGCTTATGAAATCCTCCATCACGCCCTCGTTCTCCTCGTGAGAGAAGGTGCAGGTGGAATAAACGATGCAGCCGCCCTTTTTCACGCACGCGGCGGCGCTTTCAAGTATCAGCTTCTGCCTTTCGGCGCAGGAGGCCACGTGCTCGGGCGACCATTCGAGTATTGCCGTATCATCCTTGCGGAACATCCCCTCGCCGGAGCATGGCGCGTCCACCGTCACTACGTCGAAAAACTCCGGCAGAGCGCGGGCGATATTATCTGGCCGCTCGCAGATCACGGCGGCGTTGGGTATGCCGAGGCGCTCGACGTTCTGCGCGAGCAGCCTGGCGCGCTTGGGCACTATCTCGTTGGCCACGATCACGCCCCTGCCCTTCATCCGGGCCGCCGCGCCGCCGGTCTTGCCGCCGGGGGCCGCGCACATATCGAGCAGTTTCAGGCCGCTTTCATCCGCGGGACAGGCCGCCACCGCGCTCATTGCGCTTGGCTCCTGCATATAGAAAAGGCCCGCGACGTGATAGGGGTGCCTGCCCACGTTCTCCGCGCCGAGCACGGTGAAGCCCTCGGGCAGTATGCCCGTTTTTTCAAGCCTCCACGGGCATATAGCGGCAAATTCGCCGGGATCTGTTTTCAGAATATTCACACGGAGCCCCCGCTTGGGAGGCTCCTCGTAGCTTCGTATGAAATCGCCGTATTCGGCGCCGAGCGTATTATGCATACGCTCCATGAAGGCCTCGGGAAGCGCCTTCATCAGCTTATACCAAGCGCGCGGCGGAGTATGAGCAGCGAGTCCGCGCTGTCAAGCACGCCGTTCTGATCGAAATCGGCAAGCACGGGATCAAGCTCGTCCTGCGTGATAATGCCCAACGCGCATCTCAGCGCAAGCAGGGCGTCGGTGGAGTCGACGCTGAGGGAATGATCCACGTCGCCGAGCTCGTAAAAATACGCGCGCAGCAGCTTTTCTCCCTCGCCGAAGGCAAGCGTGATATCGGCCGCGTCGGAAACGCGCATCCCGTCCAGATACCAGCCCGCGAATGAGAAGCCCTCCTGAGCAAGGCTCGAAGCCTTATAGGTCACGCTCGAGCCCAGATACGTGCGGAAGCCAATGTAGCCGGGGCCGACGGCCTCTATCACAAAGCTTTCGCCGCCGTTGAATACCGAGGCCTCAAGGCGGGTGAGCTTGGTGTTGAAGCAGTAGAACGCCCGCAGCGAGGTGAGATTCGAAATGTCCAGCTCGCTTATTTCGGTGGACTTGCAGCTGAACTCGGTGATGAGCGGACAGTTTGAAACGTCGAGCGCCGCGATGGGGTTATTGGAGCAGCGCAGCACGGTCAGCGCGGGGCAGGAGGTGACGTCGAGCAGTGCGATGGAATTATATGAGCAGTCAAGGCTTGAAAGCAGGGGATTCGCGCTGACGTCAAGCTCGGTCAAAAGATTGTGATCGACCCAGAGCACGTTCAGCGACGGGGTGTTTTCGATGCTCAGCCCGGCTATAAGATTGCCCGTGACGTATAGGCTCCTTAGCTGCGTGCAGTCCGAAACGTCGACCGATGAAAGCTCGCAGTCGCGCCCGGTGAGCGACACCAGCCCGGTGCAGCCCGACAGATCGAGCGCGCCGGCAACGTTCCAGCCGAGGTTGTCAAAGGCGAGGGATTCAAGCCTGCCTTCGGCATTCCATGTGCATTTCTTCCACGTGGAGGGATCGTCGATATCGAACGTGCTGCCGTTGATAACGCGCCCGTTGGTGTAGCCCGAGCCGCCCTCCTGACTGAAGAACGCGCGAAGCTTTTCAACGTCGTGAGCGTTGTAATCCGAAACGCTCATCGACAGCGCGGGAAGAGCCGAAAGCAGCACGGCCGCGGCAAGCAGAGCGACCAAAAAACGCCGAGTGAGATTCATAAATTCAAGCCTCCGGGAAAGAATGATCATATTATATACGCAAACGCGGCCGCGGTCAAGCGGAGGTTTTCCCGTCACGCTTCAAAAGCCTGTCGGTCAGCCTGTAAAGAAGCCCGCACACGGCGTGCAGCAGGAAGCCCGCAAGCAGTATCGCCGCGGTGATAACGAGCCAGTTGAGCGGAAAGGGAATGCCGAAACGGTTGATCCATATTATCAGCTGTGACTGCACGACGTATATCTCCAGCGCGGCTCCTGCAATGAACGAAACGGGCTTCATGACCCATTTCGGAGCTCGTGAAAGCCTGCCGTCAAGCCCCATGAAGGTGCGGAACGTGAAGAAGAGCACCGCGAATACGGCGAGCTGCCCGGCAAATTGAAACGAGCCCGCTTCCGGACGCTTTGTAAAGAGCATCTTAAGCGCAAAATACGCTCCCGCAAACAGCAGCGCGGCAATGGGGTGAATAGGCGAGAAGCGGCCTCGGTATTTTTCGTCGTTCCTTCTGAACCACGCTCCCAGCAGCATGCTCTCGAAATAGATAAAGCGTATCATGGGCTCGCGCACGTTGTCGATATGATACGCGCTTTTGTCATACACGGTGAAATAGAGTACCAGATACGCCGCGAAAACGGCAAGCATGACAAGCGGCAGGCGGCTTTTGAGCGCCTCGATCTTGATAATGAAGAAATAGGGTATGTAAAGCAGCAATATCGAAACCACAAAATGATATGCGGTGGGATAGAGATACCACCATACAAGGTCGTAATGCCCGAGCTTGTAGAAGCCGACCAGCATATAGACCGCGGTTATGATCACGACCGGCGGGAATATGCGCCAAACGCGCCTGCCGTACCAGCGTATGAAGCCCTTGAAGCCAAGGGGATATTTGATATTGTAAAGGCAGTAGCCCGAAACGGCAAAGAAAAGGACGTCGCCTATAAGCCCGCCGCTGGCGATGATATCGTTCGGATATACGCCTACGTAGTGGGCATTGGTGATTATGCAGGCGGCAAGGGCCCTTAAAAAGACGATGAATGCGATCATTTCGGAAGCTTTCCCCGTTTGCTTCGATAATTATATTAAAAATGCGCCGTAAGGTCAAGATGGGAAAAACGGGCAGAAGCGCGCCGGGGAAAATAAAAACCCCATGCTTTCACATGGGGGCGTCAACATCATATTGGGGAAGTTCGATCACTCGGCAACGTAGGGCAGAAGCGCTACCTGGCGGGCGGTCTTGATGGCCTTTGCAAGAGTCCTCTGATGCTCGGCGCATACGCCGCTCATACGGCGGGGCATGATCTTGCCGCGCTCGGTGATGAACTTGCGAAGACGGGCGGTATCCTTGTAGTCGATATGCTCAACGTGATCCACGCAGAACTGGCAAACCTTGCGCCTGCTCTTCTTGGGACGGGGCTTCATCTTGCGATCTTCCATGATATTTTCTCCTTTCACAAAATCAGAATGGCAAATCGGAATCGGTGATCTCGGTAAAGCCGCCGGCGATATCGCCGAACGCGGTGCCGGTCATGTTATCGGCGGGAGCGGAAACGGGCTCGTTGTTCCAGCCCTGACCCTGGCGCTTGTTGTCGCCATAGGGAGTGCTCTGCTGAGGCTGCTGATAGCCGCCCTGCTGGGGATAGCCGGCGGATTCGCGGGGGCTGAGGAATTCGACCTCGTCCGCAGTGACCTCGAGCGAGGCGCGAAGCGTGCCGTCCTTGCCCTCGAAGGCCCTGGCGGAGACTTCGCCCACGACGCAGACCTTCCTGCCCTTGGAGAGGAAGCGCGAGCAGTTCTCGCCCAGCTGCCTCCACGCGGAAACGCGGAAGAAATCGGTCTGACGGTCGTCCTTATTGCCGGAATAGCGGCGGTTGACGGCGACGGTGAACGTGCATACGCTTACGCCCGAGGGGATCGTGCGAAGCTCGGGATCAGCCGTTAAATTTCCGATTATGGTCAGTTTATTCATAAGGTTCCTTTCTTAAAGACGGGCATTCAAGCTCAGGCTTCCCTGCGCTCGACGACATAACGCATGATACGCTCGTCATTCTTCAGGTTACGCTGCAGCTCCGCGGGGACGGGACCTTCCGCCTCGAAGAGAACGAGCACGTAGTAACCCTCGGTCTTGTAGTTGATGGGGTATGCAAGACGGCGCTTGCCCCACTCATCGACCTTTTCGATCTCACCGCCGTTATCGGTGATGACCTTGGTGAACTTCTCGATCACGGACTTGGTTTCCTCATCGGTAAGCTCAGCATTGATGACGTACAGAGTTTCATACTTATTCATTACTTTTCACCTCCTTGTGGTCTGTTGACCCCGGTATCTCACGGGGTAAGTATGGTGCTGACATTTCATTATACCACGGCAGCCATCATCGGGCAATACCCAAAAAGGCCGAATTTGCAGTATATTTTTAAATATCCAAAGTGCGGCCGACGCTTTTTGTGTTGAAAAACAGCCCTTACTGCGTTACAATAATTTAAGCAAACTGTTTTTATGGAGGCTGTGCATGATACGGATCATACCCGAAAGCGAATTCAAAACCACGGAGTGGTCGGGAGGCAAAACGACCGAGCTTTTCATTTGGCCCAAGGGCGCGTCGTATCCGGAGCGCCGCTTCGAAGCGCGCATATCCACCGCCACGGTCGATATAGACGAATCGACCTTCACCTCTCTTCCCGGCGTAAAGCGCTTCCTCACGCCGCTCTGCGCGGGCTTCGGGCTCACCGTTAACGGGCGGGATATCGAGCTTCCCTATGGCCGCGTGCTCGAGTTTTCGGGAGAGGACGCCGTGACCTGCCGCGGCAGGGGACGCGATCTTAACCTCATGCTCAAGGGGGCAAAAGGGGATATGCGCATCGCCGCCGGCGTATTCACCGTGCCCGAAAACGCGCTTGCGTTCATATTCGCGCCGGATACCTGCGCGGTCGCCTTCTGCAATGGTTGCTCCCGCTGCACCAGCGCGCTGCTCTCGAAATACGACTTTGCCTCGGTCGATCCCGGCGAATACCGCACCGACGGGACGGTGGTGCTGTTTGAGATATTCCCCGATGAATGCGCTTGACAAAGCGAAACGAAGAGTATATAATTAGCGCGAGATAATCGGAACGGAGGTACCGACATGAAACGCATAATCACAGTCAGCCGTCAGTTCGGCTCCGGCGGAAGGACCATCGCAAAGGGCGTTGCCGAAAGGCTCGGCATGGCGTATTACGATAAGGAGCTCATCAAGAAGGTTGCCGAAAAGACGGGCTTTTCCGATGAATACATAGAGAAAAACGGCGAATACGCTCCCTCCAAGAGCTTCTTCTCGCTGGCCTCCAGCTTCATAGGAGCGCCCAGGGTCATGGGCGGCATGAGCGCCTATGATTACCTTTGGGTCGTCCAGAGGAACGCGATACTCGAGATCGTCGAAAAGGAGCCCTGCGTGATAGTCGGCCGCTGCGCGGACTATATCTTAAAGGACAGGCAGGATTGCCTCAACGTGTTCATCCACGCGCCCATGGAGGCCAGGGCCGAGCGCATCGTGCGCCTTTACGGCGAGAGCGAAAAGAAGCCCGAGGAGCGCCTGAAGGATAAGGACACCAAGCGCGCCATCAATTACAAGCACTTCACCGGCGGCACCTGGGGCGACAGCAGGAATTACGATCTCTGCCTCAACAGCGAAACATTCGGTATCGAACGATGCATAGAAATGATAATCGAAGCGGCGAAGCTTTAATTAACGAAAACGCAAGGGTATGCCCAAGCTGCGGGCATACCCTTGCTCATATGCGCGGGGATGAGTTCTGCCCCCGCTGCGGAAGCCCCTTAAGCAGGCGAAGGCTTGCGTCAAGCCGCGTAAAGGCCGCGCTGGCGGGGCTTTTATGTTTGCTGCTTGCCGGCGGCGTCGTGCTCGCGCTGCTGGCGGTATCGGGAAAATACGTAAGCACGGCTTACCTAAGCGTCAAAGCCGAGCCCACCGCCGTCACGCTCGGGGCGGAACCGCTCAAGCAATATTACAGCACGGGCGACGAGATAAGGCTCACACCCGAATACTATCCCGAGGAATCCTCTCCGGAAAAGCTCTCCTGGGTCAGCTCGGATGAAAGCGTTGCCATGATCGCCGGCGCCGGGCTCGTCCGCGTGGTCGGCCGGGGCGAGGCGGTCGTTTCCGCCGTTACGGGCAATGGGGTCACGGGCAGCTTCACCGTCAGGGCATATATCCGTCCCGAATCGCTCTCCTTCTCCGAGCGTGAGACCGCAGTGCCCGTGGGCGGGGAATTCACCCCGGAGCTTACCGTGCAGCCCAAGGAAGCCGGGCGTGACGATCTGGTTTTCGAATTCGACGAGGATATGCTCGAGCTGCGCGGCGAAGGAACCTTCCGCGCGCGCCGCAGCGGCAGGACGCGCATAACCGCCCGCACGGGCGAATTGAGCGCCGCGCTCGAGGTGTTCGTTTACAGGCATAAATCGGAAATGCTCGCCGATCTCATCATGAGAGAGGGCGAGCGTGATCTTGAATCGCAGTGCTTCTATTACGTTGTGGATAACAGCCGCACGGTGGAGGACGGGCTGAGCATCACCAAATACGTCGAGCTCATCTATTTCCCCGATTCGGGCATAACGACGCTCTGCTGCGATATCTACGATTCGGGGCTCAAGCTTTATTACGAGACCAACGTGATATTCACCGAGGGCAACACGCAGCTCGCCTCGGTCACCTTCCAGTGCTCGCTCGAGGCCGCAAGCGGCTCGCACACGGTGCCCTTGAGCAGCTCGTCCTTCGGGATCTACGGCGAGGGCAGGATATCGCTCGGCGAATACAGGCCGGGCGATCCGATCAAGCTGCAGATATATGAGGGCAGCACGGATTTCCGTGAGAGCGCGGAGGCCATCATGCGGTCAATGACGGGCTATTCGGTGTCAAAGCTCGGTGAGCGCTGGCCCTCGTTCGGCCTGCCCTTCACCATGGGCGAGACCCTGGGCTTTGCCGAAGATTAGTTCCCGCCACTCGGCGGCAAGCCTGTCGAGCGAGTAAGCGGCGTTCGCAGGGCTGGTGGAAGGAAGCGCGGCGGCATGCACGCCCGTTTCCGGGAACACGTATTTTTCATAGCATGCGTGCGAGGTCTTCCCGTTGCAGAATATCTTCTCTATCGGAGCTTTTTCAAGGAGCTCCGATATTTTATTGGGCGAAACGTCCCTTATGCTCGAATCCGACGAGCCCACTATGGTGCACGACGCGATTGAATCCCACAGCGCAACGCGGTGACGCAGAAGAAAAGCCCTCCTGCCCTCAATATCGTCGGGCACGGGCTCTGAAAAAAGCCGCTCCATCACCTTCCAGAACCGGTTGCGCGGGTGCCCGTAAAAGAAATTCACCCCGCGTGAGGCGGCGGAGGGGAATGAGCCGAGTATGAGTATTTTCGAGTTCCCGTCGCAGACCGGCGGGAAGGGATGCGTAAGGCGCGTTCTTTCCATGGCAAAATGAATGAAGCCGAGCGGTCCGCCCGGCTTCAAGGCCGTATTCGTTATTTCACGTTGCTCAGCGCGATCCTGTAGATGGCGGCGGTATCAAGGCTGTTGAGCGTGCCGTCCTGGTTGGCGTCGGCGTTGATCAAGCCCTGCTCGGTGAGAGTGACAAGATTGAGAAGATATGAGGCGTAGAGCGACACGTCGGCGAATTCGACCTTGCCGTTGACGTCAACGTCGCCGATGAGGGGCTCCTGAGGATCTTCGCCGCCGAACACCCACACGTCGATGGGAGTGAACGCGGGAACGGACTGGGCGGTGGAGCCGGTGCCCAGCTGACCGTAGCCGTTATAGCCCGCGGTGTAGAGCTGACCCGTTGCCGCGACGGCAATGGTGGCGTCAAGGCCGCATTTTACAGCAGCATAGCTGCCCGCGGTCTGGGTGAAAGTGGAATTGGCGGCGGAATAGCTTCCGGGCGTGCCGTTGCCGAAGCAGCCGCGATAGCTGCGCCCCGCAAACCACAGCGTGCCGTCGGTCTTGAGCACGGCGCTGTGATAATAGCCCGCGCTGACCTGCGCAGCGCCCGTCATGACCTGCACGGGAGTCCTCTGCACAGAGGTGCTGCCCTTGCCAAGCTGACCGTAATCGTTGCGGCCCCATGCCCACACGCTGCCGTCGTTCTTGAGGGCAAGCACGTGATCGCCCATCACGCTCACGGAGAATACGTTGGTCAATACCTGCACGGGGGTCTTGCGATCGGTGGTGGAGTTGTTGCCGACCTGACCGTAGGTGTTCAAGCCCCACATCCACAGCGTGCCGTCGCTCTTTACCGCGGCGGAAAGGTTGTTGCCCGCGGCAACGTAAACCACGTTGGAAAGGGAGGTCACCTGTTTGGGGGTGTAGCTGTTGTTGGTGGTGCCGTCGCCCAGCTGACCGTAATCGTTCTCGCCGTAGACCCACACGGTGCCGTCGTTCTTGACGTAGATGATGTGGTTATAGCCCATTGCGGCGTGGCGCACGTCCTGCGCGAATTCGATGGGCGTGGAATAGACGTAGGGGATGGGCATGCCGGTCTCGCCGCCGCTGCCGAACCATATCTCGCCGCAGATGCGCAGCACGTCGTTATTGTCAATGGAAAGGGTCGTCTTGCGGTTGACCGTGACAGCCCTCAGGTTTTCGGCGAAATTATAGGGAACGGTCGTGTTCGTGCTGGAGGTCACGCCGTTGCCTATGGCTCCGTTATAGTTATAGCCCCAGGCATAGCCCAGGCCCACGGGCTGTATCGCGGCCGCATGGGTCTCGCCCATGCTGACCTCCGCCCATTCGTGAGAAAGCGGCAGCGCTTCGCCGTCGGCGTTGACGGCAAACGGCATTACGCACATTATCAGTGCAAGCAAGAGAGCAGCAATCTTTTTCATCAATATGCCTCCGAAAAGTTTGTCACAGGTGATTATATCACTTTTTGCGCCGGATAACAATACATTCATTGATTTATTATATAAAAAGTGATAGAATCGTAAAAGTAAAGCGGGAGCTGCGCGCATCCCGTAAGACGGATCGGAGGCAGTATGAACAAAAGAAAATTCTATTTGGCTCTTATCATATTCTCGCTCGTGGGGCAGATCGCCTGGGTCGTTGAAAACATGTATTTCAACGTGTTCATCTACAAGATGTTCAACGCCTCCGCCGGCGATATCTCGCTCATGGTCGCGGCAAGCGCGGCGGCCGCCACGCTCACCACGATATTCATAGGCGCGCTTTCCGACAGGCTCGGCAGGCGCAGGATATTCATGTGCCTGGGTTACGTGCTCTGGGGCGTGTCGATAATGGCGTTCGCGCTCGTGCGGCTCGACGTGATATCGGCGCTCTTCGGTTCAGCCGCCTCGGCCGCTTCGGCCGCAGTATCGGCGGTGATAGTGCTCGACTGCGTTATGACCTTTTTCGGCTCCTCGGCAAACGACGCCGCCTACAATGCATGGCTCACCGACATGACCGATACCACCAACCGCGGCAGAGCCGAGGGCATAAATTCCATGATGCCGCTCGTGGCGATACTCGCCGTGTTCGGCGGCTTCATGGGCTTCGATCTCGACAAGGCCGAAAGCTGGACGGCGATCTATCTGGTGATCGGCGCGGTGGTGCTGGCAATAGGCATACTCGGCTTCTTCATTGTGGATGAGCCCAAGGTGAAATACCCCGACACGCTCGGCTATTTCGCAACGATATTCTATGGCTTCCGCCCAGGCGTGATGCGCCGTCACGCCGCGCTTTACTTCACGCTGGCCGCCTTCGTCGTATTCAATATCTCGATCCAGATATTCATGCCCTATTTGATCATATTCTATGAAAAGACGCTCGGCATTTCGAATTACGTGCTGATATTCGCCCCGGCGATAGTCCTGGCCGCCTTATTCACCGCGCTCTACGGCAAATACATCGACAGGCACGGCTTCTTCGTCAGCGTCGCCCACCCGCTGATACTGCTCATGCTCGGCTACGTTATACTGTGGTTCTTCACGAGCCCGTATCTTATCATGCTCTACCCGGCGGCGCTCAAGGCGGATGAGATATGGTTCCTCATACCGATATTCATAGGCTCGCTTCTGATGCTCTCGGGCTTCCTCTCCGGCATGGCGGTGTTCGGCGCCAAGATAAGGAACGAAACCCCCGAGGCGATGGCGGGCAGATTCCAGGGCCTTCGCATAATAGCGCAGGTGCTCATACCCGGCGTGGTCGGCCCCGCCATAGGCGCGTGGGTGCTGCGCGACGCCGAAACGATAGTCAATTCCGACGGCACCGAATCCTTCCTGCCGTCAAACGCCATATTCATAGCGGCGCTGATAGCCGCCGCCGTGCTCGCGGTGGGCCTTATAATCGCCAAAGCGGTCTCGAAAAAGCATGAAAAAGCCGTTTAACAAGCTCTATACCTTGGCGGGCGAACGCTTAAAGAACGATCCCTCGATCATCCCGTGGGACGTTTACCCGCGCCCGCATCTGCGCCGCAAGGAATGGCTTAACCTCAACGGCTTCTGGGGATTTGAAACCGAAGCCGGGTATAAGGGGAGTATTCGCGTGCCGTTCCCGGCCGAGAGCCTGCTTTCCGGATTCGGGGGCGAAATAAAGTACGGCGAAAAGCTGACGTACAGACGAAGCTTCACCGTTCCGAACGAGTGGCGCGGCAAAAGGATACTGCTCAACGTCGGCGCCGTGAGCCGCGAATGCCGGATCTATGTCAACGGCAGCATGGAGGGATGGGGGTATTCCGCCTATATCCCCCGCTTCGCCTGCGACGTAACCGACTGCCTCAGGGAAGGCGAAAACGAGCTCAGGATCGAATGCGTGAACGACCTCGATCCGGTATACCCCTACGGCAAGCAGAGGATCGACCGCGGCGGAATGTGGTACACGCCCTGCTCCGGGATCTGGCAGACGGTATGGCTCGAGCCGGTGCCGGAGGAGCATATCCGCGAGCTCGTCGTAAAGCAGGAGGGGATGGAGCAAGTCGTTTACGTCACCGGCCCGAAGGAAGGCGTGGTGTACTGCGAGGGCAGGCGGTTCGGGTTCAAAAAGGGCGTCTGCCGCATGAGCTTTTCGAAGCCCCGCCTCTGGTCGCCGGAGGAGCCGAACCTCTATGAGTTCACCGTCAAGGCGGGGGAGGACGAGGCCGAGGGCTATTTCGCCTTCCGCACGATCGAAACGAAAACAGTTGACGGAGCGCCGCGCCTCTGCCTCAACGGGAAGCCGTATTTCTTCAACGGCCTCCTCGATCAGGGATACTTTTCCGACGGCCTCTGGACGCCCGCCGAGCCGGAGGAATACGAGCGCGATATAATGAAAATGAAGTCGCTGGGCTTCAATATGCTGAGGAAGCACATAAAGATCGAACCCGAGCTCTTCTATTATTACTGCGATAAGCTTGGCATGGCGGTGTTCCAGGATATGGTGAATAACGGCAAATACCGCTTCTTGCGCGACACCCTGCTGCCGACGATAGGCGTGACGAAGCTGAGCGATAAGCGCCTCAACAAGGATGCGGCCGCCCGCGGCAATTTTGCAAGGGAGATGCTCTCGACGGCAAGGCTGCTCGGCTCCCATCCGTCCATAGTCTATTGGACGATATTCAACGAGGGCTGGGGGCAGTTCTGCGCGGATGAGATGTACGAAAGGCTCAAAAAGCTCGATCCCACACGCCCCATCGATTCCGCGAGCGGCTGGTTCCATCAAAAAAAGACCGACGTCGACAGTCTGCATATTTATTTTAAGAAGCTCCGCCTCGGCAAAAGGCGGGAGCTGCCGCAGGTGATATCCGAATTCGGCGGCTACGTCTGGAAAGACGAAGCGCACAGCTTCAATCCCAACAAGACCTATGGCTATAAGATATTCAAAACGCGCGAAGAGTTCGTTTCCGGCTTCAAAAAGCTTTACCTTGAGGAGCTCCTTCCCCTTGTAAAGCAGGGCCTTTCCGCCGCCGTCTATACGCAGGTCTCCGACGTGGAGGACGAGACCAACGGCCTTATGACTTACGACCGCCGGGTGATGAAGCTGAGCGCGGAGGAAGCAGCAAGAATAAGCGAGGCGCTTAAAAAAGCATGCGAATAAAGGAGAAACGTTATGAAGACCTTGATCATATACGGGCAGAATCACAGGGGCTCCACATATCATATCGCCCGCATGATCGCCGATAAGGCGGGCGGCGAGATAGAGGAATTCTTCCTTCCGAGGGATTTCGGCGAGTTCTGCACCGGCTGCTGCACCTGCTTTAACGATACGGAGAAAAAATGCCCGCATTATGATAAGCTCGCTCCCATCACGGGGGCGATCGATTCCGCGGACGTGATAATACTCGCAAGCCCGGTTTACGTGTTCCACGCATCGGGGCCCATGAAGGCCTTCCTCGATCATTACGGTTACCGCTGGATGGTGCACTCGCCCGAGGAGGCGATGTTCAAAAAGCAGGGCGTGTGCGTGTGCACCGCCGCAGGCGCCGGCATGCGCTCCGCGATAAAGGATATGCGCCATTCGCTCTTCTTCTGGGGCACGGCAAGGATCCATACCCTTGGCTTGGGCGTCGCCGCGGTCGACTGGAAGGGCGTGAGCGGAAAAAAGATGAAGCTGATCGGGAAAAAGACTTCGAAGATCGCGGAAAAGCTCGTCCGCGGATGCGGAAAGGTAAAGCCGGGAATAAAGACAAGAGCGGTGTTCTTCGGCATGCACCTCATGCAGCGAAACGGCTTCAATCCAAGGGACGCCGTGCATTGGAGATCACACGGCTGGACGGGCAAAAAGCGCCCGTGGAAGGACTGAATATGGGTTACAGGGTGATAAACAGGGATGAATACTACCGCAGCGGCGTGTACGCGCATTTCACGCGGGACTGCAAATGCTCCGTATCGATGACGGGCAGGCTCGACGTCACCGGGCTCGCCGCGTATTCAAAGCGCACGGGCACAAAATTCTATCTCAACTTCCTCTATCTGCTCTGCAAAACGCTCAACTCGCGGGACGATTACAGGATGGGCCATATCCGGCAGACCGACGAGCTGATACTGTGGGACAGGATCAATCCAATCCAGTACGTGTTCCGCGAGGATACGGAGACCTGCACGCCCGTCTACACGGAATATTACGAGGATTACGGAAGGTTTTATAAGGAAGCGCTCCGCGATATCGAGCGCGGCAGGGAGGGCGGATACAGGCTCGATCCCGAAAACCATCCCAACTGGTTCGACGCGTCGTATCTGCCGTGGTTCTCCTATGATTCGCTCAATATCGAGCTGCCGGACGGGTATCTGTATTTCGCGCCCATAGTGAACTGGGGGCGTTACCGCGAGGAGAACGGGCGGCTCATGATGCCCGTCACGGTGCGCATGAATCATGCCGTGGCCGACGGATATCTGCTGTCGCGGGTGTTCGGACTGCTTGAGGAAAATATAAACGAATTCACAAAGGAATGAGGTCATCCATGAAAATAACGGTTTTCAACGGCAGTCCCAAGCGTGACGGGAGCGACACCATGCATATCACGCGCGCCTTTTTGCGGGGCATGAACGACGCTTCCCCACAGGAAACGCATATAATTGACGTGATAGACAGGCATATCGAATACTGCACGGGATGCTTTGCGTGCAAGCGCAACGGCGGCTCCTGCATACATGACGACGATATGCGCGCGATACTCGACGAGATGCTCGAAAGCGACCTGCTGGTGTTCAGCTTCCCGCTCTACACCTATGGCATGCCGGCGCCCCTCAAGGCGCTGATCGACCGCACCATGCCGCTTTCCTCCATGGCGATGCGCAAGGTGGGTGACAGGTACGAGCACGTGGGGCAGGCTGATTTCAGCCGCCTTAAATATCTTATGATATGCGGCTGCGGCTTTCCAAACAGCCGCCGCAATTTCGAGCCCGCAGTGGCGGCATTCAAGCTAATGTTCCCGAACGCGCACACGATAATCACAGTGCCCGAAAGCCCCATGTTCAACGTGCCCCGGGCGGCCGTCGTCACGGAGCCCAGGCTCGAGCTCGTGCGACGCGCGGGGATGCAGTATGCCCAAAGCGGCGGCATCGAGGCCGGGCTTCTCGAGGCGATCTGCTCGCCCATGATCCCCGAGGAGACCTATGCGGCCATCGTGAACGCGAGCGAACAATGAAAGCACCGGGCGAGATCTTAACCGTAAACGGCAGGGGATTCACCGTGCTGCGCCTGCTTGGCCGCGGCAAGGGCGGGTATTCTTACCTCGTTTCGGACGGTACGGGCAAATACGTGATCAAGCAGATCCATCATGAGCCCTGCGATTATTACAGCTTCGGCAACAAGCTCGAGGCCGAGCTGCGCGATCATGAAACGCTGCTTCGCGTGGGCGTGCCCATGCCGCGGCTCATCGACTTCGATCCGTCCAACGAGCGTATTTTGAAGGAGTACGTCGAGGGAGCGACCGTTGCCGAGCGCATCGGCGCGGGTCAGTTCGATCCCAAATGGCTCGCGCGGCTCAGAGAGATCAGCGCAAAGCTTCGTCAAAACGGGCTCAATATAGATTATTACCCCACCAATTTCGTGCCGCGCGGGGAAGAGCTTTACTATATCGACTACGAATGCAACGGCTATATGGAGGAATGGGACCTCGAGCATTGGGGGCTCAAGTTCTGGACCGATGGGCGATAACGAAAAACGATACACCCACGAGCAGGCGCTCGGCGTGATCAACGGGCTGTTCCGAGCGAACGGGCTTGCAGACGTTTCGGCCCGCCTGAATCTGGACTGCGGCGTCCCTTCGGGCGTGCACATAGAGAACTCGTACAAGGTGAAACAAAGAGCGCTTCGCGCAAAGGTCTGCGGCGTGCTTGCGGGCATAGAGGGCGTGAAAAGACCGGCCTCCGATTTTGCCGCGGAATGGGTGGGGCACAATCTGGTCTTTCGCCTGCTTGGGCACCGCGAGATAGGCAGCGCCGACCTGGAATTTGCCGGGGACAAGCGCGGAGCGATAAGGTTTTTGACGGGAATACTAAGGATACTCGGCGTGGGATGAGCGCGCATGCTGTCTCCGCCGCTTTTTTGCGCCGCCTTCCGAAAAGGGAGGCGCTCTTTTTTCTTTCCGATCCGCAGCGCGCATATAGGGGCAAAATAATTTCAAATAAGGGGTATCAATTTATCATGAAATATGGTATTATTATGTGGGGATATCTTGCCGCCCTGTTTCAGTGCGGCTGAATATGCATATTTAAACAGGATATCTTTCCCGAATACGGTGATAAAAGGGAAGTGAGAGCGCATGTCCTTGACCGATGTGCTTGACGCGATAAGCGTCGGCTTTACACAATTTCGAATACAGGATCTCATCGAGATACTGATACTTGCATTCGTCTTTTTCAAGCTTATGCAGTTCACTTCGAATACGCGTTCCTCGCAGGTTTTGAAGGGCGTGGGCGTGCTGCTGCTCATTTTCATAGTCAGCAACCTGCTGAACCTGATGACGATCAAGTATCTGCTCAATTCCTTCCTGGTATCCGGTATCGTTGTGGTCGTGGTGCTGTTCCAGCCCGAGATCAGGCGCGCTCTGGAGCGCATCGGGCGCTTCCGCCTGAACATCACCCAGCGCTCGACCCCTTCGTTTGAAATAGTCAATCAGCTCTGCCTTGCGATAGAGAACATGTCCCGCCGCAAGGTGGGCGCGCTGATAGTGCTCGAGCGCAACACCAAGCTCGGCGATTACGTGCAGACCGGCACCGTGATCGACGCGGAAATAACCGACGCGCTCATCGAGAACATATTCGAGCCCAAGACCCCGCTGCATGACGGCGCTATGATAATCCGTGACGAGAGGATCTATGCCGCGGCCTGCGTGCTGCCGCTCTTCGACGATCCCAATATAGCGCGCGAGCTTGGCACCCGCCACAGAGCTGCGTTGGGCATTTCCACGGTAAGCGATTCGATCACGCTCGTCGTTTCCGAGGAAACGGGCACCATTTCCTTCTCGCAGGACGGCAAGCTGACCAGGCACGTCGATCACGACACGCTCGAGGCGCTGCTCAACGATCACTTCAACCCCTCCGAGAACAAGGGCTTCCTTATGTTCAACACCAAGAAGAACGACGAGAACACGATCGAAGAAGGAAAGGAGGCGGAAGACGATGCAGCTAAGAACGGCAGGCACAAAAAGAAGAACGGCAAGCGAAAGTCTGATAAATAATATAGTGAACATATTCGCGCCCAAGGCCGAAAGGCCGAGCGCGACGCTGCGTCGGGCACGGGCGAAGAGCGCACGCGCTGGTATAAGCATCCGCTTTTCAGGAAGATACTCTTTGCGTTCTTCTCGCTGCTCCTTGCGATGTTCCTTTGGGGCTACGTGCTCATGAATCAGAATCCCGACAGGGAAAAGACCATAACGGGCATCACGCCCAAGTTCGAATCCGGCTCCGAGGCGGACATCACCTCGCGAAAGCTCACGGTTTACGGCAATATTTCCGACGTGCTCAAAAAGGTCGACGTCACCATAGCCGCCCCCCTTACCGAGATAAGCAGGATCACCGCCGACGATATCACCGCCACGGTCAGCCTCAACAATATCTATTCCGCCGGCACCTATGAGCTCGAGGTAAAGGCGGTGTGCAATCCCGTGGGCGTCGACGCCAAGGTGATCTCGGTAGAGCCGTCCAGGATCAGCATCACACTGGACGATACCGTAAGCCGCTCGGTGCCCATCACCTGCGAATTCGTGGGCAGGCTGCCCGAGGGCTTCTGGCACGATCAGCCCATGCTCTTCACCACAAGCATCCCGCTCGAGGGCGCCAGGAGCGACCTTGAGAACGTCGAAGGCGCCGTGTGCTATATCGATCTCAACGGGCTGACCTCCACGTTCACCCGCTCGATGGAGCTCACCGTGCTTGACAACAACGGCAACAAGATGGACAATTCGCTGTTCACCAACGTCATACCCTCCGTCAACGTGCAGATGAGGGTGCTCCCGCACAAGCACGTAAATATCCTGTATGAGCTCACCGATACCGATCAGATACCCGATATCTATGAGATACAGAGCGAGACGTTAAGCGTTTCGACCCTCGATATAGCGGCCGAGGCCGACGTGCTCGCCGGGCTTGAGACCATAGGCTCCGTGCCCATCTCGGTCGGCGGCATCGACAGCGCGGGCGATTACACCTACACGCTCAAGCTCACCGGCATACCCGGCGGCGCGGTGATACTCGACGACGTCGACAGGAACAATATCCAGCTCGTCGTGACCGTGGGCGACAGATACGTCACCAAGCATTATTACGATATCCCGATCAACTTCACGGGTCTTGCAGCGGGTCTTGCGTGCGATTACGAATTCACTCATACCGATCTGGTGCTTTACGGCCCGGCAAGGCTCATCAACAGCTTTGTCAGCTCGGATATCAAGATCAGCGTCAACCTTGCGGGGCGCGGTCCCGGCGAATACGATCTCGATCTTGAATACAAGTTCGAGGATCCCGCAACCTTCGACGATATGCAGGTATCGCTGCTGCACGACAAGGTGCGCGTTATAATAGAATTACTCCCCAATTTCAACGAAACGAACGGGGACGGGAACCTATAAAGGAATACCATTATGAAGCTTCTTGCAGGAAACTTAAGCATGCCCTTCAACGCGGATGAATCCACGCTCAGGCTGCTCATATCGGCGGACACACGCCTCCCGGCGGAGAGCATCACGAACGTGCGCGCCGTCAAGCGCTCGCTCGACGCAAGGGATAAAAACGATATCAGGTTCATCTATTCGGCAACCTTCGATATCGACGATAAGGATTATAACAAGCACTCGGCGCGCTTTGCAAAGACCGTCGTCAAGGCGCCCGAAAAGCCCGTTATCGCAGAGGTCACGGGGGATATCCCCCAGCCCGCTCCCGTGATAGTCGTAGGCGCGGGCCCTGCGGGGCTGTTCGCCGCGCACACGCTTGCCTCACGCGGGTATGCCGTCACGCTCATCGAGCGGGGCAGGCCCATCGAGGAGCGCCGCCGGTCGGTGGACTCCTTCTGGACGGGCGGCGGGCTCGATCCCGAAAGCAACATCATGTTCGGCGAGGGAGGCGCGGGCACCTTCTCCGACGGCAAGCTCACCACCCGCATAAAGGACGCGCGTGCGGAGCTCGTTGCCGAAACGCTCGTCAAATACGGCGCGCCCGAAAGGATAACCGTCGACGCCAAGCCGCACGTCGGCACGGATGTTTTGCGCAGGGTCGTCCATAATATAAGGAAGGCGATCGAGGATATGGGCGGCGTCGTCCGCTTCAATACCAAGCTGACCGGCCTTGTGACGGAGGACGGGCGCGTTACCGCGGCCGTCGTCAACGGCGATGAAAAGCTGCCCTGCTGCGCGGTGGTGCTGGCGCTCGGCCAGGCCGCGCGCGACACCTACCGGATGCTGTTCGACATGGGCGTGGAGATCACCGCCAAGCCCTTTGCCGTGGGCGTCAGGATAGAGCATCCGCAAAGCGTGATAGACCGCGCGCAGTTCGGCAGATATGCCGGGCATCCGCGCCTTGGCGCCGCCGAATACAGGCTCACCGGCAAGACGGGCAGCAGGGGGGTCTACACCTTCTGCATGTGCCCCGGCGGATTCGTTGTGGCGTCGTCTTCGAACGAGGGTGAGGTCGTCACCAACGGCATGAGCTATGCCGCGCGTGACGCGGAAAACGCCAATTCCGGCATAATCGTGCAGATCAATCCCTCCGATCTGGGCGGAGCGCCCTTCTGCGGAGTCGAGTTCCAGGAAAAGATAGAGCGCGCCGCGTTCAGGCTCGGCGGCGGGGATTACACCGCTCCGGCCGAGCGCGTTGTGGATTTCCTTAACGGCGACGCGCCCCAGGGCTTCACTTCGGTCACGCCCACCTACCGTCCCGGCACAAAGCCCTGCGATCTGCGCAAGTGCCTGCCCGGCACCGTTTACCGCGGCGTTGCGGACGGCATTCGCGCGTTCTCGCGCCAGCTTCGCGGCTTTGATATGCCCGAAGCCGTGCTTACCGCGGTAGAAAGCCGCACAAGCGCCCCCGTGCGCATCAACCGCGATGAAAACGGCGAGGCCACAAGGCTTCGCGGGCTTTATCCCGTGGGCGAGGGCGCGGGTTACGCCGGCGGCATAGTGTCCGCGGCGGTGGACGGTATGCGCGCGGCCGAGAGGATAATCGCGCAGTATAAGGCCTGACGGCCTATGGAGATCATAAATGAAACGCTATTACGTAATAATAGGCAACTTCGGCTCGGGCAAGACCGAGCTGGCGCTCAACATGGCCTTTGAGGCCGCGGCAAAGGGCGAAAAGGTGACTCTGGTCGATATCGACGTGATCAATCCCTATTTCCGCTCCACCGAAAGAAAGGCAGAGCTCAATGCCGCGGGCATACGCCTCATCTCCCCGAACTTTACAAGCTCGGGCGTGGAGGTGCCCTCCATTCCCGCCGAGATATTCTCGGTGTTTTCCGACAATTCCGACCTGGTCATATTCGACGTGGGCGGCGATCCCGTCGGCTCCATCGCAATGGGGCAGTATTACGGCTATTTCAAGGAGCTCGAGAATTTCGAGGTCTGGTACGTCATAAACTGCCGCCGTCCGCTGTCCTCGGGCGCGGATGAGAACGTCGAGATGATCGGCAAGATCACGGGCGTAAGCCGGTTAAAGGTCACGGGAATACTCAACAACACCAATCTTTCGCATGAAACCAGCGTGAAGGATCTCTTCGACGGGCTCGATATCACAAGAGAGGTCTCCGAGCGTACGGGCCTTCCCATCATAGGCACCGTCGGCACTCCCGAGATACTGTCGGAGTTCATGGCCGAGGCCGAAAGGCGCGGCATACCCCGCGAGCTCACAGGAAGGGCTTATCCCATCGTGCGCTATATGCACAGGGACTGGGGCAGATATACGGAAAGCGGGCTGTGATGAATATCGTCAGCCCCGAAAACTACTCGCTCCCGCGGGAGCTTTCGGTCAGCTTCACCGGGCACAGGGAGGCAAAGCTCCCCTGGGGCCGCAACGAGCGCGATCCGCGCTGCGCCGCCTTCAAGGCAAGACTGGAGAACGCCATACTCAGAGCCTATTCCGAGGGGACGGATTACTTCCTTTCGGGCATGGCGGACGGCGTCGATCTTTACGCGGCCGAGGCGGTGCTCAAGCTGCGCAGGCGGTGCAGGGGGATGGAGCTGGTATGCGTGTTTCCGTTTGGCTTCGGTGCGGGCGCCCGAATAAGGCGCTGCGCGCAGGAGGCGCACACCGTGGTGTCCCTGGCCGATAAATACACGCCCGGCTGTTTTCAGAGCAGGAACGGCTTTCTCGTCAGGCACGCCGCCAAGCTCATATGCGGCTTTTCGGGCGATCTTGCGTCCGGCACGGGCGCGACGATCCGCCTTGCCCTCAACGAGGGCGTCGACGCGGTAATAATCAATATCTGATCGAGGTTATAATGGCCTTATTATCCGTTAACGGACTTAAAAAATCTTACGTCACCCGCGTGCTCTTCGAGGATATCTCCTTCGAGGTGGAGCCGGGCGATCACATAGGCTTCATCGGCGTGAACGGCTGCGGAAAGTCCACGCTTTTCGCGATACTCGAGGGCCGCGAGAGCTATGACGAGGGCATGATATCCATCGGGCGCGATACGCGCCTCGGCTCGATGGAGCAGACGCTCGATACCCGGGGCGTTTCGCTGTATACCTATGTCGAGGGTATCTTTGGGGAGCTCATCTCGATCGAATCCGAGCTCGATTCCATAAACGAACGCATTCAGCACGAGGGAGCGACCGACGCGCTGATCGAGCGCCAATCCCGCCTCCGCGAGCGCTTCGAGGATGAGGGCGGCCTTACGTTCCGCGCAAGAACAAGATCCACCCTCCTGGGCCTCGGCTTCACCGAGGAGGAGCTTTCAAAGGATATCGCGCTCTTCTCAGGCGGTCAGCGCAACAAGGCGCAGCTGGCAAGGCTCCTGCTGTCACGGGCGAACCTGCTCCTGCTTGACGAGCCCACCAATCACCTTGATATAAAGGCCATCGAATGGCTCGAGGATTTCCTATCCGCATACAAGGGCGCTTTCATCGTCATCTCGCATGACCGATACTTCCTCGACAAGGTCGCCAACCGCATGATCGAGATGAAGGATCTGAGGCTTTACAAGTCCAAGGGCAATTATTCGCGGCATATGGAGCTCAGATCCACCGCGCGCGAGCTTGAAATGCGCAGATACCTTCGCGCAATGAAGGAGATCAGACGCATAGAGGGCATGGTGGAGCAGCAGCGCAGATGGGGTCAGCAGCATAACTTCGTCACGGCCTTCCACAAGCAGAAGGCAGCCGACCGCATAAAGGAGACCCTGGTCGAGCCCGAGCGCGATCCCGCCTCCATGCACTTCAAGTTCACCGCCAAGGAGGGCGGCGGCAACGACGCGGTAATAATAAAGGGCCTGGCCAAAAGCTTCGGCGCAAAGCAGGTATTCGCCAATGCCGATATGCTCGTCAAGCGCGGCGAAAAGGTGTTCATACTGGGCGATAACGGCTGCGGCAAGACCACCCTGCTCAACATAATCGCGGGCAGGCTCCGTCCCAGCGCGGGCTCGTGCATGCTCGGCGCGCATATCGAGGCCGCGTATTACGAGCAGACCATGGCCTCACTCGATCCCGACAAGACGGTGCTCAATGAGGTTTGGGACAAGTATTTCAACACCATCTCCTATAAGGACATCCGAAACGCCCTTGGCGCGTTCCTGTTCCGCGGGGACGAGGTGGAAAAGAAAATAGGCCTCCTTTCGGGAGGCGAAAAGGCCCGCGTGCAGCTTTTGAAGCTTATGCTCACAAGGGCGAACCTGCTGCTTCTGGACGAGCCGACCAACCATCTGGATATCGCCTCGCGCGAGGCGCTCGAAAACGCGCTGGATGAATACAACGGCACCATGGTGATCGTCACGCATGACCGTTACCTGGTCAACCGCCTGGCGGACAGGATATTCCTTATGACGCCCTCTGGCCTGCGCGAATTCATAGGCGGCTATGACGACTGCCTCGAGGCGATGAAGGCGGGCGACGAGACGGCGGCGGAGGAGAAAAAGCTCTCCGCAAACGCCGTGGAATACAGGGAGCGCAAGCAGCTCCAAAGCGATATAAACAAGGCGAAAACGGCTGTCTCCCGCGCGGAAAAGCGCATACAGGAGGCCGAGGCGGAGCTCGACGGGATCAACGCCCGGCTTGCCTCGCCCGCGTACTCGTCCGATTACGTCAAGGCGGGCGAGCTTTCCAAAAAGGCGGACGAGATACGGAAAAACATAGACGAGCTCTATGCTCAGTGGGAGGAAGCGGAAGCAAAGCTTGCCTCGCTCGGCAGTGAAAAAGCGGATAATGAATATTGAATGATTGAGGTATAAACACATTGGCAAAAAAGCAAGCCCCAAGGCTTAAAATAATCCCCCTGGGCGGTCTCGGCGAAATAGGAAAGAACATGACCGTCCTGGAATATGAAAACGATATAATGGTGATCGACTGCGGTCTGTCATTCCCCGATGAAGACATGCTGGGGGTCGATCTTGTGATACCCGATATGACCTATCTTGAGGAGAACTTCGACCGCGTGCGCGGATTCGTGATCACGCACGGACACGAGGATCATATCGGCGCGGTGCCCTTTGCGGCACAGAAATTCAGCGTCCCGTTCTACGGTTCGGAATTCACGCTGGCGCTCATCGAGCACAAGCTCGAGGAGCAGAAGGTCAAGACCTATGACCTTCGCTGCGTCAAGGCGGGCGACACGGTCGAGATAGGCTGCTTCAAGGTCGAATTCATAAAGGTCGGCCACTCGATCGCCGGCGCGCTGGCCGTGGCGGTGACCACCCCCGTGGGCGTTGTGATACACACGGGCGATTTCAAGGTGGACTACACCCCCGTCGATAACGAGCCCATAGACATCGAGCGGTTCGCTTATTACGGCAGCCGCGGCGTGCTGGCGCTCATGATGGATTCCACCAACGCGGAGTTCCCCGGTTATACGCCCTCCGAAATGGCGCTGGGCGGCACGTTCGAAAAGGTATTCGATCAGGCCGAAGGCCGCGTGATAGTCGCCACGTTCGCATCCAACGTCTATCGCATCCAGCAGATCGCCGACGTTGCGATAGAGCACGGGCGCGTGCTCTGCTTCCAGGGCCGCTCTATGATCATGATAGTGCGCATCGCCATGGAGCAGGGGATACTCAAGATCCCCGAGGAAGCGATCGTCGAGGTCGAGCAGCTTGAAAATTACAGCGACGAGCGCGTGTGCGTATTCACCACGGGCTCTCAGGGCGAGGCCATGAGCGGCCTGTTCCGCATGGCCAACGCCAGCCACAAGCTGAACATAGGCAAGGGCGACACCGTGGTCATATCCGCGTCCGCCATCCCCGGCAATGAAAAGGCCGTGGGCAAGGTGATAAATCAGCTCTTTTCAAGGGGCGCCAACGTGGTCTACGACCGTCTTGCCGACGTGCACGTTTCCGGCCACGCAAGGTGCGAGGAGCTCAAGCTCATGATGCGCGTCATATCGCCCAGGTTTTTCATACCCGTGCACGGCGAGGCAAGGCATCTTTATCACCACGCAAGGCTTGCCGAATCTCTGGGCTTCGGCGAGGACAGCATATTCGTAATGGAAACGGGCAGCGTGCTCGAGCTGTCCAAGCGTTCCGGCAGGATCGCGGGCTCGGTGGTATCGGGCAACGTGCTCGTGGACGGGGGCGGCGTGGGCGAGATAGGCTCCGCAGTGCTGCGCGAGCGCCGCTTGCTCTCGCAGGAGGGCATATTCGCGGTGATGATCGCGATCAATAAGGAAACGGGCGTTCTGGCGGCCGAACCCGAGGTCATATCAAAGGGATTCGTGTTCGCAAAGGAATCCGAGGAGCTCATCGAGGAGGCCAAGGCCGCCGCCAAGGAACAAGCGCAGGCGTTTGCGATATCCTCAAGAGCCGAATGGGGCACGGTGAAGACGCTTGTCAAGTCGGCGATAAAGAGCAGTCTTTATTCCAAGACCAAGCGCGTGCCGCTGATAATGCTTACCGTCATCGAGGTGGAATAATGGTTTACGACAAGGCGAACGAGCTTGCCCGCGAGATAAAGGAAAGCCCGGAATACAAAAGGTTCTGCGCCGCAAGGGAAAACATCCGCGACGACATGACCAAAAACCTTCTTAAGGAATACAAGAGCCTGCAGCTCAAGGCGCAGGCGGCGATAGTGGGCGGCGCGGAGGACGGCGAGCTCATGGAAAAGCTGCAGAAGCTGGGCGAGCTCCTGCAGATGGACAGAGCCGCTTCGGAATACCTGATAGCGGAATACATGCTCGGACGCATGGTGGGCGATATCTATAAGATACTTGCCGACGCGGTCGGGCTCGACCTGGGCATACCCGAATAAAGCTTATAGGAGCCGAAATGAACATTTTCAGCAAGCAGTTCGAAAAGCCGGACGACGGCGGGAACAACGCAAAAAAATTCTATGAAACGGCCAAATTCCCCGTTGTGCGCAAGCCGCCGGAGATCGAGAGCACCGGCAAGGTGAAGATCGTCGACGAGCCCGCGCCCAAGGCCGTAAGGCGCGCGCAGCAGGGCGAGAAGCATCCCGCGCTCAAGCGCTGGTGGAGGCGGCTTTCACCGTTCCTCGCGGGCATCATAGCGGTCGCCCTTACGGTGTTTGCCGTGATTTTCGCGGTCAAATTCGCCGTTAACAAATTCTTCCGTCCCGTGGATCCCAATGACGCGACCCCCATAATAGTCGAGATCCCCAAGGGCAGCGGCGCGTCCGCCATAGCCAAGATACTCTACGAGGCGGGCGGCGAAGGCGAAAAGGGGCTCATTGCCAACAAGGCGATTTTCAAGGTGTACGTTGACTTTTTGGGCCGTTCATCCAACCTCAAGGCGGGCAAATACATACTCTCCCGCAATATGGATATCGGCCAGATCGTCGATATAATCTGCTCGGGCAATCCCCCGCGCAACACGGTCAAATTCACCGTTTCCGAGGGCATGACGGCCGAGGCCATAGCCAAAAAGCTGGTCGATCAGGGCATTCTTCCCTCCACCGACCGCTTCCTCGAGCTGTGTACCGACGCGAAATCCTTCGCCGAAAAATACTGGTTCGTCAAGAACATAGTCGACGAGGGCCGCGACGGCCGCATTTACATGCTCGAGGGCTACCTCTTCCCCGATACCTATGAGGTGTTCGAGGACGCCACGGAGGAGGAGGTCATCGACAAGATGCTCACCCGCTTCAACGAGATCTATAACATGAAGTACGCCGAGCGCGCCGAGGAATTGGAGATAGATGTCGACGAGATAGTCATACTCGCCTCCATGCTCGAAAAGGAGGCCAAGCCCTTCGACTTCTCAAAGGTCTCCGCGGTATTCCACAACAGGCTCAACAACGATATGGAGCTGCATTCCGACGCGACCTTGGGCTACGTGCTCAAGAGCAACCGCATCGAATTCTCGCAGGAGGAGCTCGATACCGACACGCCCTATAACACCTACAGGTACAAGGGCCTGCCCGCCGGTCCCATATCGAATCCCGGTATGGCGGCGATCGAGGCCGCGCTCTATCCCGACGAGGAGTTCATGGACGAGGGCTACTACTTCTTCTGCCTGACCGATCCCGCCACCGGCGCGCTGGTATTTGCAAAGACGATCGAGGAACACACCGCCAACGTCGAAAAGTACAGGCCGCTGTGGGGGAACAATTAACGCCATGTCCAAGCTTGAGCTTTTGGCCCCCGCGGGCAATACGGAAAGGTTCCTCACCGCCGTGCGCTATGGCGCGGACGCGGTGTATCTGGGTCTGAACGCCTTTTCACTGAGGAACCTTGCGGACAATTTCAGCCTTGAAACGCTGCCCGACACGGTATCCTATGCGCATGAGCGCGGCGTCAAGGTCTACGTTACCGTGAATTCGTTCATACGCGACGACGATATCCCCGAGCTTGAAGCCACCCTCGAGGGGCTTAAACGATCGGGTGCGGACGCGCTTATAGTGAACGATCCGGCGGTGATATCGCTCAGCCGCCGCATCGCGCCCAAGCTGCCCCTGCATCTGTCAACGCAGGCAAACACGCTCAATTCCGAAGCGGCAAAATTCTGGTATGATCAGGGCGTTTCAAGGATAGTGCTCGCCCGCGAGCTCACGCTTTCAGAGATATCCCGGCTGCGCTCCCGCATACCGGATGAGCTCGAGCTTGAAATGTTCGTCCACGGCGCAATGTGCGTCAGCTATTCCGGCCGCTGCCTGCTCTCCAATTACATCGACGGGCGCGATTCCAACCGGGGCGAATGCGTGCAGCCCTGCCGCTGGAAGTATGATTTCCGCGAGGCGGGCAAGAATGGCGAATGGTTCTCTCTCGAGGAGGATAAGTCCGGCAGCTACATATTGAATTCGCGCGATATGTGCCTTGCGCCGTACCTTAAGGAGATAGAGGACGCGGGCGTTTCCTGCATCAAAATAGAGGGCAGGATGAAATCCATACTCTACGTCGCAACGGCCACGAACGCCTATCGCATGGCGCTTGACGGAGCGCCCATCGAAACCGTGATGACGGAGCTTCAGCGCCTTTCCCACAGGCCCTACACCACGGGCTTCGCCTTCCGCGAGAGCGAAAAATGCCGCGGCGGCACGTATGGGAAGGAGAGGAGCCTGAATATCCTCTATGGCGAGAATCCGGGCGAGCTCATGGAATACCGCACCGGGGGCTACACGCAGGAGGCGAAGATATCCGCCGTCGTGCTCGATTATGACGAAGCCAAGCGCGAAGCCCTTATCGAGCAGCGCAACAACTTCAAGCCGGGCGAAAGCCTCAATATCCTCGCGCCGGGCGACGTTTCACGCTCGTTCAATGTGACCGCTATCCGAAACGAGGAGGGCGAGCTCCGCGATTCCGCGCCGCACCCCAAAGAAAGGCTTGTAATTGCCTGCCCCGAGCCCGTAAAGCCGGGGGACATACTGCGAAAGCTTACGAACGCTAATTGACAGTTCTGCTTTGAACTCAGAACTTTTAACTTAGAATCATTATTACTACGGAGGAATACACCATGAACAAAATGACTGTTAAGGACATCAACGTCGCCGGAAAGCGCGTGCTCGTGCGCGTGGACTTCAACGTGCCCCTCAACAAAGAGCTGCACATCGACGACGAGAGCCGCATCCTGGGCGCGCTGCCCACGATCAAGTATCTTGTTGAGCAGGGCGCTAAGGTCATCCTCTGCTCCCATCTGGGCCGTCCCAAGGGCAAGTTCGTGCCCGAGATGAGCCTTGCTCCCGTGGCAAAGAGGCTTGCCGAGCTGCTTCCCGGCGTCAAGGTCACCTTCGCCAACGATATCATCGGCGAGGACGCCAAGGCCAAGGTCGAAGCGCTCAAGAACGGCGAGATAGTGCTGCTTGAGAACCTCCGCTATCATGCCGAGGAGGAGAAGAACGATCCCGAATTCGCCAAGAAGCTTGCCTCCTATGCCGATATCTACGTGTCCGACGCGTTCGGCACCGTGCACCGCGCTCACGCCTCCACCGCCGGCGTTGCCGATTATCTGCCCGCCGTCTGCGGCTTCCTTATCGAAAAGGAGCTGGGCTTCATGGGCAAGGCGCTCGAGAATCCCGACAGGCCCTTCGTCGCCATACTCGGCGGCAAGAAGGTCGCGGATAAGATCGGCGTCATCACCAACCTGCTCAACAAGTGCGACACGCTGCTCATCGGCGGCGCCATGAGCTACACCTTCTATAAGGCGATGGGTCTCAATATCGGCAACTCCCTGCTGGATGAGAACAGCATCGATCTTGCCAAGTCCCTTATGGAGACCGCCAAGGAAAAGGGCGTAAGGCTCGTTCTTCCCGTGGACTGCGTCGTCGCCAAGGAATTCTCCGAGGACTGCGAGCGTAAGGTCGTCCCCTTCGACGCCATGCCCGACGGCTTTGAGGGCCTTGATATAGGGCCCGAGACCGCCAAGCTTTACGGCGATATCATCAAAGAAGCCAAGACGGTCGTCTGGAACGGCCCCATGGGCGTGTTCGAGATGGACGCTTTTGCCGAGGGCACCAAGGCCGTGGCTCAGGCCTGCGCCGACTGCGCCGGCATCACCATCATCGGCGGCGGCGATTCCGCATCCGCGGTCAACAAGTTCGGTCTGGGCGCCAAGATGGATCACATCTCCACCGGCGGAGGCGCTTCCCTCGAGTTCCTTGAGGGCAAGGTGCTTCCCGGCGTCGCGGCGCTCTGCGACAAGCCCTGCCGCAAAAAGCTCATCGCGGGCAACTGGAAGATGAACATGACCCCCACCCAGGCCGAAAAGCTCGTCACCGAGCTTCTGCCCCTCGTTAAGGACGCCGAGGCCGACGTGGTCGTCTGCCCGCCCTTCATCGATATCCCCTTCGTCGCTCCCATAATCAAGGGCAGCAACGTAAAGCTCGGCTCTCAGAACATCCACTGGGCTGAAAAGGGCGCCTTCACCGGCGAGATCAGCGCTGATATGCTCAAGGAGCTCGGCGTTGAGTATGCGATCATCGGCCACAGCGAACGCCGCCAGTACTTCGGCGAGACGGATTGCTCCGTCAACGCCCGCATCAAGGCAGCGCTGGCCGCGGGCATCGTTCCCATCGTCTGCGTGGGCGAGACCCTCGAGCAGCGCGAAGCCGGCGTTACCGACGAGTTCCTTGCCGGTCAGGTCAAGGCCGCTTTCGAAGGCCTTAACGCCGAGGAAGCCGCTCCCGTCGTGATCGCTTACGAGCCCATCTGGGCTATCGGCACCGGCAAGACCGCCTCCGACGAGGAGGCCGACCGCACCATCGGCGCCATCCGCAAGGTTTACTGCGAGCTTTACGGCTGCGAAGCCGCAAAGAAGGTCCGCATACTCTACGGCGGCTCCATGAACGCCAAGAACGCCCACGGCCTCAAGTCCATGGAGAATATCGACGGCGGCCTTATCGGCGGCGCAAGCCTCAAGCCCGTGGACTTCTCGCACGTAGTCCTCGACTGATCAGAATCAATACGCGGCATGAGGCGTAAAAGCCTCGTGCCGCGGCATATCCCCGAAAGGAAAATCGTTTGATCCAATGAAAAAAACCACTGCAGTTTTCATATTAGACGGCTTCGGCTACCGCGAGGATCCCGAAGACAACGCGGTGCTCATCGACGGCATCCGCAACATCAGAGCGCTCTGGAAGAAATATCCCCACACCCTTATCGGCGCATCCGGCCTTGACGTGGGCCTGCCCGACGGGCAGATGGGCAATTCCGAGGTGGGCCACATGAACATCGGCGCGGGACGCGTCGTGTTCCAGGATTTCCCCCGCATCGACAAGTCCATAAACGACGGCGATTTCTTTGAAAATCCCGCTTTCCTGGCTGCTGTGAAAAACTGCCGCGAGCATGATTCCGCCCTGCATCTGCTGGGCCTCTGCTCCGACGGCGGCATCCATTCCCGCCTGGGCCACCTTTACGCGCTGCTCGAGCTTGCCAGGCGAAACGGCCTTAAAAAGGTCTATATCCACTGCTTCATGGACGGGCGCGACACGCCGCCCACCTCCGGCGCGGGCTTCCTTAAGGAGGTCATGGATAAATGCGCCGAGATAGGCGTCGGCCGCATCGCCACCGTGCAGGGCCGCTTTTGGGGCATGGACCGCGACAAGCGCTATGAGCGCGTCAAGACCGGCTATGACGCGATCGTCGACGGAAAGGGCGTTTTCGAGCCCGATCCCATCACCGCGATCGAGAATTCCTATGCCAACGGCAAAACGGACGAGTTCATGCTTCCCGCGGTTATCACCGAAAACGGCGCGCCCATCGCCGTCGTTAACGAGAACGACAGCGTGATATTCTTCAATTTCCGCACCGACCGTCCCACCGAGATCACCGAGGCGTTCATATTCGAGGATTACGATTTCTTCGTGCGCGAGCGCGGCTATATCAAGACCTATTACGTCTGCATGACGCTCTACCGCGACGATTTCGACGGCAGGGCCGATATCGCCTTCCGCCCCATCCATCACGAAAATCTCCTTGGCGAATACGTTTCCAAGCACGGCCTCAATCAGCTGCGCATCGCCGAATCCGAAAAGAAGCGCCACGTCACGTTCTTCTTCAACGGCGGCACCGACGAGGTGAGCGAGGGAGAGGATCACTTCATTTTCGATTCGCCCAAGGTCGAGACCTACGATCTTGCGCCCGAGATGCGCGCGTACGACATCGCCGATAAGGCCGTGGACGTCATCAGGAAGCATGAATACGATCTTATCGTGCTCAATTTCGCCAACCCCGATATGGTCGGTCACACCGCCGTCCCGCCCGCGGTCATAAAGGCCGTGCACACCGTGGACGAATGCGTCGGCCGCCTCGTCAACGCGATGATAGGCGAGGGAGGCTCCTGCCTCATCACCGCCGATCACGGCAACTGCGAGACGATGAAGGAGAACGGCAAACCCATGACGGCGCACACGACCAACCCCGTGCCTCTTATTTATGTCGCTCCCGACTATGAGCACGTCAAGCTCAGGGACGGCGGCAAGCTCGGCAATATCGCGCCCACGCTGCTCGATATGATGGGTCTTGAAAAGCCCGCCGAGATGACGGAGGACAGTCTGATCGAGCGCCTTCCCGAATAAATATACCGCCGCTTATGCCAAAAAAAGCATATTTGTGCTTGCATTTATGCTTTCAAGGTGGTATAATTGCCGTTGCAGTTGATATTTTGAAAGGAAACAACCATGGAAATCTTTGAAATCATCGTCAATTTTCTCCTGCTCATCGCAGCCGTGATACTCGTTATCGTCGTTCTGGCGCAGGAATCCAAGAGCTCCGGCCTTGGCGGAGCGTTCGGCGGCGAAACCACCGCTCTGACCACCAGGGGCAAGAAGGCCAGCCGTGAAAAGCAGCTTCAGAAGCTCACCGTGATCTTTGCCATCATCGTTGCTGTGCTCGCTCTGCTCATGCTGCTCATGCCCGCCTTCAAAAAGTGGTTCACCCCCGCTCAGACGAGCGCCATGATCGAGGCTGTTCGCTATATCTTCTGATAGGATAAGCAGATAATCGGCACAGCGCCGTGAATAAACGCGGCTCTGTGCCTGTTTCTATTTTAGGAGAAACGGTATATGCCAATCAAGAAAGGCGTAAGGAATATTTCCGAAAACCGCAAAGCAAGACATGATTACTTCATAGAGGATACCTATGAGGCAGGCCTTGCTTTGGTCGGTACGGAGGTAAAATCCATCAGAGCCGGCAAGGTGAATATCAAGGATTCCTACGTCAAGGTGAAAAACGCCGAGGCGTACGTCGTGGGCATGCACGTTTCCCCCTATGAACAGGGAAACATATTCAACCGCGATCCCTTCCGCGAGCGCAAGCTCCTGCTCCACAAGCGCGAGATATTAAAGCTCAAGGCGCTTTCCGAGGCGGACGGCTACAGCCTCATCCCGCTCTCGCTCTACATCCGCGACGGGCTGGTCAAAATGGAGCTCGCCGTCGCCAAGGGCAAGAAGCTCTATGATAAGCGGCACGATATCGCCGAGCGCGACGCCAAGCGTCAGATCGAGCAGCGGCAAAAGGAAGATAAATACAGGTAAAGAACAGGGGAGGGCATGAGCCTTCCCCTTTGCCTTATCCGCTCAGCCGTCTTAGGGCGGCTTAAAAGGGGCTGATTTGCCCAAAAAACGCAAACGCAACCCACACGGGCGCAATTGGTAAGCGTAATTGGTTGAAAACGAACGTGCAATGATGCTATTATCTGCCCATCGGAGGCAGGGATCCTCCAAAGAAAGAAGAGAGGTGTTCACATGGTATTCAACGAATCTTTGATCAAGAGGCGAAAGGAGCTTGGTATCACACAGGACGAGCTTGCGGATAAGCTCGGAGTCAGCCGTCAGTCGATAAGCAAATGGGAGAACGGCGAGTGTATGCCCGATTCCGACAAGCTCATAAGGCTCTCGGACGTGCTCGGCATGAGCCTTGACGAGCTCACGGGCAGGGAGGTGCGCGTGGAACCCATCGTACTGCATGCGCCCGAGATACCCAAAACAAAAAAGCCGCGGACCGCAAGGGCGCTTATCACGGCGGCGGCCTGCCTGGTTTTCGGCGTGCTCTGCTTCCTTGCGGGCAGGTATCTCCTGCCTCAGCAGGCTCCCGAGACCATCCCCCTTTCAGCGAACGGATTCAGGATCGACAGCTACGGAGAGAATATTGTAAAGTGCAGCTTTGTTGCCAACACCTCGCGCGAGGGCAAGCTGTGGTTCTATCCTGAATCGTCGTCGCAGCGCCCCAACTGCGCTGAAGCGACCTGCTCCGGTGGGGTGTATTCGGCACAAACAGGGCTTCTTCCCGGTCAATACAGCCGCATAGTGTTTACCGTTGACGCAGAGGACGGGGAAAAGAGCGTGCTGCTTGCACAGGAGCTGTATTTTGAGACGGACGCCGACGGCGCAGGCTCGGTGAGCTTTTTCGCTCCCCGGGCTTCGGAAGCTCCCGCGGTGACGGAGGAGCCGAAGATACGAGTCGTGTGTCCCGAAAAGGAAAAGCTAAACGAGCACGATTGCGGTGCGGTGCTGAGTTTTCTGGAAAATGCGGATCACAGCGGCAGAACGAACGGAGTAAAGCTCAATCCCGATTACAACCCCGAGGATCCGGGGACGTGGTGCTATGAGTACTTTGGCGAGGTGCATCCCATTGCACAGTGGGATGAGGATGGATATCTGACTGATTTCACAGCGTTCGTATCAAACATGAATTTGGGCGGAAACATCGATCTTTCAGGCTGTGAAAGACTGGAATACGCAGTGATAGAGGACTATAACGCCGGCACTGTCGATCTCACCGGCTGCCCGCTGACAAGAGGGGTATATCTCACCGGCACGGAATGGCTCTATCCCGATCCGATAAGGACCTCGATGCTCCAGACCTGTGAAGCGTGGCTCAAGCATATCGACTGGATCGCCGTTCCCTACGGCCCGGTGAATGCAGAAGGTTGGGACTTTGAATTGATACTCGACGCCGAGGGCGGCGGCACGATCGGAACGCGAATGGGCGATATGACGCATTATCCCGAGCTCTATATCACCGCCAAATGCGACGAGAGTTTCAATGCGGGCTTCCTCGGCTGGTACGACGGGGAAGGGAATCTTGTCTCGACCGATCCCGATCTCGAGCTCTTCCATCTGAATGAAGACGCTGCAGTGAACGGTAAGCTGAACGGCGTATATCACTATACAGCCAAATTCAGGTGATCTCATAAAAACATGTCGGCAGGCCGAGGTCCACGGCCTGCCGGTTTTGATTCATCTGCGGTATGCGTCGATCGCCCTTGAAACGAACTCCGCCGTGCCTTCGCCGCCTGCGCGGTCGATATTCTCCTTAAACCGCGGGTCGCCCGAATACATATTACCAAGGCCGGAGAGGATCGCATCCGTGCACTCATACCAGTTGGCCGTGATGTGCGCCTGAAGCTTTTTGACCTGCGCCTTCACAGCGGGATCGTCGGGAGCAAGCGCCCTTAACCCGCCGAATCCTTTAAAGATATCCGTCAGCCCATCCTCGGCCGATCGCCTTTCATCATTCGTGCGGGCGCCTTCCTTCGCTTCATATTCCTTCCACGCGGCGGTATCGCCCCAGCGCTTCCTGGCCTCGGCCGCGTATTCCCTTTCCTTCGAATCGTCAAATGCCGAAAAATCCATTCCGTTTCCTCCTTTTATCATGTCCTCGGTCAGCGCGATCAGCCTTGTCAGCCTCTCGCGGCGTAACTTAAGCAGCTCGAGCTGATCGTAAAGCGCCGCCCTTCGGTCGAATCCGGGGCTGTCCATCATCGCCGCGATATCCTTAAGCGGCATATCGAGCTCACGAAAGAGCATTATCTCATGCAGCCGCGCAATCGCCTCATCGTCATACAGCCGATAGCCCGCCTCCGTCACGGCCGTGGGCTTTAAAAGCCCTATCGCGTCGTAATGGTGCAGCGCGCGTATGCTCACGCCCGTCAGCGCGCTCACCTCGTGCACGGTCATCATGCCGCTCACCTCCTTATGCGGTCATTATAAACCCTAACGCTGCGTCAGAGTCAAGAACTTTTTTTGAAAAAGGTTGATTTTATCTTTAATTGGTGTATAATAATCAATGCTTTATCCGGCTTAGCCGAAAATACGGGGGCGTAAATGGTTTCGACGGGGATCATGGGTGCCTGATAAGCGAGCCGAAGCCCCGTGCTTCGTAAAAAACGGGAAATTCTTTAAATATAACTGACAACAACAGCTATATGCCCGTAGCGGCCTAACGGCCCTACCGTCCGCCCATAGTTGCCCACGACTGTGGATACGGGCGTCATCAATGTGGGGAACCAACCGCAGGCTTGCCTCACCTGCGGCGGGATCTTGAGGCTGCCGGAACCGTAAGCCCGTCGGTGGGCGTGCGGCAACGAAAGACTTAATGCGCCGACTACGCTCGTAGAAGTTCAAGTAAACAGGTTTTCGGACAGGAGTTCGACTCTCCTCGCCTCCACCAAAGCAGAATCAGACGAACTTTTACTTCTGGCCTTCGGGCTTCGCGGTAAGAGTGAAGATCTGAGGATGCAAAAGTTTTGCCACCCCCTGGGGAGGCACTTCGTAAGGAAGTTGCCTCCCTTCGGGCTTTTGTAATCAGCCAGAATGATTGAATTGCAGGAATCAATCTTATTTGGAGGATTACATCATGGAAAAGTACATTTACGACGAGAAGAACGGGCTTTGGTACGAGTTGCAAGGCGATTATTACATTCCCTGCTTGAAGCTCCCCGATGAAGAACAACGTCCCATCGGCGTATGGGGCCAGCGGCATCTCCGTTATCTCCAGCAGCACCGCAAGGCGCTGTACACGGAGCTGCAGATCACCGGCAAGCTGAACGGTTATCTGGTCGATCTGAACGATCAGGCGGAGAGAATGTTTCTTGAGCTGGTAAAGCAACTGGCTGCCCGTGAGGGCGTTACCGAACAGCTCAAATCACAGAATCAAATGCTATGGGTGCAGCGTATGAACAACATCCGGGACAGGGCAATTGAGATCGTAAACGAAGATTTGATTTACGCATAATGTATCGGGCGGCGGGATCTGACGGCAGAAGACGTCAAGTTCTCTCTGGATCGTGCTCGCAACTCCGCAGCTGTCTCCTATATCGTCAACTTTATTGAAGATGTTACTGTCGACGATGAATACACTGTTACAGTGAAGACGAATGCTCCTTACTCA